>NZ_JANQOM010000065.1 GCF_028289625.1 Winogradskyella sp. | reverse complement strand
GGAGCTTCCATTATATATGTTAGGAATCGAAGAGCAACAAAAGAAATCCACAACTATTTAGAAGCAAAAGGGTTTTCCGCAGCCTTTTATCATGGCGGTATTACCAACAAAGAAAAGCAAGAACGCCTGCAACAATGGAGCAATGATCAAAAGCAGATTATGGTCGCTACTACAGCTTTTGGAATGGGAATTGACAAAGCCAATGTTAAAACAGTAATTCATTTCAACTTACCGGAAAGCCTAGAAAGTTACTATCAAGAAGCAGGCCGTGCAGGTAGAGATGGTGAATTGGCCCATGCCATTATCTTGAAGCAACATATCGACGAAGACCATTTGCGCAATCAGTTTTTAAATACATTACCCGCAATAAAATTTATTAAGAAGGTCTATAAAAAGCTCAACAACTATTTTCAAATTGCCTATGGAGAAGGAGAAAACAGTACGCATCAATTCGATTTTAAGTCCTTTTGCACAACTTATGAGTTAAATCCGAACATTACCTACAACGCCTTAATTTTATTAGATCGGAATTCGGTTATATCGCTAACACAGCACTTTAATTTTAGAACTAAAATTCAGTTTCTAATTACAAGTGATGGGCTATTCCAATACTTAGAAAAACATATGGGCCTAAACACCTTGATAAAGGTTTTACTGAGAACCTATGGTGGTATTTTTGATTATGAAACTAAGGTAAACCTAAACTTGATATTACAAAAATCCGATCTTTCTGAAAAGCAGGCTATTTCGCAACTACACCAACTTGAAAAGGACGGCATCATCAGTTTACAAATAGCCAACACCGATTCTGAAATTACATTTTTAAAACCTCGCGAAGATGACACAACGATAAATCCCATTGCCAAAATCATTAAACTACAGCATCAATTAAAGCATCATCAAGTTGAAGCAGTTATGGATTATATAAAAAATGACACTGTTTGCAAAAGTCAACAACTACTGCGTTATTTTGGTGAAAAGACTGGTAAACCATGTGGATTATGTTCGGTTTGCCTATCAAAAAATTCTAACTCAAAAGATAAAAACATAAATATTTCTGATAGTATTCTTAAAGCATTACAAACCGAAGATTTATCTTCGCGCCAGTTATTACAAACTCTAAATTGTACTGAACAACAATTAATTCGGAGTCTTACGGAGCTTATTGAAATCAATAAAATTAGAATAACACACACAAACACATACACCATTATATGACCGAAAAACGTGATTTACGCATAGTTTTTATGGGCACACCAGATTTTGCAGTTGCCAGTTTAAAAGCACTAATCAATCACCATTATAATATAGTTGGAGTTATTACCGCCCCAGATCGTAAGGCTGGACGTGGTCAAAAATTGAGAGCTTCAGCCGTAAAAGAATTTGCTTTAAAACATCAATTAAACATTTTACAGCCTAGAAATTTAAAGGCAGAAGCTTTCATTGAGGAGTTAAAAGCTTTGAATGCTAACCTTCAGATTATCGTTGCTTTTAGAATGTTGCCTAAAATTGTATGGCAAATGCCAGAATACGGCACTTTTAACCTTCATGCGTCTTTATTGCCACAATACAGAGGTGCTGCTCCTATCCATTGGGCTATTA
Organism: Winogradskyella sp.; assembly: GCF_028289625.1. Lineage (GTDB taxonomy): Bacteria > Bacteroidota > Bacteroidia > Flavobacteriales > Flavobacteriaceae > Winogradskyella. The sequence continues at coordinate 10,817 of NZ_JANQOM010000065.1, read as the reverse complement.
TAAATGGAGAAACCAAAACAGGAGTAACCACGTTTTTTATAGATGAGAAAATTGACACAGGTGCTATTATTTTAAGTGAAGAAACTAGTATAGGAAGCAATACCACTGTCGGAGAGCTTCATAATACATTAATGGATATAGGAAGTAAACTTGTTATAAAAACGGTTCAATTAATTGAAATAGGTGAAGTTTCAACGACTATTCAGCCAAAGGCTGAAAACTTAAAGACCGCTTACAAGCTCAATCGGGATAATTGTAAAATTGATTGGACAGAAGAATTAGACACCATTTACAATAAAATACGTGGATTAAACCCATTTCCGACTGCTTGGTGCTATCTAAATAATGGGGAAAACGAACTTCTTACCGTAAAAATTTATGGTACAGAAAAACAAATTGCCAAGCACAACCAAGACGCTGGACGTATTATTTCCACCAAGAACACTATACAGGTTTCATGTTCAGGGGGTTATATAAAAATAAATGAAATCCAACTCCCAGGGAAGCGAAAAATGGATGCAAAGTCACTTTTAAATGGATTTGAATTTTCTGAAAATGCTAAACTTCTGTAAACCCCTATTACCATTGACATTGTAAAAAATCCGACAAAGTGCATTCCTTTATTAACAAATGTCATTACTTATCAACAAAATCGCCTATTTCCCTTGCTATTACTTGCGTAGCTAGATATTCCTCATAAATTTGTGTACGGATTTTTAAAAATCATTTTTAAAAACCTAATTTTTAACAATTTAAATTTAACATTTATGAACAAAACAGATTTAATCAATGGTATGGCAGAGAATGCTGGAATTACTAAAGCAGCTGCAAAAAAAGCACTAGATTCTATGTTAATTGACATTGAAGGAGCATTACAAAAAGGAAATAGAGTTTCTTTAGTAGGTTTTGGTTCTTGGTCAGTTTCTAGAAGAGCTGCAAGAGACGGAAGAAACCCTCAGACTGGTAAAACTATCAAGATTAAAGCTAAAAATGTAGTGAAATTTAAGGCAGGTTCTGACTTAAGTAACGCTGTAAACTAAGACATTTTTTCTTAATAATACAGAGCCTGCTAATTAAGCAGGCTTTTTTTGCTCTAACTTTTAGGGAGTTAAAGTTGTTTAAGTGGCAAAAATATCCTAGATTTAGTTGACGATAAATTATGTAATCGTATGATTAAGCCCGAAAAAGGTAATTTACTAATTGCAGAACCATCAATCATCGGAGATATTTCCTTTAATCGCGCAGTGATTCTTTTGGCCGATCATAATGCTCTGGGTTCCGTTGGGTTTATTCTAAATAAACCTTTGGATTATAATCTTAAAGACCTTATAGAGGGTACAGAGTCTGAATTTACAGTATACAACGGAGGACCCGTTGAACAAGACAATCTATACTTTATACACAAATCCCCAGATTTGATTCCTAATAGTATAGAGATTTCCAACGGTATTTTTTGGGGCGGGGATTTTAATGTAGTACTCGATCTTATAAACACTAAAAAAATATCCAAGGACGATATTAGATTCTTTTTAGGCTATTCGGGTTGGGCTGAGCAACAACTCGACAATGAATTGGAATCTAATGCGTGGCTAGTTTCTGAAAACATATACAACAATGGTATTATAGCCAAGTCTTGCAATACCTTTTGGCGGGAAAAAATGCTAGAGTTGGGTGGTGAGTATAGTATCTGGTCTAACGCACCTGAAAATCCTAGTTACAATTAAGACATCAGCCTCAATTGTGTATTGAGTCGACCCACAACTTTTTGAGCAAAATCCCTTCCATATTCCTTTTTGCGATATTTAGTAATAGGTAGTATACCTTTTATGACATTGGTAATAAAAAGTTCATCTGCTTTTTGAAGCTCAAAAGGGCTTATTGATGCCTCCTCTACGAATAGATTAACGTCCTGGGATAAAATTTTTAAAACCTGTTTTCGCATAACTCCCCTTAGACAACCATCTTCTAAAGGAGGGGTTTTAATCGTGTCCCCTTTAACTAAAAATAAATTACCATTGAGTGCCTCAATGACTGATTTATTGGTGTTTAATATTAGGCAATTGTCATAATTGTTTTCCTTAGCATATATACTACCCAGGACTGGGATAGCTTTATTATTAGACTTTAAGCCTGATAGTATTCCTGGTGAAACAAAAAAATCTTTATAAAGGTCAATAACATAATCGCGGTTTCTATCAATATTATAAAATGGGCTCTCTAGAGCTTCGGCAATAATATTAAATGTTACCTGTGCATCATCATTTGGTAAGTACTTACCGCCTTCTCCTCTATCTACATTTAATCGTACTCTCGCAGAAGCATTTATTAGATGATTAGCTTCAACGGTTTTTAGTAGTTCTGTTTCAAGAAACTCCATAGTAAAGTGCATGGGAATATCCATACGCATTATGCGCATAGAAGCCATTAATCTGAAGTAGTGATCTTCCCAAAAAAAGATCTTTCCGTTGACGACTTTAAGGGTTTCAAAAAGGGCATCACCATATTTATAACCTCTATTTTCAGGTGTTATATTCGAACTAATTTCGTCTATAAGGTTTCCATTAAAATTTACCATAAAAAAAAGTCTCGATTTAGTTTTAAAATAAACCGAGACAAAGATATAATAGTTGAGTTAGTTATAGATTAACGGGAGCCTAAAACTTGTTTAAGACTTGATATTTGATTATCCCAAAGCATCTTACCTTCTTCAATTTCATCTTCTTCTGCAAAATCCGTAATCATTAAGGAAACGTCTTTGGTGATTTCATCAACTTGAATTCGAATTTCAAAATAGTAGCTTGCACCATCTTCTTCATCACTTAGCCAACGGAATTTAACCCGCTCTCCACTTTTCTTGGTCAACAATTTTGCCTGTTCTTCTGAGCCATCCCATATAAAAGTAAATAGTTCGCCTCTAGAATTAACGTTGTCGGCAAACCACTCAGATAAGCCAGAAGGTGTTGATATATATTGGTAAATAAGCGAAGGGGATGCTTGGATCACAAACTCCATTTCATATTTTTCTTTATCGTCCATATAAGCATTGAATTATTTGCTCAATATATACAATTATGATACAATTCAAAACTTTAGACTGAAATTATTTTTTTAGAATGTTATGTTTGTTGTCGTAGAATTTGTTTTTATATTTGCAGCCGCAATAATGGCGAGGTAGCTCAGTTGGTTAGAGCGTCGGATTCATAACCCGGAGGTCTCGAGTTCAAATCTCGATCTCGCTACAGCAGTAAAGGCTTGATGGCATCATCAAGCTTTTTTTGTGGACAGTTCTGAAGCTTGCTTTAAAGTGCATGGAAAACAAAAAAATGTAATACGATAGCATTAATGCTTTTACTATTGTACAGCTTCCCCATAAAGATTCTATAAATCTTGATGTTGCTGAAAAATGCAAATCACCCAAAACTCCTTAACAACACGCTGGCCTGTAAATAATACTTTCCAGTTCTATAATTTTTCTGTTTCTTAAAACTTAGATTGATGATTTCCCCAAATTTAGTCTGTTGTTCTAATCGGTAAATAAGTTCTATGATAGCATTATAGTTACCTTCTAAAGTAAACTGATAAGTACTTACCGTTAAGTTATTTTTTTCTATTTTATGCGGTTGAACAAAATCAACAACTTTTAACTGGTTAGATGAAGCAAAGGTATTGATGGCACCTAGCATACTATTTTGCATGGAACTTTCACCTAATCTATATGCTGTTAGCAATGAGTCGTAATATCGCTGTTTTTGTTTTAGTGCGGACAATTGCAATGGCATATTATCAAAAACCAAAGCATCTTGCTGTAAAGTCTTATACTCACGCTTTAGCTGAAATGTGTTTGCTATGGCATATTTGTAAGCTATAATAACAACTAGAATGAAACCTGTTACCAATACAATATTTTTAGTTTTTTGTGTCATCATTAATTTGAAGTTTAAGAGTGAATTTTGAAGATGCTTTATTAATATCTTCAAAACTTACAATATTGACAGAACTGATCCATGGGATGGTTTCTAGTTGAGATATCCATTGCGAGAATAAAACACGTGCCTTGGTATGACCAGATATAACAATAGTATTTTTATGGTTTTCAATAGACTTGCCATCTTTTATTTTTTTAGTCAAAGGTTGGTAATTGAATTCTTCCAATAAAATGGATTCAGGTAGATGATTAATAATAACATGGGCATAAAATGAACTTTTAGAAGAACTACCTGTTAAAACATCATTCACCATCTTTTCGGATTTCTGAACTTTTTCATTCAGATTAATCATTTTAACTTTTGACGCCTCTAAAACCTGTGCAGTTTCCTTTAGGGAATTTACCTCCTTATAATAATGATTAAAGAATAAAAAGTTGATTAAGAGCACTAAAAACAGGACACTCAAACCCATCTTCAAAAATTGATTTGTAAACAGTTTTTGATTAAACTCAATATTCAACGCATTCTTTTTATCTAAAAAACTAGACTGAAAAGCTTGGTCTTTAATCATTAAGTTCAATGCTGCTGCAAAACTTAGTAGTTCAGTATTTTTAATGGTTAGACCATTAATATCATACTTTAGACCATTTTTTAAGTCATCCGTTATAATATTGGTGATCTTATTTTCCTCTAAGCTTATAAATGCATTGGATGACTTTATGGTTTTCAATTTAATAAATTGAAGGATTGTTGAGCACAAGATGTTACCGAGGGAGAAATCAATGATAGTAATGCCATTTAATGCATATTTCTCCAATAAATCGTTAACATGGGATTTTCTGCAAATAGATACAACTTGATAGGTCTCTTGTTGTATGACTTCATAATAAAAGTCCTCGATTTTAATATTCGGAAATGCTTTATAAGTTAACTTTTCCATATCCTTGCTTTTGTCTTCAATAAGCTTAGTTAAAACGGCCTTGGTATTAATCACCAAGTGGATAGGTTTCCCTTTTGGAATAGAGGTCTTTAAATCTTCAAAACTTGGTATTTCAAAACTTTTTTCAATATCCAATTGTTTATTTTTCTTTTTTAGAACTAATCCATAAAAGATTTCTTTGCCATGTGTATGTGTGTGCTCCACACCGCAAAAGCGATTGCCAAATTTTAAGTATGAAATAAGTTTATCCTTCATTAGTAGATTACTGTAGGTTTTATAAATACGGTAAGCTTTGACTTTCTGCCTTCTCTAACGCGTTTGCTAAAAAGCCATTTAATCAATGGTATTCTAGCTAAGAACGGGACACCAGAGCCTGAATTATTAGAAAAATTCTCCTCTAATCCACCAAGTACAGCAATATCTTGGTCTTTCATTCTTACGACGGAGGAAAAATTACGAGAACTAACATCTGGTGGTGCGTCATCTTCAATACGTTGGCCAAAACTCGATTGTATAACATTTATATTTAAGAGCACCTCTTTATCGCCTGTAACATAAGGTTTAATATCCAAGCCCAATTTAGCATCTATAGGAAAGTAATTTCGTATTTCAGAAGTTTGCGGATTGTCGGTTCCAATGATGTTTCGCTGCACAACTGCATAATAAGAGGTTTGCCCATTAGAAAACGAAGCTCTATGCCCATTTAATGTCGCGAGTTTTGGTGTTGATTTGATTTTTAGGTCTCCGTTAGTCTCCATGGCCTTTACCGTAGCAAAAAAGTTGGGGACAACTCTTCCAAAATTAAAAACGGACGTACTGCTAAACCCTCCAATAATTCTATTGATGGTTTCTGCGCCTACATTAAGATCAGTTGTGGGAAATAATGACCCTTGGGTGGTTGTTGGTTCATTTCCTATACCCCAACTCACTCCGGCCTCTACAGTACTCGATACTTGAGCTTCTACAATCATAACCTCAATCAGAATAACAGGAATGGCTTTGTCTATACTTTGAATAAATTTTTTGAAGAATTCAATTTTAGCACCTGTTCCAGTAACATAAATGCTGTTAAGCTCTACATCGATTTTACATTCTAAACCCTCTTTAACTTCTTCTGGTATGAGGTCTAAAATATCACCTGCATTTTCATCAGTTGGGGAAATATTAGAATTCGTTGAAAAATTCCTGTTTTGAGGTCTATTGATAGCAGTATTGAGATTATTATTGTTAAATCCAAAATTAAGTTGGTTTCTAAATCCCTGCTCAGCAACTTGATAGTTATCTACTATAGTATTACCGCTCATCATCATTTGTGGATCGGACATGATGTTAACCGAACGATGTTTTAACTTAATAATTTCGACCTTTCTAACGCTTAATTGTTTTTCTGTACCAAAAAAATAAATCCCGTCTTCTTTTTTAAATGTATAACGGTCTGTAGGTGCTGAAGATAAGTTATTACGATTGGGTGAATTTGTAGTTGTATTATTTACCAAACTTATGGTCTGAGGTTCAAAAAGTTTGATGAGTAAATTATCGAAACTAATTGACTTAGCTTTTAAAGTGGTATTACCAGCACCATCCAAAGGAGAAGCCATAAACATATTCACATCCAAAGCTTCACCAATAGACTCTATTATATGTCGAACAGGGGCATTTTTAAAGTCCATTTCTAATAACTGTAATGTAGAATCTATAATTTTAAAATTTAAGTTTGGACTTATCCGATCACTTAGCCTATTAGTTTTGTCGTTCTCATTAGCAGTAAAGACTTTATCAAATACATAAAAATTATCTTTTGTTTTTGTAAGGCTAATATTATTCGTCAAGGCCATTTTATCCATAGCGGTATCAAAATCCGAAGGTTGAATATAAGCTGTTAGTTGTAAGTCTTCCATACCAGGAGCATAAAGCAGGTTCTTGGCGCTTTTGTCCATAATTTCTTTAAAGACTTTATAGAGTTGGTTGTTCTTAACATCAATAGCTATAGCATTATCGGTAGGCTCATAATTTATTTTAAACGGATAAACCTCTTCTACAGGCACTTCGACATAAGGCTTTATTGAGAGAATATTCTTCGTAAATTCAATGGTTAAGCTATACTCTTTACATAGAAAAAGTAGCATGTCGGAAACGGTGACATTAGAAAAATTATTCTTTATATTAATTGTACTCAACTCAGGCGACACATTAATATTAACCTTGTGTATGTTTGAAACTGCCAAAAGAAAATTGGGTAAGGATACATCGTTCAGCGAAATATTGGCATCCAGTTGCTCTGTTAAGCCTATATTATCAGATGAAAGCCGTTGTAACTGTTCATCAATACGTTCTAACCTTTGGTCATTTTGTGAATAGCCAATTCCCACAACAAGTAATCCAAATACTATTCTTATAAATAATTTCATTCAGTTCGATCTTGTAATTAAATAATCAGTCCAATACTGTTATTCTATCAATAGCGAATACACCTCATCAACCGAAGTAACTCCGTTACGAATAAGTTCTATGGCATTTGTTTTAAGTGTAGCAATGCCTTCCACTCTCAAATAATCATCAATTTCCAAATGGTTATTCTTAATGCATTCTACCAATGCTTTGGTTATAGGTATAATCTCGTATATTGCCTTTCGTCCTTGATAACCTGTAAAATAACAGGTAGGGCAACCAACAGGTATAAATTGGGTTTTCAATGTATTCGGAATTTCAAACTGTTCAGGAAAATCTGATTTTATATTAGGCTTTTCTTTTTTACAATCAGAACATAATTTTCTCACCAATCGTTGGGCCACGCTAACGTTCAAGGTACTGGCAATTAAAAATGCGGGAATGTCCATATCGATCAAACGGGAAACCGTTGCCCAAGCTGAATTCGTATGAATAGTAGATAAAACCAAATGACCTGTGAGTGCTGCCCTAATAGCCATATTTGCAGTTTTGGCATCTCTAATCTCGCCAACCATAATCACGTCTGGATCTTGCCTTAAGAAAGTCCGTAATGTACTAGAAAAGTTCAAACCGATATTCTCTTTGAGTTGTACTTGATTGATGCCCTCTAAGGTGTACTCAATCGGATCTTCTATAGTAAGAATATTGGTTTTTTCGTCATTCAACAGTTTTAGGGTAGCATATAAAGTTGTCGTTTTTCCCGAGCCTGTTGGTCCAGAAATAAGTACAATACCATTGGGCTTTTTAATGGTTTCTAAATAGGATTTCAACTCCTCATTCGTAAATCCCAAATCACTTAATTCAATATGGTCGGCATCTTTGCTTAAGATTCTGAGGACCATTTTTTCACCGTGTAATGTGGGTAGTGATGATACTCTAATATCAAATTCCTCGAGTTCCGTTTTAATCGAAATTCGTCCATCCTGTGGTAGGCGTTTTTCAGAGATATCCAATCCAGCTTTTATTTTTAGCTTATTTATAATTACTGGATATTGATCCTGTTCAATAATAAAGTACTCTTTGAGTTTACCATCGAGACGTAGTCTCACGCGACAACGTTCCTCATAAATTTCAAAATGAATATCACTACTGCCAATGTGCTTGGCCGTAGCTAGAAGCTTTTCTAAAAAATCAGATGAATACTGAAATGCCTCAGAATGAGACTGCTCTCGTTTTCTAAAATTAGAGGCAAGGTATTGTTTAATATTATCTTCAGATTCCCTTTGCAGGACAATTGACTTCCCTAGAATAATTTCTAACTCTTGCCTGAGTTTTTCTGAAGTATCATTAGACTTAAAAGTATAACCCTCTGCATTGCCTTCAATAGGAATAATACCATATTGATAAGCCTGCTCACTACTAATGAGTTGGGTTAAATGTACTGGTATTTTAAAATCATCCTTTGTCATAATTCAAAGCACATATAAAGAATTGGTGATGCCAGACCAATACAAAATGTAAGTGACACCGAAAAATAAACTGATGTAACCTGCTAAAGGGACTGATTGTAATTTGGAATACTGCTTTACAACAAGATGAAGCACTAATGCAAATACTAACGAAAACACAAAAAGCACTATAAACGAAACAGTGGAAAACGAAAAGACAAGTCCAAAAAACAGAAGTACATCGCCTAATCCCAAGGCCTCATTAAAACGTGTTTTGAGCTTCACTTTTGTATAAACAAAGATGATTAACAGTAGTATTGCTATGAAAATAAAATTCATACTTACGGAAACATAAAACAGTTCGGGCAATGTGCTATTATAAAATAATAAGGCACTGCATAGACCCAATACGGGAAACAAAAACCAATAGACCTGGCGTTCCTTAAGGTCTTGATAAAAAATAATACCTATAGAGGCTAACAATATGATTTTTAGAATAAACATTAATCCTTAATAATTTGTTTTGGTATCCCATCTTCATTGATTTCCCAAACGTTAAATATACCGTCTCCATCAAAATCCGTAATTGCTGTAGCTCTAGCTACAAAGGTGGTATTACCGGCACTCAAAATCTCATAGATATAATTGCTTGTACCATTTTCCTTCACGGTTTTGGGTGCTTCAAAATCGAGCTCATACAAATCCATACTGTATTTGGAATAGAGGTAACGATGAGAAGTTTGGTTATTGTAGATATATTTTAACTGCATTTGTGCCTCAATACTTTTAGCCTTTACAACAAGCGGCATAAGATTGGGTAATGCAATCAGCATAAACACACCTATGATTAGCAATACTATTAATACTTCCTGTAAACTAAAACCCTTTGTTTTTCTATTTAATTTATATAACATCTTCTTCTTTTTTTAAATAAATCCACATTCCTCCGCTTTTAAAATCAGACTTCTGTCATCACCTTCCCCAACTCCAAAAACCTCCTTTAAGTTTCGTTTCCTTATTTCTATGGCACTTTTGGAAAGTGGAAGAACGTCGGAGAGATGCCTCATTTTTGCACCTTTAGAAAGCTGGTATAGCAATTGCCTGTCAATTCGATCTAACGTAAAGTCATTAGTAATATGACGGCGCATCAATTGTAAAATCAACTTACTGTAATAGGGACAATCATCAATAACCGATTTTAGGGCATTTATCAATTTTTCAAAATCCACATCACTTTTAATGAGGAAACCTTCAGGATTGAGGTTTCTAAGAATATTATTAAGTCTGTAATTATTATTGTGAGAAGTCAGGGCAATGATTTTTGTATTGGGGAAAAACTTACGAATTTCAACCCCCAAATCCTCACCAGATATATACTTGCCATCGGATGATGGTAATAAATTAATATCCAAAAGAACTAAGTCTAGAGGTTCCGAATGAATTGCCCGATTTATTTCATTAGCAGCCGCATCACAATTTGCAACAACCTTTATCTTAAAATCCAATAAACCGTTGTTTTCCCCTATCTGCTTTAAAGCAGCTTTTATCGGATCCACCATTAATGGCTCGTCTTCAATGATAAGTGTATTCAAAAATCTATCCATAAGAAATAGGGTCGAACTCCTAAGGGAAGAGCTCAATAAAGTTCAACGCTAATCTACAAGGTCAGCAAGAATTAACATTGTGGTTTTTGCTTAGTTTTTCTGTGCAAAAACCACAGTTTTTTCCTAAAGGGGAGTAATAAATTTACATACCATTTCATTTACAATTGTTAACTAAATGTTAATGATGTATTGTATTTGCTTATGAGAATTATAAAAATCACAAATACCATTATTTATGAAAACACACATCACTAAAACGCTAGGCCTTTTGACATTCTTATCTACAGTTTCGGTCTTGGCGCAGGAGTTGCCGGAGATCGTTCCGCCGTCACCAACGGTGGCGAACTTGATGCAGTTCGAGGAAGTGCCCGTTAGCTATTACACAGGGCAGCCCAATATTTCTGTACCGTTGTACAACAAGCAGTTGGGCAGCGACCTGTCGATGGGCATCGGGCTTCAGTACAATACCCAGGGCATAAAAATCGATAATAGGTCCGGCTGGGTAGGCACG
>NZ_JANQOM010000066.1 GCF_028289625.1 Winogradskyella sp. | reverse complement strand
CTCCACTATCGTCGCACAGTCCGTGGCTATGGTCGCGCTCTCCACCCTTGCATACAGGGTCTGCGCGTCCACGACGATGTTGTTGTAGTCCACGCTCGTATCTATCGCATCGACATTATTATCGGCATTTGCAAATGTCTCGTGGTAGGTCACCGTCAGCCCAGGGGCACCGCCCGTAATCTCATTATCTGCATCGTCCAACGGAAACATCCCGAAACCGTCGTTGTCCGGGTCGCAGTAGCGCAAAGGTTCCGGAACGTTGGCCACAGGGGCCTGCTCGACGCACAGCTCGAGCGCCGTGGTATCGTAACAGCCCGTAACGATATCCTCAACCCTTACGAATACCGTCTGGCAGTTGCTGGTGTTCGTATAGGGAATCGGCAACGGGGCCAGCCCAGCCTCAGCATCCGCCGGCGTAAGGTAATAGCTCACCATGTAATTGGGGTTGTTGCCCGTAATCTCTGTGTTCTTTATGCTTAGATCTATCTCCGTAAAGCCGTCCGGAACGCCATCGTCGCAGACCTCCAAAACCGTGGGAACTACTACTGTAGGTAGGGGGTGAACAATTATTTCCAAGGATGTTTCTAACACGCAACCTTGTCCAGCATCTGGTGTGAACGTATAGACAGTTGTAATTGTATTATCTAGCGCTGGAATCCAACTACCTGTAATTCCATTGTTAGAAATTGTTGGCAACGGTGCCAAGGCCCCACCTTCACAAATTGGATTTACAACATCAAATAATGGTATTGCGTTTGGATTAACAATAATTTCCAAAGTTGCATCTGAAACACAGCCTTGTCCAGTATCTGGTGTAAATGTATATGTTGTTGTAATTGTATTATCTAGCACTGGACTCCAACTGCCTGTAATTCCATTATTTGATGTAGTAGGTAGTGGCGCTAAATTCTGACCTTCACAAATTGGATTTACAGCATCAAATAATGGTGTCGTATTTGGATTAACAATAATTTCTAAAGTTGTAACTAAAACACAGCCTTGTCCAGCATCTGGTGTAAATGTATATGTTGTTGTAATTGTATTGTCTAGCATTGGACTCCAACTGCCTATAATTCCATTATTTGAAGTAGTAGGTAATGGCGCTAAGGTTTCACCTTCGCAAATTGGTCCGATTACATCAAATGTTGCTGTTATATATGGGTTAACGACTATTTCTAGAGTTGTAACTAAAACACAACCTTGTGCAGCGTTAGGTATAAAGGTGTATGTAGTTGTCGTTGTATTGTCTAATGCTGGACTCCAAGTTCCTGTAATACCATTATTTGACGTAGTAGGCAGTGGCGCTAAATTCTCACCTTCGCAAATTGGTCCGATTGCATCAAATGTTGGAAATATATTAGAATTTACGATAATTTCTAGTGTTGTTTCTGATGCACATGAATTATTATCTGGTGTGAATGTATATATTGTTGTCGTTGTATTGTCTAATGCTGGACTCCAAGTTCCTGAAATACCATTATTTGACGTAGTAGGCAGTGGCGCTAAATTCTCACCTTCACAAATTGGATTAATTGAATCAAAAATTGGTGTTTCTGTAGGTAAAACATTAATGGTAATATCTTCGGTTGTAGTTTCACCACAATTATCGCTTATGGTCACTGTATACGTTGTTGTTACCGTTGGTGACAATACTGGATTAGCAATATTAGGGTCGCTCACACCGGTTGTAGGGGTCCAAGAATAGGTGTCTCCACTAGGTACGGTAGCATCGACATTATAACTATCCCCAAGACATATATCTTGGTCTTCGAACAAAAGATTATCTACAAAAGTGATATTGTTAAAACAGACTTGATGTAAATTTGACAAACCACCTGTTGATCCTACAAAACCAAAAAACACACTATCATCACCACTAAAAATCCAAGTCTTAATATCAAGATTTAAGCTTAATCGTAATGCACAATCAAAATAGACATTAAATATTTGTGTTGTTGCATTCCATTGTATTTTTATTTCATGATCTACTCCGTCTTCAATATTTGGGTTCATAGCACTAGCCTGAATAGGTCCAGCTAAATTAGCTGCGGTATTGTTGTGAAATGGATTTCCATCTCTTTGTATAGCTATATGATCAAATGTCGGATCAGCAAGTACCCCAATATCGGGACTATTGTTTTGAAATGTATCAAATTCAACAATAAGAGACTCCGCAATACCTTGATAACCTAGACCTCCTCCAAGACCACCAATTAACGGTGTAACATCCCTTTTAAAAACCAAAGCCATACCGTCAGCTCCATTTACATCTTTGCTTCCAAAATTATTCTGATAATAAATGGTAAAATCTTCATCAAAATCAATCGGATTATCATACCAAACACCTCCTGATTGATTGAGTAAATCTGGAGTAATTCTATAACAATTACCACCTAAATCAACAGCATCACCTATTGTTGTCGCATTAAGTTGTGCGTATAGTTCTCCCGAAAGGAAAGAAATACATAAAAATATAAGGAGTTTAAGATCTAATCGAGAGTTTTGCACGTTTAAATATAAAGATAAATTTGTGCAATATAGTTTCCTTTTCTATGAGAAGGTCTTTAAATCAGCTATTGTATAGCATTTGTATAGTAAATGTATAGATTAATAAGGCTTATTAAACAACACAGGGCAAAGTCAATTATAGCTTTCTTACTACTTGTTGCTTATTATTTCTGTTTACCAAAGCAACTATTTAAAGATCCAACAGCTACAGTTATAACTAGCAATTCTGATGAATTATTGGGAGCCTTAATTGCTGACGATGGCCAATGGAGGTTCCCTGAAACCAAAAATGTTCCGAAAAAATTTAAAACGTGTATACTTCTATTTGAAGATGACTATTTTTATAAGCACCCTGGATTCAATCCTGTTTCTATCTTTAAAGCCTTTAAAGAAAACTTAAGCTCTGGTTCAATAAAACGGGGAGGAAGCACTATTACTCAACAGGTCATACGCTTATCTCGCAAAGGACAATCGAGAACTTATCTAGAAAAAATTAAGGAAATTATTTTGGCAACACGCTTAGAGGTGCGGTTGTCTAAAGATGATATTTTAAATCTTTATGCAAGTCATGCTCCATTTGGAGGAAATGTGGTTGGTATTGATGCTGCTGCTTGGCGTTATTTTAACAGGAGTGCCTCTAATCTGTCTTGGGCAGAAAGTGCTACTCTTGCTGTTTTACCAAATGCTCCTAGTTTAATTTATCCCGGGAAAAATCAAAAACGCTTATTGAATAAACGAAATCGTCTGCTCAAAAAGTTATTTGAAAACGAAACTATTGACAAATTAACTTATGAGCTTTCTATTGCCGAAGACTTGCCAAAAAAACCATATCCACTACCCCAAATTGCGCCACACCTATTACAAAAAATATCCAAAAAACATAAGGGTGAGTATCTCAAAACTACTTTGGATGTAAATCTACAGGAACAAGCCAATACTATTGTTAAACAGCATTATAATTTGTTAAAGCAAAATGAGATTTATAACATCTCTGTATTGGTATTAGACGTACATAAACGAAAAGTTTTGACCTATATTGGTAACTCTCCTACTGATAATGCACATCAAAAAAGTGTAGATATAATGGACAAACCAAGAAGCACAGGCAGTATATTAAAACCTTTTCTTTATGCATCAATGCTTGATGCAGGTGATTTATTACCAAACACCTTAGTTGAAGATATCCCGACACAATTTGGTAGTTATCAGCCAGAAAATTTTGATAAATCCTATGATGGTGCAGTACATGCCAATCAAGCCTTATCACGTTCTTTAAATATTCCTGCTGTGCGTATGCTTCAAGATTTTGGATTGGACCGCTTCTATCATTATCTACAACAATTGAAGTTAAAAGATTTAAAATACAATGCCAATCACTATGGCTTGTCCTTAGTGCTCGGAGGTGCTGAAAGTAACCTCTGGGATTTGTGTAAAAGTTATGCAGCAATGGCGTCGATATTGAATCACTTTAACGAAAATTCAAGTCAGTATTATACCCAAGAGTTTATACAACCCATCTATGATTTGAAAAGAACCGTTGACTTCGGTAAACTAACTCAAGAAAAGAATGTGTTTGATGCGGCTTCTATATATCTCACATTTGAAAGCATGAAACAAGTTAATAGACCTGAAAGTGATGAAAGCTGGGAGTTTTATAATTCTTCTCAGGATATTGCTTGGAAAACAGGAACAAGTTTTGGGTTTAGAGATGCTTGGGCTATCGGTACTACCAAAGACTTTGTGGTTGGTGTTTGGGTTGGTAATGCTGATGGGGAAGGACGACCAGGACTCGTTGGTGTACAAACTGCTGCGCCAATCCTATTTGATGTGTTTGAACTCTTACCTAAAAGCAATTGGTTTGCGAAACCTTATGACGAAATGTTAGAGGCAAGTATTTGTAAAAAAAGTGGGTTTAGAGCATCATCAATCTGTGACGAAACGGAAATGAGATATATCCAAATTAGTGGGCAAAAAACAGAACCATGCCCTTTTCATCAATTGTTGCATTTAGATGCTTCCGAGCAATTTCAAGTGAATTCATCTTGTGAAAATGTTTCGAGCATAAACAATCGACCTTGGTTTGTATTGCCTCCCTTACAAGCCTATTACTTCAAAACCAAAAACCCATTCTACAAAGAGCTTCCTCCTTACCGAGGAGATTGTTCAGAATCCATTGCTATTAGTATGGAGTTTATTTATCCCAATCAACAAAACACCATTTTTTTACCCAAGGATTTTGATGGTAATACCAACGATTTAGTACTTAAAGTTGCACACTCAAAACCAGAACTCAAACTCTATTGGTATATTGACAACCTGTTTGTTGGCAGCACAAAAGATATTCATGATATGGCTGTTTTACCGGAAGAAGGCGAGCACATTATTACTGTTGTTGATGAACTTGGCAACGAGCTTAAGCATCGTATAATTATCAAAGGTTAATTTACTTTACTCTGAACTTATAGTTAACCGACCCCAAATTACCTTGACGATCTACTCCCTCAAGGTGTACAGAGAACGAAGACCTGATATCGGATGTATAAAAGGTGTAATTAATATATCCGTTTTCATCAGGAACTAAATTAGGTTCCCAAACTAGAGTAGTTCTCAAATCCAGAAGGTCTGTTGGCTCTATTGCATAGTTTGGCATATAATACTCTTTTTTCAATTCATACCCATCGATATACCCAAATTTATCAATGCGTTTTTTTGTGTCTTCTTTTTTTGATACTCTATAAACTATTGATCTACCACCATTAAGCCCATACATTTCTCCTTCTACTGGCTCATATCCTCCATTGGTGTGATTCACACAATTTAGAACGTTATACTGATAACATACATAATCTCCCTGGCCAGGATACACACGCTTACGTTTCCATTTGTCTATGTTAGCCGCTCTTTTTTTGGACCCCTTGACTTCAACTTCGTCTAAAAAGACATTATTCTCACTGACATATCTTAACAAATCATTCTTATTTCTTTTAACTATTTTTTCGTTCAAAAATATACTTGGTTTTAGTTCTTTATCCTTATTGATTATAGCTATTTTCTCGAAGGCATCAACAGCTTTAAACCGATACTCTTTAATTCCTATAGCTTTAATATATATCATTTCATTCTCGGTAAGTGGAGGATAAATTATACCGTCTATTCCAATCTGATAATCCAAAACCTTTGATGGATATACCAATCGGGCACTCATCGGAGAAGTAATTTTCTTTAGCTTCTTGTCGTCTCCATATTCGTAAATCATAACTTTTTGGCTATCCTCTAATTTATTGTTACTCAATCGTTTTATGGAATATAAACTCTCTTTAGAATAATTATAAGAACGCCATCCATGTGTTAAAAGCAACAAATCCAGATGACTAAAACGATGTTTATTTGCCTCATCGAAATAATAAAACGGTTTGTAAATTCGTCCCTTCAGATTTGAAAATAAATATTGGTGGACCACAATATCCGTATAAAAATCTGGTTCATAGAAAGCATTGTCATAAACTCTTAAACTCAAATTGGCCTTTGGTGATTTTCCTGAATGATTTTGGACCTTAAACTTTAACTCTATCTTGTCCTTTGGCTTATAAGTGTCTTCTAATGCAGATAGTCTTTTTATTTTTAAATCTGAATCATTCCCTAAAAATATCAGACGCTCTGCGATTGGTAATTGATTTTCATTGTACAACGTAAGTTCAACAAGTCTTTTTGGCAAGTCGGATTTTGGAATTTTGACTATGATTATATCTTTGTTAAGATTTACCTCTCCTTGCCAATAAGGGATGCCTTTAGATTGGATTGCTAATGTGACATTAATTGGCAATATCAACCCAGAGTTTTCAATTTTTACTTTTAAGAATTTATCTTTATTCTCAATTAATGACAAACCTATTCCTTTGGGCTCAATCTTAGAAACATCTATAGTTCTCTCTACAGGATGGGTAACTCTTAATTTATAATTATAATTCGCTTTTGGCTGTATGTTAAAAAATCCCATTCCATGGTGATATGAACTAAAGGACAGAATTGATGTTTCGTTTTCAATCACTTCTGCATTAATATCTACAGGGTATCCTTTTTCATCTGTGGCTTTAAATGCTACTTTATTATTAATCCCTTGGATGAGTTTACCTCCTTCAGGGAAAATGTCAATATATACTTGTTTTTCAGATTTATAAGGAATATTTAAATCTATTTCCTGATCCTTTATTGATTTTAAAGATAGTGTTGTCTTAATTTCAGGCTTAACATAATCCTTATTGATGTACAATTTTATGTCACCATTGGTATCAGTCTCTAAAACATTTGACCCAATTACTTTGGTGCCTCTGTAATGTTTAATAAGTACTTTTTCAAATTCAAAATTAGAACCCTTATTATTGTAAAAATTCAAATTGACTTTTACATCATTACCCGAAATATAATTTGGCTTATCAAAATCAGCATCCATAAGCACTTTTGCTTCTTGAGATCGAATTAGAATGGTTTTAAATGATGTTACAGGAAAGGAATCATGATGTATTGATGATGAAGTATAAGCTTCTATTGTATATCTGCCAGAATTTAAGCTTTCTTCTAAAAACAAGCTACCATTAGAGATACCACTTTCTATTTTATATTTTCCTTTATAGACAACTTCCTTTGATTCTTTATGTCTAAGCTGTACATAGAGTGTTTGGTTTTTTTGAGATGGGATATTACTTCTAGACTCTAAAATGTAAGCCTTAAACCAAATCGTTTCGGAAAATTCATAGATTTCCCTGTCGGTTTGAATATATATATCCTCTGTTGGTAAACTAAAATCATGGTTCTCTTGTAAAAGTAAACTTGTACCATCTTGCCCTAATAAAAACAGAGTTGATAGCAGAAATAAGTAATTGGTAAATGTCCTGTAATTCATAATAATAAATTTACAACCTATATGTCATATTAGTTGTTAAAGAAATCTTTAAAAGCTTTACTTTTGTATTCTAACTATAGTTTCTATGCAGATTCTTCAAATGATTCACTCATATTGGGCTTACTTAGCCCTGTTAACTTTAGTATTGGCAACTGTAAATGCCAACTATAAATACTTCAGCAATAAATATTTTGCGGCTAAGGATTTCAGCATTTCACTACTTACGCTCATATTGATGCATACCCAATTGCTCATTGGTATTTTATTATATTTTATGAAAGACTATTTTGTAATTATAGGGCAAGTTGGGATAGGGCAAGTAATGAAGAATTCGGGTTTAAGAAATCTAATCATTGAGCATCCAATAGCAATGATAGCAGCTGTAACCTTGGTAACCATTGGTTACTCAAAACATAAGAAGAAATTAGTATCAAAACCAAAATTTAAAGTGTTGGCTATTTTTTACTCCTTAGCCTTAATTTTGGTTTTGGCAAAAATCCCATGGAATCTTTGGATATAAAACCCACTCGAAAGATATCCTTAAGCTAGTTAAGATTTTTCTCTAGCCTTTCGAGCATCAATGAAGCTCTTTACAAAGTAAACAATAGCTAATAGTGTAGAAAGTATCATAATCACAACTCTAACAACAGCGAGATTATCCTCTCGTTCTAAAGCACCTGTTAGAGGTTTAACCAATCCAAATAAAATAATCAGTGTTAAAAGTACTGCGATATGGGCAACTACTTTATTTTCTTTTTTAATTCCAGGGTTAAGTATCAGTAATACTACACCAACAAATGTTGGTATTAACGCCGTAATTGAAGGGGTTTCTGATGAAAAATAGCCCCAAGCCGATAGAGCGATTAATAGGATGGCATTAATTAGGCTGGCAGTATGTGCTTTCATGATGATTTTATTTTTCACAAAGATACATATAGATTATTTTATTGTCATGACGAGATATAAAAAAGGCGCAGTTTTAGAAACTGCGCCTTTTCATGCATCTCTTTTCAATGATTTTTTAACCTTTAGTCCCTTCATCTTTCATTAACTTCTTTTATCAAATAAACGTATACTGGAAAGTGATCACTAAATCCACCCGTAAAACCTCCATCGGCAAAACTTCTAAAAGGATAGCCTTTCCATCTTCCTCGTTTATTGAACATAAATGATGGATTATAAATCCCTGCTTTCCAGAATCTAAATGATGAATAATCATCATCCAATAAAGGTTTGGTCATGATGATTTGATCAAATAAACTCAACGCATCTCTATATGCCGTAGTTCCCCATCCCTTATCGGTAAACATTTTTTCGTATGGATTATAAAGCCCCTTAAAGGGTACTCTATTTCTATCCTTTTCCGCCTTAAGGACTTTTTTTACACTCTCATTTGTAGGATCGTCATTTAAGTCGCCCATTGTAAAAATCTTAGCATAAGGGTCTATAGATTGTAAAGAATCGATAAGGCGTTTGTTCAATCTAGCGGCTCCTACTCTTTTAGAACGACTTCTAGCTTCGCCACCACTACGAGAGGGCCAGTGGTTTACCAAAATATGAATTAAATCTCCATCTAATTTTCCACTCACCAACAATTGGTCTCTTGTATACACACGCTTCCTTGTTACATCATCGTAAATCAATAGTTCATGAGAACTTGAATCTATGGGTTTAAACAAAGCCTTCTGGTATAACAAAGCAACGTCAATGCTTCGTTTATCTGGGCCATCATAATGAATAATGCCATAATCCTTACCTAATAATAGAGGGTCATTCACCAAATCTTCAAGAACGTCTCTATTTTCAATTTCACAAACACCTATGACTGCAGGAGAATTATTAGCCTTGTCGGCACCTATATTGGCAATAACCCTTGCCATATTCTTAATCTTCTTCTTATATACTTCAGAACGATTGGCTTTCATCTCCATCATTGGACTTGCTTCATCAAATTTTAGCGGATCGTTGATAGTATCAAACAGGTTTTCTAAATTGTAAAATGCTACCGTATGAATTTTAAAGCGCTTTTCTTTTTGTGCCCAAGCATTTGAAATACAAACTATTGAGAACAAAATAAGGAGAGATTTTTGTAATTTCATCTGGATAATATTTATTTTTTAATTAAGTCAGACGGAACACCCTTGTTAGAATTAACTAAAAAAATGCTGTTTCTTTTGAGGTGTTTCATGATTGATATATTATCTAATTGTTATATCCTTTACAAATTGCTTGCCAAAAGTAGGTAATTATTATAAATGATGTACATTTGCACGCCTTAAATAACTATTATTTAATCTACTGTAACAACCAATAATTAGGCATGAAAAAAAGTTTTTTACTCTTTCTGTTCGGAATTGCCTTTTCTTTAACGAGTTTCGCACAACAAACTGTTGTTAAGGGAAGTGTTTTGGACGGAACCACAGGAGAACCAATTCCTGATGTAACGGTTACTATCGAAGAAACCGGACAAACCCTCAAAACTGACGCAAGAGGCGAATTTAGCTTTACTCAGAATGTACCTTTAGGCGAGCAAGTTCTAAAAATTGAAAAGGTAGGCTATGTTACAAAGCGTTACCCAATCATAGTTAACGAGGGCCAGACCGTAGATATTAGCGGTATGACACTAGATTTTGATTCTAGTGACAAAAAAGATTTATTTATCATCTCGATTTCTGATGATAATTTAAATGGTGAAGACGATGGTTTAACTGATAACGTTTCTGGGCTATTACAAGCTTCTAGAGATGTTTTCCTTAGTGCTGCGGCTTTCGATTTTAGTGCAGCTTTTTTTAGACCAAGAGGTTTAGACAACGCCAATGGTAAAGTACTTATCAATGGTGTTGAGATGAACAAACAGCTTAACGGAAGACCGCAATGGGGAAATTGGGGTGGTCTTAACGATGTGCAGCGTAACCAAGAATTTACAATGGGGACGGCTGCAAACGATTACAACTTTGGTGATTTGGCTGGTACTAACAATATTATGATGCGTGCCTCAAAATACAGACGTGGCGGACGCGTATCGTACGCTTCGGCCAATAGGAGCTACCAAGGTAGAATAATGGCAAGTTATAGCTCTGGTTTGTTAGAAGGTGGCTGGTCGTATTCGTTTTTAGGATCTAGACGATTTGGAGAAGAAGGCTATATAGACGGCACATTATATGATGCCAATTCGTTTTTTGTTGCTGTTGAAAAGCAACTTGGAGAAAAGCATAGTCTTAATTTTACTGGTATTTATGCACAAAATAGACGTGGACGTTCTACACCATTAACCCAGGAGATTTTTGAATTGAAAGGAAGACGCTACAATCCACGTTGGGGTATCCAAGACGGTGAGCAACGCAACGCTTCAATTAGAGAAATTGAAGAGCCTATTTTAATGTTAAACCATTATTGGGATGTGACCTCTAAAGTAAAATTAAACACCAATGTCTCTTACCAGTTTGGTGAATTTGCCGATACGCGTCTTGACTTCTTTGGAGCGCGTTTTGATGAGGAAAATGGACAGCTTTATGGAGGTGCCCGAAATCCTACACCAGAACATTGGCGATTTTTACCTAGTAATTTCCTTCGCGGATCAAACCCTTCGCAAGGAGATTATCAAGCAGCCTTTTTTGCACGAGAAGAATTTGTTAATGATGGGCAATTAGATTGGAACCAGTTTTATGAAGCCAACATCCTTAACGGTTATAATATTTTTGCTTTACAGGCTAATGTCAATAGAGATCAGCAATGGACATTTAATTCTATCATAGATGCTGAAGTGTCGGACAACATAAGAATTAATGGAAACGTTAACTACAGATATTTAAATAGCGAGAATTTTGCACGTATTGAAGACCTTTTAGGAGGGCCAGGCTATTTAGATGTTAATATTCCTTTTAATGATGGAGAAGGCTTTGGATTACCAGTAGAGACTTTTTCTCAAAGTAATGTAAGAACACCCAATAGAATCGTAGGCGAAAGCGATAAATACAGTTATCATTACGATATAAATGCCAATGTGCTATCTTCTTTTGTGCAAGCACAATTTAAATACAACAAGGTTGATTTCTATGTAGGTGGTAGTGTTTCTAATACAAGTTATCAGCGTGAAGGATTTTATGAAAATGGTTTTTTTCAAAATGATTTTACTATTAATCAAACAAGAGTTAACTCTTTTGGTGAAAGTGAAAAAGTGGACTTTACCAATTATGGTGTAAAAGGAGGTCTTACCTATAAGATTACAGGTAAGCACTTAATAGATGTTAATGCAAGTCATTTCACAAAAGCACCTGGCATAAGGCAATCTTTTGGTAATGCAAGACAAAATAATCTAATTATTACCGATTTGGAGAGCGAAACCATAAACTCTGTGGATGCGAGTTATATTTTTAGATCACCTATTATTAAAGCAAGACTCACGGGATATTACACCACCTTTGAAGATGGTACGGAAGTTAACTTTTTCTTCTCAGAGTCTGTTGGTAACCTAGCCCAGGAGATTATCCAAAATATCGGTAGACGTAACTTTGGTGGTGAACTTGGTATTGAGGCCCAAGTAACACCAACCATAAAATTAAAAGGTGCTGCCGCCATGGGTCAGTTTACTTTTACTAATAATCCTGACGTTTACTACTCCTCTGATAGATATGTGGATCTTTCTTTTGAAGATGGTACAACACAGTTAGAAGATTTAAGAGTGTCTAGTGGGCCAGAACGTGTATTTCAGATTGGTTTTGAATATAGAGATCCTGACTTTTGGAACTTTGGAGTTACCACCAACTTTTTCTCTCATGCTTATGTAGATCCTAGCGCATTAAAACGCTCAGGAGTGTTTGTGCAAGATCCAGACGCTTATGACTTAGATCAAATTCTAGCCCAAAATAATGATGGTGTTGTAAATATCAGTGGTTTTGGATTTGCTGACTACGACGAAGACATTGCACGTGACCTTTTAAGACAAGAACGCTTCGATGATTATATGCTGGTTAATTTAACCGGTGGAAAGTCTTGGAAAATCAATGATTACTTTGTTGGTTTCTTTGCTACAATTAACAACGTGTTTAACCAAGATTATAGGACAGGTGGTTTTGAACAAGCCAGAATAATAGACTACCGTAATCAACTAGAAGAACAAAACAATACAGGTGGCCCAAGATTTGGCAATCGCTATTTCTTTGGTAACGGTACGACATACTACCTTAATGTGTATCTAAGATTTTAATAAAAGCTATGTTAAAACAATATAAAATACAAAAAATGAAATCGAATATAATCCATGTATCCGATTTAAAAAATAAAATTACACTCATGAAAACTTTAAAAATTAATAAATTAATACTATTACTCATTGGTTTGGTAGTATTTAACAGCTGTGTTGAAGACGACGACTTTGACATACCTAATACCAACATTGAAGAACCTGTTTTAGACGGCGAAATAATAACAATCAATTCTGTTTTAGGTAGACTCGTTCAAGAACAAATCGATGAGGGTCTAGATGATAATGGCAACTTAAATTATAATGTCAATAGCATAACTTATCAATATCCTGATGATGTTATACAGTATATGGAAGGCTACCTGATATCTTCAGATGAAGCTGGCAATTTTTTTGAAGAATTAATTTTACAAGACAGACCTGAAAACCCAACTGTTGGAATTAAAGTTCCAATAGAAGTCAACCCGCTTTTTACCAGATATGAAATTGGTCGTAAAATATATGTACGAGTGACTGGTCTTTATGTTGGTATTTCTAATGGTGTTTTGGCCATTGGCTTTAAAGATGGTGATTTTATTAGTCAAATCCCTGGCCCTTTAGAACTAGAAATTATTAGACGTTCTGCAGAAAAAGCTGATTTAGTACCATTACCATTACCCCTTGAAAGTTTTGATAATTCTAAAACCAATTTATTTATAAATATTCCTGATGTACAATTTAACAGAGTAGAAGCTGTAGAACAAGAATTAAGCTTTTCCTCCGAAACTTTTGACGAATTTGATGGTGAGCGTACTCTAGAAAGTTGTAGTTCTTCTACAAGCCAAGTTTTTAGCACAAGTACATTTGCTGACTTTAGTGGTTTAAATTTGCCAACTGGTCGAGGTAATATTAATGCTATTTTAAGTAAGAACTTTTTTGGTAATGAATTTAATATTGTTATTAATACCCCTGAAGGTATAAACTTTGACGATGTTGAGCGTTGTGACCCTGCAGAATTTATAATTAGTAGTGATGGTGTGGACTGTGATGACACATTCCCTACTGGCAATACTACTGTCTTCTCAGATGATTTTGAGTCTTACGGTAATCAAGGAGACTTAATTAATGCGGGATGGACTTTAGTTAACATTAGTGGCGGAAGTTATACTTGGGGAATTGATGACTTTAGTGGTAATACCTATGCCATAGGTAATGCCTTTAATGCCGATGAAGCAAACATTGATACATGGTTAATTTCACCAGAAATTAACTTGGATAATACTTCGGATAATGTCTTGAATTTTGATATTCAAACCAACTTCGATGGTGGTGAGGTTATGTCTGTATACGTATCCACAGATTTTGTTGATATCAATACCGATTCTAACTGGTCGCTATTCGAAGATGTAACTATACCTAGTGGCCCTTCAAGTGGGTTTGGTAGCTTCACAGCAGCTGGCCCTGTAAATCTAGATTGTTTATCCGGTACTATACGATTAGGATTTAGATACACCGGTTCAGACCCAGGAATTACGACAAGATATCATGTGGATAATGTTATTGTTACAGGTAACTAAATTTGGCTAACATAAATTAAAAAATTGAAGCCGCTGCACTTAAATGCAGCGGCTTTTTTATTTTTGGCTAATGTTAGACCGTTATTATATTTCTGTTTTTAATCATTACAAAAAGAAGTTGGGTAAGCAAAGTCTTAGGATTGCTATGTTTTATATCAATCTGCTAGAGCTCTCCATCCTATTAGCCTTGGCAGCTTTTTTTGTAGCGTTTACCAATCAGATGAGATTTTTAAATGTATCCTCTTCAAAATTTTGGACCATCTTTGTTATAATTTCAGTGTTTGTAGTATTCAAAAATTGGATGCGCTACAATGGTAAAAGACGAACTGTTCTTAATGCGCAACTAAAAGGTAAAACAACTTCCATTTACTTATTATGGTTTCTACCTTTAGGCTGTCTTATCATTGCTTTTGCGCTTTTACAAGTGCAATAAAAAACGCTATCTTTTGAGATAGCGTTTAGTACGTTATTAATTGATGGTTTATATTATTTGGCTGTTTTCGCTTTGGTCTTGCATGCCTTCTTGCAATCTTCAGCACAGTCCTTTTTTTCAGCCTCTGACTTGTTAGCACAGCACGCTTTTATACAATCTTCCATGGACATTTTAGCTTCACCATCAAAATCATCTACAACCTTCATGTCTTTTACTTTATATACTTCGCCCACTTTTGCAACAGCTTCTTCTAGAGAATTTGGGGTTACTTTTGCCTCATCATACTCGACCATCGCCAATCGTTTGTCAAAATCCACTTTTGCAGACTTAACACCATCCATCTTAGCCATTTTCTTTTCTATGGTTTTAGCACATCCCATAGCACAAGTCATCCCTTCAATTCCAAACTCTACTTTAGCATAAGTAGCATTAGGGTCTAAAGTTTTTGAAACATCTTTACTAGCAACTTCTACTGTTTTAACTTCTGGCTGGTTATCATTTTTACAAGAAACAAAAGCTAAAAACGTAATTGCAACGATACATATATTCTTAAATGTCTTCATAGATATAAACTATTAAATTTTGGCTAAATCTAATAAATATTGCCATTTCTTGCGAAGGAATTAACGATTTTTGTGATTCTTTGATATTCCTTTTGTATGAAAACCCCTAGTGTAAAGTGGATTTACCTTCTTGTTCTTTCTGTTATTTGGGGAAGCTCCTTTATTCTAATTAAAAAATCCCTTTTAGGTCTTAGCCCTTATCAACTTGGTGCACTTAGAACTATTATAACAGGTATCATTCTATTGTCAGCAGGGTTTTATCATTTAAAAAAAATTCCTAACTCCAAATGGAAGTGGTTATTTGTCTCTGGCCTTTTAGGGTCTTTTATTCCTGCTTTCTTTTTTGCTATTGCAGAAACTGAAATTGATAGCGCTGTGGCTTCTATACTTAACTCGCTGGTTCCGCTCAATACAATTTTATTAGGATTTGCGGTATTTAAAATTGCATCAACCCAACGTCAAATATTTGGAGTGATCATAGGGTTTATAGGTACAACCATATTGATTTTAAAAGGTTCTGCCCTAAACCCAAATCAAAATTATCTATACGCGGGTTTTGTCATTGCATCAACTTTAATGTATGCTGCTAATGTGAATATTATAAAACGATATCTACAAGATGTGAAACCACTGGCTATTGCTGCAGGAAATTATGTGTTTATTATTATTCCAGCTTTAGTTATTTTATTATTTACCGATTTTTTTACCCCTGAAAGACTTCATAATCCTTACTTGTTGAATGCGTTACTCTATGTGACTATTCTTTCTGTTTTCGGCACCGCCTTGGCAAAAGTTGTTTTTAATAAATTAATTCAAATTTCCACACCTGTTTTTGCTTCTTCTGTTACTTATATTATGCCAATTATAGCTTTAATTTGGGGTGTTTTGGATGGGGAGTCGTTTAGTTTTATACAAGCTTTGGCTGCATTACTTGTATTAATAGGTGTTTATTTATCTCATAAACGTACTTAAGCGAAAATCATCTGAATCACCAATAACGTAATAATAGTATTCAAAACTAATCTAACGGTTTTTTTTAATTCAATTAGCCTATCGCTCAACGAAAGAACCGCAAGGACTACAAGAACGATGATTAGTTGTGCAACCTCAATCCCAATATTGAAGCCTAGCAATGGAGTCACAATACTTTCATCTTCAAATAGCATAGCTGATAGGAAATTTGAAAAGCCTAGACCATGAATAAGACCAAAAAAAAGTATTACTATGTAAATCAAATATCCCTTCGGCACAACATAGTCTTTTTCTCTTAAAAGTGTCCAATAATTGACCGCGCAACTTGTTAATATGGTGATTGGAATAAGTGTTTCTATTAAATCTGGATTAACAGAAATCTTATCAAGCGCTGCAAGGGCTAATGTAATGCTGTGCCCTACTGTGAATGCCGTTATCAGACCAGCAATCTTACGTAGATTCTTAATGGTATACATAAGACAAAACGACATTATAAAATACAGGTGATCTAATCCTTCTGGATCTAAAATATGATCAATACCGAGTTGAATATAATGGTCCATCTATTTTATTTGAATTTTTACTTTTGAGTTACCAATGTTTAATTTAAAGTGTTCACCATGATATTTTATGTCATTTACTTGCATAGGTGAAGCATCACATAACAAGGTGTTAACTAGAAATAAATTCTTAGAGACATCTAAACGCCCTGATACATTCATGTTTGCAACCAATGCTAAGCCGTTTTTTGAAAAAGAAACATTGTATATATTAAGATTTAGCTTTTTACCACTTTGTTCTAAATAAAAGTGATCTCGAAGATAGCGCTGTAGCGCTTGTGTTCCGTTACTTCCTGTCGATGAAAAATCAGCTTGGTGCAGTCCATATAGCTTTTCCATATGTTCAGTCAAATCATCTAAAAAAATACGACTCTCAATATCAACTTGTCCTTCTATACTTATAGTCAATTTGCTAAAGGACATTTTAAGTGGGTGTTCCCAATTAATTATCTTTAAGGATGAAATTGCTATTATGAATATTAAAGCTTTTATTTTCATAATAAGTCTTAACTAATCAGTCATTTTGGTATATTCATCGTTGCTCAAAGTAAACAAAACTATTACATTTACTGACTAAAAACCCTAACAAGACGATGTCGTGTTAGGGTTTGTTATAGGTTTATCTATATATGTTTGTTAATCAAAATCAGCGTCAGTTACACCTTCGTTAATTTTAATCTCTTTTAATTTAAACTCAATAACCTGACCCATCTGACTTCCTGATCTAATACCTGGGAATTTGAGTCCACCAAATTCTTGATAGTCCTTTAAAAATGTTTCTTGGTTTTGTGTTTGTCCTTGCATAGACGTCGTTTGTATTTCTTTTACTTTTAATCCAGATTCCACATCATAAAAGTATGTCAAAGAAATAACTTCTCCAGGGATTTCAATTTTATAGGCATCCTTACCTTCTACAGCTTCAATTCCTGATAACTTTGCTTTATCAGAATTCAGCAAATTCAATTCTGGGAATAATCCAGCCATAATACGCATATCATTTGCCATATTCTCTGGTAACGGATTGTTATTCATTGTGGCTTTATCTTTTGTCATGATTGCTGCCATCATTACGCTACCATTCATTGATAGGCTTTGGGACGCTTTACCATCAACTTTCTTTTCTTCACTAACTATTGTTGCACCCATTGCAGAAGCTTCGTAAGTCGCCAAAATAGAGTTTGTTGCATCAATTTTAGCTTTTCCTCCAATGGCGTCCAAGTATTTATTAATAATTGAATTTACATCAACACCTTCAGGCATTTCAACGTCATAATTAGGCTTATCGGTCTTATTGGCATATTTATCATAATAGAGAATTGGAATACCTGTTTTTTCTAAATTCTCTAATACCTCGCTTCCCTTACCAACAATGACAACTCTTTGATTAGCTCCTAAGTACTTGTTCGCTACTCGTTTCACATCTTCTACACTTACATCATTTATTTTCTGTAAATATGTTGAATAAAAATCTTGTGGCAAATCGTTTAATTTAATATTAAGAGCGTAGTTGGCTATGGTCTGAGGGCGTTCTAATCCCATTATAAAATTACCTACATATTTTGCCTTTGAATCTTTTAGTAATTGCGCATCTACTGGTTCAGTTTTAATCCGTTTTATTTCTTTTAAAAACTCAACAACAGCGCTATCCGTTACCTCATTTCTTACTTTGGCAGAAGCATTGAAGCGCCCTAATCCATATCTACTTGCACCCAAACTTGAATAAGCTCCATAAGTATAACCCTTGTCTTCACGTAGGTTTTTAAATAAGTAACCTTCACCGCCTCCGCCAAGAATATTGTTCGCAATTAACGCTGCATGGTAATCCCCACTATTCATTTTTAAATCTACATTATTAGTTACAAAGATGCTTGACTGAGTAGAACTTGGATTATCTACAAAATTAATTTGTGTATATTGAGCATTTGGTGCTGCTGGTTGCAGTGGAATAGCGATATCTACTGAATTTTCCCATTTACCAAAATGCTTTTCAATCTGCTTTTGAACTTTAATTAAGTCTACATCACCAATAACAACTAAATACGCATTATCTGGGTTAAAATACTTTTCATAAAATCCTAGTATATCTGAAAACGCAACATTATTAATGGTCTCTTCTGTAGTATATTCTCCATAAGCATGGTTTTTACCATAAGCTAAAACGTCTCTTACTCTTCTGCTTATAGCATCCACATTTTTTTCGTCTGACTTTATACCTTCAATAAGTTTTTCTTTTTCTTTTTCAAACTCTTCTTCCGTCAATAATGGATTAATAGCAGCATCAGCCATCAATTCTAAAATTCGATCAGAATACTTTGATAGGGAACTTGCAAACCCACCTGAAAAGCCGAAACTTAAATTGGCACCCAAGAAATCTATTTCTTCATTAAAATCATCTTTAGAAATTGTAGTGGTACCATTACCCAACATTGCACCAAGAATGCTCTCAATACCTGCTTTGTCTTTGGTCGCAATAGGATTATTATCAATTCTAAGCGAATAAGACACTCTCGGTAATTTATGATTTTCAACAACAAGTACTTGCATTCCATTCTTTAATGAGAACTCAGAAGGAACTTCAAGTTTGATCTCTGGTTCTGGACCAGGTTTTGGCATTTTAGATCTATCGAGTTGAGCATTTAAACCTAATGAGACAAAAGCCAATAGGATAAACGTCAAAGCCTTTAAATTCGTATTATATAGTGTTTTCATTATTGATCGTCTTTTTTAGGTAAATATTTGATTTCTATACGTTGGTTTGGACTTAGATATTTCTTAGCCACATCTCTTATTTCTTCTCTTGTTATTGATCGATATAAGTCTAACTGGGTGTTAATTAAATTAACATCACCATAAAGTAGATAGTATGTTGCCAAAGAACCAGCAATACCCTCAACGCTGGTGTTTGAGTTTACAAATTGATTTTCAAATTGATTTAACAATTTTTGATAATCACGTTCAGAAATAAGCTCTGTTTGCATTACTTTAATTTCTTCGTCCATTTCAGAAAGTAGTGTTTCTAAAGCAACATCACCTAACGGAATTGCAAAAAGCGCGAAAATATTGTGGTCCACTTGCCCTAAATTTACAGCTTGCACCGCTAGCGCTTGCTTTTGCTCATCTACAATTTTTTTGTAAAGTACTGAACTTTTCCCACCGCTTAAATAAGTCGAAATCATGTCCAAAACATAGGCATCTCTCGATGATTGTGGCGGCAATCTGTATGCTGCAATTATAGCAGGTAACTGAATATTAGCGTCAAAGGCTTCAACTTTTTTAGACTCAGTAATCGGTGTTTCCTCTGGGAAGTTCCTAACTGGTTTAGGTCTTTGCTTTACTTCACTAAAGTATTTTTTCACTAATTCTTTAGTCTCATTAGTATCTATATCACCTGCAACAATTAAAACAGCATTGTTGGGTGTGTACCATTTATCAAAATAGGCATAAAACTCTTCAAGTGTTGACGCGTTAATATCCTCTACAAAACCTAAAACTGAGTTTTTGTAAGGGTGATTTTCAAATAAGTTTGCATTAATGGTTTCTAATAGTTTACCATATGGAGCATCTGTAGACTGACGTTTTTCTTCCTTTACCACCTCTTTTTGAGTATCAACTCCTATTTGATCGATTACAGGATGTAACATGCGCTCAGATTCTAACCACAACCCTAATTCTAACTTATTAGATGGAAAAATATCATAATAATATGTTCTATCCATTGAAGTATTAGCATTAAATCTGCCTCCATTAGCAGGTATAATTTTCATGAACTCACCTCGCTCAATATTTTCAGAACCTTCAAATAAAAGGTGTTCAAAAAAGTGGGCAAAGCCAGACCTTAAGCCCGTTTCTGGGCTTCCACCAAGATCTTTGCCGCCAACATCGTACATGACGGAAGTAATTACAACTGGGGCGGAATTGTCTTGATGTAAAATTACATGCAGACCATTATCCAAATCGAACTCTGTAAACTCTACTTGCTGTGCGTTAGAATTAAATCCAACTAATAGAAAAGACAATAGAGCAAATACGCTTTTTTTCATTATTAATAGTGTTTTAATTTTAAAATTTGTTCTTGTGTTTGACACATTTTAATATGCATTGTTACACAAAGTGTTGCAAAAATAAGGAATCGTCCTGCTTTTTAACATAATAAAATGTGAAAACTCTGATAATTAAGCACTCTCGTTTTAATTTAATTTGCATTTACATCAAAAACTACTCGAAAAGCCCAAAAACGTTTGTAGATTAGGAATTTAGGAGTATATTTGCGTCCGCTTTTAGAGAAAAGCTATTTTGATTCATAAACTAATTAATAAAAACGTTACGCTATGTACGCAATTGTAGAGATAGCAGGGCATCAATTTAAAGTTGAGAAAGACCAAAAAGTTTTTGTTAACCGTTTATCTACTGAAGAAGGTAAGAAAGTCGCTTTCGATAATGTTCTTCTCATAGGAAATGGTAACGACATCACTTTAGGCGCCCCAGCTATAGACGGAGCACAAGTTAGTGCCAAAGTCTTAAAGCACCTTAAAGGTGACAAGGTGATCGTTTTCAAAAAGAAAAGACGTAAAGGTTACCGTGTTAAAAATGGACACAGACAAGCCTTAACTGAAATCGTAATCGAAGGCATTACTGCTTCTGGAGCAAAGAAAGTTGCTCCAAAGAAAGAAACTAAAAAAGCTGAACCTAAAGCTGCTGCCCCACAAGCAGAAGCAAAGAAGGAAGCACCAAAAGCTAAACCAACTGCAAATCCGAATTCAGATAGAGCAACTGTAAACTTTGGTGAAGATCATGAGTTGAACTACCACTTAAAGAAAAACGGATTGTCACAATCTATTGCTAATAGAAAGGCATTAACTGAACTAGGTGCGGAAGTAAAAGAAAAATTAGGAAAAAACATCCTAACCCACGAGGAAGTAGATGAAGCTATCATTGCTAACATCGATAGATTTAAAGCATTAAAAAGTAAATAATAAAAACCTTAAACAATGGCTCATAAAAAAGGAGTTGGTAGTTCTAAAAACGGGAGAGAATCAGAATCGAAACGCTTAGGTGTTAAGATTTTTGGTGGACAAGCTGCAGTGGCAGGGAATATCATCGTAAGACAACGCGGTAACACGCACCACCCAGGTGAAAATGTATACCAAGGCAAAGACCACACTTTACATGCTAAAGTTGATGGTATCGTACAATTTACTAAGAAAAAAGACAACAAGTCTTATGTTTCTATAATGCCATTTGAGGCTTAAGAAATAATTTCTTCTTAAAAATTTAGAAACCCTTTCTGATTTTCAGATAGGGTTTTTTAGTTCCCCACTATTTTCATCTTCCTCAGCAGAAAACTGGCATTCATATTTTGGCAAACACCCTTTTTGAGTTTATAATCAAAAAAAAGCTCATCGTTCTTAATCTCTGCATCGAAGAAATAGTTCTTAATGGGATCTAATTCAGCTTCAATTTCCGTAAGACTTAAATCGTGTGTAGCAATAATTCCTGTAGCTTTTAGACTCGCTAGTCGCTCAACAAATTTTCTTGAGCCTATGGCCTTATCGGTACTGTTAGTCCCTTTTAAAATCTCATCTAAAATCACGAAATAATTCTTGTCCTTTTCGATGGTATCAACAACAAATTTAAGTCGTGTTAATTCACTAAAAAAGTAAGAGCTGTCATCTATCAAAGAATCTGTGGTTCGCATACTGGTGATTAACCTAATAGGCTTGTATTTACTTTGTTGTGCACAAACTGGTAAGCCCACATTTGCCATTACAATATGCAGCCCAATAGTTCTTAAAAACGTACTCTTGCCAGCCATATTAGCCCCAGTCACAATAAAAAACTGCTCTTGTTGTAATTCTATGTCACTATCTACGCGTTTTTCTGGGTTTAATAAAGGATGTCCTAAATCCTTGGCTTTAATTGTAGTTTTTTCATTAGTAATTTCAGGATAACTAAACGATTGGTGATTAAACCCATAGTTGCCAAAGCTATTATAGGCATCAAAAAATGTCACCACTTCAAACCAATCCTCAACCTTATCGGCATATTTAGTAATCCATTGCTCTACATGATAGGTTTGCCTTATATCCCAAAGTAAATAGCCGTTTCCAAAAATGGCTGAAATAAAATTATTTCTGTTGTCTAGCGCATCTAAAGCCTTTGAGAATTTTGAAAATATTTGTGATGCTTTTAAGCCTTCGGATTGAATTTTTTGTTGTTTTTCCCTTAATAGCTTAGACTCAAATTTATGATTTTCTATTTGTTCTAATAACAGTGCGTATTGTCTAAATGTATCTTTGGCTTTTTCTGTGTTCTGAGCCACTTTATTGATTTGCTTTAAATACTTTCCGGTAATTCCCAATCCCAACAGCATCCAATAGCCAGCATATTTAATGGGTATGATTTCAGTAATACCTAAAACTAAAATAAAAAGTGATGCCAAACTAAAGCCAATTGTCAACCTATATAGCGTTGTGTTTAAAAACGGTACATAGTCTTTTAACCATTTAATTATCGATTTGGCTGAATGCTCAATTTTTACGCCTTGGGCAATGCCACTATAATGTTGTCTCCATTCTGACAATTTGGAGAGTTCCTTAACAGCTTCTTGCCTTGTTTCTATGTCTAAAATATCATTAGCTAGTAGGCTTTGCACAAAAGTGGCTGTACCCTCTTTAATGGTGGTTCGATTTACAAATTGAAAAAAAGAACCTCTTCCGAATAAATCAATATCTAAGCTATAATAGTGGTTTGGATTTGAATATTCCTTACCATCTGGTCTGTTATGAAAATCGCCAGATGCTATTTGGAGTTCTTCTTCATTAATTCTAGATAATCTTTTATGCAGTGCTCTTTTGGTTTTTAAATCTGTATACCGCGACAGTAAAAAAAGAAATATCACTATACCAATGGCGCCAATAAGCATGGCTACTTTCCAAAGCTCAAAGCTTAAATAAATTCCAAAACCTGTTAAAACAAAAATGGATAGTCGCAATACACTGAGAACTCCCATTTGTTTATAAATACCTTTGGCCTCAGCTTGATGATGCACTAATTGCGCATTATAAAATGTAATAGGACTTTGCATATAACTCAAACACCTTTTTCGCCAATCTCCAGTAAGATAGACAAAATAATTTCTACGGCATTTTTATAGAATTGTGGTGTAATATCTTCAAAATCATCGTTAGGTTTATGATAAGCCTCATGGTCTTCATTCCCGAAATATAAAAACGGAATCTCATTTTGATGAAAAGGTGCATGATCAGAAGACATTGTCCAATTAACTTTACCATCAGTACCATCATGTCCTACTAGCAATTTGGTCGAAGTGGGATTCTCAAAACCTGCAATAATTTTTTCCAGAGGTTTGTGATATCTTCCGCCAACAACATACAATTCATTCTTAGGGCTACGACCAATCATATCCATATTGATATTTAAAAGTACCTTTTCCTTGTTTATAGTATTTACAAAATGCTTGGCGCCCTGCAAACCGATTTCTTCAGCATCAAAAGCGGCAAATAACACGGAATATTTAGGTGGATTTTTCATCAAGTATTCGGCAAAACTCAACATGGCTGATACTCCTGAAGCATTATCATCCGCGCCATTATATATCTCATTGTTTCTACTTCCTAAATGATCATAATGCGCACTTACTACAATATACTTTTGCGGGACATCTTTACCCTTAATTTCTGCTAGAATATTAACTCCCTCAATTATTTCATTACTTAATTTAAAAGTGAATGGTTGTTCAAAGTCATCTCTAAATCCGGAAACACCTATTTCCTTAAACTCCTTTATAATATAAGCTCTTGCAGAATCATTGCCGCTTTCTCCAGTTCTTCTCCCTTCATACTTGTCAGAACTTAAGGTCTTTATACGCTCTAGGAGCTTGTCTTCATCAAATCTGTACTTTTCTGAGTCTTTGTGTTGAGCACAACTCATTAAGGATATCGCTATTAGCAATAGAATCAAAAAGGAATTCTTCATATTAGGGGTTTGGTGGTGTCAAATAAAAGAAAAACCCTAAGCAACGCCTAGGATTTTTAATAAATCTATTATGTTGAATTTTAACCTTTAAAACTCGCTGCTAAATATTCGCGGTTCATGCGAGCAATATTTTCTAAAGATATGCCCTTAGGACACTCAACTTCACAAGCTCCCGTATTGGTACAATTACCAAAACCTTCTTCGTCCATTTGCTTTACCATATTCAATACACGGTCTGTGGCTTCGACTTGGCCTTGTGGCAGTAATGCAAACTGCGATACTTTTGCAGATACAAAGAGCATTGCGGAAGAGTTTTTACAACTCGCTACACAAGCCCCACAACCAATACATGTTGCTGCATCAAAAGCCTTATCCGCATTTTCTTTCTCGATAGGAATGGCATTGGCATCCTGAGTATTCCCAGATGTGTTTACTGAAATAAAACCACCAGCTTGTTGAATACGATCAAATGATGTACGGTCTACAATTAAATCTTTTATGACTGGGAATGCCTTAGCTCTCCATGGTTCTATATAGATAGTGTCACCATCTTTGAAGCTACGCATATGCAACTGACATGCCGTAATTCTTGTGGAGGGGCCATGTGCTCTACCGTTGATATATAAGGAGCATGTACCACAAATACCCTCCCTACAATCATGATCAAAAGCCACAGGCTCTTCTCCTTTTTCAATAAGCTCCTGATTAAGGACATCTAACATTTCTAAGAAAGACATGTCAGGCGAAATATCCGTAACAGGATAATCAACGATACTTCCTTTATCATTTGAGTTTTTCTGACGCCAAATTTTTAACGTTAAGTTCATCATAGCTCTTTTATTTATAACTTCTTTCTTTCACTTCAATATTTTTGTACTCAAGTGGCTCTTTATGATGTACGGCCTCACTTGCTTGGCCTTTGTACTCCCAAGCCGATACGTATTGGTACTCCTTTACCCTTAATGCTTCCCCACCTTCAGTTTGATATTCTTCTCTAAAATGCCCTCCTGCCGATTCATTACGCTCTAAAGCATCTTTAGCAAATAATTCGCCCAGCTCTAAGAAGTCAGCAACGCGGCCTGCTTTAGCTAATTCTTCATTGTACTCATTTTCACCACCTGGAACAAAGACATCTTTATGGAATTCTTCTCTTAATTCGGCAATCTCCGTAATTGCTTCTTTTAAGTCTTTTTCGTTACGTGCCATTCCACATTTGTTCCACATAATCTTACCTAAACGCTTATGGAAATGATCTACCGATTTTGTGCCTTTATTATTAATCAATTTATCAATCGTAGCACGGACATTTTTTTCAGCTTCATCAAACTCTTTAGTATCTGTAGGAATAGGGCCAGTTCTAATATCATGAGCGAGATAATCACCTATGGTATAAGGCAATACAAAATAACCATCAGCTAACCCTTGCATTAAAGCAGAGGCTCCTAATCGGTTGGCACCGTGATCAGAAAAATTAGCTTCACCAGCTGCATACAGCCCAGGAACTGTAGTCATAAGGTTATAATCCACCCATAGACCACCCATAGTATAGTGAACTGCAGGATAAATCATCATTGGTGTTTCGTATGGATTTTGATCTACAATTTTCTCGTACATCTGAAATAAATTACCATACTTATTCTCTACAACCTTTTTACCCAAGTCGGTCACTACTTTTTTATCGTCAACGTCCAGACCTTTTACGTATGCCTGTTCTTTTCCATAACGTTGAATGGCTGATGCAAAATCTAAATAAACCGCTTCACCTGTTTGGTTCACTCCGTAACCAGCATCACAACGTTCTTTAGCTGCTCTTGATGCCACATCTCTTGGTACTAAGTTTCCGAAAGCTGGATAACGACGCTCTAAGTAATAGTCTCTGTCTTCTTCTGCGATTTCGGTTGGTTTTAAACTGCCATTTCTAATCGCTTCTACATCTTTTTTATGCTTCGGCACCCAAATTCGTCCATCATTTCGTAACGATTCGGACATTAAGGTCAGTTTAGATTGATGATCTCCCGAAACCGGAATACATGTAGGGTGAATCTGTGTATAACATGGATTGGCAAAGAATGCACCACGCTTATGGGCTTTCCAAGCCGCAGTAACATTAGAGCCCATAGCATAGGTTGACAAATAAAATGCATTACCATAACCTCCTGTGGCCAAAACTACTGCATGTGCTGAATGACGTTGAATTTCTCCTGTCACTAGATTACGTGCTATAATACCTCTCGCTTTTCCATCAACTATCACTACATCCAACATTTCGTGGCGGGCATACATTTTTATTTTACCACGGCCTATCTGACGATTCATGGCTGCATAAGCGCCTAACAGCAGCTGTTGTCCGGTTTGACCTTTAGCGTAAAATGTACGTGATACTAATACACCACCAAACGAACGGTTATCCAATAAACCACCATATTCTCTTGCAAAAGGCACACCTTGAGCAACACATTGGTCTATAATATTGGTAGAAACCTCAGCCAAGCGATATACATTGGCTTCACGAGAGCGATAATCTCCGCCTTTTACGGTGTCATAGAATAATCTGTATGTTGAGTCACCGTCTCCTTGATAGTTTTTAGCTGCATTAATCCCTCCTTGTGCTGCAATGGAATGCGCACGTCTAGGTGAATCCTGAAAACAAAATGCCTTTACATTATAACCAAGTTCTGCTAAAGTTGCTGCAGCTGAACCTCCGGCTAAGCCCGTACCAACAATGATGACATCAATTAGACGTTTGTTGGCAGGATTAACAAGATTAATATCATTTTTATGTTTTGTCCACTTATCCGCTAAAGGGCCTTCTGGAATTTTAGAATCTAATATTGACATAGTAGTGTTCTTTTTTTTAATGGGTAAAGTGATGGTAAACTGCGATGAAGATAAATAAAGCAGGAATTCCTATGGAATAAACTTTACTAAATCCTTTGAGTCCTTTAATGTATTTATTGTTGGCACCAATAGATTGGAAAGATGAATTGAATCCATGTAATAAATGTAAGGCCAATAGTATAAATGCCACCACATAAATACCTACTCTAACAGGGCTTACAAATTTTTCACGTAATTCTTCATAGTAACGGAATCCGGATTCGGTATTATTTGGGTCGATTAAACCACTCATATCTCCTTCAATGTATTTCACGGTCATCTCATGAACCCAGAAGTCGTACATATGTAGACCTAAGAATGCCAATACTACAACACCTGTGAGTAGCATATTTCTAGACATCCAAGTCGAATTATCTTTAGCAGAGTTACTTGCATATTTCACACCTCTAGATGCTTTGTTTTTAGCTTCTAGAATGAAGCCCATTACAAAGTGGAAGATGACTCCAAAAATTAAAATAGGCTGCATTAGTCCTTGCACCAAAGGATTTGTTCCCATAAAATGGGATAAATTATTAAAGAGTTCCTCACTGAATACAGAAGTAAAATTTATGGAAACATGCATTACGAGGAAAACCATTAGGAAGAGTGCCGAAAGCGCCATAGCAAACTTTCTTCCAATCGAAGAATTCAGAATTCCGCTCATTGTAGATCTAATCTTTTTGTTAGTCCCACAAAAATACAGTACAATCCACGTTTTAGCAACTGACGCTTGTCATAATTATTTATTTAGAATCGTTTTAATTAGAAACACTAGGAATCAATCCTCGTAATCCCATATCAACAACTTGTTCGCCAGCAGAAGGCTCATATTTCCCATCATTATTGACTTCGGTCCATTCAAAACTATTATTAATAGAAAATGACAGGGTTACTGTAATATCTTCGGTCTCGTTTCCGGTAATTACAAAAGAATTTGAAAATTCTCCAGTAACTACGCAAGAGCCTTGTGGTACTGGCGATGTTGCAAACAAAGGATTAGGTACTGTGGTTGCACCTGCTGGTGCTTGCCCTTGGCTGGTAAATCCTAAAGCCTCAAATGCCCAAAATCCTTGAAGCACATCATCATTAACTGTAATGGTACTTCCATTTAAATCAAAGGATGTGATATAGTTGTTATAACCTACAAAACTTGCCAAGCGACCTGTAACTTCACCAACATTATCGGTTAAAACTTGAATATCACCTTCTTGATAAGCCAAAGAGACCCTTACCCATTCGTAACTTCCGTTTGCTACTTGACTAAGTGGGATGCTCAAAAACACATCATCATCACCTGCAAAAATGGACTGTTGAAAGTCGATGGCCATATCTCCTCCAGCATTGGTTTCTGCTCCTTCATAGATTATTTCTCCCTGCCCTAATAATGTTGTTGCTGTTGGTGCAAACTCAATATAATTAGCACTCATGCTTTGAATGATTGGAGTTTGTGCCGCATTACCAGCCGGAATGGTCGCTGGCTGTCCTAAATTATCTAAACGTTGTTGATTTGGGTCAAAATCGAGCTTAATAATAAGTTGTGGTTCTGTACTTGGATTATCATCATTGTCATCACTGCAAGAGACCATCAGGGTGATTGCGGACATAAGTAGGATAAGTTTTTTCATAATATTTAAGATTTTGTGAGCCTGCGCAATTTAAGCATTTTTTTTCTTCGAGCGGATTCGGCCATTCATAATGGGAGAAATTAGTATCGAGAAGCTTTTTCTAAATTGAATAGTTCTCGATACAATTTCTTCGGAGCTCAAAAATCACTCGAACTGACATTATGCTATTTTATTTCAAGTCTTGTTTCGGCATTAGCAATTTGTATCGTATA
>NZ_JANQOM010000032.1 GCF_028289625.1 Winogradskyella sp. | reverse complement strand
AAAGGCGACTTTAAAAAAAGTCTTCAAGAGTACTATCAATCTATAGAACTATATGAATTTCTTAACGATTTAAAAAGTGTTGGTGTGGTAATAAATAGCGTTGGTATCGTGCAAAAAAACCTTAAAGACTACCCAAAAGCTATTGAAAGCTATGAGCGAGTAATCGATATCTACAATGAAACCAACCATACAAATGGCTTATCGAATGCATATGGGAATCTTGGCAATGTATATGCCATCACTGGCAATTATAATAAGGCCATAGCCTGTTTTAAAAATTCACTCGAAATAGATGAGCAAAGCCAAAACAACTGGGGAATAGCCATCAACAAGATGGATATTGCAAGACTTTATGTATTGCAAGGCAAGTATACCGAAGCCATAGATTTATATAAACAGGCGCTTTCAATACAAATCAAGCACAATTTTAAAAAAGAGCAGATTGAAACTTTAACCAATCTGGGCGAAGCGTATCGGTTTGCAAAAAATTATGAGAAAAGTGAATATTACCTAAAAGAGGCCATTAAAAAGAACATTCAGTCCAAAGCCATAAGGCAATACGTTAACGAACAATTATTTCTGTTGTATCAGGAAAAAAAAGATTACAAACTGGCCCTAGATAGTTACAAGTTGGCCAATGAATTAAAGGATAGCATTTATCAGCAAAAAAATCTAAAAAGTATAAATGACCTTCAGATTAAATATGAAAGTAAAGTGAAAGACGAAGAAATAGCAAGTCAGAAGTTAGCTTTGAATCAAAAGGAAAATACAATTCTTAAACGACAGAGTCAGTTCCGTCTTTCGCTGTTTGTGGGTATCTTACTCTTCATCTCAAGTTTAGGAATATGGCTGTTCTACAGACAGAAACAGAAACTAAAAAATAAAGAAATTGAAACCCTCGTTGCTCAAAAAGAGCTCAGCAAACTTGAAGCACTAATTGCCGGTGAAGAGAATGAACGCAAACGTATTGCTCAAGATCTTCATGACGGTATTAACGGAGACCTATCGGTCATTAAATATAAAATGACCTCTATCGACCAAAACAAATTTAAACCTAAGGAAGAAGAGGCCTTTTGCATGGCTATAAGCATGTTGGATAATGCAATAGATCAGGTACGTCATATCTCACATAATTTGGTACCACCATCCTTGCAAAATTTCAATCTTATTGAGGCCCTGCAACAATTCAGCTCTAAAATATCTAGTACCAATACCATCAAAATAAACTTTCAGCTATATGGTGAATACCTAAAACTTAATAAAGATGCCGAGACTGCTATTTACAGAATTGTACAAGAATTAGTAACCAATATTGTTAAGCACTCCGAAGCCACAAAGGCCCTTGTTCAAATTAACTGTCATCATGAAAACCTTTATATCACTGTTGAAGATAATGGTATTGGCTTTGATACTACCAAAACATATAAAGGCATAGGGTTTAAAAATATTGAGTCTCGTGTCGCTCTTCTTAATGCTGATTTTTCCGTAGATTCCAATTCCAAAGGTAGCACCTTTACCGTCAATATAAATACCAACGAATTAAGAGATGATTGATGTAATTATTTTAGATGACCATACGATGGTATTAAAAGGTATTGAGACCATGTTAGCCGACACACCAAATATCTCGGTCTCTCATACATTTAACAAAGGTGAAGAATTACTCGATCATCTAAAATTGGTAAAACCCGATGTCTTACTATTAGATATCAATCTACCCAAAAGCAATGGTATAGAATTGTGCGGTTTTATCTCGAAAACCTACCCAGATATTTCGATTATAGGATTATCGAATTACAGTGATACGAGCTTTATTAAAAATATGATGCGAAATGGCGCTAATGGGTATTTATTGAAGAACACCTGTAAAGACGAACTTATAGAGGCCATTAAAACAATACATTCTGGAAACACCTATTTACCAAAAATCCTCAAGGATAAACTACTAAACGAAAGTATTGGGGTACAGTCATCATCTTTTATTCCTCAACTTACAAGGCGAGAGCAGGAGATTTTAGAATGTGTGGCCAATGAACTTACCAATAATGAGATTTCAGAACAATTATTTATAAGTACTAAGACCGTAGAGAGTCATCGTAAGAATCTGTTGCAAAAGTTTGGAGTTCGCAATACAGCAGGACTAATTAAAGAAGCATTTGTAAAGGGGTTACTAAAATAAAAAAGGGATGCTTTTTCAACATCCCATAAACAATATCTTAAATTATTTAATACGCATCTTCGTGTACTTTTGCAACTGCTCTTCCTGAAGGATCATTCATGTTTTTGAAGGCTTCATCCCATTCTAGGGCAATTTTGGTACTGCAGGCCACACTTGGCTCTTGAGGCACACTTAATGCTGCCGCATCACTTGGGAAATGTTCTTCAAAAATCGTTCTGTAATAATATTCTTCTTTGTTTTGTGGAGTTTGTATAGGAAAACGGAAGTGTGCATTAGCCATTTGCTCATCGCTTATCTCCTTCTCAACAATTTCCTTTAAGGTATCAATCCAACTGTAACCTACTCCATCACTGAATTGCTCTTTTTGTCTCCACGCTACACTTTCCGGTAACATATCTTCAAAGGCCTTTCTTACAACCCATTTTTCCATACGGTCTGAAGTAATCATTTTATCTTTTGGATTGATGCGCATAGCAATATCCATAAATTCTTTATCCAAAAATGGTACACGACCTTCGATTCCCCAAGCAGCTAAGCTCTTGTTGGCTCTTAAGCAATCGTACATATGGAGTTTACTTAATTTTCTAACGGTTTCTTCGTGGAACTCCTTAGCATTTGGTGCTTTATGAAAGTACAAATAACCTCCAAATAACTCGTCAGCTCCTTCACCAGACAACACCATTTTAATTCCCATAGATTTGATAACACGTGCCATAAGATACATAGGTGTACTTGCTCTTATGGTTGTAATATCATAGGTTTCCAATTGATAAATTACATCCTTAATAGCATCTAAGCCTTCTTGAATGGTAAATTTAATCTCATGGTGAACGGTACCTATATGGTCGGCTACTTTTTTAGCTGCGGCCAAATCTGGTGAACCTTCTAAGCCTACAGAAAAACTATGCAATTGTGGCCACCAGGCTTGTTCTTTATCGTCAGCTTCAATACGACGCTGTGAATATTTTTTGGCAATTGCTGAAGTTACGGAAGAATCTAATCCACCTGACAACAATACACCATAAGGCACATCACTCATTAGCTGTCTATGTACGGCATCCTCTAAAGCCTGTCTTACCTCAGCAATACTGGCTTCATTATCTTTTACAGCATTATAATCTTCCCAATCTCTCTTATACCATTGTACCAACTCGCCATCTTTACTGCTCAAATAATGACCTGGAGGAAACAATTCAATCTTTGTACAAACTCCTTCTAAAGCTTTTAATTCTGAAGCCACATAGAATGTTCCATACTTATCCCAACCCATATATAACGGAATAATGCCCATATGATCCCTAGCAATGAAATATTCATCCTTTTCTGCATCATAAATTGCAAAACCAAAAATGCCATTCATCTCGTCTACAAATTCATGTCCTTTTTCTTTGTAAAACGCAAGAATGACTTCACAATCACTTTCGGTCTGAAACTTATAGTCTGGAAACTGGGCACGCAACTTCCTATGGTTATAGATTTCACCATTTGCCGCAAGAATCAATTTTTTATCTTCACTGAATAAAGGTTGCTTTCCAGAAGCTGGGTCAACAATCGCCAAACGTTCATGAGCCAATATGGCTTTATCATCACTATAAATTCCACTCCAATCTGGACCTCGGTGACGAATGGTCTTTGCCATCTCTAAGACTTGGGGTCTTAATACTTCTGATTTTTGCTTTATATCGAACGCACATACTATTCCGCACATAACTTTTGTTTTTATTATTAATTATGAAGCAAATATTAGAATAAACTTTCATTTATTAAATATAAAATACATAATCAATAACAAATCATTACTTTAATACTTAAAATAGTTCAATTTTGATATTGAATTGAGATAAATAGGGAGTTTAACTTTTAATCTGTAAACTTTAGTATTTCTTTTCGACCTTTTCTTTTAACAATATCTAATTTTATTATAAATAAAATCACACCATTTATTATGAAAACAACAAAACTAATTACAACCATTACTTTTGCATTTTTAATGTTTATGTCATTTAATGCGGAAGCACAAAAATTTGCAGGATTGGACAAGAGCCCATTAGATGTATCGTATTACAAAACCTCAAGAAACGCACCTCCAATTGCTAGAGTAATTTACAGTAGACCTCAACTTAAAGGTAGAGACGCCAAAGAACTTACTCAAAAAGATAAAGTTTGGAGAACTGGCGCCAATGAATCTGCAGAGATTACATTTTACAGCGACGTTAACTTTGGAGGTGATACCATTAAAGCAGGAACGTACTCTCTTTTCACAATTGCAGGCGACAAAGAATGGA
The DNA here is from genome assembly GCF_028289625.1 of Winogradskyella sp. Classification (GTDB taxonomy): domain Bacteria; phylum Bacteroidota; class Bacteroidia; order Flavobacteriales; family Flavobacteriaceae; genus Winogradskyella. The sequence continues at coordinate 64,757 of NZ_JANQOM010000032.1, read as the reverse complement.
CTATTATTTTGAACAGCGATTTGCATGCTTGGGGAGCTTATTCCTATAACAAAGATAATGATGTTGCCAGAGTGAAAGTCAACGTTATGGAAGGCAAAAATAGTCTAGAAGCGTTTTCTATTACCTTTAACGATGGACACATGCATATGGGTTGGGGCAAAATCCGAGTTGCTGTTCCTGTATCAAAATAATTACTGAATTGTACCCAAAAAAAGCGTTGAATTTCAACGCTTTTTTATTATGGTATATTCAAATATTTATGTGTTTGAAGTGAAACTTTCCATTTAGGGTTGGTCATCACATAATCCACAATTAAGGGCATCACTTTTTCGCGTTTGCTCCATTCGGGTTGTAAATATAATATACAATCTTCATTCACCTTAGAAGCCTGTTCTTCCGCAAATCTAAAATCATCTTTATTGTAGACAATACATTTTAATTCATGGGCTTTATCATAAATTCCTTCTTTAGGAAGCTTTACTTTTTTTGGTGACAAACAAATCCAATCCCACTTCCCAGTCAATTTGTATGCACCAGACGTTTCTATATGTGTTTGTACTCCTTTTGCCTTTAGCTGTGCTGTTAATGGCCCCATATCCCAAGTCAATGGCTCTCCACCTGTAACAACAATAGTATTACTATACTTCACGGCATTGGCGACAATCTTTTCGGTCGCTGTAGGTGGATGTAATTCCGCCAACCAACTTTCTTTTACATCGCACCAATGGCAACCCACATCACAACCACCAATTCTCACAAAATAGGCCGCAGTACCTTTATGATAGCCTTCACCTTGAATGGTATAAAACTCTTCCATTAAAGGCAGCAAAAGCCCTTTGTCTATTAATTCTTGTCGTTCTCGTCTCGTCATGGTTTGCAAAGATATTTAAAAGTCTTTATTAAAGCTTAAATATCTAGCATCAATCAACCAATTTAAAACACAAGAGCAAAGCCAAATTGCAAGGTCGACGTCCCTAAATCAAATCTAAAACTCTCTGACTCTTGCTCAAAGTCATTTTCCCCCTCATTCTTAAATCTTGTATAACCCAATGAACCAAAATTAGCATGTATCAAAATATTATTGGTAATCTCATAATTGAATCCTGGTCTAAATCCGATAAAAATAGCATTTGAATCTGTGTCTCTTTCAATGTCATCACCATTTTCGAAGCTTGTGTTTCCGAATGTAAATCTTACCTCACCTTGTGCATGAAATGCTAACTTTTTTCCTACAGGGAAGAATTTTTTAACATATGGGAAAAAACTAAATGAATTAGAGGTCGATTCATTGGTTGCGTTAAGCTGATTACTAAAAGGCGTAGATTCAAATTTTGAATACCCATAACCCAAACCCAAACCAAGTATCAAATTATCATCAATTGCATATCCAATTTTTGGTGCAAGACTAAAATTAAATTGCTCACTATCGGAATCTTGACTGCCTTCAAGGGATAACTCGTTATTTTGTGTGTTTACAGAAAAGTCACCTTCAAAAATGAAGCTGCCTTTTTCAAGGTTGAATCTTTCATCATTTTCTTGACTGAATGTAAAAGTTGTAAAAATTAATAGGATAAATAAAACAGGTAATTTCATAATTGATAAGGTTTAGATTAACTTGTTTTTACTCATCAATTTTTATACCAAATATTCAGAATTTTCTTAAACTTTATTTTGTCTTTGCTGCAATAACATCTATTTCAATACTGGCACCGCCAGCTAAACCTGCAGCGGCATAAGTAGTACGTGCAGGCTTTCTTGTAAAATAGGTGGTATATACCGAATTGAAGGCTTTAAAATCATTGATATCTTCTAAGATTACAGTACACTTTACGACATGATTTAAAGACAGACCATGATGCTCTAAAACAGCTTTTATGTTTTCGATCGTTTGTTTGGTTTCAGCCTCTATACCACCTGAAACCAGTTCCCCTTTTTTGTGGTCTTTTCCTATCTGGCCAGTTAAGAACAAAAAATCACCTGTTTCTACTGCATCACTAAAAGGCACATTTGCTCTACTTGGTTCGTGCGACTTATGAAATATAATTTCTGATTTTGTATCATCACAAGATTGGAAAATCATAAAAACGAACAGACAATAAATTGAACATATAGACTTCATATACTCTAGGTTTTCTTCAAGGTAGTTTCCCAAAATTACATTATTTTTATGCAAATTTTCTGATCGATGACGAATTCTGATAAATTCATAAATGACATTGCCGAAGGCAACACATTTAAAGGTGACTATATCACTTTAGGTGCCGCAATGCTTGATGGTGAAACCAAGACGAATGCTTACGTAAATGTGCCTTTAAAAACTATGAATCGCCACGGTTTAATCGCTGGTGCCACAGGAACGGGAAAAACAAAGACTTTACAGGTATTGGCCGAAAACTTGTCGGAGAAAGGAGTTCCTGTGTTGCTTATGGATATTAAGGGTGATTTAAGCGGTTTGGCAAAAGCGAGTCCAGGACATCCCAAAATTGATGAACGTCATGAAAAAATAGGACTCCCTTTTGAGCCAAAATCTTTTCCTGTTGAGATTTTAACTCTCTCTGAACAAGATGGAGTGCGATTGCGTGCTACGATAAGTGAGTTTGGCCCAGTTTTAATTTCTAGGATTTTGGGCGTTACCGAAACGCAAGCAGGAATTATTTCTGTAATCTTTAAATATTGTGACGATAATAAATTGCCACTGTTAGACTTAAAGGATTTTAAGAAAATTCTTCAATATGCCACTGGTGAAGGCAAAAAAGAATTTGAAGAAGCCTATGGGCGTATTTCTACAGCATCGACTGGAGCAATCTTAAGGAAACTTATTGAAATTGAACAACAAGGCGGTGATTTATTCTTTGGCGAGACGTCTTTTGATACTCAGGATTTACTGCGAATCGATGAAAATGGCAGAGGTTACATCAATATCATCAGGCTCACTGATATTCAGGATAAGCCAAAGTTATTTTCAACCTTTATGTTGAGTTTATTGGCAGAAATTTATTCCACCTTTCCTGAGCAAGGAGATAGTGGCAGACCTAAACTCATTATGTTTATAGATGAAGCACATTTGATTTTCAACGAAGCTTCAGATGCCCTTTTAAATCAGATAGAAAGCATCGTTAAACTTATCCGAAGTAAAGGTGTTGGCTTATATTTTGTCACTCAAAATCCAACAGATGTTCCTGAAGCTGTTTTAGGACAATTAGGATTAAAAGTGCAACATGCATTAAGAGCATTCACGGCAAAAGACAGAAAAGCCATAAAATTAACAGCTCAAAACTATCCTGATACAGAATACTACGATACGGCTGAAGTCCTAACCTCCTTGGGTATTGGAGAAGCTTTGGTTTCCGCTTTAAACGAAAAAGGAAAACCGACACTACTTGCAGCTACCATGATGCGTGCACCAATGAGCCGTATGGATATTTTAACTGAATCAGAACTTGGTAGTTTATTAGCACAATCGCAATTAGCGAGAAAATATAATAAAGAAATAGATCGCGAAAGCGCTTACGAAATGCTAAATGAAAAAATAAAGCAAGCAGAGGCAGAAGAAGCAAAGCGTAAGGCCAAAGAAGAGCAAGAAGCACTTAAAAAAGCAGAAAGCAAAAGAAAATCTAGCGCCAGTAGAAGGCGTAGTAGTCGGCAAAATCCCATCGTTAAAGTATTATCTAGCCCAACAGTCATACGAAGTGTTTTAGGAATTTTGACCAAGATGCTTAAATAATTAACCCTAAATCTAAGTAATGAAGAATTTTTTATTTGCCTTAACAATAAGCGCTATACTCTTATCTAGTTGTGCAAAAGATAAAGCACCAGACCCTTTCTTAATTGAAAAACATCATATTGGATTATTGACAGACTCTACCCAAGTTAAGGACCTTGATGCTATTTTTAGTAATGACTCTGTAGTGAGATATATTGCTGGTGATGAATTTGCAGGTTCAGTTAATACGATTGAAGTTTTTGAAAAGGGAGGAAAAAAACTTTTGGACCTATCACCCAAAGAAGCTTTAGATTCCACTTCGGTGATTACCAGTGTACGAATTATTGACGAGCGTTATAAAACCGAAAAGAATATCTCTAAGTTGAGTACATTTAAGGACATAAAAGAAGCTTATAAGATTTCAAAAATTGATAATTTAATTAATTCAATAGTTGTATCAATAAACGAAATCAATGCATCATTCACTATAGACAAAAAAGAGTTACCAGCTAGCCTAAGGTTTGATATGGACATGACCATTGATCCCATTCAAATTCCCGAAAAGGCAAAGATTAAATTCTTTATGGTCCATTGGTGAACCGTAGCCTAGGGTACGGTTCACGAAGAAAACACCAAGACTTCGGTTCACAAAGTATATGTTAAGGCTTTGGCCTAAAAGGTAATACCATAAACACTTTGAAGTTAAACTGAAAAAGTATATGAAAGCGGGAAAAAAATACACATTACAAGCATCACCTTTTATTGTACCCACTGATGATGGCAAAACTATAAAAGAACATTTTGGTTTAGCCAGTGATGGCAATTCTCAAATAAGCATAGCACATATGGTTGCACCACCTGGTTGGAGTGAACCTTTTCAAACACCAGAATTTGATGAATACACATTCATTATTAAGGGAAAAAAACAGTTCATTATAGAGGGTGAAACTTTAGTTCTTGAAGCAGGAGAATCTATAAAAGTAAATAAGCATACTCGATTACAATACTCCAATCCATTTACAGAACCTTGCGAATATATTGCCATTTGCTTACCTGCATTTTCAATGGATTCCGTACATAGAGAAACGTCGTAGTATGAGTAGTTTTGTCATAAAATCCATAGGCAGCGCATTAAATGCAACCAGTTTAATTTCATCGAAATACGCCTCAAAAAAGGCCTTAAATTTATTTGCTTCACCTCGCAAAGGCAGGTATACAGATCAACAGCGAAAAGTCGTCAACACAGCTTTATTTGAAGAGGTCATTTATGATGGCTCAACAATAGCTACTTATCGCTGGAATGGCAAAGGGAAAACCGTTTTATTGGCTCATGGTTGGGAAAGCAATGCATCACGATGGAGTTATATCTTGAATGATCTCAAAGCTCAGAATTATAATATTATTGCTTTAGATGCACCAGCACATGGTCGATCTGACGGAAAACGATTCAATGCTGTCTTATATTCAGAATGCATTAATAGTATTGCACAGAAATTTCAACCTGAGATCATTATAGGTCATTCCGTTGGTGGTATGGCTAGTGTGTTCTTTATGCATAATTATCCATTGGATTCAGTTAAAAAAATGATTTTACTTGGTGCGCCAGCACATTTTACAGGAGTTTTCACCAGATATAAATCCTTAATGGGTTATAACAAACGTATCTCTAATGGATTAGACAATATTGTATTGGAACGGTTTGGTAAGCCTGTGGACTATTTTTCTGCCGCCAATTTTACAAAATCCATAAAAGCGAGGGGCTTGATTATTCACGACAAAAATGATAAGGTGATTCCTTACGAAGACGCCTTGCTATTCGCCAACCGCTATAAAAATGCTGAATTGATTAGCACGAGTGGTTTTGGCCATGGCTTAAAAGATGCATCCCTAACTCCAAAGATTATTGAATTTATAAATGGATAATCTTTGTCGTACCTTTACATCATGTCAGACCACTTAGTTCGTCTTAATAAATACCTCAGTGAAGCTGGTTATTGCTCACGTCGTGAAGCTGATCGTTTAATTGATGCTGGTCGTGTCACTATTAATGATATCGTTCCAGAAATGGGTACAAAAGTAGCACCAGATGATGTGGTAAAAGTTGATGATGAGATTATAGGAGAACGCAAAAGAGACTTTGTCTACTTGGCTTTTAATAAACCTGTAGGTATTGTTTGCACTACGGATACGCGCGTAGAAAAAGATAATATTATTGATTTTATCAGCTACCCAAAACGTATTTTTCCGATAGGTCGCTTAGACAAACCCAGTGAAGGGCTCATTCTTTTAACAGACGATGGTGATATCGTTAATAAGATTCTTCGCGCTAGCAATAATCACGAAAAAGAATATGTGGTCACTGTTGACAAAGCGATTTCACAAACCTTTATCGAACGTATGGCAGGTGGCATTTATATTGAAGAGCTAAAACAACGCACCAAAAAATGTGAGGTTAAAAAAATAGACAAGTACAGGTTTAGTATTATCCTTACCCAAGGCCTGAATCGTCAGATACGTCGTATGTGCGAGTATTTGAATTATGAGGTAAAAACCCTTAAGCGAATTAGAATTATGAATATTAAGCTCGATATGCCAGTTGGGCAATATCGTGAACTCACTGAAGAAGAGTTTAAAACGCTTAGCGCACTTATTAGTGATTCTAAAAAAACTTTCGAGCCAACACAAAAGCGTTCAAGAAAAAGCAGACGTTAATTATATCCCAATTAACAAATCGGTTGCCTGATTGATTTTTAACTTTAAAAGTATTAATCAATCATCATAACATTATGAAATCAATCTTGATCTTCATTTTTTTTGTCTCAATTTTTAGTTTTTCCCAAAGTGAGTATTCGGCTTCCGATACCAACCCTTATGGTTTACCTAATCCTAAAGCTCCAGAACAAATCAAGGATTTTGAAGGCCTAATCGGAAAATGTAATTGCAAATCCGTAACACGAAATCAGGACCAAACTTGGGCAGAAGCCGTAGACATGACTTGGGAATGGAAATACATAATGAACGGTATGGCCGTGCAGGACGAAACTTTAAAAGTTGATGGCAAACATTCTGGTAGTATTCGCCAATTTATTGCCGACAGTAGTAAGTGGTATGTGCATTATTATTCGTCTGGCTCCCCATCAACCAGTTTACCCACTTGGGAAGGAGGCAAGAAAGACGATGGAAACATCATATTGTATCGCAATCAAAAAGTACCGAATGGTATGGAGGGATTCTACCGATTGACCTTTTATGACATTAGTGATTTAGGTTACAAATGGATTGGCGAATGGGTGGATAACACAGAAAAAATCATATTTCCTACATGGAAAATTGATTGTAAACGAGCGACTCTAACTGACTCTGATTTAGATATTATTAAAAAGAATACAAAAGCTTTTTCAAAAGCCTATATGGATGGAGATATTGAAACTTTGGTTAACCTATACACTGACGATGGTAAAATCTTCCCAAATAATCGAATGATTCTATCTGGAAAAAAAGATTTGAAACAATACTGGATTTTACCTAACGGTGTAAAAACCCTTTATCATAAAGTTACACCTGAAGAAATACATATAGAAAATGATATCGCCTATGATTATGGCTATTACGAAGGCAAAACACTGACCAAGGATAAAAAAGAAAGTTCTTGGAAAGGCAAGTATGTTATCATATGGAAAAGAGTTGGTGACGACTGGAAGATTTATCTAGATATATGGAATAGGGTTGCGAACTAGGCACATTTAACTCTTCAGATTATATAATTGTCTCATTTAAACAATACCTAAATTATATGAAAAATACGATACTATTATATTTCCTTGTTTTAACATATTTTGGATTCGCACAAGAAAAAAGTCTACCACATCCAGAAGCTTACTTCTCCGCAATAGTTGTCGAGGATATTGATATTTCTATAAATTGGTGTAAGAAAAACCTTGGGTTTAAAACCATTAACAAATATGAATCTGAGAATAAACAACTAAGACAGGTAAACATTGTTTGTGGTGATATTCTAATAGAATTAATTGAATTGAAATCATCAGTTACGGCAAATGAATTACTAAAAGACCAACCGAAAAAAACTTTTATTAACGGTTTCTTTAAAATTGGATTTTTACTTGATGAGTTTGATACTAGGGTAGAACATCTTAAAAAATTAGGAGTCCAGTTTCACGGAACTATTGTTATCGATAAACATCTAGGCAAAGAGATGGTAATAATTAAAGATCCTGACGGTAATAGGGTTGAATTATTCGAGAAATAATTCCTGATATCAAATCATTGATTTCTTAGTTAATAATTATAATTATAAACCTTATCAACACAAAATTATATACATTAGTCTGGTATGCAAGAATTACCATCATTTGATACATGGACTTCTGGATTTCTCTTTGCTGTTGCAATGGGAGTTTTTCTATTCATTATTCTTATGGCAAAGAAAAATAGACGTAACTATCCGATTGCATTTTTAATTCTATCATTTTCGGGAGTATTGTTTTCTTATGTATTGTTTTGGACAAGATATAACACTCAAATACCTTATTTTAACACCTTTCAATTCATAGGATATTATTCTTCTGGACCGCTGCTCTACTTATATTTACTAAAACTTCACAACAAGGAAATGAGGTTTTTTTATTTACATTTTGCGTTGGCTTTTCTATCTATCGCCTTAACAATTATTATATGGTCTCAACATCTTTTTAATTACAATTTAACACTAGACAAGATATTTGTTTTTTTGTCTAATTACATTTTTATAATCATTCATTTAGTCTTATACCTTGTTTTAATGTTATGGTTTATAAAAAAGAACAATAGTGTTAAAACTGAGTACCAAAAAATACGCTATAATTGGGTAAAAGTTTTAATCGCGCTTTATAGCCTCTTTTTGCTATCTTATATTTCATATTATATCCTAATCAATTTTTCGTTCTTCAATAATCAATGGGATTATATGATATCTATTTCTATGTCAATGGCCATTTATATGATAGGCTACTTTGTGTATAGAGAACCTCAGATTTTTGATGGTGAATTCTTTACAAAGCTGTTTCTCCCAACAGAGAACAAAGATGATAATTTTGAAGATGATTTAATCAACGAATTTTACAATAATTTGGTCAATTTTATTGAAACTGAAAAACCTTTTAAAGATAATGAATTGAGACTAGCTCACTTGGCGGATAAAGTTGGATATTCTACGCATTTATTATCTAAAATCATTAATAATAAATCTGGCAAAAACTTCAATAATTTTATCAATGAATACCGTTTATTAGAAGCAGAAAAACTTTTAATCTCCGACAATAATGATCACAGTGTAAAAACAATTTATTTTGATGTCGGTTTTAACAATAAAGTCACTTTCTACAAAGTCTTTAAAAAGAAGCATAATTGCACTCCTACAGAATTCAAAAAAAGTAAGCATTTATAATTCTATACACTATTGTAAAGATTGTAATGTTGCTTTGAGTATACAAAAATATGCCATCATGAAAAAAATTACCTTCAACGACTTTGTCATTATAGTCGCAATAATGCTCTTTCCCATTACAGTATTTCCCCAACTTCCAGAAGGTTCCTACATTTTAGTCAGTGATATAACCGCCAATGTAACGCCTACGTCAGACTATAAAATCTTAAAATTTGACAACAATGGGGAAAATGGAGAGTTATTTACCGATGTCGAGCTCTCTTGGCCTCAAGACATACTCATAGCCGAAATTCCCAATGAAGGTCATCGTGTATTAGTTTCAAACTTATTCAGTGGAAAAATCACAAAATATGATCTCGATGGAAATTATGTCGGCGATTTCGCTACAGGAATAGGCGGTCCAACCCGAATGCATATAAGGAATAATGAACTTTATGTTTTACAATGGTTCAATCAATCTGCACCAGAATTTGTATTGCGATATTCACTCGATGGGACACCTCTTGGTAATTTCACCGACACTGGAACTACCCTGAGTATTGGATTGGATTGGGATAGCGACGGTAATTTTTATTTAAGTTCCTATGGAAGTCCGCCCTTTAACGGAAATCCTGCAATTCCTGCACAAATATATCGTTACAATTCTCAAGGTGAATTTGAATCTGTTTTTATATCAGAAACCGACCTTGCTGGACCGACCAATATTTGGTTTGACAAATCGGGAAGTGGCGACCTATGGGTAATCGATTATAACAGCAATTCGGTAAAACGTTTTGACAGCGAAGGTAATTTAATTGGCACCATAATCACTGGCCTTAGCACTCCTGAGGGCGTTGCCTTTTTAGAAAACGGAAATTTTTTAATAGGAAACGGTATTACTGGACTCATCAAGATGTATGATAGCAATGGTACTTTTATAGAGGATTTTATAGATGCCCAAGCTTCAATGGAGGCCAACCTCATCAATACCAATGCTTTCTATATCACATCTGCAACCTTATCACTGACCGAAGTGACCAAAAAAGAAATTCCCTTTTTATTCCCAACGATTGGAAATAAATTCACTTTCGACGCCAATATTGTCAATGCCAACGATAGCATTATATTTAATGATTTAAGTGGAAGACAATTGAAACATATAAAACTAGATAATTCAATGGAATGGATTCCTAACAATTATAACGACGGGATTTACTTTATTTCTGTAATATCTGGAGAAAAGAAAATCACTCAAAAAATAATAATAAAGAATTAAAGTATGAAAAAAAAAATCACTTGTCTTCTGCTCGGTGTTTTTTATCAATTCAATTTTGCTCAAAATAATAACCCTTATCAACTCGACTTTAGAAACAAAGACTTTGAAAAGGTCATCGAAACTGCCAAAAAGCAGTTAAAACTGAATTCTAAAGATTCAATGGCTAATTATTACATGGCTTTTAGTTACGCCTATTTAAGTAAGCATAATAAAGCGATTAAAAATTTTGAAATTGCCAAGAAAAGTGGTCTCAAAGGACCTTATGTACGTCTCTGGTTAGCTAAGAGTTATTCGGCAGATAACCAAACAGATAAAGCAATTCATGAACTCGAAGCTTTAGATAGTCTACAAGTTGGTTTTTCTAAACAATTAGAAGATAAAGCTTTTGACGTCTTAAAGGAAGATAGCCGGTTTAAGAAGATAAAAAACAATATGTATAAACTAGCTAATCCCTGTAAGTTTGACGAGAACTATAGAAAGTTTGATTTTTGGGTTGGCGAATGGGATGTATATGTAAATGGTCAGAAAGTTGCAGAAAGCAGCATTACCAATAGTAATGGCGACTGTGGTATTTTAGAAAATTGGCGTCCTACCAATAGTAATGGCGGAAGCTCCATTAGTTATTACGATTCTACATACAAAAAGTGGAAGCAAAACTGGGTAGCTAATGGCAGTGTGAGTCATTTTGAAGAACCAGATGACTATTCTGAAGGAGACATGCAACTGATTGCTAAAGCGGATGGAGTTTGGTATAAAATGGTATACACTTACGATAAAACCGAAGACACTGTTAGACAAACGATGGAATCGAGCTCTGACGAAGGAAAAACATGGGCATTAAGTTTTGATGGATTATATAAAAGAAAAACAGGAAAATTGAATTGATTGATGATGGTTAGATCGATTTGTTTTAGGCTTGTTAAATTCTATATTTAGCAAGCCTTTTTTTAATGTATCTTTGATAATATTATAACATAAGATCATGTCAAAAATTGCACCTTTCCATTTGGCAATTCCAGTCTCAAACTTAGAAGAATGCCGCAATTTCTATACTAATATCCTGAACTTTGAAGAAGGACGAAGTAGTAATCACTGGGTAGATTATAACTTTTTTGGACATCAATTGGTCATTCATTACAAGCCAAAAACCGAGGAAGATATGCATACCAATTCTGTAGATGGAAAAGATGTACCTGTGCCTCATTTTGGTGTGGTCTTACCTTGGGAAACTTTTCAAGAATTTGCAAGCAGTTTAAAATCTAAAGGTATCAACTTTATTATTGAACCTTACATACGATTTAAAGGACAAGTCGGAGAACAAGCTACGATGTTTTTTAAAGACCCTTCTGGGAATGCTTTAGAATTTAAGGCTTTTAAAGATATAGGCCAGCTATTCGCCAACTAAATTACTCGTAGCGCCAACTCGTTAAATCTGCATTTGCAGGTGCACTTTCAGCTATACGTTTCATTATTTTAGGTACATACATGCTATTGTAGCGTAATCTTGAAATATGATTTGGGTTCTCATGATCACCATTCCAGCAATGTTCTGCACGATCCCCATAATCAACCTCGCCATCGTAATATGGATCTGTCGTACTTTCTAAAAAGTCTTCCATTAAATAAACGGCATTATTTAAATAGTAATTGTCCATATCACCGCAATAAATATGAATTTTTCCTTTTAATTTATCTCCAAGACTATCCCAATCACGCTCTAAAATATACCTCAAATCATAGTTTTCTTTCCAAAATTCAGCAACGTCATGATTAATGTCTCCTGTCATTTTATCCCATAGTCGCTTAGGATAACCGTCATTATTTTGTGGTGAATACGTCGCTTCCCAAATATCGAATTGCGCTCCAGATCTAGATTTATCGCCAAGAACAAGCTCTAAATGATTGGCTTCCCTTACTGTAGAACTGACATTGCCCAAGTAATCTCTGCGCATTGGAATCTCAATGTCCTTATGATTACTTTTGGCGTGATAGGCGTTGTCGTCTTCATATATATTATTTAGGCAATATGCCCTAAAATCTATAGGATCTGGGCAGGCGGCAAAACATCCATTATATTCATCTGGATATTTAACTTGTACAGCCAAAGCCTCCCAACCACCAGTGGAACCACCATATAAAAATCTGGACCAACCTTCACCTTGGCCTCTAAACAATTTTTCTAAATGAGGAATAAGTTCATAGGTTATAGCATCACCATAGGGTCCTTGACTTTCAGAATTTACAGCGTATGAGTCGTCATAATACGGCGTAGGATGCTGAATTTCCACTATTAAAAATCTTGGAAAGTCTGGCTCATTCCAACGTCTATAAAAATCATAAGCTTCTTGTTGTTGAATATTATTATACCCTTTTACATCAAAACGCTCTGAATAATCAGGTTCTAAATCTTTATCTGGTGGCGTCGTTCTAAAACCGTCAAAATCTGACGGGAAGTGCCCATGAAAAATCATTAAAGGATATTTGGCTTCAGGATGTTCATCAAAACCCTTGGGTAAAAGCACATGAGCTCCTAAATACATATCTCGTCCCCAAAACTTAGACAATAATTCAGATTTCATTTTAATATGCTTAATCCACTCTGTATCCTCTGGGACTTTAATTTCGGGAATAACCTGATCTAATAAAATGCTAAATTCTGAAGTGTCATTTTCCTTAATTTCAATTTCAAATGGCTTGCTAAATAAATTTCCAGGTGACTTATTCCACTGTTGCCCTTCACCATTATCCATTGGTAATTTAACGGTATGTCCTGTTGAAAGGTTGAATGTTTCATAAACATTTAAAACGGCCTGCACATAATATTTACCAGGTTTTATCTTGGAAATACTGCTGTATGGAAAACCAAAAACGTCCTCATCAAAGACAACTTCATCTTTCAGGTTAAAATCGTCAACATTTTTTCCGAATATGGGTTGTGCATTAAGTCCTTCACTTACTAAAAAACGAGGCTCATCTTTATCATCATCGGCTAAAATCAATAGTAACCTACCATCTAAGGGGCTTTCAAAAATATCTTGAGAGATTGTGACTTTAAAGATGCTGGTAGGATTTTTAACTCGTGCATCTTTACAACTAAAAACAACCAGGAAAAGTAAAGCAATAAATGGTCTGAATTTCATAATAAGTAGTTTTAGTGTAAAAGATACTTATTATTTCTCAGATGTATTTGTTTAAAAAAATCTATTGGCTACGATGTCTTTCTCTGGCAAGTAATGTATTTTTTAAAAGCATGGCAATAGTCATTGGTCCTACTCCACCAGGTACAGGAGTAATATGGCTTGCCTTTTTGCTTACATTTTCAAAATCGACATCACCAGTAATGTAATAGCCTTTTTCGGAATCATCAGGAACACGCGTGATACCTACATCAATAATTACGACATCGTCTTTTACCATTTCTGCTTTTAGAAAGCCTGGTACACCAAGAGCTGTTATTATGATATCTGCTTGAGACGTAATCTGTGTAATATTTTTGGTATGGCTGTGTGTTAATGTCACTGTAGAATTTCCTGGAAAGCCTTTACGGCCCATAAGTATACTCATTGGGCGACCAACAATATGTGAACGACCAATCACAACCGTATGCTTGCCTTTGGTTTCTACACCATAACGGTCAATAAGCTCTAGAATGCCAAATGGTGTCGCTGGAATAAATGTGGACATGTCCAAGGCCATTTTCCCAAAATTCATAGGATGAAATCCATCTACATCCTTATCTGGATGAACAGCCATTAAGACCTTTTGTGTATTAATTTGTGGTGGCAATGGTAATTGAACAATAAAACCATCGATATCATCATTGTTGTTTAATTTATCAATAGTATCTAATAATTCTATCTCACTCGTGGTATTTGGTAAACGGACCATAGTAGATTCAAACCCAACGCGTTCGCATGCTCTTACTTTACTACCAACATAGGTTAAACTTGCACCATCATTACCTACAATTACGGCTGCGAGATGTGGTACTTTTTCACCATTGGCCTTCATTTTATCAACTTCGATTTTGATTTCGTCTTTTATGTCCTTACTTGTCTTTCTTCCGTCTAGTATAGTCATCTTTTATTAGTTTTCAATTGCAACCACAATTCTAAAATTCTTATCATTTGCAGACCAAATTACCAACTATCAATAATGTCCGTACTCATTGGTCCTGAGGAACTTTTATGAAACTTCGTTATCTTTTTTAATCTTTCACCTGATAAAATACTATCAATGCTCTTTTCAATTTCAGTACCCTTTATGCGATCATTATTTTTGATATCAGAAAGTAATTTGATCACTTCTGCATTTTCATAATATTTTGCAAAATAGTTCTTAGTCAAAACAGGTTTAAATATTGTATAGGTTAGTAAGTCTTTACTAATTGTTTTCTTTTTGTATTTAGAAAAACATCCACTTGTAAAATTTATATATTCATCTAATTTAAGACCGTTCATTGCATCAATTAAAAACTCTTTTTGAGAATTTGACAAATTAGAACAAGTCAATAGATTCAAGACTTCTGTATCATATAAATCAGCTTCATCGTAAATTTTATTCCAATGACTTTCAATTCTTTCGTATTCATTACCAAATGTAGTTGGAAAGTAAATATTCACATCTTTAGGAACAGAAAAAATAAACTTACCCAGATAACTCTTACTTGGGTCACATTCATTTTTTATAATACCTTCAGATGAAGATTCATCAACGTTCTCTTGGGCTTTTAAGCAAACAGTTACAAAGGGCACTAATAATAACAAGAGGATTTTTTTGAAACCCATATTAAATATTCATTATACAAATACTATACTGCAATCTGAGACTGCAAACTAAACTATCTCGGCATATTTTTCATCATTTGCATCATGCGTTTGCCTCCACCACCTTGCATCATCTTCATCATTTTGCTCATTTGTGTGAACTGTTTCAATAACTGATTGACTTCTTGCACCGAAGTCCCAGAACCTTTACCAATTCGTTTTTTACGACTAGCATTTATGATGGATGGGTTAGCACGTTCGGCAGGTGTCATGGAATGTATAATGGCTTCAATACCTTTAAAGGCATCATCATCAATGTCTATTCCTTTCATCATTTTACCAGCACCAGGTATCATTCCGATTAAATCCTTCATGTTACCCATTTTTTTGATTTGCTGAATTTGCTTCAAGAAATCATCGAATCCAAACTGGTTTTTAGCAATTTTTTTCTGAAGTTTACGCGCTTCCTCTTCATCAAATTGCTCTTGGGCACGCTCAACAAGAGATACCACATCTCCCATTCCCAAAATACGGTCCGCCATACGCGATGGATAGAAGACATCAATAGCTTCCATCTTCTCACCAGTACCGATAAACTTTATGGGTTTATTAACTACCGATTTAATGGAAATCGCAGCACCACCTCTAGTATCACCATCTAACTTGGTAAGGATAACACCATCAAAATTTAGGATATCGTTGAAAGCCTTTGCTGTATTCACTGCATCCTGACCCGTCATTGAATCTACAACAAACAAGGTTTCTTGAGGCTGAATGGCTTTATGGATATTAGAAATCTCAGTCATCATCGCTTCGTCGACTGCCAAACGACCAGCCGTATCTATAATCACCACATTATGACCATTAGCTTTTGCATGAGCTATACCAGCTTGCGCAATTGCGACTGGATCGCTATTTCCTTTATCACTATAAACCTCAACATTGATCTGATCTCCAACCACATGAAGCTGATCAATCGCTGCAGGACGGTAAACATCACAAGCTACCAATAGAGGTTTTTTAGTCTTTTTACTTTTGAGATAATTGGCAAGTTTACCTGAGAAAGTGGTCTTACCAGAACCTTGTAAACCAGACATTAAGATAACGCTAGGGTCGCCTGAAAGATTAATCCCTTCTGCATCACCACCCATAAGTTCGGTTAATTCGTCTTTGACGATTTTAACCATTAACTGTCCTGGTTGCAACGTGGTCAATACATTTTGACCTAATGCTTTTTCCTTTACCTTATTGGTAAATTCTTTAGCAATTTTGAAATTAACATCGGCATCTAAAAGCGCACGTCTTACTTCTTTTAAAGTTTCTGCAACATTGACCTCTGTGATACTTCCGTGGCCTTTGAGGACGTGTAACGCTTTATCTAACTTTTCACTTAAATTATTGAACATAATCTTTATCTCTTTTTGAAGATGCAAATTTAAGAATTTACAAGAGATAAACGAATTGCATACCTATAATTCTATAATGCTATATTTGAGAGTTTCACTAAAAAGAAAAGGGCTACCTAGCGGTTGGCAACCCTCTTCATCAACTTAAACTTACTAAATTACTAACTCATTTAGCGGTTTCTTTTTATTAATCACAATTTCTTTGTAATAGTAGGGTATCGTCTCCTCGTTCTAGGTGGAAAAAGTCCTCACTACATTCTACAACCAACCATTCACCTGTAATGGCTTGAATATTTGGGCCAGAAACACCATCAAAAGTCACAACAACGCCATCCTCAGATTGTGATGTGGTCCATATAGCATCAATGGTCTGTGTATCGGTATAGATCACAACTATATTGTTGGCACCTTCAAAATCAAAATTCCATTCCATTAAGTTATCACTACCATTATAATTTACAGCGTTCCAAATACAATCTAGCAAGTAAGCATCCACTTCTTGTTCTGAACAGCCATCCGCGTAACAATCTTCGACAATTAATTCGTGGGTAAATATTTCATAAGCACTAGGATCTCCTGCTAATGCAACTCTAGAATAAATCAATTGTGGGCTTACGATTGTATTAACGAAAGGATTGGCCAATGCATTAACTTCATTTTCTGCATCTTCTAATGCTGCGTAGAAATTATATTCCACATCATCATTTGGACAATTCGAAAAAATAAGGTTCAGGTCGAACACTCCAAAACCATCTTCTGCACCGTCATCTTCATCGCACACTGTAAGATTGTAATTACCATAACATTCAAAATAATTGCACTCTTCAGCAATTAAATAAATTGTAAAAACTTCAAAATTTCCATTAGTCGACTCTATTCTAAGATACACTTCTCCTGTTGCCGACCAGTAGGATTCCGTGTTTTCGATAGCATCGATATCAGCTTCAGCACCCGCTTCAGTAACGTGGAAAGATGGGATAAATTCGTAAGGACAATCTACTAATCCTACGGTATTGGCACTTAGATTAAATTCTGATTCATTATTAGGTCCAAGGCATTCCACTAACTCAAAATCATCAAAGCAATCAAAAACTTCGTCTTCGCAATCGAGCTCAAGCTCCATAGTTATGTCACCAGTATCTGTTTCTTTAACAAACTCTAGCTCATCATCCTCATCGCATTCTTTGAGTAACCACAGCCCATTAGCCATGGTAAAGGTTTGTAATCCCTCAATGATTAGCTTATTTCCTAAATCAGTTTCCAGCAAATCCCATTCTCCCTCATCAACCACTGTTGCATCACCTGTCACTACTATTGAGCCAGATGCATTAAACTCAAATTGCAGCGTATCAACTAAATCTTCCTCCTGGTTATAAATTTCTACTTCAAACGCACATTCTAACAAATATGCTTCGAGTTCTTCGAGACCAATTTCGCAAATATCGTCGTCATCGTCGCAATCGTCTTCAGCAGCCTCAATAGCATCGGCCAATTCTTGATTAGAATTTACCGTTACGGTTTCTCCGTTAGCATAAACCAAGGTTACAGGATAATTTAAACTGACAATTAAGGCATTTTCATCATCTTCCAAATCCTCTAAAAAGTTGTACAAGGCTTCGTCATTTTCTATAGTGATGGTATCCACAATATTGAAATCAGCATTAAATACCGAGAATGAAATTGGATATACAAAGTCTACACACTCAATAATGTTATCGTCTTCATACCCATCAAGATCACATTCTTCAATAAATCCTTCGAGCTGGTCTATGCTTTCGATAACAATTTCTGTATAATCGCTAAAAATTATTGTAATAGGGAAAACAAAATCAAAGAAATCCTCTTCATCTTCGAATTCTTCGAACAGCTCCTCTAAATCTTCGATATCTTGCAAGGTCTCTATAACAATGGTAACATCTCCCACTATAATAGTTACAGGCAATTCGATAGAAAAACAACTCGATTCGTCAAGAATATCATCGTATGCACCATAATTAGAAGTAATATTAGTCATAAATACAGCCAACGGTGTGTCGGACTGGATAATTTCCTGTTCATCTGCAGTAATAGCCTCGACTTCTTCATCTTGACAAGACGTTAAGGCTAAAAGGGCAAAAAAAGCGTAAAGTAATAACTTATTAATTTTCATTTTCATAATATTTGGAGCTATTCAATTTTTATTATACAACAATCCAAGATTTATTTCTCCTACCTCCTGCTTATAAAATTTATTCATAATTTGTAACGCGAAAAATGATGAGTCAACCTTTACAAGACCATATTTGCGAAGAGCACCTGTTTGAGCGTTTGTATAAAAAGCACTCAAAAAACCTCCATGATTTTCTTTATTACAAGTTTGGAGAGCATCTAAACCCAAAGGACAATGTACAGGAGGCTTTTATAAAACTGTGGCAGAACTGTGGGAAGATTTCTCCCGATAAGGCAAAAAGCTTCTTATTTACAACTGCAAATAATTTAATGCTCAATGCAGTTGCCCACCAAAAAGTAGTTTTGAAATACGAGAAGCTTCCTCAAAAAAAATCAACCAACGAATCGCCAGAATTTGTTTTACAAGAAAAAGAATACTATAAAAAGCTACAAAATGCACTTGCTAATTTAACCGAAGCCCAACGCGTGGCATTCTTAATGAATCGTGTCGAGGGAAAACGATTTAAGGAAATTGCAGCAATTTTAGATATATCCACTAAAGCCGTTGAAAAACGCATTTATGGAGCATTGAGAAAGTTGCGGGAAGATATTGAAGGTCTATAATTAATCATCAAAGTTATAGATAAATTTATGATGGGTAGGAATTTATATGAATTAGCTGTTATATAGTTGAAATAAAGTAATGGACAGAGAAACACTCATAAAAAAATGGTTAGATAATAACCTAAATGCGGAAGAGCTGAAAGCTTTTGAGCAACTAGAGGATTACAATAGTCTAATCCAAATGGATGCTGCATTAAAATCTTTTAAATCCCCCAAGTTCTCTGTTGATGAGCATTACGAAGATCTAAAACCAAAACTTAAGCCTAAGAAAATCAAACAAAAATGGCACAAACCTCTTTTGAGAATAGCTGCTATTTTAGCGATTTGTTTCAGCGTATATTACTACACCACAACATTAGATACTCATATCAATACCCAAATTGCAAAACAAGCTAATATTGAATTACCTGACGACTCTAACGTTATCCTCAATGCAAACTCTTCAATTGCTTTCAATGAAAGTAAATGGACTAAAAACCGAGAAGTGAAGTTAAGTGGTGAAGCTTTTTTTAAAGTTTCAAAAGGGGAAAAATTCGACGTGATAACGGATAGTGGAATTATAAGTGTATTAGGTACTCATTTTAACGTAAAACAACGTCATAATTACTTTGAGGTGACATGCTTCGAAGGGTTAGTTGGTGTTACAACCAGTGAAGGCTTCACAAAATTAAAAGCTGGACATTGTATTAAAATAATAGATGGGAAGTTACTTGCTAATGAAAAAGAAATCGCTACGCAACCATCATGGTTGCGTGGTGAAAGTAATTTTAAAAACACTCCTTTAAAACACGTTATTACTGAGCTTGAGAATTATTATGACATTAAGATATTGGTAGACCAAGCTGACAAGATGCGATTATTTAGCGGAAGCTTTACACATAAAAACCTAGATTTGGCATTGCAATCTATTACAATACCTTTAAATTTAAACTATAGTAAGTCGGGAACTTCTATTGTATTAAAGCGTGAATAAACTTTTACTACGTGTAGTTTTATTTTTTTTAATCTTTACTTCTTTCTTCAATTTAGCTCATAGCCAAAATGAGGAACCAGAACCACTAATTCAAATTCTTGAGCAGCTAGAAAAACGTTATAATGTAAGATTCTCTTACGAAACAAAAACCATAGACAGTATCTTAGTTCCACCGCTAAACCCTGAGTTATCATTGGAACAGGCATTGAGCGAATTACGGTTTTTAACATCATTAGAATTTAAGGTATTAGACATTAGATTCATAGCCATTACACCAAAGCAGAGTACTGTACAGCGTCTTGAAGAAGTGGTGGTGACCAACTATTTAACTAAAGGCATCTCTAAAACCAATAATGGTGCCGTAGAAGTAGACGCAAAGGCTTTTGATATACTTCCTGGATTGATTGAACCTGATGTTTTGCAGATTTTGCAGAATCTGCCAGGAATCATAAGTGTTGATGAACGTATCTCTAACATAAACGTTAGGGGAGGCACCAACGATCAAAATCTTATACTATATGAAGGTATCAGAATGTATCAATCTGGTCATTTTTTTGGCCTCATATCTGCTTTTAATCCTTATTTATCGGACGAGATAAGAATTTCTAAAAATGGAACCAGTGCGCTTTATGGAAACGGTGTTTCTAGCACCATTTCTATCAAAAATTCAGATAAAATTGATTCTACATTCAATGCTGGTATAGCCACCAATCTTCTGAATACAGATGGCTATGCAAAAATTCCTTTAAGCAAAAAAATGGAATTGCAGTTGTCTGCAAGGCGATCTTTTACGGATGTGCTAGCTTCGACAACTTATGATGCTTATTTTGATCGAATTTTTAGAGACTCAGAACTTAATATATCCAATGATATCAGTTCTATTATTGCTTTAGACGAGCGTTTTTTGTTTTATGATCTTAATGCCAAATTTCTTTATGACATCAATAGTACTTCAAAACTTCGTGTGAGTTTACTTAACATTTACAATGACCTTGATTACAATCAAATATTTACAAATTCAGATAATAATATTCAAGAAACCAGAAGTGCACTAAATCAAGTAAGTTACGGTGCTAGTGCAACCTATTCTAAAGTCTTTAAAGATAACATACAGGCATCAGTTCAATTTTATTATTCTAACTATGATTTGGACGCACAAAATAATGACGTTACAAATGGTCAGCTCCTTATTCAAGAAAATAAAGTAGAAGATTACGGATTACGATTAGACATTTCAAAAACTGTAAATAATAACACAAAACTAAGAGGAGGTTATCAATTCAATGAAGTTAGCGTCACAGATTTTGAAGATGTAGTTAACCCAAATTTTACCAGTTTAGTTAAGGAAATTATACGCACCCATGCTTTCTTTGGCGAGACAGAACGCTATTCTAAATCACGTAATACCTATATACGCTTGGGCGCTCGGATTAGTTATTTTGAAAAGGTAAAAGAGCTTGTCATAGAACCTAGATTTGCCTTCAATCAAAAAATTTCTGATGCTATTAGGCTCGAAGTTTTAGGAGAATTAAAAAGCCAATCCATAACCCAGGTCATCGATCTTCAACAAGATTTTTTTGGTATTGAAAAACGGCGTTGGCAACTTTCTAACTCTGAAGACGTGCCGCTAGTAAGAAGTCAGCAAATATCATTAGGCCTTAGTTATAACCAAAACAACCTATTGATTTCGCTTGAAGGTTATTACAAAAATGTCGATGATATTACGGCACAAAGTCAAGGCTTTCAAAATCAATTTCAGTTTGTAAATGATATTGGCTCTTATACGGTTACTGGCTTGGACTTTCTTGTTAATAAGCGCTTTAATGATTTTAGCGCTTGGCTTAGCTATACTTTAAGCAACAACGATTATAAGTTTGATACTATAAACCAAAGTAGCGCTTTTCCAAATACAGTAGACTTAACACATGTGGCTAATGCCTCCTTAACTTACAGCCTTAACAATTTTAAAATAGGACTGGGAATTAATTGGCATTCTGGTCGTGCCTATACAGAGCCTTCTGAAACCCAAATTGAAAATAATTCTTTTATAGAGTACGACAACCCTAATGATGATAGATTACCAGACTATTTCAGAACTGACGTATCAGCCATTTATAAATTCAATATATCAAAAGGGATTAAAGCCGAAGCTGGTGCTTCTATTTGGAATGTATTCAACCGATCTAATATCATTAATCGTTATTATACCTTTGATGCCGACGACAATATTGTGGAAGTTGATAACAGATCATTAAAACTCACACCCAACTTAAGTTTGAGAATACAGTTTTAGTTACTATTTTTAGCCTGTAACTAACTAAAATCAACTCGGATTAAAGCCATAAACTTGCTTTTCGTTTATCTTTTTTTGTTTACTTCATTTTATATGATCGGTCAAACAAAAACAGAAAATAGCAGTGAATCCTATTTTGTAATTCCAGAATTGCTTATAGGAAAAACACTCCCTGCAAATACAGACTTTCCAGAAACCAAACTTCAAAAAAACATTTTCATTAGCCTCGGACATTACAACTTCTCCCCTGATAAAGAATGGGCAGCGCGATTAAACTATCCGAAAACTGGTCTTAGTCTTGGCTATACAGATTACGGAAATTCTGAAAAAGTTGGTGAGGCTTTCACATTAATGCCGTTTATAGAGTTTAATATTTTAAAAAAATATACCAAAAAATTAAACTTGCAAATTGGTATTGGTACGTCTTATATTAATACGCTATTCGATTCAATAAATAACCCGTTGAACAGAGCCATTACAACAAAGCTTAATTGGTCTTTTAGGTCATTTTTGTACTATGATGTCTTTAGTCAGGGTAAAACGACATGGCGCTTTGGTTTAGGCTATCTTCATCAGTCTAATGGACACACCAGACTTCCAAATCAGGGGCTTAACTCTTTAGCTGCTAGTATTTCTGCCAAATTTAATCAGAAAGAAATAGTATTCAGCCAACCAGAAAAGCACAGCTTCGATTCGAAATCCCAAAGTTATTTATCATCGAGGTTTGGTATCGGACAGAATGTACTTTCTGAGGTATTTAATGATAAAAGAGAAGTATTTGCATTTGCTTTAGATTATGGTAAAATTATCAACAACACTTTTAAATTTGGAGCTGGTTTTTACTACCGATTTTATGAGCATTATTACGATTACATCAAAAATAATGAAGCCTTAGTTGAAGAAGAATATCCTATTTTTAAAGAAAACCCATATGGCTATGCCACAAATTTTGGGCTTTATGCAACCTCTGAATTATTGCTGAGTCATTTTGGTTTTGAGTTTGATATTGGGTTAAATATTTATAAACCTTTCTATAAGATTGACTGGATTTTAAACCAAGGATACACTTTTGAAAACGGAAATGGTGATACTGTTACCGTTCTTGGCGAATTAGATTGGTATTATGAAATAAAACGAACAGTTTCAACAAGAATGGGATTAAAATATTATCTGTGGTCCAATAACCATTCCCCAAAGCATAATATTTTTATTGGAGCGCATATTAATGCTAACCTTGGACAAGCGGATTTTACAGAATTGAGTTTAGGATATATACATAGGTTTAAGTACAAAACCAAAACCACCAAGTAATTATCGTCATGACTGAGCAAGAATTTCATAAATTACGGTTTTCTATCGGTGAATTTACAAAGCCTGAAACTATCACCCAAGAGCATTTAAGAGAATGGATTACCACGATAGAGTCATTCCCAGAACGTATAGAATCAGTAACAAAACAACTCAATGCTAAAGAATTAAACTATAAGTACAGACCGAATGGTTGGACTATTAAACAAGTGGCACACCATTGTGCCGATAGCCACATGAACAGTATTATACGATTTAAACTCTCACTGACCGAAAATAGACCGACTATAAGACCCTATTATGAAGACCGTTTTGCCAAGTTAATTGATTACTCAGAGCCCATAGATGCATCCATTTTTATTTTAAAAGGGGTTCACGAAAAACTCTCCGTTTTACTAAAAAGTTTTAATGAAGCAGATTTAAAACGAGAATTTATTCATCCCGAACATGGAAAACGTTTTTCTTTGGAAGAAACCATTGGTGTCTATGCATGGCATAGCAATCATCATTTCTCCCATATTGAACAAGCGCTTCGTTATAAGGAAAGTTTTCGTTGAAAGCTAATTAACTCATTTATGAATTCAAGTTCTTTCCGATTGGTGAAACAAAAAGGCAACATAGGTTAAAGAAGGTTACAGAAATCTCTTATTATGGAATTCCATTAGCCGTTTTACGCTCTTCTTTTTTCTTCTGTCTTTCAATGCTCTTCCTTATTTTGTCAATGGCATTCTCTATGGATTTATCGGGTTCTATCAAATTGTACTTGCCCCAAAAATCCGGATCAGAGAATCCCAGTATGGCATCTGTAATTATTATGGAAGGGCTAAGCCTATCCCTAACCTTAATTTTTCGATTAGACGTGTTTATTTCCCAATCCGTAACTGCCATTTCACTAGATAAGCTATAAACTTTATTGAACAACTGACGTTTTTTATTGACTTTAAACCTTAAGTTTAAATTTGAATAACTATAATACCATTTATTGCCATTAGATTTATAGTCCACCTTATAATTAGCTTCCAAAGGATACACTATGATGTTACTAGGTTTCTTTTTTACCAGAAGATTTTTGCTTTTGCTTTTATCGCTAAGATCAAGTGCATAATTGGCACTTACCAAGGCCAATGATTTTACATCGATATATAGTTTACCAATATAGCTATAGTTAAGCGCATTGCTCTTAGGGGCAAAGTTCACGACATAAACATTTCTATTATTTATACTTGATGGAGCGTCAAAAGAAAAGGCATAACTACCAATGGTTTCTTCATTGAATATATATTCCGGATATTTCATGATATCTAAATAAATAGTCGAAAAAGGACCTCCTTGAAGCTTCACCGATACGGTATCGAGGCGTTTATAATCTGTACTTTTTCTCGCCTTACCCAACTGAATAATATCTCTTTGCGTGGCATTGTTAGATTGCTTTAGAATGTTAACAACCGCCTCCGTCAGAGACACATTTCGGCTACGTCTTTTTATCGTCTCTCTATAAAAAGCTGTCATAAATACTGATTCTGAGCGATCGTGTTTATTTTTGTCTTCAAACACTCGTCTGATCAGAGTCTCAGCATTTTTAAAAGCTGAGATATTTACTTCAGATAATTCGGTAACAACACTTAATAGTTCTATTCTATTATTTTTTTTGTTTAGTTCTGAAACCGGAATTACCCTAGTATTATACCCTAATAAGTTTACCAAAATCTTAGAGTCTAAATAAGCGTCAGGAACTTTGAGTATAAACTCCCCTTCAGAATTAGTAATAGTACCAATGTTAGTTGCATTAATATTAAGGCTGGCCGCTTCTAAGCCTTTTTTTGATTTTCCGTCAACCACTCTACCACTAAATTCAGTGAAGCCTTCTTGGGCACTTAATGTAAAAGTCACCAAAAGTATAGCGATGAAATTACTGGCTAGCGATTTAAATGATATAAGTCTTTTCATCTGTTTAATTTTTTTATTCTATAAGCCCAGAAATGATTTACTGTAATATCACCTTTTGTATACTATAGTTTTATAGCTGATTTTACGGTATAACTATTTAGCTTTTAACCATCTACTAAGATAAGTAAAAAACACGGGAAGCCTTTAAGCCATAGTGTTAAAAATTGAAACAATACAATAGGGCTCAATCATATGATAGACCTACATACGCTCTGGTACGTCAATACCTAAAACGCTGAATGCATTTTTTATGGTCTGCCCAACGGTTTTTGAAAGTTGTACCCTAAAGACTTTTTCCTCTTCTTTATCAGCACCAAGAATTGGAACTAATTGATAATATGAACTATACTCTTTTGCTAAATCATATGCAAAATTGATAACTGCGGAAGGGTTGTAATTTTGGGCAGCATTTTGAATCACCTCAGGAAAAGACTTCAATTGTTTTAAAATCTCTTTCTCCTTTTCATGTAACTTTAATGAGTTAATTTTTTTCTGAAAATCAAAATTTGCCTTTCTCAGTATAGCTCTAGTTCTAACATACATCATTTGGACGAAGGGCCCTGAATCACCATTAAAATCAATAGATTCTTTAGGGTCAAACAAAATTCGTTTCTTAGGATCGACTTTAAGAATTTGATATTTAAGAGCTCCTAAACCTATTAATTTATAAATTTCTTTTTTCTCTTCTTCAGAATAGCCATCTAACTTTCCTTTTTCATCAGCTATTTGTTGAGCTGTGTCCGTCATTTCTTGAATAAGATCATCGGCATCTACAACTGTTCCTTCTCTACTCTTCATTTTACCACTTGGTAAATCGACCATCCCATAGCTCAAATGATATAAGTTTTTCGCCCAGTCAAAGCCTAGTTTTTTCAAAATCAAAAACAAAACCTTAAAATGGTAATCTTGCTCATTACCTACGGTATACACCATACCACCAACATCAGGATAATCCTTTATTCGTTGTATGGCTGTACCAATATCTTGGGTCATATACACTGCTGTACCGTCAGCTCTTAATACGATTTTCTCATCGAGACCATCTTCGGTAAGGTCACACCAAACCGAACCATCCTCTTTCTTGTAAAAAACCCCTGTTTTTAGCCCTTCCGCAATAAATTCTTTACCTAATAAATAGGTTTGGCTTTCATAGTAATATTCATCAAAATCGACACCAATAGCCTTATATGTCGCTTCAAAACCCTCATAAACCCAACCGTTCATTTTTTCCCAAAGTGCAACAATATCTTTATCACCAGCTTCCCATTTTCTAAGCATATCTTGAGCTTCTAACAGAATTGGTGTACTCTTTTTTGCTTCTTCTTCTGAATAACCATGAGATACTAATTCAGAAATTTCCTTTTTGTAAGCTTTATCAAACTTCACATAATAGTTTCCAACAAGTTTATCTCCTTTTAAGCCAGTCGATTCAGGAGTTTCCCCATTGCCGAAGCGCTGCCAAGCCAACATACTCTTACAAATATGAATCCCTCTATCGTTGATAATCTGGGTTTTATAAACGGTCTTCCCTGCAGCTTTTAAAATCTCAGCAACTGAATACCCTAACAATACATTTCTAACATGTCCTAAATGCAACGGTTTGTTGGTATTTGGTGAAGAATATTCCACCATGATGGCTTTTTCATCTTTTTCTTTTACAAAGCCATAGTCATCGTTATCCTTTATGGTATTAAAGAAGTTTGTGTAATAAGTATCGTCGATTTCAATGTTTAAAAAGCCTTTAACCACATTGAAGGCTTTAACTAAATCCACATTATCTTTAAGGTATTCTCCGATTTGCTGACCGATAACAGCTGGATTTCCTTTAACAACGCGCAGCATTGGAAATACAACTACAGTGATATCTCCAGCGAACTCTTTCCTAGTGGCTTGGAATTCAACAGATTCTAATTCCGATTGAAACAAGGCTTTTACAGCAGCCATAACCTGTAATTCTAAAGTATCCTGAAGCTTCATATTTTATTTTACACTTTGCGCTTTTAAACGTCGGCAAAGATAGCAGTTTTATTATTTCATTAAGGTTTTGAACCCTCATAATTCCCTAATTTTAAAGCTCTACTAAAACATCAATAAAAAAATGAAACGAAAAAAACACTTACTAAGAGGTATTCCTGTCTTAGCATCATTGGACATCAATAAAACTGTTAACTTTTATAAAACAAAACTTGGTTTTGACCGTGTTGGGTATTTAGATGACAATTATGCTGTTATTGCTCGTGATAATTTTGTTGTCCATTTTTGGAAATGTAATGATAAAATTCATCCAGAAAATACAAGTTGCTACGTAGATGTAGAGGACATTGATACACTTTACAATGAATTAGTATCTTTTAACGTCATTCATCCCAATGGCATATTAGAAGACAAGCCATATGGAATGCGAGAATTTGCTATTTTAGATGAAGATGGAAATTTAATTAAATTTGGACAAGAAATCGAGGAATAATGATTTTTAAAAATTGAATCCTACTATGAAAACTCTAAGGTTTATCGTTTTATTTTTATGTATTGCCTGCTCAACCAGCGACGATTCCAATAATGATTCAAATAATGGTCCCGATAATGCAAATACCTTCTATAAAGGAATGGATTTATCCTTTCAGAGCGAATTGGAAGATTATAATATTGATTATAAGGATGCGGACGGAAACACTGTTGGACTATTGGACTTTGTAAAATCCAAGGGCACAAATCTTGTAAGATTAAAGCTTTGGCACACACCACAAAATGGCGAAAATGGTCTAGCTGATGTAAAAGCTTATGCCCAAAGGATAAAATCCAAAAACATGGATTTTCTGCTCAATTTCCATTACAGTGACTTTTGGGCAGACCCTGGAACTCAGACACCACCACAAGCTTGGCAGAATATGACGTTTCAAGAGGTAGAAGTCGCCATTTATGAATACACAAAGGATGTGGTTACACAGCTAAAAGCACAAAATACTTTACCAGAAATCATTCAAATTGGTAACGAGACCAATAGCGGTTTTTTATGGGATTTTGGAAGGGTTTGGGATGATTTTAGTGATAATTGGCCAAATTATGCAGCCTTGGTTTCAGAGGCCATTAGAGCCATAAAAGAGGTTGATACAGAAAACAATGTCCGTATTATGCTTCATCATTCAGACGTAGAACGCGCTATCTTCTTTTTTAATGAACTGGAGTCCTTTAATCTCGATTTTGATATTATCGGCCTGTCTTATTACCCACAATTTCACACACAAGATTTAAACCTCGTTAAATCTAAATTAAATGAACTGGCCAATACATTTAATAAAGATATTTTAATGGTTGAAGTGGCCTACCCTTTTACATTGTTATGGAATGACAATCAGACCAATTTTATTGGAAGTACAGATCAAATCTTAGAAGAATTCTCTCCCTCTCCCCAAGGTCAAAAAGCTTATTTTGAATGGCTTATAGAGACCATTAAAAATATACCCAACAATCATGGTATTGGCTTCTGTTATTGGGCACCGGATTGGGTGGCTTTTGATGGGAATGAAGCAACCTCAACTGTGGGTAGCTCTTGGGAAAATCAATGTTTATTCGATTTTGAGCTAAAAGCACTACCAGCACTAGACCTTTTTAATTCTAACTAAATGAATATCAATGTTTTAAATCAAAAATGCATTTTATCGATAAAATGGTCGTTTTTCTAGGATTTCTGCCGTTAATCGATACAGCTTTTTTTTTGTGAATTTCATCTGTCATTTCATCTAATTTATTAGCATTAAATCCCAAATATTAGTGTAATTGAGCACATTATGGCATTTTTGATAGGCTATTAAACAATGTCCCAAACATTAATGAGGCTTAATTATCGAACATTAACCACGTTGTTATTGTTTAGTGTTGACTTACTTTTGGCATCCCTCTATAAAAGTTACATACACCAAAACATTGTACTTCGTCTATCAACCGTTAGAAGATGAAGCAGTTACTGACCTTGGCTGTTTGTCTTGTTTCTTTCATTGGTTTTTCCCAAAATGAAAGAATAGACGACCTTACGGTACAATTAGCCTATCAAAATGCCGATTCCACTAAGGTTGACTTATCGCTAATGCTCATTAACGAACTCTATGCCATTGAAGATTACAATAAAGCGCTACGTTATGTTAATCAAACTGCAAAACTTGCCGAACAGTTAAACTACACTAAAGGACTTGCCGAAAGCACTTACTACAGAGCCTTAATTTACACCGAGCGTAACGATTACTACAACGCTATTGACAACTATGATAAATCGAGAAAGTACTATCTTCAAATCAGCGATACCTTGGGTGTTGCTAAAGTGAGCAATAGTATTGGTCTTATTGAGATAAAACGCGGAAACTATGCTGTTGGACTTCAAAACTCATTATCCGCTATTGATATTTTTGAAAAACGCGGTTTAATAGATGAACTTAGTTCTGCTTACAACAATTTGGCCGAAGCTTATTTTAAGACCAATCAAATTGACAAGGCCATTGAGTTTAACCTTAAAGCCCTCGATGTTAGAAAACGTATCGATGATCGTAACGGTATTATAGTTTCGACCAAAAATATTGCTGATCTGTATTCTTTAAGAAAAGAGCATCGCAAAGCTATTGAGTACTATGAAGACGTTTTGGATATGCTGAATCCAACAACGGATAAAGATATGCGAGGTGAAATACTTCCTAAACTTGGTAGCGAGTATTTAGAATTCAAGGAATACGACAAGGCCTCGCAATATTTGGTTGAAGGCTTAAAATATAACAGAAAACAGAATAATCAAGAAGGGCTTTTAAGAGCGTTAAATGCTATTGGAAACTTAAATCTTCAGAAACGAAAGGTAAAACTTGCCGAGATTCAACTTAACGAAGCCTATGGTATTGCCCAAAAAATAGATAATAAAACGGCTTTATTAGAAAACTATAAACTTCATATAGCCTTAGATTCAACTCGTGGTTACTTCCAGAATGCATTCTTTTGGCAAAATAAATACTACGATCTAAAAGAAGAACTATCAAAAGTAGAACCACTCACTTTTCCTACTGATATTGAACCTATTGATATCTACAACTCAAATCCAATTGAAAAGGAAATTGACAATTTTGAAGAAGATAATAAAGCTAAAAAATCATGGCTAAATAATCCTTTGGTTGTATATGGAGCACTTGCTGCTGCTCTTGTTTTATTGACACTGCTCTTACTTAATTATTTGAAGAATAGAAAGTATAGGGAAATCATTACGAATCAAAATGAGAAATTAGCACAAGAACAGGTTAGAAATGAGGCTATACTAGAACAGACGCATCATCTTGAAGAAATTAATCAAGTAAAGGACAAATTATTCTCAATAGTTTCTCACGATTTAAAAGATTCCATTTCATCCATAAAGGCCTTTTTAGATTTATTAAAGGAAGACAGTATATCCAAAGAAGAGTTCAGGGAATTAATCCCTGAATTGAGCGAAAATGCCAATAATGCATCTTCGCTACTATTCAATTTATTGAATTGGTCTAAATCACAAATGCAAAGTCTAGAACCTAAACCAGAACTTTTCAATATCCAAGAGGTCTTCCACACAAAAATGGCATTAGTAGAGCAAAAGGTTGAAGACAAGCGTATAGTACTTATTGATGAATCGCAACGCGATTTTGTTTATGCAGATCGTAGCATGGTTGAAATTGTTATTCAGAATTTAATTACCAATGCTGTTAAATTTAGCAGAACTGGTGATGTGATTACGGTTTCCAATCAAGATGTAGATGGCAAAGCATTGATTTGTGTTGAAGATACGGGAGTTGGTATATCTAGAGAAAATATCGATAAGCTTTTTAATGCAAATAAAAACTTTACAACTGTTGGCACTAAAAATGAGAAAGGGACAGGACTTGGATTAACCATTGCCAAAGATTTAGTGGAACTCAATGACGGAAGAATTTGGGTAGAAAGCACTGTTAATATGGGCAGTAAATTCTTTATTGAACTTCCGAAAGCTGCACCTACGGCTTAATTAATTTTATCTATATTTAGGTCTCAAAATATAGATATATGAAACGCTTATTTCCTTTTTTAATTCTCGCAACTTTAATTTTTAATTGTAAAAATGAAACTAAGTCTGAACCTGAGGTCAAAGAGGATACAGAACTTAAAGAGTTATTCGCATTAATGCAAGGATCTTTTAATTCTGAAATTCAATCGCAAGTGGATTCGTCTTACTTTAATATTTCGCTACATATGTATCCTATTTGGGAAGACCAAGGCAACTTCCTCTATGTGGAACAAGCTTTAAACAGTATGCAAGATAGACCCTATCGTCAACGCATCTATGAAGTTACCAGATTATCGGACAGTACCTTTAGCTCGGCAGTGTATTCATTGGATGTCGATTCTCTTTGGATTGGTAAATGGAAAACACCAAAAGCTTTTGATTCTATCTCGTTAAATGATATCGCACTAAAAAAAGGGTGTGAAGTAGTGCTAAAGCGTATGTCTGAAAAACGCTTTATGGGAAAAACAGGAGACACAACTTGTGTAAGTACTCTGCGAGGCGCATCATTTGCAAGAAGTGAGGTTGAAATATTAGAAGATAAAGTAATCTCTTGGGATAGAGGTTTTGATGCTGATGGCAACTACGTTTGGGGAGCTGAAAAAGGACCCTATATTTTTAATAAGCTAGATTAAGCTTTCGGTAAAAATATCTCAGCCATCATACAACGTGCACTGCCGCCACCACAGGTTTCAATGGTTTCTAAAGAACTCGAAAGAATTGGGCAATACGTTTCAATACGCTTAATTTGATTTTTGGTCAAACTTTTACGAGCAGCCTCGCTCATCACTAAATAACGTTGATTTTTAGACCCTTGTACTTGTAACATATTCCCTGCAAACTGGTGCATCTGGGCTTCGGTGATGGCTATTATTTCCTTACCGTCTTGCTTTAAATGTTTTATCACATTTTTACGCTCTTTTTTATCGTCAATAGCATCTAAACAAATCACGGCATAATTCTCTGCCAAACACATCATTACATTGGTATGATAGATCGCCAGTCGCTTTCCATCAACGGTCTGGTTCGCTGTGAAAATAACTGGAGTATACTCAAAATCCTCACAAAATTCTATAAAAAGATTTTCATCTGCTCTAGGCGATAAAGCACAATACGCTTTTCTATTGATACGGTCTAAAGCCACACTTCCAGTGCCTTCCAAAAAAACACCTTCATCTTCAGCAGATGTATAATCTACTATATGCTCTATTTTAAAACCTTCTTCCTCAAGTCGTATAAAAACGTCTTCCCGTCTTTCTTTCCTCCTATTTTCGGCAAACATAGGGTAAATAACCACATCTCCATTATTATGAAAGCTTACCCAATTATTCGGAAAAATTGAATCAGGAGTATCAAACAACTCATCATCGCTTACGACAACAACATCAACTCCAACAGCCTCTAATTTTTCAACGAATGCATCAAACTCATTCTGAGCTTTCAGGTTAATTTCGGCATTTTTAAGATCTAAATCTTCCTGAAAATAATTATTGACAGCCGTTTGTTCATTCATCCTAAAACTTATAGGACGAATCATCAAAATTGTATTGGTTGTTTGTTGCATTATTGAACTTTTGAAAGTGATGCAAAATTAGTCTTTTTTCTTATCTGAATTTTACGATATTCACAATATTTATGGCTTAAAAGCTGTAAGTTTGAAACTCAATCACATACGTTATGAAAAAACTTCTAATCTTTCTTTTTATCCTAACCTCCTGTTCAGAAAATTCAAAAAAAAATGGTCGGGATACATCCGATATTGATTTCACAACTGTTTTTGAAAAGAGTAATGGACTGGAAACAGCGACTTATGAAGAAACCATTCAATATTACACGGATTTAGCTGATAGCTATAAAGAAATTTCGATTAGAGAAATCGGTGAGACAGACTCTGGCAAACCATTGCATATTGTTACCTTAAACATGAGCAGATCTGGTGATAATTTTGAAAAACTAAGAACCGACCATAGAATTATACTGATAAATAATGGCATACATCCTGGCGAATCAGATGGTATAGATGCAACGATGATGCTATTTAGAGATTTAGCTAATGGTACAATTGAAGCACCAAAGCATACTATTTTAGTGACCATACCCATTTATAATGTTGGCGGTAGTTTAAATAGAAATTCGGGAACAAGAACCAATCAAAATGGTCCAAAAGCATATGGGTTTAGAGGAAATGCACGCAACTATGATCTAAATAGGGATTTTATAAAATGTGATACAAAAAACGCAAAAACTTTTGCACAAATATTCCATATGATTCAACCAGATGTTTTTATAGACAATCACGTCAGTAACGGTGCAGATTATCAGTATACTTTAACCCATTTATTTACCCAACATAATAAATTAGGTGGTCCCTTGGGGAATTATCTTCATAATAACATAATGCCTTCATTAGAACAAAAGCTCAAAGCAAAATCCTGGGACATTACTCCTTATGTTAATGTATATAATCGTACTCCAGAATCTGGTTTTTCGCAATTTATGGATTCGCCACGCTACTCTACGGGTTATACAACCTTATTCAATACTTTGGGAATGATGGTCGAAACACATATGCTAAAACCTTATAAGCAGCGTGTTGAGGGCACTTATGAACTTATGAAGAGTATGCTAGAGATTACTGATGAGCTAGGAGCCAGAATTACAGAGCTTAGAAACGCACAAGCTAAAACATGGTCAGCAGGCAGCACCTATCCATTGACCTGGTCCGTCGACACCACAAAATCCTCGACTTTAAAATTCAAAGGTTATGAAGGCACTATGGTGCCAAGTGATCTAACCGGAGCACAACGCTTAAAATATGATAGATCAAAGCCATTTATAAAGGATGTCACCTATCAAAATTATTTTGTCCCAGCATCTGAAATTACTATTCCTAAAGCTTATGTTATTCCTCAAGGGTGGCACGATGTCATTGATTTATTGAAAATCAACAAGGTAGAATTAAAAACATTTGAAAAAGATACCCTCTTAAAAGTTGAGTCTTATAAAATTGGTGATTATAATACGAGACGATCAGCTTATGAAGGCCACTATCAGCACTATAATACCAAAGTAAAATCCTCTGAAGAAACCTTAACCTTTAGACAAGGAGATTATTTAGTAAAGACCGACCAAAAAGCAATTCGCTATTTATTAGAAACCTTAGAACCTACTGCGCCAGATTCCTTTTTTAATTGGAATTTCTTTGATACCATTTTACAACAAAAAGAGGGGTTTTCTCCATATGTATGGGAAGATAAAGCAAAACAGCTCTTAAAAGCTAATCCGAAATTACAGATCGAATACAATATAATGCTAAGCTATGATGAAGCGTTTGCTAATAACTGGTATGCGCAACTCGATTGGATCCATAAAAAGAGCAAGTACTACGAAAAAGCACATTTGCGGTATCCTGTTTACCGAGTTAAATAAAAACTAAAAAGCCACCTAAATGGTGGCTTTAAAACCTAAGTTGTCGTAATTATAAATGCTATTAAAATACTTGAACTTTGGTAGTGAAGTTTCTAAATTCTGAGTTAAGTTGAACAATATATGTCCCATTATTTAGATTACTCATATCTAATTGATGTGTACCATTAGATAATGTTGTAATAACTCCACGTTTTAGTAAGCGTCCTTGCAAATCTATTATTGAATAGTTAATGGTTTCGTCTTCTAATAATTTTGTTTTAATATTCAAGTTAGATCTTACAGGATTTGGATATACTGAAGTCTCCGTTAATTCACCCAACATTGATTTTTCGAAACTGTCATAACTATCAAATTGATTTATCAAGTTATTTACAATTTCAACATCCGGATTTGAGCTTTTGTTACTTCTAAAGACATTACTGAAAATTTTACAGAAAAACCTTGGTAAAACTAAACTTACAGGAGCCCTAACTTCTAATGATGCACAGATATCACCGCCATCTTGTTGTAATAATGGTAGTACATCAAATGCAGTGGTTACACCAAATTGGACGATGCTCAAATCCAATGTATTTGGATTATATACCAAACTATGAATTCTATAAAAGCCTACATTAGTTACGTCAAATTGAGGAGTATTAGAAACATTAAGGATGGTCAAATTGAAGGCGTTAGTTAAAACAAAAATTTGAGAAAATCCTTGAGGAATTACTGGTTGGTCTGCTATTTCAGCATATATTGTTGCAACACCTCCATCTAAGCACTGAATAGGATGATTTGAATATAATGTTCCTGAAAACGCAGTACATTCTTCTTCCTCTTCAACATGTATCGGTGCTCCAGGTACGTCCAATGCCGCACATAAGTGGCCGCCACCTTGTACCAATAAACCGTTGACATCAAAGCCAGTGGTCACTCCCAACTGCACGATGCTCAGGTCCAAGCCCGTTGGATAGACCAACGTGTGGATCGTATAATCGCCTGCCTCCGTAACCGTAAACTCTGGGGTTCCGCTTACCTGCAGTATCACTAGGCCTTCGCCTTGCGTCAATACGAACAACGTGCTGTAGCCCTCCGGCTGGTTCGCATCACCGTTCGGTGTAGCTGATATCGTTGCGGACCCTCCTTCCAGTGTAACGTTGCCCTCATCGGCCGTCAAGGTCCCTGCGTCGGGATTCGTAATGTGCACAGGTGCTCCCGCTACGTCCAAAGAGGCGCACAGCTCTCCTCCGCCCTGAATCAATAAACCGTTGACATCGAAGCCCGTAGTGATGCCCAGCTGGACGATACTCAAGTCCAAGCCCGTTGGATAGACAAACGTGTGGATCGTATAGTCTCCTCCGCCCGTTACCGTAAACTCCGGTGATGGGCCTACCTGTTCAATGACAAGGCCTTCTCCTCTGGTCAGCACGAACAGCGTACTGAAGCCTTCCGGTACAAAGGCATCTCCGTTGGGATGGGCTGATATCGTCGCCTCGCCCGTGGAACAGACCTGTGTCTCTGTCGCCGTCAAGGTCCCGGCATCCGTCAAGCACTCTTCCGATTCTGTAATGGTGAATGTTATAATATCTCTATCACAAGTCCGTCCTCTAGCCCGATTACGCCTATATAGATTCGCCGTAACTTTATAAGTTCCTGTTCCTAAGTTCCAAGTATTACCTCCTGCAGGAAATGTATATGGTAACACATTTTCAATAATTTGATAAACTTGACCAGTATCTAAATTTTGTACCTTATATCTAAGGCTTTGTGAGTAACCATCAATATTAGCATTAAGATAGAACTCATCTGGCAGTTCTGAAATTTCATAAGTTCCACTGTTATCAATATGGACTGATTCGTGTCCGTTGGTAAATTCAAAACCCTCAATGTCACCACACCATCGAGATTTATTTTGAGCTAAACCAAGTGTTAAAAAACTAAAAAATAAAACAAATAGGTTGACTTTTAGATTTGGGGTCTCTAGAAGTAACTTGTTTTTCATTGCTTTTTGTTTAATTATTTTTCAATAAAGTTAAACAAAATATAAATCGATGGTTTGCACCCTTTTAAAATTTAAGAATTATTAACAAGAAATCGGATGAAAAGTAGTTTTTTGCTGATAAACCGATTAAACTAATATTTTGATATTTGCGTAGCTATTTTCTAGGGCTTTTTGAGACGCTTTATTATCTAGCCATTTTACTTCGGTAATGCCTTCTTTTTCTTGTGGATGTAACTTACCTTCAAAATTAGTCTTCATTTCAAACCAATAGGTTATCTTAATTTTATGCTTACCGTTTCGTTTAAAAATATGATAGGTTGTGGATAACGATTTAGTAATTTTTAGTCCCTTAACTCCGGTTTCTTCTTCAACCTCACGAATAGCAGTCTCTTTAATAGACTCTCTTTGCTCCACTTTTCCTTTTGGTAAATCCCATTTGCTATTTCTGTAGATGAACAATACTTCATTTCTAGCATTATAAACCTTACCACCGCCCGCAATTACATTGGGTAATAATTTTAAAAAATGCTTTAAAAGTTTATCAGGATTATCATGTATTAAATGGACAGCTTTTAAATCTGTATTGCTAAGTGTCTTAATCACTTTCCCAATATTGACAGATTTCAAAAGAAAAGACTTAAAATCAGTTTCTTTCTTGACTTCTGTAGTCAGAATAATAGGTTTATCACCTACATAAATGGTGTACATGGATTTGGTAAGTTATAACTTAGCTAATGTAAAAGTATTATTTTTTACGAAACTCTTTTTAATTTACAATTAATTTCAGTTAAAATTCTAAAGCTTATAAAATTCATTAGTTTTGCAAAATGATTTTTAATAAAGAAACTGCAAAAAAAACCGCTGAAGTTTTATTGCAAATAAATGCCATAAAATTACAACCCAATAACCCATTTACATGGGCATCGGGATGGAAATCGCCAATTTATTGTGACAACAGAATCGTTCTTTCTTATCCTTTAATTAGGAATTATATAAGAGAAACTATGGCTAAACATATTGAAGCCCATTATGGCAAACCCGATGTTATTGCTGGTGTAGCTACTGGTGCAATTGGTATTGGAGCTTTGGTTGCAGAATATCTAAATCTCCCTTTTGTTTATGTAAGACCCGAAGCTAAAAATCATGGTCGCAAAAACCAAATTGAAGGCCATGTAGAAAAAGGACAGTCGGTAGTAGTTATAGAGGATTTAATAAGCACAGGAAAAAGTAGCTTAAATGCTGTAAATGCTCTTAAAGAAGCTGAAGTTAACATTAAAGGTATGGTTGCTATTTTTTCTTATGGATTTGATGTAGCCACAAAAAATTTTCATGATGCCAAAGTGGAACTCCACACCCTGGGTAATTATGAAAATCTTTTAGAGCAAGCTTTAGATACCAACTATATCACTAAAAAAGAACAAGACATTTTAGCACAATGGAACTCCAATCCAAGTGAATGGAACGCTAATTGATATACACTTTCAAAAACAGAAATAAATGAATCTAGAATCACCTAAAGTTACATTAGATAAATCGGCAGAAGACACATTTAGTTTTTTATCTGATATAAAGAATTTTGAAAGTTTAATGCCTGAAAACATTAGTAAGTTTGAGGTATTAGAAGAAGACACATTTCTTTTTGCATTAAAAGGGATGCCAGAAATTACCTTGAAGAAGAAGCAAGCTAATCCAAATAACAAAGTTGTATTGGGTGCTGCAGGAGGAAAATTGGATTTTTCGCTTACTGGAACTATCACCGAAATTGACGCCAATAAAAGTGAAGTTCAATTGATTTTCAATGGTGAATTTAACGCTATGATGGCTATGATGATTAAAGGACCTATTAGCAAGTTTATTGAGACTTTGGCTACTAACATGAAAACCGTGTTTTAGTACAGCAAGGTTACCTCCTTTAAATCAAAAGTTTTAACCACATCATCTTCCATCCAAAGGACGAGTTTTCCAGTTTCTGATATACCTTGTATAATACCAGAAAATGTTTTGTTATTGACACACTTGAATGTTGAAGGTTTTCCTTTGCGGAACAGAAGTCGTTCATATTGTGTCTTTAACTCTTCATATTTATGAGATTCTAGCATCTTGAAATAGAATTGAAGTGCGTTCAAAATTTTGGATAAGACTTCATCTTTATTATAGATAATTCCAGTTAATAGACTCATAGATGAGGCCCTAGGTAAATCGTTAAAAAACTTTTGATTTACATTGAGCCCAAAACCTATAATACAACCTTTGAATTTATTGTTTTTAATGACATTTTCTATTAAAATCCCACATATTTTTTGGTTTGCTGACAAAATGTCGTTAGGCCACTTAATGTATAGTTTTGGGATTTTAAATGACTTAAGTGCTTTACAAATCGCCAAAGATACTGCCATGCTGATATAAAACTGATTTTCTACTTTAAAATTCGCAAACTTCTTAAACACACTAACGGTAAGGTTTTTACCTATCTCAGCATCCCATTGGGTTCCCATTTGTCCTCTCCCAGAAGTCTGCTGTTCGGCAACAACAACTGTATAATCTTTTGGCATAGCAACTGATGCCATATCCTTTAGATACGTATTTGTAGAATCGGTGGCATCAAGTTTGATTATAAACATTTAAATGGCGTAGTATTTTATAGTTTTCTTATGAGAATTAGAACCTACAAGAACTAAAAAAATAATAACTTTGCATAAATTTAATTCAATTTAATGACGAAAGACAAAACTAGTGCAGACCAACTCATTACAACAATTATTGGTGGAATAGAAGAGGTCAAAGGAAAAGAAATTACAATTTTAGATTTAAGAGATATTGAAAATACGGTTTGTGATTATTTTATAGTTTGTGAAGGCACTTCAAACACACAAGTTAACGCAATCGTCAACTCCATACAAAAACAAGTTAGCAAAACCACTAAAGACAAGCCTTGGCACATAGAAGGTAAAGATAATGCAGAATGGATTTTAATGGACTATGTTAATGTTGTTGTTCACATATTTCAGAAACACATCAGAGATTATTATGACATTGAAAGTCTTTGGGGAGACGCTAAAATGACGCAAATAGAAACGAGTTATTAAACAAAAAAGAGTACCGCATTCGCGGCAACAAAATGGCAAAAGACAATAAAAATTTAAATAAAAAACCTAAAGTAAATCCGTATTGGATTTATGGGGTAATAATTGCAGTATTTTTATCCATACAGTTATTCTCAGGTGGTTTCGGTGGATCTACAGGTACACAAACAACACCATCACAGTTTCTAGAATACCTAGACAGAGGAGATGTGGCTAAGGTTGAGATTGTTAATAAACGAGAGGCACGAGTTTATTTGACCAAAGAAGCTCAAGAACAAGAGATTCATAAAAAGTCTAAACCAAAATCGATTCTACCTTCTGTAACGCCTATTCCAAACTATAAGTTCGAATTTGGTGATCTTCAGAATTTTGAAAAAGATATTAGACAAAGTATTGAAGAAAATAACCTGAGTACTGAAGTTAAGTATGAGACAGAACAAAATGTCTGGGGTGATTTCTTGTTGACCCTGTTACCTTTTATCTTAATAATCGGAGTATGGATTTTCATAATGAGACGTATGTCTTCAGGTGCAGGAGGAGGAGCTGGAGGACAGATTTTTAATATAGGGAAGTCCAAAGCCAAACTTTTTGACGAAAAGTCGGATACTAAAACATCCTTTAAGGATGTGGCCGGCTTAGAAGGAGCAAAAGAAGAAGTTCAGGAAATCGTTGATTTTTTAAAATTCCCCGAAAAATATACTTCTTTAGGTGGAAAAATACCAAAAGGTGCCTTGCTTGTAGGACCTCCGGGAACTGGTAAAACATTATTGGCGAAGGCTGTTGCTGGTGAAGCTAAGGTACCGTTCTTCTCCTTATCGGGCTCTGATTTTGTTGAAATGTTTGTAGGTGTTGGAGCTTCACGTGTAAGAGATTTATTTAAACAAGCAAAAGAAAAATCTCCTTCAATCATTTTCATAGATGAAATAGATGCTATTGGTAGAGCCAGAGGAAAGAATAATTTTTCAGGATCAAATGACGAACGCGAAAACACCTTAAATCAATTATTAACTGAAATGGATGGTTTTGGCACTAACACCAATGTTATTGTCTTGGCAGCCACTAATAGAGCGGATGTTTTAGATAATGCATTAATGCGTGCTGGTCGATTTGACAGACAGATTTATGTCGATCTCCCAGATGTTAGGGAGCGTAAAGAAATTTTTGAGGTTCATCTGCGTCCTTTAAAAAAGGATGAAAAACTCGATGTTGATTTCTTAGCAAAACAAACCCCTGGTTTTTCAGGTGCAGATATTGCCAATGTTTGTAATGAGGCCGCTTTAATAGCTGCAAGAAAAGGAAAAAAAGCCGTAAACAAACAAGATTTCTTGGACGCCGTGGACAGAATTATTGGTGGCTTAGAGAAGAAGAATAAAATCATCACACCAGAAGAAAAACGTGCGGTTGCTTTCCACGAAGCTGGCCATGCCACTGTAAGTTGGATGTTAGAACATGCTGCCCCACTTGTAAAAGTTACAATTGTCCCTCGTGGACGCTCACTCGGTGCGGCTTGGTACTTACCCGAAGAGCGACTTATCGTAAGACCTGAGCAAATGTTAGATGAGATGTGTGCTGCATTAGGAGGACGAGCAGCTGAGCAGGTCATCTTTGGCAAGATTTCAACAGGTGCACTTAGCGATTTAGAAAAGGTGACCAAGCAAGCAAGAGCCATGGTGACCATCTATGGCCTTAGCGATAAAGTAGGCAACCTTACTTACTACGACTCTTCCGGACAATCTGAATTTGGATTTACAAAGCCTTACAGTGAAGAAACAGCTGTACTTATAGATAAAGAAATATCTGATATTATTGAGGAGCAATACGATCGAGCCGTT
The DNA here is from genome assembly GCF_028289625.1 of Winogradskyella sp. Lineage (GTDB taxonomy): Bacteria > Bacteroidota > Bacteroidia > Flavobacteriales > Flavobacteriaceae > Winogradskyella. The sequence goes on along the minus strand of NZ_JANQOM010000032.1, from coordinate 22,523 downwards.
AGACTTCTCGAAGAGAACAAAGATAAATTAACAGAACTTGCAGAGGTTTTACTAGATAAGGAAGTGATTTTCAAGGATAATCTCGAAAAAATCTTTGGAAAACGTGCTTTTGATAAAAAAGAGGATACTACAGAAGAAGAAGAATAAAAGTATTATAATCATATAAAAAGCTTAAATTGACTGAATGTTAATTTAAGTTTTTTTATATTTGGGTATTCCCCTCATAAAATAGATTATTAGCAGTCATTAAATGAGCTTATTTCGTAAACTCTTTGGAAAAAAATCTGATCAGTCTGAAGAACAAATACCAAATCAAGAACGTGGCAAATACATGCCCGAAATTAAGTTACCTGCTGATGAACGCTTTACCATAAACTTCAAAGCTAATGGTGGTAAATTCTTGTATTGTGAAAATATGGATGAAGTTAAAGATAGCTTCAATTCTATTTTAGATGAGAACCAATGGCATAACGATAAAGTTTTTCTTATTGATGAGCGCTTATCTGCCCTTTTTAAGGACTTTAACCTTAACAGCACAACTAAAATTTCCGAAAGCTCTTATTTCCTCTCAACGTGTGAGTATTTGATTTCGGATGATGGCTCTTTATTGATTTCCTCAAATCAAATAGCAGAAAAGAAACTTAAGGAACTACCAGAACACTTTATCATTTATGCTACCACAAGTCAATTTGTTGAAAATATTGGAGAAGGATTAAAAGGCATAAAAGCCAAGAGTAAAACTAAAATACCAACCAATATTACAACAATTAAGCATTTTAAGACTGCTGACGATAAAGATTTTCTTACCTATGGGAGCAGTGCTAAAAATTTGTACCTACTTCTACTAGAAGACTTATAATGAAAGAATTATCCATAAGGGCAATCTCGGGCGCTATATATGTTCTGCTACTTATCGGTTCACTTTACATGCAAGATGCATTGACGGCATTATTAGCCCTATTTGGTATTTTAAGTCTCGTTGAGTTTAGCAATTTGATTCATCTAAAATCATTTGTGCAATACATTATATTTATCCTGTTTTTTGGAGGATTTTGGTATTTGTGCCTATGGGAAAAAAATTTAAGTGGTAGTGACGAGGCTATTCAAATTTTATTGGTCATCACCATATTTGTAAATCTCATCCTTATAAAGGATTTATTTACAACCAAAAGGATTCCAATATTCAGTTCTAAAAGCTACATTGTAACCACCTTTTATTTAACGAGTGGCTTTATTTTTATGTTACTTATCGCCAATTACCAAAACGTATTTACGCCGCAACTTCTATTAGGAGGGTTCATACTAATTTGGGTTAATGATAGCGCTGCTTATTTAATTGGTAAGAATTTTGGCAAGCAAAAATTATTTCCAAGAATATCCCCAAAAAAAACAGTGGAAGGTTTTTTAGGAGGCCTATTCTTTGCTTGTGTATCTAGTTATTTTATTTCTTTGTATACTAAAACCTTAGGTTTTACAAGTTGGCTTATTTTAGCGATAATAGTAAGTGTTCTGGGTACATTAGGAGACTTAATAGAGTCTAAATTTAAACGGCAAGCAGGTGTTAAAGATAGTGGAGTTATAATGCCTGGGCATGGTGGTTTATTGGACCGCTTAGATAGTATTATCTTTGCATCACCATTTATCTATTTGTTTTTAAGAATTTTAAGCTATGTTTCATAAAGAAGGTCATAAAATCATATTCATAACATTGGTTATTGTTGTAGGTTCATTTTTTCTAATCGATGAATTTATTACTATTGAATGGCTTAGAAAGGGGTTGATGATTGCCATTCTCATTTTCTTTATTCTAATTCTACAATTTTTCAGAAATCCAAAACGCTATACACATGCCAATAACAAGCAAGCATTATCGCCAGTTGATGGTAAAGTTGTAGTGATTGAAGAAGTTATGGAAAATGAGGTTTTTAAAGATAAGCGTATTCAAGTCTCGGTGTTTATGTCTCCTTTAAATGTCCATGTAACCCGTTATCCTATTGGAGGTAAAATTAGTTTTAGTAAATACCATCCAGGAAAATACTTAGTAGCGTGGCACCCCAAGGCCAGTGAAGAAAACGAACGTACAACAGTAGTAGTTGAAAATGAAGGTTTTGGCAAAGTGCTTTACAGACAAATAGCTGGTGCCTTAGCCAAGCGAATTGTTAATTATGCAAAAAAAGATACCCATGTCATTCAGGGTAGAGATTCTGGTTTTATAAAATTTGGGTCTAGAGTAGATTTATTTTTACCTTTAGATGCAGAAATAAAGGTAAAGCTGAATCAAAAAGTAAGAGGAGGAGAAAGTATCATTGCCGAGATGAAATGACACCAGAAGAATTACATAAAGAGTTTGAAGACTCTGTAGAACGTATAAATGCCCATACAGAACCTTTTCCTGCAGATTTTTTACTTCGTCTTTATGCTTATTATAAAAAAGCTACCAACGATTATAGTAGGCCAAGTAGCCGTAAGCCTATTATTAATGCTTTTAAAACTAATGCGCTTTTTCAGGTCCAAGATATAAGTCAGGACGAGGCCAAGGAAGAATACATCAAACTGGTTAACAACTATTTTTTATACCGCAAATAGAGAAAGTTAATCTCTAATCAAAGGCATGGTAGAACATCGCAATAAACCTTCCTGCTTTGCTATCTCCGCATAAGGGACTTCTTCTACAGTGAACCCATTTTCCCTCAACCAAGTATTAAGTCTAGTGAAGTTTTGTTCTGAGATAATAATATCCTCAGAGATTGAAAAGATATTACTATTCATATCGTACATTTCGTCTTTTGAAATTTCAAAAACGTTTTCCTTTCCAAAATAGTCCACTAGCCATTGGTATTCGCTTTCAACTAAAAACCCATTTTTATGAATAATGGCTTTATCCTTACCTATTGGCTGAAAACAACAGTCCAAATGCAGCGCATTATTGTATGGGTCCGTATTAGATTTTCTTAACTCGAAGGCTTTGACCGTTTTGTTAGGAAATAAGTCTTGAATGGCCTTAACAGCCTGAATATTAGTACGTGCAGTTATATAATTTGGATAATCCTCCCCTGAATAAGTACCTATGAAGATATAATCGTTCCAAGGCATAACATCACCACCCTCTACGTGACATTCGTCTGGTAATATAATTCTATTGGATTTATCAACATTGGTCCAAACGTATTCAGTAGCCTCAACTTCATTCTTACGATCAGGTAAAATATTGGCAATAATAATTTTGTCATCAATCACAAAAGAAATATCTCTGGCAAAAATTTGATTGTAATCCTTTATGACTTCTGGCCTATACACCTTAACATTGTATTTCTCTAACACCTTAGCAACAGCATCCATTTCCTTCATCATATCGGCTTCTAAAGGATAAGTTCCTGCCAAAACATGTTGACGACTTTTAGGATCGTAACACTCTTCAACTTTGGGTGTAGGACCATTACTTTCTGCAGTCCCTAAAATTACGGCTCTAAGACGCGAAGTTTCGTTTTGTATGTTTAATCTCATGAAGTGTATAAAGTAAAAAGCTTCATAGGTTTATGAAGCTTTTCGACAATTATTTTTAATTATCGTTCATTAATGGATCTAAACGGTCTGTAAGTCTCACCTACATAAAGTTGTCTAGGTCGACCAATGGGTTCTTTGCGCAAACGCATCTCGCGCCATTGTGCAATCCAACCTGGTAAACGTCCTAAAGCAAACATTACCGTAAACATTTCTACAGGTATACCCATCGCTCTATAGATAATACCTGAATAAAAATCAACATTAGGATATAACTTTCTGTCAACAAAGTATTGATCTTCTAAGGCCTCTTTTTCTAGTCCTTTAGCAATATCCAAAATTGGGTCTTCAACACCTAAATCCCCTAAAACCTCGTCAGCAGCTACTTTAATAATTTTTGCTCTAGGGTCAAAGTTTTTATAAACACGATGACCAAAGCCCATTAATCGGAAAACATCATTCTTATCTTTAGCCTTAGCCATATATTTTTTAGTATCGCCACCATCAGCTTTGATAGCTTCTAACATTTCTAATACCGCTTGGTTAGCACCTCCATGCAACGGTCCCCAAAGTGCAGAAATACCTGAGGCCAAAGACACAAATAAACCCGCATGGGACGAGCCAGTAATTCTTACGGTCGATGTAGAACAATTTTGCTCATGATCAGCATGAAGAATAAGCAATTTGTCTAGTGCATTTATTAGAATTGGATTTTGCTCATATTCTTTATTTGGGCTTTTGAACATCATCTTTAACACATTCTCTACATATCCGAGATTATCATCGCCATATTCGAGCGGTAGACCATTTTTTTTACGCATGGTCCAAGCCACCAAAACAGGAAACTTACCCATAATTCGTACTATGGCATTATACATAGCTTCCTCTGAATTTACATCAACAGAAGTAGGATTAAATGCTGTTAATGCACTAGTAAGTGACGATAAGACTCCCATTGGATGAGCAGAAACAGGAAAAGCGTCTATAATCTTCTTTACATCTTCACTAACTACAGAATGATGTTTTATGTCCGAATGAAATTTATCTAATTGCTCCTGAGTTGGTAATTCACCAAAAATCAAAAGATAAGCCACTTCAAGAAAATCTGCCTTTTCTGCCAATTCTTCTATAGAATAACCTCTGTACCTTAGAATTCCCTTTTCACCATCTAAAAATGTAATGGCACTTTCACAACTTCCAGTATTTTTATAACCCGGATCAATGGTAATTACTCCTCCTGTTGCATTTCTTAAGGTTTTAACATCAATAGCAACTTCATTTTCTGTCCCTACTATTAAAGGAAATTCGTATTTATTACCATTAATTTCTAAGGTAGCTTTATCTGACATATTTTTACTTGTTTTTTGTGAATTTTTAAGGATTGTAAATTTACGAAATCTCAAACGATTTCGGAAGTAGATTTATAACCGATTTAACAATAATGGTCTTTGACAAAAACAGCTTCAACAGTACAACTTTTTTATAATGAAATTGTAGCGTTTTAAGCGTCACTATGTTGAATAGAACAGCATTATTGTTAATTTTGCTTCGCTAACTGTTAATGATGAATTACCTCAGGATTTTCTTTTTTTTAATCAGTTCTTCATGCTTTTCGCAAGTCATCAATGTTGAGTCTTTACGCAGACCCAGTGATTCTACAAAGTGGATAGGTTCGGTGAGCTTGGATGTATCACTGATTAAAAACACCAATGACATTTTTAGAATTGCCAATAAAGCCCATATTCAATATGACAATGATATTGACTTTTGGTTGTTTGTTAATGATCTTAACCTTCAAAAGATTGAGGACAATTCTCTAGTAAATCGTGGCACGCAGCACCTTAGATATAATCGAAGAATTTCCGAAAGAATTAAATGGGAAGTTTTTGCACAAGGGCAGTACGATGCCATTTCCGAAATTGGTTTTAGAGGCCTGTTGGGTACTGGCCCACGTTTTAAATTGACAAAAGATGATAACTACAGGTTCTATTTGGGTGCTTTAATTATGTATGAATATGAACAGGCATCAAATCCTATTCCAAATCGTATACAACGCGATATTAGAGGTAGTACTTATTTGTCCTTTAGTTTATATCCTACTGAAACCATTACTATAATCAGTACAAGTTATTATCAACCGAGAATAGATGGGTTTAATGATTATCGTTTTTCGAGTAATACATCGTTACTATTTAAGATTTTTGAAGATTTAGCTTTTAAAGCGAACTTTAATTTCTTTCATGATGCTTTTCCTGTGACACCTGATGTACCAAAAACACAATTTGAATTCACTAACGGCTTATTATATACCTTTTAAAATAAAAAACCTATCCAAGTTAATGGATAGGTTTTGATGAGTTTTATTTTTAAAAAAATCATTTCACTTTGAAAGCCTTTTCTTGTGGAAAGTAAGCCACATCGCCTAATTCTTCTTCTATACGTAATAACTGGTTGTATTTTGCCATACGGTCGCTACGCGATGCAGAACCTGTTTTAATCTGACCTGTATTTAAAGCCACTGCTAAATCGGCTATAGTATTATCTTCTGTTTCTCCAGATCTGTGAGACATTACAGAGGTGTAGCCTGCATTTTTTGCCATATTAACTGCGGCTATAGTTTCTGTTAAAGAACCTATTTGATTTACCTTAATTAAAATAGAGTTTGCAATACCATTTTCTATACCTCGAGACAAACGTTCTACATTAGTCACAAATAAATCATCTCCTACCAATTGGACGCTATCACCTATTTTATCGGTTAGTAACTTCCATCCGTCCCAGTCATTTTCATCCATACCATCTTCAATTGAGATAATTGGATATTTAGAAGCCAACTCAGCAATATATTCGGCTTGTTCTGCACTTGTTCTAACCACACCTTTGTCACCCTCAAAAATAGTGTAATCATATTTTCCATCTTTATAAAACTCAGCAGCTGCACAGTCTAAGGCAATCTTTATATCCTCTCCAAAAGTATAGCCTGCTTTTTCTACCGCTAGTTTTATTGAGTCTAAAGCATCTTCAGTTCCGCCAGCTAAATTTGGTGCAAATCCACCTTCATCACCCACAGCAGTACTTAGACCTCTATCATGTAATACTTTCTTTAGATTATGGAAAATTTCGGTTCCCATTTGCATGGCATGCGTAAAATCTTTGGCTTTTACAGGCATAATCATAAATTCCTGAAAAGCAATTGGAGCATCACTGTGCGAACCTCCGTTAATAATATTCATCATTGGTACTGGTAATGTATTAGCTGAAACACCTCCTACATATCTGTAAAGTGGCATACCCAATTCGTTAGCCGCGGCTTTGGCAACTGCTAAAGACACACCTAATATGGCATTAGCACCTAATTTTGATTTGTTCTTTGTGCCGTCTAATTCTATCATTAATTCATCAATGGCATTTTGTTCAAATACAGACACGCCCAATAACTCCTGAGCGATAATAGAATTAACATTCTCAACAGCTTTTGAAACGCCTTTGCCCATATACGTATCACCGCCATCTCTCAACTCTACAGCTTCGTGCTCTCCAGTAGAAGCTCCTGAAGGCACAGCAGCTCTTCCCATAATTCCGCTTTCGGTAACCACATCAACTTCTACGGTAGGATTACCTCTAGAATCTAAAATTTGTCTTGCGTGTACATTAACTATAATGCTCATCTTTAAATTGGTTTTAGTTATTTATAAAATACAAATGATACTGAAACATCCCAACAGCTATCGGGACAGTATGACTTACTTTTGCAAGTCAAAATTACGAAAATATGTACCGCAAAACAGAACAAAAATCATAATTGCGATTAATATTTACGATAATGTTTTCGAAACTAAAAAAACGCAACGAAATTTAAATTTTGTTGCGTTTCTTCCATTAAGCGTTTTTAATATTTTCTATAAATTGATCAAACAAATATATAGAATCATTTGGTCCAGGACTCGCCTCGGGATGGTACTGCACCGAGAAGCAGTTTTTATCTTTAATCTTAATACCAGCTACCGTATTATCATTAAGATGCACGTGCGTAATCTCAACATTAGCATTAGCTTCAGTCTCTTCTCTGTTAATCGCAAAACCATGATTTTGAGAGGTTATTTCACCTTTACCAGTAATTAAGTTTTTGACTGGGTGGTTGATTCCTCTATGACCGTTATGCATTTTATAGGTTGAAATTCCATTGGCTAATGCAATCACTTGATGTCCTAAGCAAATTCCAAATAACGGTTTGTTTCTAGAAATAATTTCTTTAGCTACAGCTTGTGCTTCAACTAATGGTTCTGGATCACCAGGTCCATTAGAAATAAAATAACCATCAGGATTAAAAGCTTCTAAATCTTCAAACTTGGAATTGTGCGGAAATACTTTTACATAGGCATCTCTTGTTGCTAAGTTTTCAAGGATATTCTTTTTAATACCTATATCTAATGCAGAAATCTTATAGGTAGCATTCTCATTCCCATAGTAATAAGGCGCTTTGGTTGAAACTTTAGATGCTAATTCTAAACCTTCCATGTTTGGTTGCTCAGCCAATTGCTTTTTTAATCCTTCAATATTATCAACTTCTGTTGAAATTACCGCATTCATAGCGCCATGATCTCTGATGTAGCTCACTAGTGCTCGTGTATCTACATCTGCTATTGCTAATGTATTATGCTTCTCAAAATAATCTTCCAAAGAAGCATCTCCGGCAGGTCTTGAATACTCAAAACTAAAATTTTTACAAATTAATCCAGCTATTTTTACAGTATCCGATTGGTTCTCGTCTTCTTTAGTACCATAATTGCCTATATGCGCATTGGTAGTTACCATTAACTGTCCATAATACGAAGGATCTGTGAAAATTTCCTGATAACCTGTTGTTCCAGTATTAAAGCATACTTCACCAAATGCTGTACCTTCTTTACCAATAGATTTACCATAAAAAATGGTGCCGTCAGCTAATAAAATAAGTGCCTTCTTTCTTTGTTTGTATTTCATTTCTGTAGTCCTATGTTAAATGAGTTTGTGGGATTTAGCTTTGCTTAACCTTTGGTTTTTCGTCGTTCGTTCCTCACTCACTTCGACTTTGCTCAGTAAAGGCTATGCGAAATGACATTAAAGATTAAACTTTGCAAAAATCCATAAAAAAAAGGATAACCTAAAATAGATTACCCTTTATATATCAAATGCTTATTAACATTTATTCTTCTTCGTTAGTCGCTTTAGTTTCTACTGGTGGAACAGCAGTAGCAGCTTTCTTGCCACCTCCTCTTCTGCTTCTACGCGTTGATTTCTTAGCAGCAGGTTTACCAGCATTGTAAAGCTCATTGTAATCCACTAACTCAATCATTGACATATCTGCGTTATCACCTAAACGGTTTCCTAACTTAATAATACGTGTGTAACCGCCTGGACGATCGCCTACTTTTGCAGCAATATCTCTAAACAACTCCGTAACAGCTTCTTTTTGTCTTAATCTAGACATAACGATCCTTCTGTTGTGTGTTGTGTCTTCCTTGGATTTTGTGATCAAAGGCTCCACAAACTGCTTTAAAGCTTTTGCCTTAGCGGTCGTAGTGTTAATACGCTTGTGTTCTATTAAAGAACATGCCATATTAGCTAACATTGCTTTTCTATGTGCCGACTTTCTACCTAGATGGTTGAATTTTTTTCCGTGTCTCATGACTTTTGTTTTATCATCTTGCTACCAAATCCAGAGAGTAAAAGCTCTGGAGAGCAAAATATGATTAATTATTAATTGTTCCTATTTGAATGAGATTCCTGCTGCACTTCGACTGCGCTCAGTGTGACACAGGAATGACAAACATTTAGTCTTTATCTAATTTATATTTGCTTAAATCCATTCCGAAATTAAGCCCCTTAACGTTTACTAGCTCTTCTAGTTCGGTTAAAGACTTCTTACCAAAATTTCTGAATTTCATTAAGTCGTTTTTATTGAATGATACTAAATCACCTAAAGTATCAACTTCTGCTGCTTTTAGACAGTTTAAAGCACGTACAGAAAGATCCATGTCAACTAATTTAGTCTTCAATAATTGTCTCATGTGAAGTGATTCTTCATCATAAGTTTCTGTCTGTGCAATTTCATCCGCTTCAAGGGTAATACGCTCATCAGAGAATAACATGAAGTGGTGAATTAATATTTTAGCAGCTTCTGTTAAAGCATCCTTAGGATGAATAGATCCATCCGTTTGAATTTCGAAAACTAATTTTTCATAATCCGTTTTTTGCTCAACACGGAAGTTTTCGATACTATACTTAACATTTTTTATTGGCGTGTAAATAGAGTCCGTAAAAATAGTTCCTATTGGTGCAGAAGCTTTTTTGTTTTCTTCGGCAGGAACATAACCTCTTCCCTTCTCTATAGTCAACTCCATATTGATGTTTACTTTAGGATCTAGGTTACAGATAACTAAATCTGTATTTAACACTTGGAAACCCGAAATAAACTTTTGAAAATCACCAGCAGTGATTTGGTCTTGCCCTGAAATTGAAATGGTAACGGTTTCGTTATCAACTTCATCGATCTGACGCTTAAAGTTAACCTGCTTTAAGTTCAAAATCATTTCAGTAACATCTTCAACTACACCAGAAATTGTAGAAAACTCGTGATCTACACCTTCTATTCTCACTGATGTAATTGCAAAACCTTCTAAAGATGATAATAATACTCTACGTAAAGCATTACCAACTGTTAATCCGTATCCTGGTTCTAAAGGTCTGAATTCAAACTTACCTTCAAAATCAGTTGAAGAGATCATGATTACTTTGTCAGGCTTCTGAAAATTTAATATTGCCATTTTTTGTTCTTCGTTTTAATTGCTATTTAGTTGCGCGGTCTATGAGTTTGAAGAAGACCAATAAACCCTTTGGCTAAATCCCAATATGATTAATTTATTATTTAGAATAAAGTTCAACGATAAATTGCTCGTTGATTTGCTCAGGAATCTGAATTCTCGCAGGAACAGACACATATGTTCCTTCCATAGTATCGTTATTCCAGGTAATCCATTCGTAAACATTGCTAGAGTTAGTTAATGCGTTTTGAATAGTCTCTAAAGACTTAGACTTTTCTCTAACTCCAACAACATCACCAGCTTTTAATTGGTAAGAAGGAATATTTACCTTTTCACCATTAACTGTAATATGTCTGTGAGATACCAATTGTCTTGCACCACTTCTTGTAGGAGCGATACCCATTCTGAAAACAACGTTATCTAAACGCGATTCACATAATTGTAACAATACCTCACCTGTAATACCTTGAGCTGCAGTTGCTCTCTTAAACATGTTTCTGAATTGACGTTCTAAAATACCATAGGTGTATTTTGCTTTCTGCTTTTCTGCTAATTGAATAGCGTATTCAGATTTTTTACCACGTCTTCTGTTATTTCCATGTTGACCTGGAGGGTAATTTCTTTTTTCGAAGGCTTTGTCGTCTCCGAAGATAGGTTGCCCAAACTTACGAGCGATTTTTGTTTTAGGACCAGTATATCTTGCCATTTTAATTAAATTATGAGAGCGATTCTAAAATTAAGGTCTTAAGCTTATCCTTCTACAATCGTAAGTCTCTCGTTGATACTTATTTATTTCAAATTTTTCAGTTTGCAAATTTACGCAAAATAAACTAATCTCAACACCTATTGTTGAGATTAGTTTATCTTAATAGAACCTGAAACTAGTTCAGGTTAAACACGACGTCTTTTTGGTGGACGACAACCATTATGTGGCATTGGAGTAACATCAATGATTTCTGATACTTCGATACCTGCATTATGTATAGATCTGATAGCAGATTCTCTACCGTTACCAGGACCTTTTACATAAACCTTTACTTTCTTTAGACCAGCTTCTTTTGCAGTTTCTGCTGCATCTTCTGCTGCTAACTGTGCCGCATAAGGAGTATTCTTTTTAGAACCTCTGAAGCCCATTTTTCCAGCTGATGACCAAGAGATAACATCACCCTTTTTATTTGTTAAAGAAATGATGATGTTATTGAATGAAGCTGTAATGTGTGCCTCACCTGTTGCATCAACTATTACTTTACGTTTTTTTGTGCTTGACTTTGCCATATGTTTTAGTTTCTAGTGTTAGCTTTTAGTTGTTAGAATCCTAAACATTTCTATTTCGAGCAGATTCATCTAACTACTAATTACTAATGACTACTGTCTGTTATTATTTAGTTACTTTTTTCTTGTTAGCAACTGTTTTTCTTCTACCTTTTCTTGTTCGGGAGTTATTCTTAGTACGTTGTCCACGTAATGGAAGACCAGCTCTATGACGAATACCTCTGTAACATCCAATGTCCATTAAACGCTTAATGTTCAATTGGGTTTCAGAACGTAACTCACCTTCGATTTTGTAAGATCCAACGGCTTCACGGATAGCTCCGATTTGGTCGTCAGTCCAATCTTGTACTTTTGTGCCTTCGTCAACTTTAGCTGTGTCTAAAATTTCTTTAGCTCTACTTCTACCTATTCCATAGATATAAGTTAAGGACACTACTCCTCTTTTTTGTTTTGGTATGTCTACACCTGCAATTCTTGCCATATAATTTAGTTTTTAGCTGTTAGTTTTTAGTTGTTAGAATCCTAAACATTTCTATTTCGAGCAGATTCATCTAACTACTAATTACTAATGACTTTTTCTTTTATCCTTGTCTTTGTTTGAATCTAGGATTCTTTTTATTAATAACGTAAAGTCTTCCTTTACGACGTACCAATTTGCAATCGGCACTTCTTTTTTTAACTGATGCTCTTACTTTCATCTTTTTTTAGTTTAAAATTCATAATTCAGTATTCAAAATTCAAGGTCAAAAAACTTTGAATTTTAAACTTTGAACTTTGAACTTCTTAGTATCTATAAGTTATACGAGCCTTCGTTAAATCGTAAGGACTCATTTCTAATTTTACTTTATCCCCTGGTAAAAGTTTAATGTAATGCATACGCATTTTACCAGATATGTGTGCAGTCACGATGTGACCATTTTCTAATTCCACACGAAACATTGCATTTGATAATGCTTCAATGATAGTTCCGTCTTGTTCTATTGCCGCTTGCTTTGCCATAAATTATTTTTAGTGTTCAATTCTCATTTAACAAATACCTTGCCTAAAATTTAGCATTGAACTTTCCAAATTGGTTTTATAATTATGTGGTAACAGATTTTCTGTTTTTACCTGTTTTCATCAAGCCATCATAATGCTTATTCAATAAATAAGAATTAATCTGTTGCATGGTATCAATAGCCACACCCACCATAATTAATAGTGATGTGCCACCAAAGAATAATGCCCAACCTTGTTGTACTCCTACTAATTGATACACAAAAGCCGGAAATACTGCTACTAATGCCAAGAAAATAGATCCTGGCAATGTAATTTGAGACATTATCTTATCTAGATATTCTGCTGTTTCTGTACCTGGTCTTATGCCTGGAATAAATCCGCCACTACGCTTTAAATCATCTGCCATTTTATTTGTTGGTACAGTAATTGCCGTATAGAAGTATGTAAATACTATAATTAACAATCCGAATACCAAGTTGTACCAGAATCCGAAAATATCTTGAAAATTAGCTTGCATCCATTGACCTACTCCACTCTCTGGCCCAAATAATCTACCAATATAAGCAGGTGCGAACATAATTGCCTGTGCAAATATAATTGGCATTACACCAGAAGCATTCAGCTTTAATGGTAGGAACTGACGTGATCCAAATACATTTTTCTCATAACCTCCAGAAGCTGTTCTTCTTGCATATTGAACAGCAATTTTGCGCACTGCCATCACTAAGAATACTGATGCCAAAATGATTAAGAACCATATCACCAACTCGATTAAGATCATCATAAATCCTCCGTTTCCACCTTCTAATCTAGAGAACATATTTTGAGCGAATGATTGCGGCATAGTCGCAATGATACCGACCATAATCAATAATGAGATACCATTACCAATTCCTTTATCCGTAATCTTTTCACCTAGCCACATCGCAAATACACAGCCTGTTACCAATATAATTACTGACGAAAAGTAGAACACACCTTCAGAGAAACCTGGAATTAACATTTGGCTGATTGAGTTCAGACCTGATAAAGAAGGAATTGTTCCTAAGTATGCAGGTGCTTGTACCAAACAAATACCAATTGTTAACCAACGTGTTATCTGAGTAATTTTCTTTTGACCACTAGCGCCTTCTTTCTGAAGCTTTTGTAAATAAGGAATCGCAATACCCATTAACTGAACCACAATAGATGCAGAGATGTAAGGCATAATACCCAATGCAAATACTGATGCGTTAGAGAAACCACCACCTGTAAAGGCATTTATTAACCATAATAATCCACCTTGTGCTGCTGAATCTTGTAATTCCGCTAATTTAGGAAAATCAACACCTGGCAATACTACTTGAGCACCAAAACGATATACTAATAATAACCCTAAGGTTAATAGAATTCTATCCTTAAGCTCAGTGATTTTCCAGACGTTCTTTAATGTTTCTATTATCTTCATCCTTATTCTTTCTTATAAAGTTACAGCTTCACCACCAGCAGCTTCAATAGCAGCTTTTGCCGTAGCAGTAAATTTATGAGCAGTTACTGTTAATTTTGTTTTTAATTCACCTCTACCTAGAATTTTAACTAGATCATTCTTTCCAGCTTTTCCTAATGATACAAGTGTTTCAAAATCTACAGTATCTTTAATCTTCTTTTCGTCTACCAACTCTTGTAAAGTATCCAAGTTAACACCTTGATACTCCACACGGTTAATATTCTTAAATCCGTATTTAGGCACACGTCTTTGCAAAGGCATTTGTCCTCCTTCAAATCCTAACTTCTTAGAATAACCTGAGCGCGACTTCGCACCTTTATGTCCTCTACGAGCAGTACCGCCTTTTCCAGATCCTTGACCACGACCTACACGCTTACCTTGATTTTTTACTGAACCTTCTGCAGGTTTTAAATTACTTAAATCCATTTTTAAGTGTATATTTTTAAGCTTCTTCTACAGAAACTAAATGTTCAACTTTCTTCACCATACCAAGGATACTTGGCGTGGCATCGTGCTCTACTACTTGACCGATTCTTTTTAATCCTAAAGCTTCTAATGTAAGCTTTTGTCTTTTGGTACGATTGATTGCACTCTTTACTTTAGTTACTTTAATCTTTGCCATCTTGTCCTAGATTATCCTTTAAATACTTTTTCAAGTGAAATTCCACGCTCTCTTGCTACTGCCTTAGCATCTCTTAGCTGTAATAAAGCATCAAATGTCGCTTTTACTACGTTATGAGGGTTAGAAGATCCTTGAGACTTTGATAATACATCATGTACACCAACAGCTTCAAGTACTGTTCTTACAGCTCCACCTGCAATAACTCCTGTACCAGGTGCAGCTGGAATAATATTTACTCTAGCACCTCCATACTTACCTTTTTGCTCGTGTGGTAATGTACCTTTCACAATAGGAATTCTCACTAAGTTTTTCTTAGCATCTTCTACAGCCTTAGCAATTGCAGTAGCAACATCTTTAGATTTTCCTAATCCATGTCCTACTACTCCTGCTTCATCACCTACAACAACTATAGCTGAAAAACCAAATGCTCTACCACCTTTTGTTACTTTAGTTACACGCTGTACACCAACTAGGCGATCTTTTAATTCTAATCCACCTGGTTTTACTAATTCTGCGTTTTTATATTTTTGATACATAATGTCTTAAAATTTTAATCCGGCTTCTCTAGCACCTTCTGCTAATGATTTTACTCTTCCGTGATATAAGTAACCACCTCTATCAAAGGAAATAGTTTCAACACCAGCCTTAATAGCTTTTTCCGCAACAGCTTTACCTACTAAAGCAGCAACTTCGGTCTTGTTTCCTTTAGCTTTCGCTATGTCTTTGTCTCTTGAAGATGCAGCAGCAATGGTCTCACCAGTTACATCATTCACAACTTGAGCATAAATTTCTTTATTGCTTCTAAAAACAGATAATCTTGGTCTTACTTCAGTACCAGATACTACTTTACGTATTCTGTTTTTTATTCTTGTTCTTCTTTCGTTCTTTGTCAATGCCATATCGATTTACGATTTTTGATTAACGATTTTTGATTTTTTCTTTTACAAGTTTTACTTCGTAATTCTAAAATCTACAATCGTAAATCCTGTTATGCTGATTTACCTGCTTTTCTTCTAATTTCTTCACCAACAAACTTGATACCTTTTCCTTTGTAAGGCTCTGGCTTACGGAAGCTACGGATTTTAGCGGCTACTTGGCCAACTAATTGTTTATCATGTGACGTTAATTTAACGATCGGGTTCTTACCTTTCTCTGAAATTGTTTCTACCTTCACCTCTGGTGCTATTGACATAACAATATTATGAGAGAAGCCTATCGCTAAATCTAATTTCTGCCCTTGATTTGAAGCTCTGTATCCAACACCTACTAATTCTAACTCTTTAGTAAATCCTTGTGATACTCCTTCAATCATGTTAGCAATTAATGCGCGGTACAAGCCGTGCTTTGCTCTGTGATCTTTCTTCTCAGATGGACGCGTTAGTGTAATTGTACCGTCCTCAAATTTTATTTCAATATCTGAATACTCTTGAGTTAATTCACCTAACTTACCTTTAGTGGTAATGACGTTGTCCTTAATCTCTACAGTTACACCTTCAGGAACTGTAATTGGGTTTTTACCTATTCTTGACATAATTTCCTGTTTTAGTAAACGTAACACAGTACTTCGCCGCCAACATTTTCTCTTTGCGCTTGCTTACCTGTCATTACGCCATGAGAGGTTGAAACAATAGCAATACCAAGACCATTTAATACTCTCGGCATTTCGTTAGCGCCAGCATACTTACGTAAACCTGGTTTACTGATTCTTTGAATTTTTTTAATGACAGACTCTTTAGTATCCTTGTTGTACTTTAAAGCAATCTTTATAGTACCCTGAACTGTAGAATCGTCAAACTTATAACTTAAAATATAGCCCTGATCGAACAATATTTTAGTTATCTCCTTTTTTAAGTTAGAAGCAGGAATCTCCACAACTCTGTGGTTAGCTTTTACTGCATTTCTAACTCGCGTTAAATAATCCGCTATTGGATCTGTGTACATAGTTTTTAGTTTAGGGAATTGGTTTTCGATGTTTTCGAACCTAAATCCCGATTATACAATAGTTATATTGATAATTGTACAGAAGCTAATTCGCTTCACAATTTTACCAACTTGCTTTTTTTACTCCAGGAATCAACCCTTTATTAGCCATTTCTCTAAACGTTACACGAGAGATACCAAATTGTCTCATATAACCTTTTGGTCTTCCTGTAAGTTTACAACGGTTATGCTTACGTATTGGTGATGCATTCTTTGGCAGCTTTTGCAATGCTTCATAATCACCAGCTTCCTTTAAAGCTTTTCTTTTCTCAGCATATTTAGCAACCGTTTTAGCACGCTTCACCTCACGAGCTTTCATTGATTCTTTAGCCATAATTAATTCTTTTTAAATGGTAATCCTAGTTCTGTTAATAAGGACTTCGCTTCTTTATCTGTTTCAGCAGAAGTCACAAATGTGATATCCATCCCTGAGATTTTGTTGATCTTATCAATATCAATCTCTGGGAAAATGATTTGTTCTGTTACACCTAAGTTGTAATTTCCACGGCCATCAAAACCAGTAGCTCTGATTCCGTTAAAATCCCTTACTCGTGGTAAAGCGGTAGTTACTAAACGATCTAAGAACTCATACATTTGCTCTCCTCGTAAAGTAACTTTTGCACCAATTGGCATGCCTTTACGTAACTTAAATGAAGCAACATCTTTCTTAGAAATCGTAGCAACTGCTTTTTGTCCAGATATTTTTGTTAACTCATCAACAGCATGGTCAATTAACTTCTTATCTGCTACCGCTGCGCCAACACCTCTAGAAATTACAATCTTTTCTAGCTTAGGTACTTGCATCACATTCTTATATCCAAATTCTTCTGTAAGAGCAGGAATAACTTTGTCCTTATACTCTTGTTTTAATCTTGCAACGTAAGCCATAATTAAATTACTTCATTAGATTTTTTGGAAAATCTCACTTTGTTATCGCCATCCATTCTATAACCCACTCTTGTAGTTTCTCCTTTACTTGTTAATAAAGACAAGTTAGAAATATGAATAGATGCTTCTTTCTCAACAATACCACCTTGAGGATTCTGTGCACTAGGTTTCGTATGTTTCTTAACCATATTAACACCTTCCACAATGGCTTTGTTCTTATCTTTAAATACTTTAAGTACTTTACCTTCTGATCCTTTATGGTCTCCAGCAATGACTTGTACCGTATCTCCTGATTTTATTTTAAGCTTTGTCATCTTACTTATCAATTAAAGCACTTCTGGTGCTAATGATACAATTTTCATGAATTGTTTATCACGAAGTTCTCTAGCTACAGGACCAAAGACACGTGTACCTCTCATTTCTCCTTGTGGATTTAAGAGTACACATGCGTTATCGTCAAATCTAATGTAAGAGCCATCTGGTCGTCTTACCTCTTTTGCTGTGCGTACAACAACTGCAGTTGAAACAGCCCCTTTTTTGATACTTCCGTTTGGAGTTGCATCTTTAACAGACACTACAATCTTGTCTCCTAAAGAAGCATATCGCTTCTTTGTTCCACCAAGCACACGGATTGTTAATACTTCCTTTGCACCTGTATTGTCAGCTACTTTTAATCTTGATTCTTGTTGTACCATAATTACTTCGCTCTTTCAATTATTTCTACTAATCTCCAACACTTCGATTTACTTAAAGGTCTTGTTTCCATGATCTTTACGGTATCTCCTTCGTTGCAGTCATTTTTCTCGTCGTGCGCAACATATTTCTTTGTCTTTAACACGAACTTTCCATACATAGGGTGTTTTACTTTCTTCACCTCTGAAACCACAATGGATTTCTCCATTTTGTTACTGGTAACTACTCCTATACGTTCTTTTCTTAAATTTCTTTTTTCCATCTTTCAGCAGAATACAATTATTGTTCGTCTCTTTTAGTTAATTCTGTTGCCAATCTTGCTACAGTACGTCTTACAGTACGCAACTGGATTGGATTTTCTAAAGGAGAAACCGCGTGAGCCATTTTAAGGTCAGCATAACTCTTTTTTGTCTCACTAAGTTTTTCTTGTAACTCAGCTGTAGAAAGCTGTTTAATTTCTGATTGCTTCATAATTCCTTTTATTATGCTTCGTAATCTCTAGCTATGATAAACTTAGTTTTTACAGGAAGTTTTTGTGCTGCTAAACGCAATGCTTCTTGAGCAACGTCTAATGGTACACCACTTACTTCGAATAATATGCGTCCTGGTTTTACAACAGCTGCCCAATACTCCACGGCACCTTTACCTTTACCCATACGTACTTCAAGAGGTTTCTTTGTGATTGGCTTGTCTGGAAATATTTTAATCCATAACGAACCTTCTCTCTTCATGTAACGTGTAGCGGCAATACGTGCGGCTTCTATCTGACGAGACGTTATAAAAGACGAGTCTAATGATTTGATTCCGAAAGTCCCATTTGATAACAAATGTCCTCTTCCAGAATTACCCTTCATACGACCTTTTTGCTGCTTACGAAATTTTGTTCTTTTAGGCTGTAACATTTTTTCTTTTCTTTAAAAAATTACTTTCTACGACGTTGGTTTTTGTTTCCACCACGTCCACCTTTTCCTTTTTGCTTAGAAAGACCTACTAATGGAGACAATTCTCTTTTTCCATAGACTTCGCCTTTCATAATCCACACTTTCACACCTAATCTACCATACGTAGTATGTGCTTCAACAAGAGCATAGTCAATATCAGCTCTAAATGTAGATAGCGGAATACGTCCTTCTTTGTAGTGCTCAGAACGTGCCATTTCAGCACCGTTTAAACGACCACTAATTTGAACTTTGATTCCTTCAGCATTCATACGCATTGCTGCAGCGATAGCCATTTTTATTGCACGTCTGTATGAGATTCTACTTTCAATCTGACGCGCAATACTTGCTGCAACTAAATGTGCATCTAGTTCAGGTCTCTTAATTTCAAAGATGTTCAATTGAACTTCTTTACCAGTAATTTTTTTAAGCTCTTCTTTTAGCTTGTCTACCTCTTGACCACCTTTACCGATAATAATACCAGGTCTAGCAGTAGTGATAGTAACGGTTACAAGTTTAAGCGTACGCTCAATAATTACTCTACTCACACTAGCTTTAGATAAACGCGCATGGATATACTTACGGATTTTATCATCCTCAGCAAGTTTATCTCCATAATCATTTCCGCCATACCAGTTAGATTCCCATCCTCTGATAATACCTAAACGATTTCCGATTGGATTTGTCTTTTGTCCCATACTTCTATCTTAGCTTTGTGTTTTATTTAATGCATCGATAACCACGGTTACGTGATTAGAACGCTTTCTAATTCTATGTGCTCTACCTTGAGGTGCAGGGCGTAAACGCTTTAGCATTGTTCCACCGTCTACTCTAATTTCTTTAATGTAAAGATTGGCTTCCTCAACATCAGCATCTTCGTTTTTAGCTTGCCAGTTAGCAATGGCTGACATGACTAATTTCTCTAAACGACGAGCTGCCTCTTTAGGGCTAAACCTAAGAATCTGAAGCGCTCTCTCGGCCTTTTCACCTCTAACCAAATCCGCAACTAAACGCATCTTTCTTGGAGATGTAGGACAGTTATTTAGCTTGGCAAAAGCAACTTGCTTCTTCTCAGCCTTAATAGCTTCCGCCATTTGTTTTTTACGACTTCCCATGATTCTTATTTTTTACCTTTATTTTTTGCTCCAGCGTGACCACGGAATGATCGCGTTGGTGAAAATTCTCCTAATTTATGACCTACCATATTTTCAGTAATGTATACTGGTACAAATTGACGACCATTATGAACGGCTATTGTCTGACCAACAAAATCTGGAGAAATCATTGATGCTCTAGACCAAGTCTTAATTACTGTCTTTTTGTTCGAAGCTACATTTTCAGCAACTTTCTTTTCTAATTTATAGTGGATATAAGGTCCTTTTTTTAATGAACGTGCCATACTATCTTAATTATTTCTTTCTACGTTCTACAATATACTTGTTACTCGCTTTCGTCTTAGAACGTGTTCTATAACCTTTAGCAGGAATACCGTTTCTAGATCTTGGGTGACCCCCTGAAGATTTACCTTCACCACCACCCATTGGATGATCTACCGGATTCATTACAACTGGTCTTGTACGTGGACGTCTTCCTAACCATCTGCTTCTACCTGCTTTACCAGATACAATTAACTGATGATCTGAATTAGAAATAACACCTATCGTAGCCATACACGCTGCTAATACCATTCTTGTTTCACCTGATGGTAATTTGATAGTTGCAAACTTTCCATCTCTTGCCATTAACTGAGCAAATGCCCCTGCACTACGTGCCATAACAGCACCTTGACCAGGACGTAACTCTATACAAGAAATAATAGTACCCAAAGGTATTTCACTTAATGGCATTGCGTTTCCAATTTCTGGAGCTATGCCTTTCTCACCAGACACAACATTTTGCCCTACTTGTAAACCATTTTGAGCGATGATGTATCTCTTCTCACCATCTTGATAGTTTAATAGTGCTATAAAAGCTGTTCTGTTTGGATCGTACTCAATGGTTTTAACTTCAGCTGGAATACCAGTTTTATTACGTTTAAAATCAATGATACGATACTTCTTCTTATGACCTCCACCAATGTAGCGCATGGTCATTTTTCCTTGACTGTTTCTACCACCAGATCTTTTTTTCGGAGCAAGCAAGCTTTTCTCCGGCTTATCAGTAGTAATGGCGTCAAATCCATTAACTACTCTAAAACGCTGAGCTGATGTGATCGGTTTTAATTTTCTTACTGACATAAGTCTTACATGTTAGCGTATAAATCAATGGTCTCACCTTCCGCCAGTTGTACAATTGCCTTTTTAACAGCATTTGTTTTACCATGTTGAATACCCGTTTTTGTATAACGTGTTCTTCTATCTGGACGGACATTTATAGTACGAACTTTTTCAACAGAAACACCATAAGCAGCTTCTACTGCTTTTTTGATTTCTACCTTGTTCGCCTTTGTGTTCACTTCAAATGCATAGGCATTTAACAACTCACTTTGCATGGTTGCTTTTTCTGTGATAATCGGTTTAATTAAGATACTCATCTGTGTTCTATTTACTTAAATTCGATTCAATTCCTTCTAATGCACCTTCTAACAGAACCAATTTATTAGCGTTCATTATCTTATAAGTGCTTAATTCTGAACTAGTTATAACGTCAGAACCTTTCAAATTGCGCGACGACAAATATACATTATTATTCGTGTCACCCAATACAAACAGAGATTTTTTGTTGTCAATCTCTAATGCCTTCAAAACATCAATAAAATTTTTAGTCTTTGGAGCATCAAAATTGAAATCCTCTAATACCAAAATCGACTTATCGTTTGCTTTGATACTTAATGCAGATTTACGTGCTAATCGCTTTACGTTTTTGTTTAATTTAAAACCGTAATTTCTTGGCCTTGGACCAAACATACGACCACCACCTTTAAATACACCAGACTTAATAGAACCTGCACGCGCAGTACCTGTTCCTTTTTGTTTTTTAATCTTACGTGTACTTCCTGCTATTTCTGCTCTTTCTTTAGCCTTGTGCGTTCCTTGTCTTTGGTTTGCCAAATATTGCTTAACATCCAAATACACCGCATGATTATTAGGCTCAATAGCGAATACGTCTTTAGAAAGCTCAGCTTTTCTACCCGTATCTTTTCCGTTTATATCTAAAACTGCTACTTTCATTATTTCTCAATAATTACATAAGAGTTTTTGTGTCCTGGAACACAGCCTTTAACCACAAGTAAGTTCTTTTCCGGAACTACTTTGTACACTCTTAAATTTTGAACTTTAACTGTTTCACCACCCATTCTTCCGGCCATCTTCATTCCTTTGAATACTCTCGCAGGATAAGAA
>NZ_JANQOM010000026.1 GCF_028289625.1 Winogradskyella sp. | reverse complement strand
ATTTGATCTCCATCTAACATTAAATTTCTGTTCACTTCGATGGCATTCGATTCTTTTTTTGCATTGAGGTTAGCTTCAAGGTACATACCTTCCTTAAGAGCGTCATTTTTAACCTCGATGTATGCCGTGATTGTTTGGGTTGTAGCATCAATACTACCATTCACTCTAGAGACAACACCAACATATTCTTCAGTTTTTTCGAGGTTATTTAGTTTAACCTCTTCACCTACTTTCAAAAGACTAGCATAGGTTTTACTTAGAGCAACTTCCATCTCATACACTGATGGGTCAATAAATTCTCCAAGTTTTTGACCATTTCTTATCAGCGAACCTTCAGTGGCCAGTGCCTCAGTCAATATACCTGTAAATGGTGCTTTTATGTTGTATTTTGCAAGTCGTTGTTCTAGATTTTTAACGTTATAATAATTTGAAACAATTCCTCTTCCTGTAATGAAATAATTTTCTTTATCCGTTGTCATCTTCGGAAGCTCAGGTGTAGACTTACTAAGGTCAAAACCATTAAGATAGGATTGCCACTTTTCAAATACCTCTGGAAAATCTAATCGTAAGTCTGGCATAATAGCCGCTATAGAATTGTACAAATTACTTTTTGAAGATTGTACACTCGCATAGTATTCAGAGGCATCAATTCGGATTAATGTTTGCCCTTTACTGTATTTCTGACCTGGTTTAAATAGTTTTGTGCCACTTTTAAAAACGCCTTGTACTTCTGCAAATAATTCTACACGCCGTTTGGCTACTAAATTACCATTAGCTGGTATAACGATTTGCACAGCAGTATTTTGAATGGTATCTATGAAAACCGTTTTCACAACCTTTTCTGGGGTTGGCCTTTTCTTATTCTTACTGTTGGCAATAGATTGACTGGCAAAGTAGGCACCAACAATAACAATGATACCTAAAAGAAACAAAATTATTTTGCGCATGAAGCTGATGGTTGTTTTCAGCTGCAAATTTACCTATATAGCAGGGTTATGCCGTTAAAAAAAACTTAATTGTTATAACTGTCTATCTGATCTTGAAGCGTTTCCCATTCACTCATAAGTTTTTCTAATTCAGTCTTTTTAGACTGATAGACATCGAAGAATTTAGGATCTGATACCGTTTCGTCATAATTAGTAGCTAAAGCCACATCATCATTTTTAATCGCTTTTTCAAGCTGATTAATTTTAGACTCTATATTGCTCAACTTATTATTTAATGACTTTAGTTTCTTTTGGTCTTCGTAACTCTTCTTATTATTGTTAGGTTTTGGTTGCTTTTCAATAATCGTTCGTTTTTCAGCTTCTCTCAAATTCTCGAGATTACGTTGTTCTAAATAATAATCGATATCGCCTAAATATTCCTTTATTTTCTGATCCTTAAACTCATAAACGGTATCTGCCAAACCTTGAAGAAAATCCCTATCGTGCGAAACTAAAATCAGAGTACCTTTAAATTGTCTTAAAGCTTCCTTAAGTACATTTTTAGATTTTATATCCAGATGATTTGTGGGTTCATCCATAATTAAAACATTCAAAGGCTGCAATAATAATTTAGCTAAAGCCAATCGGTTTCTTTCGCCACCAGATAAGACCTTAACATATTTTTCAACCTCATCACCGCGAAACAAAAAGGCTCCTAAAATGTCGCGCACTTTACTTCTATTTGTCTCGTTTGCAGCGTCAATCATGGTATCCAAAACCGTTTTGTTACCGTCTAAATATTCTGCTTGATTCTGAGCAAAATAACCGATTTGTACATTGTGACCTAGCTTTAAATGACCTTTATGCTCTATCTCGCCGATGATTATTTTAGCTAAAGTTGATTTACCTTGACCATTTTGCCCAACAAATGCAGTCTTCGTTTCTCTCGCTATAGTTAAGTCCACTTCATGTAAGACTTGTAAGTTACCGTAGCTTTTAGAGACATTTTCTAATTCTACAACCACCTTCCCTGGTGTTATAGACACAGGAAATTTTAAACTCATAACACTATGGTCATCTTCATCGACCTCAATGCGTTCCATACGGCCGAGCTTCTTTATAAGCGATTGTGCCATCGTGGCTTTAGAAGCTTTGGCCCTAAATTTCTCTATAAGCTTTTCCGTTTGCTGTATTTGCTTTTCTTGATTTTTCTGAGCGGCTAACTGCTGCACCTTCATCTCCTTTCGTAATGCTAAAAATTTGGTGTAAGGTTTATTATAATCATAAATACGACCAAGAGAAATTTCTATAGTGCGATTGGTGACGTTATCTAAAAACATTTTATCGTGCGATACAATAACCACGGCACCACTATAGTTTTTTAAAAATCCTTCTAACCAAATGATAGATTCTATATCCAAATGATTTGTGGGCTCATCTAAAAGCAATAAATCATTATTTTGAAGTAATAATTTTGCCAATTCAATACGCATACGCCAACCACCAGAGAAGGTATCCGTAAGCTTATTGAAATCTTCTCGCTTAAAACCTAAACCTTGTAAAATCTTCTCGGTTTCCCCTTGGTAGCTATAACCACCCAAAATTTCGTATTGATGTTGAATCTCATTTAAATCTATCATCAACTGATGATAAGATTCACTTTCATAATCCGTTCGTTCAGCCAGTTGAGTATTAATTTCATCTAGCTTAGCTTCACAAGCTTTTATCTCTTTAAAAGCTTTATAGGATTCCTCCAAAACCGTTTTTCCGAAGTCAAAATCTATATCTTGCTTTAAAAACCCAATCTTTAAATCCTTATCTATTGCAATTTGTCCTGTATCTGCCTCTTGCTCTTTCGCCAAAATTCTGAGCATTGTGGACTTACCTGCACCATTCTTGCCTATAAGACCAATTCTGTCTCCAAGACCGAGCTTAAAGGTAATATCCTCAAAGAGGTATTCTCCCTGAAAAGAAATCGATAAGTTATGGATATTTAGCATAGTATTTTTGAATCATACAATTGCCATAAAGTTACAATTGTTACAGTTTTAGTTTGATAAAAATTTACCTTTGTATTGACACAAAAAAAGCAAAAGTAAAGGTTTTAGTTATGATTAGAAAAGGAATGAAACTATATAGTATTCTTTTTGGTGCATGTCCTAAATGCCATCAGGAATCCATGTACACTGTAAAGAACCCTTATGTACTTTCGGATACGTTAAAAATCAATGATAACTGTTCGCACTGTGGCACTAAATACCGAATGGAACCATCATTCTTTTACGGCTCAATGTATGTGAGTTATGGTGTTGGTATTGCCTTTGCAGTGGCTGCTTTTGTGGTGAGTTATATTTTATTTGAATCTTCTTTATTGACTGCTTTCATTAGCATTGTCCTTACCTTAATCTGTTTTTTACCTATTATAATGCGCTTGTCCAGAAATATTTGGATTAACTTTTTCATGAGTTACGACAAGTCTCTGGTTAAGAAGTAAAGCGATTGCTATTTATTTCTGCATCTAAAGGGTGAGCATTTTCAATGAATTGGTAGAGTTTACCAGCGACGTAAGGAGCAATCATTACACCTCGGGTTCCTAAACCATTTAAGACATATAAATCTTGATGCTCTG
This sequence comes from Winogradskyella sp., assembly GCF_028289625.1. Classification (GTDB taxonomy): domain Bacteria; phylum Bacteroidota; class Bacteroidia; order Flavobacteriales; family Flavobacteriaceae; genus Winogradskyella. Next base: position 28,961 of record NZ_JANQOM010000026.1, on the reverse strand, counting down.
GATGCCTACCGATTAAAGGGCGTCGATCTTTGACCGTAGGCCTAATTCCTGCAACATGCTTTACAACTTCAAAATCACAATTAATAAAGGTTTTTAATTTTGAAAGTAGCTCGTTCTTTCCGGCTTCTGTAGGTACATTAGATTTATCATCCCAGTTATAGGTAGAGCCCACAGTATAATGGTCATTACCAATGGGAATAATAAACACAGAAGACTTTATGGCAACATCCAAATTTAAACCTGGTGCTTTTATGGTTAGGACTTCACCTTTGGTTCCGTTTAATGGTAAATGGTTGAAAAAGAGATTCTTTTTCATCCCAAAGCCCTCAGCAAATACTATATGTTTCGCTTTTATGTCTGAATATTGAAGTCCATTGGATTCAATGTTTAGTTCATCGTATAAGAATTCCGATTCCCTCAAAGCGTCTATGCCTCGCAAGAAAACCTTATACGCATCGATTAGTTTTTCGGTATCTAACCAACCCGCGTGCAAAACTTCACCGAAACCAAAAGGTGCGTCTATTAAATCACTTGTATTGTTTACAAGCATGGTTGAAAGAAAAGGTTCCAAACTAGGTTTATCTGAAGCATTAAACCACAGGTTTTGTTCTTCTATTGAAGAAAATCTTCTTAAAAGTTGAAGTTTATAATCTATGGTTATATGTAAACTCTCTTCAATGTTTCTGTACATTGGCGAAGCTGTCTCCAATTGTTCTTTGGCTTTCCAAACTTCCGAAAATCGTTTTAAAATTACTGGATTATACAAACCAGCAGCTACAAGCGAAGATTGTTGAGAACTGTCATCAAACACGAAAAAAGACTTATTATTTGCCCGCAATTGCTCACAAAAAGCAATGCCTGCCAACCCACAACCTACAATGATATAATCTACTTGATTCATATTAGCGAAAATATCAAAAAGATTTCTGCCCTAACAATAATAGTATCAATAAAAAACGCTCACCAAATGGTGAGCGTTTTTTATATCATTAGAGTTTTATTTAGTAACTCCACATGTCTTGTTCAAAATCCCTAATCTTGTTTTTAATACGCTCAGATTCTAAAAGCTGCATTAATGCATTATCAGAGATATACTCTTCAACTTTTCTATCGCCATAAACGTTTTCTTCTTTATAGATTAAACCGTGAAAGCGACGACTGTTTAATAAGTGATCAAAAGAAATAGGTGTAGCACTGTTGGTGTTATTGAATGATTTAGCCTCGTGTAAAATATCTCTTACTTCAGGATAGAATACCCAGAACATCGGAATAGGTTCGCTATTTTCAGAGCTTTCGTCATCAATAAAGTTAACGTCTGGTGCTGCTGGTGCGATTCCCAAAATTCTGTACTTCAATTCGCCTTGACGCTTATCAAAATACCACAATCCCTTAATTAAATATGAATTTATATCCGCAGGACCAATTTCTCTACGAATAACATATTCCTCTGGTAATTCATCCTCACCAACACCATTTTCATTCATGTAATCAATACCAGCATCGGTGATTTTAGTCATAGTTAAAGATGCTTCTAAATCTTCTAGTGTACGTTCTTCAGTAAAATAAGAATCCGCATACACTTTAGGAATCATACCACTCTCCATATTCTCTCTTAAAACTTGGTACAATGACTTTCTATCGTCACCTAAGTTACCTTCAACAGGAAAATATAGCGGAAAGTTGACACGCTCGTCTAGTACTACCTTTTCCCAAATCATTTTAGAAAATAAGATGTCTCTATCACCGACATAACCATACTCTAAAGGTTTGTCATTATCTAAAAGTAATTCAGCTTCGGTTTTCATACCTATTTCTTCAGGTATTTTTGCATTGAGGATATTAGCCTGTGCAAACATAGTATGTGTTGCAAAAATTGCTAATCCTACATGTATAAAACGCTTCAATTTCATCTTACTTATTAATTTGGGTTTTGTTCTTTAAATCTATTTACTAGTTGGTTACCTCAACGACTACTGGCGATACATTTTTAAGTCGATAAGACGCATTACCTGTTATCCTTGCTTTAATGTCAAAAATAGTAATATTATCACCTTTACGTGCTCTACCGATGGCTGCTCTAGCCTGAGAATTCATTTTAGTACCTGCTACATTAACTGTTGGTTGACCAGGCACTTTAATCTTAAATGATGTTGTTTCTATTGGTAAATCAAATACGAAATCGTCTAACTTAGCGCCTACTGTACCAACTTCGACATTACGCTTCGGTAATTTTACAACACCTGTCTGACCTGATATCATTCCTGTTGGTGCTGGTATATCCTTAATTCTAAATTGTTTTGAATCAGTAACTTTCTTACCATCATCCAAAGTAGCAGTAACGCTTATCGTTACTTCTTTACCTGTAGGAGCTTTCATAATATATTTACCCTGACCTGCTGCTTTTGATAAGCCTGTACCAGTAGCTTGTACCTTATTATCTGGTACACCAGCAAACGAAATGGTCATAGGGTTATCGACACCACGATATACCACATTCATTTTATCCGCAGATATTGTTGCAGAATTCGGTCTTGGTACTACCACATAGTTAGCACTGATTGGAATCTTAAGTTCTTTATTATTTTCAATAAATGTGAATTCCCCTTCTATTTCATGCTGTCCAACGTTTCCAACATTAAAGTCTAAAGTAGCAGCACCACTTGAATCAATTGCCTTAGACAAATCAATTTCCTGTCCTTGTACTTTAAGACTTGTTGGTGGAACATTCGCATATTTTCCAATAACTACACGTCCTTGAAATTTTTCACCTGCAAAAAAAGCTGATTTATCAGCTAAAACAATAGCTTGATAATTATTTAATGTAGTCGCTTCAGATACAATGTTACCTAAGAATAAACTCAACATGTCAGACTCTGTTACTTTTACATCATTCTGCATTGCTGTTAACTTGGTGTAGGATGCAATTGCAGGGAAACCTTGAAAATGATAGGATAACCAATCAATTTTTTTGCCATCTTTATTTTCAACTTTTTCAGTACTAAAAAGCGCATTGAAACTATCAGCTTGACCTCTGTAGCTTTCATCAGTTGCCAAAATATCGTTTATTGCTTTTTTATACTCTTCGATATTGGCCATCACTTCTTGCCCTTTCTTAGTTAAGCGATCTCCTGTAAACCAAGCTTCATCCAGGATATCTGTTTTATCCATGGCCTCGAAATCTAACTTACCGCTTTCTTTATCAGCTGTATATTTTCCTTCTCGTAATAAATCTTGTTTTAAAGTTTCTATGTAACTGTAAAATTTATCAGTGGCAATTTTTACTTGTTGCGCACGAGCAGCTGGTACTTTAAATTCAGCTGGATTTTCTTTACCTTTAGTTGTAAGCTCCGCTAGTAACTTTCCATTTCTTTCTGTTGTTGCTGTATTAGAAGCTGAGAATTTAGCTTCCATTAGTCCAAAAGCGGATAGGACTTCCTTGGACATATTCATTGCCATCATAGCAATAAATACCAAGTACATTAAGTTGATCATTTTCTGCCTTGCAGATAATTTTCCTCCTGCCATTGTAATTAGTTTTTAAATGTTGTTAATTAATTAAATCGATACTAAAAACTAATTAGTTCTTATTCATAGCAGACAACATACCACCATATACACCATTTAATGATGAAAGGTTAGATGCTAAAGATTGCATTTGCTCTTTTAACTTCGTTGCATTCTCCACGGCTTCTTCATTGATAGCCGCTTGACGATTAGCGCTCTCCATCTGTACTTTATACAGACTGTTTAAAGACTCCATTTGTGCTGCAGCTAAGGATAATTCCTCGCTATATTTCTTCTGAGCAGACATAGAATCTACAGTTGGATTTAAGTTTTTGGCAGCCCCTTCGAAATTTTTGATACTATTTCCAAGACTAGCCATTAATTCACCATCTATTTTGGCTTCTTTTAATAAGTTATCTAATTTTTTAGATAATATACCCTCAGCATCTTTTGGCTCTTCTTTTTTCTTTTTACCTAGGGTTTGACCTCCTGCTAGTTCAGGATATACTAAAGACCAATCTAAATCTGCTTGTTGTTTTTCGAATGCAGAGTATGTAAATACCAGAGCTTCAACAATCATACCTATAGTTAAGATTTCTGAACCATAAGGCCAGTGTTGAATTTTAAATAATGCTCCAACGATTACGATAGCCGCTCCTAATCCATAGATCATGTTTGTTAATGTCATTTTACCTTTCTGTGCCATAATTTTGTTTAGTTTAAGTTTAAGTTAATCGGTATAACTTAAGTAGGTTAATTTAATTTGGGTTATTGTTTTAAGTTGTTAATTCGTTGCCGCATTCTGAGTGACTTCTGTTCCCATGTAGTCTTGGACAGTTCTAAATCCTATATAACTTCTGGCAGAATCCGCATATTCATAATCTCTTGAGCTTACCTGTAAGAAATAAGACACGTCTTTCCAAGAACCGCCTCTTACAACTTTACGCGAATTGCCCGGGTCATTAACATTTGGATTGATTGTTGAAGAATACTCGTATGATGCAGGATCGTAAGATCCGTTTACCCATTCTGAAACATTACCTGCCATATTGTACAAGTTGAAATCATTAGGGTCGTATGCGTCTGCTTCTACTGTATAAAGCGCCTGATCTGCTGCATAATCGCCACGTAATGGCTTAAAGTTGGCCATAAAGCATCCTCTATCATTTTTGGTGTACGGCCCACCCCAAGGATAAGATGCTCCTTGAAGCCCACCACGCGCAGCATATTCCCATTCTGCTTCAGAAGGTAGTCTGTAAGAATTAACAGGTTGTCTTCCTTTACTTTTTTGGTATCCATTATGGTGTAAGGTTCTCCACTGGCAGAATGCTTGTGCTTGTTTCCAAGACACTCCTACCACGGGATAGTCTCCATAAGCATCATGCCAAAAATAGTCATTATGCATTGGTTCGTTATAAGAATAAGCAAAATCCCTTATCCATGCTGTAGTATCTGGATACACCTCAACTTCCTCTTGCTCAATCACTTGAGAACGTCTTAGGCTTCTGTCTTTAGCTGCCTTAGCTATATCCATATAGGTATACTGAAACTTAAATTGCTTTACATCCCAGGTACGTTGACCATTGTAAGATTCCTCTAATGGTAAATACATACCATCCATAACTTCTGCATAAAGTTCATCTGGATAGTCATCGGTATCAAAATATAAATCTATATCACGATTAATCTTTCTTTGCTCATTACCATAGGTATTTTGCATGTAACTTTCGTAGGCATTTAATTCTTCGGGATTGGAGTCTAAATATGCAAACTCACCAATATCACCGTTACCAGGTGTTTTACCTTCTAAATCGGCCATTTCAGCCAACTTAAGTCTAAGTATGGAGTCTCTAACCCAATACACAAACTGTCTGTACTCACTATTGGTAATCTCAGTTTCATCCATATAAAAGGCACGTACTGTTGCAGTCTTTGTAGGCGCATCTTTAACACCAGCGATATCATCGTCTGATTTACCCATAATAAAAGCTCCTCCAGGAACTAGTGTCATACCATAAGGTTTTTCTGGGTGCCACTTTTTACCTTTAACACCTACTAGTTGTCCACGGTCTCCAGAATTACAACTGGCTACCAAAACCAATACGGCGCTTAGTAAAATAAATTTCTTAATATTCATAGTAACTCGAGGTTAAATTAGTCGTCCTTAATTTTAAGGTCGTAAACATATTTATATATTTTCGAAAAAACAACTTTTTTCTAATTTTTTTTGCATTTCGTCCTTAAAAAATGCATTTCGTCGATACTTTTAATGTTAAATTTTCGACGAAGAGTCATATTTAAAAGCTGTTCTTCCTATAGGCTTTATACCATCTTTCAGGAATTTCTCCTTGCGTAGCACGCACATAATCAGTGTGCATGCATGGTAATAACGTGTGCTTTTTTAATTTATTATTAACATCTGGCAAAAATGGAATTTCAATCCACCAGCGTCCTGTTTTTAAACTTTTATAAAAAATAAGTTCGTCACCCTCCACTAAAACATTGAACTTTTGAAATTCTTTATCATTTGTAAAATCGTCGTCATTAACCCTACAATTAACACCTTCTATAAAATACCAAATCATTTGCGCCAACAGCATAGATGTTGCATTATCATTTTTGGAGTTTTTATACTCGTATATACCAAAAGAAGATACTTTATTGCTTATACCTGCATAACGCGATATGGCACAAATTTCTTTACCAGAAAATCCATTTGGTGAATACTTTTGGTTGTTACTTACCTCAGCAGCCCTTATCGACTTTAAATCTATGGACACAATATGTGCATCTCGCAATAACGGCTCTACCTTAGTTATCTCGCTGGAAATTTCTCCTAGACGGTAGGACTCAAAATATAACTTTTCCATGAGGTCTATTTCCTCTTGGGAATTAAAATATGTTTGATATCCTATAGTAGAGTAATTAAAAAGATTATAAGGCTCCTCAACTATAATTTTACCAACATAGCTATTATTTCTAATTGGTAAATTGGCATCGCCTAAATCGAAATTTGTATCGATATTAACAATGTTAATCATTGGCTTTACCGTGTCATATGCACGATAATTTGCATATGTTAAATCCTGACTACCACCAAGTATAATTGGAATAATGTCTTTTTCGACCAAAACGGTAATCGCTGTCTTTATAGCAAAATAGGTGTCTTCAGTGGATTCTCCAGGCTCAATATCCCCTAAATCCGCTATTGTAGTATTCCAATTTCCGGGAAATAATGTGTAAAGTGCTTGTCTTATAGAATCGAAGTTAATGTCAGACCCTATGTAATTGACATCATTTCGGTTTTCTTGAACTCCGATAATAGCTAACTGTACATCGTCTAAATCCGGAATTCCGTTTTGTCGCGAATGAATTTTGATTTTTTTTCCTAGTGCTTGTTGCGCAATTAATTCTTTATGAGCTAAAACCGCATCTGAAACAGGCGTTAGAAAATTAAAATTCATAATTATTACTTCTTTTTTGTCGTCGCTTTTTTTCTTGTTTTATTTTTAGGAGTGTTTTTTTCAAGAATTTCTTTGGCTTCTTCTAGACTCATTTCAGAAACGTCAACGGTTTTTGCGAGTTCAACTTTCTGTTTCCCCTTAATAACATTGTGCCTTCCCCATCTTGCCTTTTCTACTCTTATGCCTTCGTCTTCCCAAACATGGATAAGCTTATCTTTTTCTTTTTGGATTTTATCCTCAATCAAAGTTACAATGTCTTCTTCGGATAAATTGTCCCAATCGTACTTTTTATTAACATTTATAAACATGTTATTCCACTTTATAAATGGTCCGAATCTCCCTTTACCCTTAGTCACCTCTAACCCTTGATACTTGTATATAGGAGCATCTGCTTTTTCTTTCTCCTTAATATATACTATTGCTTCATCTAAATCTACTCCAAGTGGATCAACTCCTTTCGGCAAGGACACAAACTTTTTACCAAAACGCACATAAGGGCCAAAACGACCATTGTTTACCTCAACCTCATCTTCTTTGTAATGCCCTAAAGACTTAGGCAATTTAAATAAATCCATAGCTTCTTCGAAGGTAATAGAACTCAATTGTTGATCTGGTGATAGACTTGCAAATTTTGGTTTTTCTTCATCATCTATTGTACCTACTTGTACCATCGGTCCAAATTTTCCTAAACGCACACTTACCTGGCGACCTGTTTTAGGGTCTGTTCCCAATATGCGCTCACCCGATTCGCGCTCTGCATTTTCCTGCACATCTTCAACTTGTGGATGGAAGCCTTTGTAAAAGTCTTTCATCATTGCTCTCCAATCTTCTTTGCCTTCTGCTATATCATCAAAGCTCTCTTCTACTTTGGCCGTAAAATTATAATCGAGAATATTTTCAAAATGATTGACCAAGAAGTCAGTAACAATCATTCCTGTATCAGTAGGTATTAACTTACCTTTATTAGACCCTACTTTTTCCGAAAGCTCATTATTCTTAATTGCACCATTTTGCAATACCAATTGTTGGTATTTCCGTTCTTCTCCTTCATTGGATCCTTTTTCTATATAATTTCTATTTTGAATTGTGGAAATCGTCGGCGCATAAGTTGAAGGACGACCAATACCTAACTCTTCGAGTTGTTTTACCAAAGAAGCTTCCGTATATCGAGATGGAGGTCTGGTAAACCGTTGTGTAGCTGTTATATATTTATTATCTAGTTTTTCACCAACTTCAAGATGTGGCAGTATCCCTTCTTGCTCAGCATCCTCATCATCAGTTCCCTCTAAATACACTTTAAGGAATCCATCAAATGTTATGATTTCACCATTAGCAATAAATTGTTCGTCTATCTTATTAGAAGCATTTATCCTAATTTTTAGATTGGTACGCTCCAATTTTGCATCGCTCATTTGTGAAGCTATAGCACGCTTCCATATTAAATCGTATAGTCGTGCCTGATCGCGCTCAACATTTACATTATGATTTGCAAAATTTGTTGGCCTTATAGCTTCGTGAGCTTCTTGAGCCCCTTTAGATTTTCCCTTATAATTTCTTGGATTGCTATATTCTGAACCGAATGCCGAAACGATTTCGTTTTCTGCATCTTTTCTAGCTTCATCAGACAGGTTTACACTATCTGTTCTCATATAGGTAATTAAACCTGCTTCATATAGACGTTGGGCATTACTCATGGTTCTGCTCACAGAAAACCCTAACTTTCTTGAAGCTTCCTGTTGTAAAGTTGATGTGGTGAATGGAGCTGCTGGTGACTTCTTAGCTGGTTTTTTTTGTAAATCTGAAACTTCATACCAAGCCTCCTTATTAGCATTTAGAAAGTCTAGCGCCTCTTGCTCAGTATTGAAATTCTTCGGTAATTTTGCTCTAAATGATTTACCCTCTTGAGAAGTAAATTCAGCATCAATTCTATAAGATGCATTGGGTTTAAAGTTTTGAATATCCCGTTCGCGCTCTACAATCAATCTAACCGAAACCGACTGTACCCTACCAGCAGATAAGCCGCCTTTTACCTTTCTCCACAACACTGGAGATAATTCATAACCTACAATACGATCCAATACACGCCTAGCTTGCTGTGCGTCCACCAAATTATAATCGATACTCCTTGGATTTTCTATGGCTTTTTTAATAGCACTTTTGGTAATCTCATGAAAAACGATACGCTTCGTTTTTTCCTTATCTAAACCTAATGCCTCTGCCAAATGCCAAGCAATGGCTTCACCTTCTCTATCTTCATCACTTGCTAGCCAAACTATTTCTGCCTTTTTTGCTAATTCCTTGAGTTTTTTTACAACATCCCTCTTCTCCTTAGACACTCTATATTTTGGTTCAAAATCTCCATCGACATCAACGCCTAATTCTTTTGATGGTAAATCTGAAATGTGTCCGAAACTAGATTCAACTTTATAATCTTTTCCTAGAAATTTCTCTATGGTTTTTGCCTTGGCAGGTGACTCAACTATGACTAAATTCTTGGGCATTCTTTATTTTTTTGAGGTTACAAATGTATATGAAAATTAAGTTACAATCCTAATTTGACATCAAATAGCAAATGTTTTACCACTATTTGTAGTCCTTACAATAAAGAAAAAGCCTTGTAAAAAACAAGGCTTAAAACCAAATGTTAATATTGTTATAATTAATACGAGTAGAGTATTGGTTCTGAATAATCTAAAAGATTAAACATGATCTCGTTCTCACCTTCAACTTGAAGATTTCTTAAATCAAAAGAAAAGGTTCTAGTAAAAACAGCAAGGCAGGCTTCGTTGTTTGTGAGGACTGCCCTTATATTGCGCTGTACAGGTAAAGACTCCATAACATCGAGTGTTGAAAACACTTGAAGCACCCATGTGTCACCACTGCATCCACTGGCAGAGATTTCTACATTGAGACAATCACCATCAACCTCAGCATCTATTATTGTAAAAAATGCAGAGTTGGCATTTTCATATTCATCGTTGTCTTCTATTGCAAAACGATCGCAATCGGTTGGTGGTAAATTTATATCATCGTCTTCACATTGAAAATTTAACAACAGAAGCGACATGGCAACCAAAACATATTTCGAATATTTCATATTACTACTTTTCTTAATAGATGACCACTATTGAAAAAGGTTGCACTAAAATTTCACATCTCCAACCGTTTGCAAACTATCACCTTCATTATTGTCAAATCCTACCACGTCTTTGTAAATATTATATGTTGGTAGCATTATAAATGAACGAGTAACATAGATTCCGACAAAACACATCAAAATTCCAACGATTGTGGCTAAAAAACCGGCAACAAAAAGAAGTCCAAAAGAAATAAGCCATTTTTTGTTGCCAATACCAAAACTTATATTAATAATTTCCGAAACGGATTTTTCGGGATTAAACGCATAAACTACATACATGTAATATAACGGTACTATAGCATAAAAGATGGGCAATATGCACAACAAATAGGCAATAATAATAATACCAACAAATGCCAAACCAAGTTTTACGGTCTTACCTAAATAGGGTTTCTTAAAAAAATAAAAATAATCCTCCCGTCCCATTTCATTAAAATCCTTCATCTTACATATGCGATAGAATGCAGCTTGGAGACCAAAAGCAATAGTACTCATCGCTGCTATTGCAAAAAGATACAACGGAATCATCACTAGCAAAAACATCGGACCAAAGCTGGGTCGACTGTAAGGGTCGTAATAATCATATGGATTATACGGATCATAACCCGAAGTATAAAAATCAAAAAAACCTAAGAAAAATAGTGGGATATAAATAACCATTACCACAGGTATAGCCATTACTATATTTAAAAGCACAGTAACTAAACCTTGCACCCACACTTTTTTAAACAACTCAATAGAATCGTTAAATACTGTTCCAAAGTCTAAATCTTTGGCATTTTGAATACGGTTTTGGATTTCTGAAATATGCATAAGCTATTGAATTGATTAGTAGCACCAAAGTAATTCTTTTTTTGATACTTTGTCAAATTAAATATGTAGCTGACACTTTGTCATAATCTCCAAAATAATACTATCTTTGCATGCTTATTGTTTTTTATGTAAAACATAAAATTTTTCGTTTAAGCGGAATATTTAAGATGGAAAAAATTATCGATGAAAATAAACAGGGAGAAGCTTTAGTTATAGCTAAGAAACAAGGCAATGAAAAGAAGCTATTTATTGAAAGTTATGGTTGCCAAATGAACTTTAGCGATAGCGAGATTGTAGCTTCTATCTTATCCGAACAAGGTTATAACACTACCCAAAGCTTAGACGAAGCAGATTTGGTTTTAGTCAATACTTGTTCAATTAGAGACAAAGCTGAACAGACGGTAAGAAAACGCTTAAAATACTACGATACCGTTAAAGACAAAAACCCAAACATGAAAGTTGGTGTTTTAGGATGTATGGCAGAGCGTTTAAAGACCAAATTTTTGGAAGAAGAAAAAATCGTTGATTTAGTTGTTGGTCCAGATGCATACAAAGACATCCCTAATCTTTTAGCTGAGGTCGAGGAAGGTAGAGAAGCTATTAATGTAATTCTTTCTAAAGAAGAAACCTACGGAGATATTTCGCCTGTGCGACTAAATAGTAATGGCGTTACCGCTTTTGTATCCATTACTAGAGGTTGCGATAATATGTGTACCTTTTGTGTAGTTCCTTTTACGCGTGGTAGAGAACGTAGTAGAGAACCTCAAAGTATCACAGAAGAAGTTAACGACTTGTGGGCCAAGGGTTATAAGGAAGTAACCCTTTTAGGTCAAAATGTGGACAGCTATCTTTGGTATGGTGGAGGTTTAAAAAAGGATTTTGATAAAGCTTCAGAACTTCAAAAAGCGACAGCAGTAAATTTTGCCAAGCTTTTGGAGCTATGTGCCAAAGCCCAGCCAAAAATGCGTTTTCGCTTTTCTACATCTAACCCTCAGGACATGACCATAGATGTTATTGAAACCATGGCGAAATACGAAAACATTTGCAATTATATTCACTTACCAGTACAAAGTGGTAGTGATCGGGTTTTAAAAGCCATGAATCGCTTACATACAAGAGAAGAGTATTTTGAGCTTATTGACAATATTCGCCGGATTATCCCAGATGTTGGTATTAGTCAAGATATGATTGCTGGTTTTCCTACCGAAACCGAAGAAGATCATCAAGACACTTTAAGCTTAATGGACTATGTGAAGTACGACTATGGGTTTATGTTTGCCTATTCTGAACGACCAGGTACACTTGCTGGCCGTAAGATGGAAGACGATGTGCCAGCTGACGTGAAAAAAAGACGTCTTAATGAAATACAAGCCTTGCAAAGAAGACATAGTTTACACAGAGCACAACAACATGTTGGGAGAATACAAGAAGTATTGATTGAAAAAACATCAAGAAAATCAGATGAACATTGGGCAGGAAGAAACAGTCAAAATATGATGGCTGTATTTCCAAAAGAACATTATAAACCTGGTGATTTTGTCAATGTAAAAATATTAGACTGTACAAGTGCCACGCTTATTGGTGAAGCTGTTGGCTATTCAAAAAACAATTCATAAACCTATTTTAAATGAAAAAATTAGTATTTATCCTTTTCACTTTAGCATTAATTACTTCATGTGATAATGAACCTATAGATCCGGGTTTAGTTGGACAAATTCCAGATGACGGTGGAGATGATGGAGGTGACGATGGTGGAGATGACGGCAGTGATAGTGGTGATTTAACCCTTTCAGTCTATGAACTTGATACTGATATCTCAATTAATTTTTTGGGTATCCCAATTCGCACCATAACTAATTCCGACATTAATATATCTGATGACAAGATAGTATCAAGCGATGTTGTTATAGAAGTTGAAGGTGCACCTGCAGAAACCGAAATCCAAACCTATACGCGTAACAATGAGGGGCAAATTATAAGTAACATTTCTGTAAATTCTAGTGGAGTTACAACAAATGAATATTTGATTACTTACACCGATGGTCGCATCTCTCAAATCACTTATGATTATTTTGAAGATGATTTTGATGATTATGTTTATAATTTCACCTATGATGGGAATGTTATCACAAGAACTGAAGAGGGCACTGACATTACAACTGAATTTACCTTAGATGGCTTTGACCGAATTATAAAAAAAGAATCTTTCGATGGCGGTTTCCCTATACAGACCGAAACCTTAACGTATGATGGTGTTGGCAATATTAACAGTAGTCTAGGAACTGGAGATTTAGATAGTGATTACACCTACGATTTTGATGACAATACTAATCCATTGCAAGTAGTTTATGGTGATAATTACCTTCTAAACTTCCTCTCTGATGATTACTCGGATGAAATAGGACCGCTTATTGCTCAATTTCACTCAACAAACAATTGGACTGGCGCAACCTTTAACGGAGACGCTTTTACCTTTGACCTAGAGTATAATTCTGCCGGAAGAATTACAAGTCGTGATATTGATTATGATTTTGGCGATGCCTTAATGGTTAGTATAGACGAAGAATTTAATTACGTGAATTAAAAACACAAGTATTACGAAAAGTAATTCAATGGAATCTATACAAGCCATAAAACAGCGCTTTGGTATTATTGGCAATGATACCAAACTCAATCGTGCTATTGAAAAAGCCATTCAAGTCGCTTCGACTGATATTTCAGTTTTGGTTACTGGCGAAAGTGGTGTTGGTAAAGAAAGTATTCCAAAAATCATACACCAACTTTCGCATCGTAAGCATGGGAAATATATTGCCGTAAACTGTGGAGCCATCCCAGAGGGTACCATTGACAGTGAGCTTTTTGGCCATGAGAAAGGCGCCTTTACTGGTGCAACCTCTACACGGTCTGGTTACTTCGAAGTTGCGGATGGAGGCACCATTTTTTTAGATGAAGTTGGCGAATTGCCCTTAACCACACAAGTAAGACTGTTACGTGTTTTAGAGAATGGTGAATTTATAAAAGTAGGCTCTAGCAAAGTTCAAAAAACAAACGTAAGGATTGTTGCGGCGACAAACGTTAATATGTTTGAAGCCATTAAGCGCGAAAAATTTAGAGAAGACCTTTACTATCGTTTGAGCACCATAGAAATTAATTTACCAGCGCTTAGAGAGCGTAAGGATGACATCCATTTACTGTTCAGAAAATTTGCTAGTGACTTTGCCATAAAATATAAAATGCCTACTATTAAGTTAACCGACGATGCCATCGGATTACTCTTAAAGTATAGATGGAATGGTAACATTCGTCAGTTGAGAAATGTAGCCGAACAAGTCTCTGTATTAGAGCACAACCGAACCATTAATGCCCATACCCTTCAGAGCTATCTTCCAAATACCGGGGCCAGTTTACCAGCTGTAGTAAATAACCCCAAAAACGAAAGTGATTTCAGCAGTGAACGAGAAATCCTTTATAAAGTCCTTTTCGATATGAAAAGTGACCTTAACGATCTTAAGAAGCTTACCATGGAGTTGATGAAGAAAGGTAGTGTATCCGATGTTCAAAAAGAAAATGAACATCTTATACAGAAAATCTATGGAGATTCTGACAATGACAGTTTTGAAACCACTTCGACCGTTGATAATCTAGAAGTATTATCTATACCTCAGCATACAGAAACCAATGAACCAGCAACAGTAGACGTTGAAGATAAATATCATTTTGCTGAGGAAATTGAAGAGGAAGAAACCTTATCTTTACAAGATAAAGAACTCGAATTGATAAAAAAATCCTTAGAACGTCACAAAGGTAAACGTAAACTTGCCGCCGCTGAACTAGGAATTAGCGAGCGAACACTTTACAGAAAAATAAAACAATACGATCTTTAAGAGAAGTTTGTGATAGTGATCAAAAGATTTTATGCTTTTTAAAGTTATTATATAATAATTAGTAACGTCTAAAGAAACTTTAATTTACAGATGAAGGCCGTTGAGATATTTATGATAAGAAAGTCGTTTAGACCTAATAGTTCTGAAGCTATACGCAAAGAAGCCGAAGACTTAATCAATGAAAAACACTATCAAGGGTACCGATTAATCAATGTAGATTTTGATGTTGCCGACAATGCTGGTTATATCTATGCGTTTATTACCATGAAACGACCTAATACCTATTAAATGAAATCTTTAAAATATATTATCTTATTATTGTTATGCGTTTCAATAACTGCATGTAAAGTTAATTATTCATTTACTGGAGCGGATACAGGTAACGCTGAAACATTTCAGGTAAATTTCTTTCAAAACAATGCAGACTTGGTAGAACCAGGTTTGGATATTGACTTTACAAATGCCCTTCAAGATTTAATTCAAAACCAAACAAGTTTGAACTTAGTGAACTCTGGTGGTGATTTACTTTATGAAGGTGAAATCACAGAATACCGAATTGCTCCTATGACCGCTACAGCCGATAGTAGAGCTGCCCAAAACCGATTGACTATTAGTGTAAACGTACGCTATTTTAATGCCTTAAATGAAGAAAAAGATTTTGAACAACGCTTTTCATTCTTTTACGATTTTGATGCCAATGCCCAATTAGCGGGCGGTATAAAAGACGAAGCCTTCGAAGTTATTTTTGAACGTTTGACTCAAGACATTTTTAATGCTTCTTTAGCAAATTGGTAACATATGCAGGTTCAAGAACTCACATACCTATTACAACACCCTGAGGCTATTACCAATACTCAAACTGAAGCACTGGCAGAAAAAATCAATGAGTTTCCTTACTTTCAGCCATTACGAGCGTTATACTTAAAAGGACTAAAGCAAAAGGAAAGTTACAAATACAATAACACATTAAAAATCACGGCAGCCCATACAACTGATCGTAGTGTGTTATTCGATTACATTACATCAAAGGTATTTAACCAAAACGAAATTTCTGATCAAATAAAGCAAAATTCAGAGCACATTAAAGCCATAGAAGTTAGCGAAGCAGATGATATTTCAGTTGATAAGAGTGTAATTATAGATGATGCTTTAAAGCAACATATCAAAGCTACCGAAGGTGTTTTGGACCCCAACTTATTTAAAGCTAAAATAGAACCAATATCCCATATTGAGGCACCGAAGATTGAAGATTCCATCATCGCGGTCGATGTCGACAATATTGCACCTGAAGATAAACTGAATATTGGAAAGCCTCTTGAGTTTGATAAAAACGAAAGTCATTCTTTTACGGAATGGTTAAAGATTACAAGTTTTAAACCAATAGTCAGAGAAGTGCCCTCCGAGGAAAAAGTTAAATACGGAAATACTGTAAATCAACCACTTCAAAATAAATTAGAGCTAATAGATAAGTTTATCATCGAAAATCCTAAGATAAAACCTGTAACTGGCCACACTCCAAATCCTAAGTTGGTTAATAATGAGGATGATGTTTCGGAAAGTCTAATGACAGAAACTCTAGCGCGTATTTATTTAGAACAAAAAAACTATAATAAAGCCATTCAATCTTATAGAATTTTGAGTTTGAAATATCCAGAAAAAAGTGGTTTCTTTGCAGACCAAATAAAATTGGTAGAAGAATTAAAAGATAATAACACAAAATAAAATGAGTGCATTCAGTATATTTTTAATCTTAATTGTTGTCGTAGCCTTTTTATTAGTTGCTGTGATTATGGTACAAAACCCAAAAGGTGGTGGTTTATCATCGTCATTTGGCGGAGGAGGCACCCAACAATTGGGTGGAGTTAAGAAAACTGGCGATTTTTTAGATAAGAGTACTTGGTTTTTGGCCACAGCACTTATTGTCTTAATATTAGCTTCTAACTTAACACTAGATTCTGGTAACAGTGTTGGATCAACAGCTTTAGATGAAGATGAAGCCACCGAAACTCCTGCAACATTACCATCTACATCAGAAGACACCACCAATTTAAATGATTCCATAGGAAATTAATTTAAGTTTGGTATAAAGTATCTAGGTCAACTCTAGAAGTTGGCTTTTTTATTTCCTGTAATTCGACAGATTTTACTGCAAGTTTGTCAGTCATTTTGGCTTGGCATAATTTTCGAATAACGCTAAAGCGTTAAAAACAATAATTAATTATTAAAAAATTCAAATAGAATGAGCTTAAACATCAAACCTTTAGCAGATCGTGTTCTTGTAGAACCGATGGAGGCTGAAACAACCACAGCTTCTGGTATTATTATTCCAGATAATGCAAAAGAAAAACCGCAAAAGGGAACTGTTGTTGCTGTTGGCAACGGAAAAAAAGACGAACCTTTAACCGTTAAAGTTGGTGATACCGTATTGTATGGAAAATATGGCGGCACAGAACTAAAGCTTGAAGGTAAAGACTATTTAATGATGCGCGAAAGTGACATTTTAGCAATTATTTAAATAAAATCAGCTATTAGCCTTCAGCTTTTAGAACAACCTTAACGAAAACATAACCAAGCCAATGGCCAAAAGCTAAAGGCAAAAATCTAAAAATAAAAAAATGGCAAAAGATATAAAATTTGATGTTGAAGCACGAGACGGATTAAAACGTGGTGTCGATGCTTTAGCAAACGCAGTTAAAGTAACATTAGGTCCTAAAGGTCGTAATGTCATTGTTGGGAAATCATTTGGCGCACCTCAAGTGACTAAAGATGGTGTCTCAGTAGCAAAAGAAATTGAGCTTGAGGACGAGTTAGAAAATATGGGAGCGCAAATGGTAAAAGAAGTGGCTTCTAAAACCAATGATTTGGCAGGTGACGGTACTACGACTGCTACAGTTTTAGCACAAGCTATTGTAAAAGAAGGCCTTAAAAATGTCGCTGCTGGCGCAAATCCAATGGATTTAAAGCGCGGTATCGATAAAGCTGTAAATTCTATTACGACTGATTTAGAAAAGCAAGCTAAAAAAGTGGGTAACTCCTCTGAAAAAATTCAACAAGTGGCTTCAATTTCTTCTAATAATGATGAAACGATTGGTGAGCTTATCGCTGAAGCTTTCGGTAAAGTAGGCAAAGAAGGAGTCATTACTGTTGAAGAAGCTAAAGGAACCGATACTTACGTAGATGTTGTAGAAGGTATGCAGTTTGACAGAGGTTATTTATCACCTTACTTTGTAACCGATGCAGATAAGATGATATCTGACTTAGAAAATCCTTATATTTTATTATTCGACAAAAAGATTTCTAACTTACAGGAAATCCTTCCAATTTTGGAACCTGTAGCACAATCCGGTCGACCATTATTAATCATCGCTGAAGATGTTGAAGGACAAGCTTTGGCAACTTTAGTGGTCAACAAACTACGCGGTGGATTAAAAATTGCCGCTGTAAAAGCACCAGGTTTTGGTGACCGTCGTAAAGCGATGCTTGAAGATATCGCCATCTTAACAGGTGGCACTGTAATTTCTGAAGAAAGAGGCTTCTCTCTAGAAAATGCAGATCTTTCTATGCTTGGTACTGCAGAGTCGGTAATGATTGATAAAGACAACACAACGATTGTAAATGGTAACGGAAAATCTTCAGACATTAAGGCAAGAGTTAACCAAATAAAAGCTCAGATAGAAACAACAACTTCCGATTATGATAAAGAAAAGTTACAAGAGCGCTTAGCGAAGTTAGCTGGTGGAGTAGCTGTATTATATGTTGGTGCAGCATCTGAGGTTGAAATGAAAGAAAAGAAAGACCGTGTTGATGATGCCTTACATGCTACTAGAGCAGCAGTTGAAGAAGGTATTGTTGCTGGTGGTGGTGTTGCATTAGTACGTGCTAAAAAAACACTTGAAAAATTAGAGACTGAAAACTTAGACGAAACTACTGGTGTACAAATTGTAAACAAAGCGATTGAGTCGCCTTTAAGAACTATTGTTGAAAATGCTGGTGGTGAAGGTTCAGTGGTCATTAATAAAGTTTTGGAAGGCAAAAAAGACTTTGGCTACGATGCTAAGAATGAGAAATATGTAGATATGATGAAAGAAGGTATTATAGATCCTAAGAAAGTAACACGTATCGCCTTAGAAAATGCAGCCTCTGTGGCTGGTATGATCTTAACTACCGAATGTGCCTTGGTAGATATTAAGGAAGAGACTCCTGCTATGCCACCAATGGGTGGAGGCGGAATGCCAGGTATGATGTAGGTCGAGACTCGACACTTAAGTTTAGACTTAGGTCAGTTATATAAATCTAAAAGCCTTTGATGAAAATCAAGGGCTTTTTAATTTACAGCAATTATTTTTATAAATTAGAAATGTAAAACTGTTCAAGATAACACTAAAGTAAAAAATGATCCCTGAACACATCCAAAATCGAAAAGGAGCCAGAAGCTTAAAAGATTTAGACCCAGAAGTCATAGACTACCTTAATAAAGGTTTAGTGGAAACCAAAAACTTGATGGAATGGTTGGCTACAGATCAATTAGCATTATTAAAACTGGTACTTAGTGATTTAGGCAAGAACGATTGGTATCCAGATTTTGAAGTTGCTGTAAATACTCAAAAAAAACCTACAGCAAACAGCAATACTAAAGTGATTGGTGAAACTTTGGGCTTATTAACTTTAGATGAAGGAATTTACAAAACCTTAAAAGCACATACCTCAGATTTGGTGCGTTGTTGGGCTTGTTGGGCGGAAGGCACACATCATGATACTGTTACTGACTTAATTAATACTATGCAACCCTATGCTTCTGACACTCATTTTGGTGTTCGTGAAGTTGTGATTTTTGCGAGTAAAGAACGTATGATTGAAGATTTAGACACTGCCATAAACATATTATGCAAATGGACATTTAATAACGACGAAAACATACGTCGTTTTGCCATTGAGTCGCTCCGCCCTATAGGTGTTTGGACGAAAAAAATTCCTGTTTTTCAAGAATCTCCCGAAAGAGGATTGCCTCTTTTAGAACCCTTAAAATCCGATACTTCAAAATATGTTCGTGATTCGGTTGGGAATTGGTTAAATGATGCTAGCAAGTCTCAACCTGATTGGGTGCAACACATTTGTACTAAATGGGAAAAGGAATCCCCTACCAAGGAAACCACCTATATTTTAAAGAAAGCTCTGAGGACAATCAATAAGAATAAATAAAAAAAACCAGAACTTTAATTATTCAAGTAGTTAATCGCAAAATCTAAAGGTTGATCAATACCATGCATATAGGATACTTGATATTCGGGTAGAACACCTCTGCCAAAATTGTACGAAGCACCATCGCTATCCATTACGTACTTAATCAATGGAATCTTCACTTTAAGTCTCGATTTAGGCAAGGTTATTTGGTCGTAAATTCCACTTGTATTACCGTCAAACGTGCCGCCAGTTTCTTCGCCGACTAACGTTGCACGTTTATCTCTCTGGATTATAGCACAGATTTCGGACGTTGCAGAAAAGCTGCCCCCATCAATAAGAGCTACGACCTGACCTGTAAAATTGTGTTTCTCAATAGGTTTTTGCCATTCAGAAGGATTTAAAAATCTCCCTCTTAAAGGTTCCAAATCTGATATTATTGTCCTTCCCATTGTATCTTTTGATGTAACTTCACTAAAAAAGTTTAGTGTTTCATATGAGACCAAAGTGGATTCCTGATCAATTTTGGTATTGGGCTGAACATTCATTTCATATCTATCGTAATATTTAAAGGGTTTTGTTGTTAGGTAAGCGTACAGATGAATAGCATTGGTTTCATCACCTCCACCATTACCCCTAAAATCAAGAATTAATTTTTTGATATTAGATTCAGCTATTTTCTTAAAACTCTCATCTACAAATCCCTTAAAACCTTCGGCATTATTGAAGGTGCGTATAGTCATGATAGCTACATTGTTCTTTACACTATAATCAAACGATTTATAGCTTTCATTACTATCTGACTTCATCTTCTCAATTTCGGCGTCGATCAATAATGGCAGGGTTACTGTATGTACTTTTTCTTGTCCTTTTGGAAGCACATCTATTTTAACCTCATCCAAAAATCCAGTCAATAGCGAATAATAGAAATCAAAATCATAAGACATTCTATGGTACTTGCCTGTCAAATTGTGTCCATCAGACGGAATAATTTTGGCTATGTCATCAACTATATTTCTAACAAGTTCACCATTAATGGAAATAACTTGAGCACCATCTAAGACCTTGTTTTTGGAATAATTCTCTGAAACAAAGACAATATCTTTAGTTACGTTCAGTTTGAAAGGTAATTTCTTCAAACTACTGTAATAATTCTTCATAAAATGGTCCGGAAGTTCAACTCTCATATGACCATCTCCAATCTTACTTACAAATGACGAAACCGTCTTGTAAAAATCCAAAAGGGTCATATCTTCTTTTAAGGCCTGTAAAACTTTGTCGTAATTATTGCTTATAAAATCTTCACTATGATAACGGTATAGTGAAGGATAAGAAGATACCAAGGAATTATATAAATCCTTAAAATCCTTCTGCGTTGCCTCACTTTCTATTTTGCCCTTAAATGAGAAGCTCTTAGTAATAGGTATATTTTCAATACCTGTTAAAAGTCCAAAATATTCGACCCATTTATCTTCATCTGGGATGCTCGTCCATGACGAACCTTCATCAAGCCTTTCCAAACTTCGGTTAACCTGAATGCCCCAATGTTCCTTTTTATCATAAACTTCCAACTCACTAAATGGTATCTTTAGTTCTGCAATCCAGCCTTTATCGTCTATCTTAGTTTTGGCTGTCCAATTAGGATTCCAATCGTTAAACCAATTCTCGTGTGTTTTTATGTGTTCATCACCACGAATTCCACCTGCGGTAATGGTAAAGGAAAAAGCATCTTTTTTGTCGTAATCACTATCGATATTGATCTCAACATAATCGCCATCAAAAAAATCTCTAGGCTTGTTGGAAACAACAATACTATCTGGATGATTATCAAAAGCTCTTATGGCGACATATAGATGCTTTTGGTCATAAAGAATTTTGAATTGGGTATCGAAGGTTGGTTTTGAACCATTCTCGGGTTCGGTTTGAATAAAGTTACCTTCCCATTTTACTTTGCCCCAAGATTTTTCATCGATTTCTGCGTCTATACTTATAGTTTCGGATACTTGTTTTGTGGAATAGACTTTTTGATTTTGCCCTAAAGCTATTTGCAACATCAAACACCATAGCAGGCTAAGTAGTGATAGTTTTTTCATAACTCAAATATCAACGTTTAAATGTTTAAGGAAAAATCATAGGCGCTTTTTATGGTCTTACTGCGTGCTGTGAGACTCCTTTAAGACCAAATTTCTATAGGCTGAAGGCGACAAATTTGTCTTCTTCTTGAAAATCCTGTAAAAACTACTTTTAGAACTAAAGCCACAAGAAAGGCCAATACCAGTTATAGAGTGACTCTTTACGACATCGGATTTTAGAATTATTTTAGCCTCTTCTACGCGATATGAATTAATAGTATCGTAAAAATTGCTATTTAAAACTTCAGCAAAGAACGCTGAGAGTTTTCGGTCTGAAATATCCATTTTATCGGCAATCGTTTTCAGGTTTAAGTCTGGTGAAAGAAATATTTTTTCTTCATTCATACATTTATGAAACCTCTTGCGAAGCGCTTCTTTTTCTTCTTCTTTTATGTAACGGGATTTGTTTTCAAATTCACCATCCACCAATAAGTTCTTTTGAATTAGAAAATCTGGCAAGAAAATCGTAGACTGCATCAATCCATAATAGCCTAAATAGGACATAGCAATAATTATAAAAATGACAGTGATATATCCGTCCCAAGTCACATTGTACCCGAATGAAATCTCACTTATTGTAAGAATGAGATCAACAATAAGAACAATTAAAAAACTGATTAGAAATTTCTCAATCCATAAAAAATCCTTGTCGGTTATATTCGAATAATTATCTTTCATTGTTCTCTTTACTCTATAGAAAAGCCAAAGCGACATGAGGAAATATGTAATTCCGAATAAATCCTGTACCAATGCCCAATCGATATGCCTATCGATAAATTGAATATGTTCTAAACCAGAATAAAACGATTTAGGGAGTGTGTAGATTAAAAAGTAAATCATGAATGGTACAAAATGAATAAGGTTCTTTTTAACCAGGTTAACATCCTTGATGAAAATAGATTTTACATATAAAAATATGAGCGGTGGAATAAAAAATCGAACCCCATCCTCGAGATAATTAGCAATAAATTTCAGGGTTTGTAGTTCGTGTAAGCTAGCATAGAAATAAGCGAAAACACCTAAAATCAACACCCAGAAAATGATAAGTATATAATGTGGCAATTTCTTTTGTTGTATTCGGACAAGGCCTAAAATGGTTAAGATGTTTAATAAAACACCAGTGATTAAGATAAAGTCAACAGTTAATTTCATTTATGTGTATTTATCTATTTTAATTTTTTGGTTGTCACCATTTTGACTAAATAATGTGCATTCAGGTTAGTTCTTTGTACCGAACGAAGTCGAAGTTCGATTAAAATTTTGAGAAATTCAAATTCTATTAAAAAAGCCTGAACTTTCATTCAGGCTTCTCTTTTAATTTTTCTTTTCTGTCTTATGCGCTTTTACCACTTCTTCATCACGGTACTTACAACAAGCATCTACTTTAGCATAAGCTTCGTCACTAGCCGTTACATACTTGGTATCATGACCTGCATTGGCAATTTTCTGCGCTATGGTCTTTAAATCGGTTTTACGTTCATCGTAAATGAGTTTAAGCTCATGGGTTTCTAAATTCCAAACGGCCGATTTCACTCCTTTAGTTCTAATAGCTGCTTTCTCTATCCGAACTTTGCACTCGCCACAAACGCCATCGACTTCCATAGTCGCCTTTGCGTTTTTATTTTGAGCAAAGCTTACTGTTGTAATTAATACTGTAAAAATTAAAATTATTTGTTTCATGTTATTTTGTTTTATTTCGTTAAGTCGAATGATTTTGATTGTATCAAAATAGTATCGAGACCCATATCAATACTTCTCGATACAATTCAGATTTGATTTCGACTTTAGCTTGTCTTGAGAGTAGTCGAAAGGCTCAATCTGACATCTGAATCACTCGAAGTGACAATTAATTTATTCTATAACGTAA
The DNA here is from genome assembly GCF_028289625.1 of Winogradskyella sp. Classification (GTDB taxonomy): domain Bacteria; phylum Bacteroidota; class Bacteroidia; order Flavobacteriales; family Flavobacteriaceae; genus Winogradskyella. Next base: position 4,980 of record NZ_JANQOM010000026.1, on the reverse strand, counting down.
TCCTGCATAATAGAGGCTTCCAAAAATTGGACCATACACAAAATTACTATCAAAATTGGCTCCAAACGGATTGTCTGGACTAATTATTGGATTGGGTTGTCTTACATTAGTCACATTTTCCCCACCCAAATATACTTCAAATTTGGAAGAAAAGACTTTGGTAACTTGCAAGTTCAAAATCCCAACCGTTGGTGAAAACTCATCCAATTGAAATTCTGGTATGCTTAACTCCGTACTTGGAAAACGTTGTGAATCCAACCAATTATAAGTGGCATCAAACTTCCATTGACTCCCATTCTCGTTTTCTTTAGTTTCATAAGCCGCATTGGCAAATAAACGATGCTGTGGGATCAATGGTTTTTCCAATCGACCAGAGTTATAATCGGTTTTGATGTCATAGTACTTATAGGCTGTTCTCAAATCAAAACCTTCAAAAGCATTAAAATTAAATTCAAACTGAAAGCTATTGGCATAGCTTTTACCATCTAGATTATAAAAATTGATTTCAAAAGGATTCTCCCAATCCACCACGACCTGATTTTGAAAATCGGTTCTGTAAAAATCGAAGGTAACGTCCGCTTTTCGACCAAATAAATTAAAGCCTTGCAGGTAACTTAAACCATAATTCCAGGCAATTTCTGGATCAAGTCCATAGATTTTTCCTCCTGCATCTTGGATATTAATTTGCCTAGAACTTGCAAATAAATTCTGATTCTCAGCAAATATATTCGCACTGCGCTTTCCGCGTCCTATCGATGCTCTTAAAGCTGATTTTTCCCAAGGTGTGTAACGCACATGCAGACGAGGAGTTACAAAAAACCCTAATCGATTGTGCTGATCGACGCGCGCACCCGCAGTCATCGTTAATTTATCCAAATTATCATAGGCATACTCAAAAAAGGCTCCAATGGAATTTTCCGTACGTTCAAAGGTTTCGGTATTTACCAATTCATCATAATGGTCATAAGTAAAACTCAATCCGGTTTTTACTTTATGGCGCGAATCTGAAATAATACTGTTATAGACCAAATTTGAATAAAAACTATTATGCTGAATATCATAGATATTCAAACCAAAATAAGAGTCTTGCCTGTGATGACTAAAAGCGGTTTGAAAACCCAAACTTTGATAGGGAATCTCTGGATTGACGTAACCCAATTTTGTAGTGACATCTATCCGTTCGGTATTAATTTCACTTCCCCACGCTTCGATGTTACCCAGCGACCCAGGATTTCTTGGATCAAAATTATCTGGATTAAAGTTAACCTGCCCAGCTTGCTTTTCGTCATACAAATATCTTAAATTGATAAAACTCACTATGCCTTTTTCTGGATTAGTATATTGCCATCGATTCATTACATTAATTTGATTAAACAACGGCATGTTCAAAAATCCATCATCATTAACATCGTGGTTTTCTTGGTGTGTATTGGCATGAACATATAAGCCTGTACTCCATTTATCAGATACTTTGGTATTGAAATGTGTATTCAATTCTAAACGTTCGCTTGTAGCGCCATAAGCATTGAGATAAAACTTATCGTCAGTGGTGGGTTTTACTAACTCTGTGTTGATTTGTCCTGTAATACTTTCAAAACCATTGACAACGCTTCCAGCTCCTTTTGTGATTTGGATACTCTCTACCCAAGTCCCAGGAATAAAACTTAAGCCATAGGCTTGAGAAGCACCACGAATGGCTGGAATATTTTCGGTAGTAATTAAAATATAGGGCGAATTTAGACCCAACATTTTAATTTGCCTAGTGCCCGATACCGCATCCGCAAAATTGACATCTATAGATGGATTGGTTTCAAAACTCTCTGATAAATTACAGCAAGCTGCTTTTAATAATTCATCTGCGCTAACAGTGAGTGTATTGGTTGCTTTTAAATACGATTTAGATGTAGTTTGTTTTCGGGAAGTTACCGTAACGGCATCAAGCTCGTCCGAAGCTTGTAAAACGTGCCTAATAAACTTGTTTTCTGTAACTGTTAATGTATCCGTTTTAAAACCAACATAGCTAATCACTAACTTATTAAACGAAAATTTATAAGGTAATGAAAAGGTACCATCATCTGCTGTAATCGCACCAACAGACGAACCCAGCCAATATACATTGACTCCCGGTAATGGCATCTCCTCAGAACTACTCGATTCTAAAACAATGCCTTTTAATTGTTCTTGCGCAGTTAAGGCATACGACAAGAACGTAAAAATTATAATTAAATATGTCTTCATTTTTTTTGATTGTAGGTATAACAATGAGCACATAATTGTGCTATTCTTCATAAAAGTTATTCTACAATCAAATGAGGTAAGTTTCGTCTAACACCTGTATATTCCTAATGAGTAATGGAGGCGAATAGTCTTTATGTGGAATTATTTGTTTTGGAAGAATTTCATAAAGATTAATATAACTATGTGCGTAAGCAAACAGGACCTGTTTATGAATATCTTCTAAATCTTCAAAAGTTTTTATGGTAATGTTATCTTGGCCTTCAACAATATCAACTTCGTTTTTACAGCAAGAATCCTTCGTGGTTTTATCAGAATCACCACTACAGCATTTGTCAATTTCAGTAAATACAGCCACATCAACCAAAACATCACCACAGAAATGCTTTTCTATGGCCAATGACAACGTTGACACTAACACTAAGAGTGCTAATAGGGTTGAAAATACTTTATGCAAAAATGCCAATTTCATAATGCAAAGTTACGAAATTCCTCATACTATAACCCAATTTATAATATCCTTAACGATTCAATTTGTAATAATAAAAAGCAGGCAAAAGGAGAATTAACCCTATGGGCTGAATTAAAAAACGCCTCACATTAAAAAATAAGTAATAGTCTTCTTGCTTTGGATTAATCACAAAATATAAAAACGGAACAAGTAATAATACATAAGCAATCGCATAAAGCAACACCGAAAACTTAATCATTACTTTATCGTTAAAAATCAAATAAAGAATTCCCAAAGAAGCCAAGGTATTGAGTAAAAATCTAAGGCTTGTAAAAAATACCAGCTTGACTACTTCGCGTCTAGGATTGTCTATATATAGATAGTCGTTTTCAAAAAACTTCAAGTAAGGATCATAAAACAAGTAATCTTCAAAGCTTCTAATCGCTATTAGAACAAAAATCAAAACAACCACAAATATGTAACGCGTCAATCTAGGCATCGGCTTTCACGGATTTTGAAAAACGATTCACCCAAACCATCCAAAGTAAAAACACAGTCCCATAAATCAACATTGGAAAAATCACTTTATGCATTAAATATTTTTGGTCGGGATAATGGTATAATCCAACTGAAAGAATAACAATCCGAATCAAATTAAAAGCATAAATGATAATACTTCCTGCAAAGCCATAGAAAATGGTGGTTTTAAGTTTTCCCGCGAAGGCCACAATAAATGATACGAACAAAATAATAATACTTAAAGCATTGCAACCTTCAATCACTCTAGCTACAAACTTCCCGTTAATAATAACTTTCATTGAGGGTTCATTGGGATGTGGAAGAATTTCAGCATCATAACCAATACTATTAAGTAAGGAATTGGTTTGTGTTGCTACTAAGTTGGTCATGTAGTCAGGATAAAACTTTGAACCGTCTGAGAAAGTTAAGTATAAATGGTAGCAAATAGTTAATACTCCATAAACCACTAAGAAAGTGATTATGAAACGAATAACCAATTTGTATTTTGCTAGCAGCTCTCTCAATAAAAAAGATCGTGTTAGTTTGCTGTTAAATTTATGAAAACCCTATTTTAAAATTGAACGTTTTAAATACTTTTACCAAAAGTTTATACAATAATGACCTTTGATACCCTAAAACCTGAAATAAAACATATTGTAGCCCAAAATAACTTAAGCGTAGACGAACGCCTTTATAAAATTTGTGAACTACTTGAAGCCCATATAGCATATTATAATTGGGTAGGCTTTTATTTTAAAAATGGAGATAAGCTAGAATTAAAGTTAGGCCCATATGTTGGTGAGCCTACAGATCATACTATTATTCCTTTCGGAAAGGGTATCTGCGGACAAGTTGCTGTGAGCAACCAAAACTTTGTAGTGCCAGATGTATCCGCTCAAGATAACTACATTGCTTGTAGCATCACTGTAAAAGCAGAAATCGTAGTCCCAATTTTTGTTAATGGTGAAAATATAGGTCAGATAGATATTGACTCCAATACTGCTGACCCTTTTACTGAAGCCGACGAACGGTTTTTGGAGTTTGTTTGTAAAGAGGTGGCTAAAATTTTAGACTAAAATCAAGTTGTTAATTTGACAAAGTATTGGCTTCCAACTTCCAACTTCTAACTTCTAATTAAAATACTACATCCCTGTTCTAATTGCTTCCACAGGATCTAATCGCGATGCCGTCAATGCAGGAATTACACCAGAAATCAATCCGATAAATGAAGAGATAGAAAACCCTATAATCATATTTTTTGGGGATAGCACGAACTCAAAATCCTCAGCAACATTATTTCCTATAAGCGTTCCTAACCAAACCAAAACCAAACCGATTAAGCCACCAACTAAAGCTAATATGATTGCTTCAAATAAGAATTGAAATAAAATAAATCTATTTTTAGCACCCAACGATTTTTGAATGCCAATTAAATTGGTTCTTTCCTTAACACTCACAAACATAATGTTAGCGATACCAAAACCACCAACTAAGAGTGAGAAGGCACTGATTACCCAGCCAATCGTATTCATTGTCCCAATGATACTGTCTATAGCATCTTGCAGACCAGAAATAATATTAATAAAAAACGAATCAATTTCGTCGGGCTTAATGCCACGTCTATTACGCAAAATTTGAGTTACATCTGCCTTTAAACCTGCAATATCAACATCTTTTTTAGGTTTAATGATTACAATATTTTTAAAGTTCCTGTTATTGTCACCATACCGATTTCTAACGTAATTGGCGGGTAAGAAAATGGAAATATCATTACT
>NZ_JANQOM010000003.1 GCF_028289625.1 Winogradskyella sp. | reverse complement strand
TAGTATATATATTTTTACACACTTCTATTTTGCTGGCTAAATATATACCGCTTGCATTTTGTTCTCCTTCAATACTCAGAAAGCTACCTATAGGAACTTCTTCAAAATCCAAAAAGCTCCTTCCTTTACTGCAATTACAATCATCACTTCCTTTACACTTAATTTTTGACTTGTCAGAGAGTTTGACTTTTCGGCCATCGACAAAAGCGATATCATCTTCCAGAAGTTCAAAAACACCTTGAAATTTATTAGAATCCTCTTCGCTTTTAGGAATGATTACCTTGGTTAAAACTCTTTTTCTGTTTTTAATGATGAATTCGATATTCACAGTACTTCCGGGGAATATTTTACTTTTGTCGATAGCTTTCTTTTTTTTCTTCAGGAATTTAGTATCATTTGTCACAAGGAAGTAGAACTCTTCATCATCGAAATTCACAGTCATTTTTTGGTAAGGTGAAGAAAATTCGAAAATAGTGACATCCTCCCATGTTTCTTTATCCTGAGCATATGAAATGTTGTAAAATAGATACAGAATAATAGTTAAAAGCTTGGGCCCATTTGAGATTGAAAATAAAGTTTTCATCATTTAAATTAATTTTATTAATTGAGGCTTTAAATTTGAAATGGGGCTTATTTTAGTACTCTGCTTGAAGTACTTCAATGTGTATATGCAAGATTATTAATTAACTGATTTCAAGTCAATAAGGGTATTCCCTTAAATCTGAAACTATGATGTTTTATCATAATTTTCAGTATCTTAGGCACGAGTTATCAATGCCATGTTTAAATCTATTTCTTTAGCCCTTTTCTTGCTTTTTAGCCTTGTCGATGTTCAAGTGTCTTGTGCCCAGAAGAACGCCCAAAACCATCTTTTCAACTTGTTAGAAAATGCCGATAGTTTGTCAATGCAAAAGCAATTGGATAGGGCAGAAGAATTATACCAAGAAGCGATGGATATATCACTTAAAGCGCAAAAATTGGATACTGTGGTATTGCTGTACAATAAACTTGGGATTTTGAAATGGAAAGGAAAAGACTACCAAGCAGCTGAAAACCTGTATAAGGCTGGATTAAAATTTGATACTATCAGTAAGGCAGCAGCAGATTTCTACTACAATATTTCACTTACAAAAAGGAAAATCAAACAGCGGGACAGTTCGTTGCACTACCTTAATAAATCTATTGAATTATACGATCAACTAGGTGGATCTAAAGGTGCTTATAATGTGTACCTTCATGCAGGAAGAATTTATAAAAACCTTCAACAGTATGACAAATCATTAGAATATCTGTTAAGAGCTTTCGACGGGTTTACGGAGCTAAATGATCTAAAAAAACTCGCTTCAACAGCAGAAGCTATCGCACAAATTCAGGATAAGCTTGGGAATTCGGAAAAGGCATTTACCTATTACTATCAATCAATACGCCACAGACAAAGTATTGGAGATTCAGTAGGCCTTGGGATTAGCTACCATAATATTGCCATTGCACATAATTCAAAAAAGAATTACGACTCTGCAGTGTATTATTATAATAAAGCTTTAGACCTTAAACAAAAAGGCACCCTGTCGTATGCTAAAACCCTTTTTAATCTAGGCCTTACCCAGTATTTAAAAGGCAATATTGAAAGCGCCAAAACTGCATACCAAATGTCCTTGGAAACCAAAATCAAACTAAGGGATACACTTTCAATGTTTTATAACATCAATGAATTGATACTCGTAAACATTGAATTAGGGAATTTTGAAGACGCTAAAAAGCATATAGACCTGTCCAATATTCTGTTAAGTCGAATAGAGGTTCCAGCGGCCAGGTATAGGAATTTTGATTTGCAGTCCTACTACTATTATGAGGTTGGAGATTTTAAATTGGCTTACGAATTTCAAAAGAAATATGCCAAATTATATAGAACTGTATTTAATGCTCAACAAGCTGAAATTGTCCAAGAACTGCAAGAAAAATACGAAAGTGAGAAGAGAGAGAAAGAAAACCTTAGCCTCAAGCTCCAGAATAAAGACAACTTATCGCTAATAGGTGTCCAGCAAAGCAAAATCAAAAGAGACGGAATAGTAATCATCTTACTTGGATTGTGTGCGTTGTTGCTGCTTTTGGCATATCTTTTTATGAGACAAAGACAGAATATGCTAAAAAAGCAGCAAGAGTATGTACGATTGGAAGCCATTTATGAAGGACAAGAAACCATTAAACGGAGTATAAGTAAAGATTTACATGATATTGTAGGATCCAATCTATCGGGCATTAAGTTGAAGCTAGAAGCTTTGGCAAGTGCAAAGGAGAAAGAAAAATTGCGAGAAAATATTATAGATGGCGTATCTGAAATCAATGAGCAGGTAAGGTTAATATCTCATCGTTTGTCGCCATTGGATGAGAACATTAAGAAATATAAGTTGTCTGATATTATAGTATCTCGCCTCTCGGAATTTAAACATTACAATCACATAGATATTGAACTCAATAATGAAATACCTGAGACCATGGATAACCTACCTATTGACGCCCAGACTAATTTATATGGGATACTCTTGGAAGTATTGAGCAACATTTCGAAGCATGCCAAGGCTACTTTGGTTGAAATCGTAATGAAAAAAAAGTCATCGGATGACTTTCAGCTTATAGTAAAGGATAACGGCATTGGTTTTGACGTTTCAAATGTCAAGGGTATAGGGCTAATCAATATTGAACAAAGGGCAAGTTTGTTGAGAGGAACAGCACATGTAATGCAATCAGAAGATAAGGGTACCATTTTCAACCTCAAATTTCCACTGAAGGGATAGACTATGAAAAAACAGATTGACATTTTAATAATAGACGACTCCATAATGTTTGGTGAGGGTATTAAAGAGTTGCTTGGGCAAAACCAGATGATTGGTTCGATAGAGTGCACCTCAGGCCAAAAGGAAGCCTATGAGCTATTAGATAAGAAAGACATAGATATAATTCTCTTAGATTTGAATTTTGACTCAAATGAATTTGACGGGTTTACTATCGCCCACTACGTAAAGCGAACCTATCCGTCAATAAAAGTCATTGTTATTACACAACATGCAAAAATTGATCATTACAATGTGCTGATAAATGAGATTGGAGTTGATGCCTATTTGGATAAACGGATGTCTGTGAATCAACTTTATATAGCCATAAAGGAAATTTGCAACAATAAAGTGTACATAGATCCAATGATAAAAAAGGTGTTGGATTCTGGCAAGTGGTTAAAAATTACGCCAAGAGAAAAAGAAATTATTGAATTAATGTGCAAAGGGCATTCTCAAAAGCTGATTGCTGACAGGCTATTCATAGACATAAAGACTGTAGAGTCACACTTAAGGAATGCAAGAGAACGCTATGGCTTTAATAATTCAGCTGAGTTGATAAGTGAATATTTGAGTTATAAAAATTCGTTTCGTGAAAATTATAAGGGTACGACATCGCCATTTAGGAAATAAGGAATAAAAAATGCCCGCTGCAAAGCGGGCATAAAAACCGGTTTCATTAATAGCTATTTACCCTCCAGAGTTTGGCTCTGAATCAGGATCCTCGGTTTCTGTTTCGGGATCACTTGTGGTCCCTTCAGATTCGTCGTTCAACTCAGTTCTAGGTTTAGATTCGTATATGGAGTCGTCAGGCTCACACCCTGTGGCAACAAATAAGATCACAAAACAAAGAACAAGTACATGAATTTTTATATTCATTTTGACACTTTATTTAGGCCCCTCGATGATGTCTAGAAAATCAAGGAGAAGGCGTTAAACTTGGTGTCTTGCAAGACTCGTGGCTTTACCGATATTTAGGCCTTTTCGGATAAAGCTTAGGTCAAAAGTAGAGTAAAGGCCTGCTTTTATTTAAGTGGCTTCATTGAGGCCGCATGTGGTTTCATTGAAATTCAAAAAAAACGACGTATATAATTGATAATCAGGTAGTAGTGTATGAGTTTTTATCCATCAGAAAATGAAGTAAAGTGTATTCTTTTCTTAGTGAGAAAAATTCGTAAGGAGGTTTTTCAAAATAAGAAGCGTATAACATTAGAGTATTGTAATGATAATGCTAATGAAATAACGAAATTTTATTCTATTTCTAATCCAAAACTAAAAGTAAGTGGGAGAACTGTATTCGAATTAATGAAATATGAGAAGAGCCCCATTAATACTTCTTTGATTACTCTGAATACCCTGCTTGGCTATGCATTGCAAAACCCTGATGTTGACTTTCAACAGTTCAGTGCATCTGAACGGCATGAAAAGGGAGAATACTCAACTTTTCTAAAAGGCAATGAGAAGTGGATCAAGAAGTTTCTGAGATTACACGCTTATGCGAAGACGCCTGAAGGGGAATACAACTTTAAACTTCCAAGGCCTTCAAATAATTCAAAAAAAGAAGCTCCTAAGATAGAAAAAATGTCCAGCACAAAGGAAACTTCAAACAATTCAAAAAGAGAATACCCTCAGGTAAAAAAAGCATCCACTGCAAAGGAAACTCCAAATAAAATCTTTCTGAATATTGGGGGTAAAATGGAAGTCATTGATACCAAAAATGTATATAAGAAAAGAAAGCATAAAATACCTCTCGAGCTCAATACCATACCAGATATACAGAACAGTAACCTTGTGGGTAGGCATAGAGAGTTACGAGAGGTTAAAGACAAACTGGATACGACAGAACAAGTAGTATTAATCAATGCCATGGGAGGGGTAGGCAAGACAACGATGGCAAAGTATTTTATCAAGCATTTCAGAAATGACTATGAATATGTGGCATGGATCGATGTCAAGACGACATTAAAAGAAGCTATAATAATCAATACGGAACTGCTGGACAGCCTAGGCCTAATTAAGGCTGCTAAAAAAATTGCCAAAGGCAAATACTGGGCGGATCAGCTTTTTCAATTGATCATTAATAATATGCGACGATTAAAGAGTAAGACTGACGGTAAGCAGAATTTAATTATTATCGACAATGCCAAGGAAGATATGGAGCATTCCAAAATACTTGATGCCATTAGTTTAAGACCGCATTGGAAAGTTTTGGCAACTTCTAGGGAAAAATTGTACGGGATGGACGAGTACCAATTGAATCCCTTATCTCCCAAAGATGCAAAGGCATTGTTTTATTTACATTATAGGAAAGAGCGAGATGATGATGTTGTAGATCGAATTCTTGAAATTATTGACTACAATACCCTTTTAATTGATGCGATTGCCAAGACGAGTAATGCTCGACGTCATGGCCTAATGGAGGTGTTGGACGGGCTAAAAAAAAAAGGACTGGATATTCCCAAAGGAACGAAGATAAATCTAGCCCATAACCATAACCAAAGAGTTTATGACGTACTGGCTTATTTGTTGGACGTGTTTGCGATAGGTGAATTAAATGAACAAGAACGATGGTTGATGTTGCAGTTTTCGGTACTCCCTTCCACACCTTTGGACTACGACGGAAATAATGGAGAAAGCCTTATGTCCTTTTTGAGTCTACGAGACCACAAAGAACGGAAGGACTTATATACAGATGCCCTGAATGAACTTGTAAAATATGGATGGTTGGAATGGGATGAGCGTAACGACAGGTTTCGCATGCATCAGTTTCTTCAAGAAGTCATTAGGCGGAAACTGCACCCAAATGTGAAATCCATTGATGTATTGTTGAATAACCTGAACAAGCTACTATCGTATCATGCTGAGAAAGAGGATATCATTGACAAATTTAAATGGATGCCTTATGGCGATAGTTTAGTCGAGAAAATCAACGAAGATAATTTAAGCTTGTCGGTGCTCAAAAACAACATGGCCTTGAGATATAAAGATCAAGGAAACTATAAAAAAGCAGATTCTTTGTTGAATGATGCCATCAGTTCAAATGGGAGATTGTTAAAGGCAGGTCATTATACCCTAAATAAATACAAAGGAAATCTCGCAATGGTCTATATAGATCAAGGCCAATACAGCAAAGCAAAAGTATTACTAAATGATGCGATTAAGGGTAATACTCAGAACTTTGAGAAGAATCATGAACGAAACTTAGACTTACAAGTTTTGCTTTTTAAATTGATGTACAATATTGGTGAAGAACGAGATGCAGTTGACCTTCACAACGAGTTTATACAAGACTATATTGAGGCATTTGGAAAAGAGAGTCGAAAAGTGTTGAATGTCATGTCAAATTTGGCCAGTGCATATGAGCGTTTGGGCAAATATGATGAAGCCAAAGACATATTTGAGGAGGTCTTGGAGCAATTGAAACAAATACTGTCGATTAATCATTCTGAAGTTTTAAGGACTAAGAACAACTTGGCGACTGTATTCAAGGCTCTGGGAGACTATGATGAGGCCATTCAACTCTTTGATGAAGCCAGAGTTGGGAGTGAATTAAAGCTAGGGAAGAATCATCCAACAACCATTATGTATACTGCCAATTTATCCACGGCTTACCGTGAAGCCAATCGTTTGGAGGAAGCCAGGGAATATTCTGAAATAGCTCTTAATGACCAAATAGCACATTCTGGTTACAAGCATCCAGATGTGGCCACTAGGCATTCCAATCTTGGCATTATTTATAGAGAACTGAACCTTCTTAAAGAAGCCAAGTTAGAATTCCAAATAGCCTCAGCCATCTATGAAATAGTATTCGGTCCAATTCATCAAAGGGTGGCTCTGGTTAATGCATTATTGTCCACCGTACTCAATAAACTCAACCAAAAATCAGAGGCAATCCAAATTCTGAAGAACTCAATAAATACCCTAATCAAGGTTTATGGCGAACATCACATTTCTTTAGGAACGCGTTATAGCGATCTCGGTGATATATGTACACAAAAAAAGGACAAACAGTTATATTATAATAAAGCCTTATCTATTTATCTCAAGCATTTTGATGAGCACCACAAATGGGTGAAGATTGTAAAAGATAAACTCAGACAATTAAATTAATTCTTAATTCAATTAATTATGTCATCGAATTGATTTTTCACCTTACATTATTACAATTGCTCATAAAATGCACTATTGTTTGAAGTAATGAGAAAACTACTAGTTAACTTTCAAAAGTGTAAAAAGAATCAATTTCTAGCGGTTATATCAAAACAGAAAATGATATATACTGGCAAGACTAATTTTGATTATAGTTTGCTTATTCTTGATTTTTACTATACGAGTTTTGTGTCTTTTAAAAATATAATACAATGAATTTAGATAATTCTTTTTGTGCCTTCACACCTGTTGTTAGGCTTTGATTTTTTAACTACATGCATAATTAGCCTTCCTCTAATCAACAATTCCATTTTTAATTACTCTTAAAACATCGGAGTAACTGTAAAAGATACGTCTGCCCACTTTTGCCTTTCTGATATCGTAATCTTCGGCAAATGTGGCCATTGTAGTGTTACCATAGCCGAAAAATTCTTTAACCACTTTGCGTGGTATCCAATCACCAAGAATCTTGGTTGTATTAATTTCTCTTTCCATGACGTTATTTTTTTCAAAATTCAGCATTTAAGTTGATCTATCATGAAATAAAAAAACTACAGTTTAAGAATACTGTTAACTGTTACAACACGATGTTGTCTTTTGTTATAATAAGATTCCTCTATTGTTTTTTCATAATCATTTAAAAGCGCTTTGTTTCTAAGAATGATCTTTAACAAATAATAAAATTCAAATTTAAAATCGCCTAAATGAAATTCCTCCTGATATATTTCAAAATTAATCTCATTTAACTGTTCAAATAATATTTTATAAATAGTCTTATGAGGGTAAGCATATATATGCGTCATTGCACATATGTTTTTTTTGATAGATTAAAGTCTATCATGGGGTCTTGTTTCTTTATCGATTCCATGAAATGGTATATACTTTCAGTAAAATCTTTTAGTTGGTCGGGAAAATTCAAATTACGTCGTTGTCGATTCACTTTTTTATCTACCTCTAAAACATCAATGTTCAGTTCTTGTCCTAATTTATCTTTTATGAAGAAATCACTATATAATTTGAAATATGGCCATACTAATCGATAAGGAAAGAAATACTTCGATTTTATTTGATGTTTGACAAGCTTCTCAAACAACGAATGATGATCTATAAACTTTGGTAATATGTATTTACCTAATCCTAAGGACTTAATCGCTTCGTAAATAGTATCGTTTTTGTAATATGATAATTCAGATATGATATCTCCCAACATCATAAATCTTTCATAGTTGTCGTAATTTTTTAGACGCCCCTTTATCGCATTCAATCTATCAATTAAATCATTTTGTTTTAACATTAGATCATTAATGGACATTAAGACGTAGTCAGCTTCCTTCTGCTTTAAGTCGTCTAGAAATTTTCTCTTTTGTTCATTCATTTCAATAGTTTTTTAAAATGTTTCTGCAATCTTTTTTTGGCTTCATTCAAAATGGGCTCATCCACTAAGAAATAATGACTATCCATATCGCTTGAACGCGTATGACCCATCAATGTCTTAACCACTAATCCTTCTCTAATACCTGATTCATGTATGGACTGTCGAAAAAATCGTCGCGCTGAGTAACTTGTTACATTATAATTTATTCCAGCTTTAATAGTAATTATTTTCAGGTTAAAATTCAACTTATCCAAACTGCGCTTTGGTAAAATACGGTCTTCAGGGGTCATTCCTTTATACTTCAAGACAATTTCTTTGCTCTGTTTTATTAAGTATTGTTTAGTGCTCACATTTGATTTTTTTCTATAGATATGAAAGTATCCATTTTTGATATCTTCATAGCGCAAGTCAGTGGCATCACAATAGCTTAGACCAGTAAAACAAATAAATAGAAACAAATCTCTGTAAACGTCCAATTTAGAATTTTCAGAAAAATCTAAATCAGCAATTCGTTTAAAATCCTTATTAGTAAGTCTAGGTTTATGTGTGTGTTTTTGGGTAGCACGTACGCCATCGAATGGATTAATACTAATCACCTCTTCTTGCTGTAGCTTGGCAAAGAAAGGTTTAATATTTTTAATAACACTATTAACGGATTGGCCTTTAAGAGCAACTTTACCAAATTTATCGTTGGGGTGTTTTAAATAGTTTAAAAATTTGTTAGCATGAGTTCTTTTAAATTGATCGATATGAAGTTTCTTTAGCCTAGAATACGAAAGAAATTTACAAAAGTGATTAATAGATTTCTTATAATTTTTCTTTGTTTCTTTAGCTTTGTCACGATCATTTAAAATGTCATTTTGGTAAAAGTCGATAATCGCATCAATCAGATAAACCTCTTCAATAGGTTTGTTTTTATTAAGTAAATAATCTCTTATCTCGCTCGAACGAATTTTATTTAGGTCAGTGAAATTTGCTCTTAGGAAATAATGAAACTCATTTTCAATTTGATTAAAGAGTAAATTGTAGCTCTTGAATTTCGATTGTTTAGAATCAAAGCGTTGAGAAGCAGAAATCCAATATTTCAAATCGGATTCTTCCACTCGTATCAGATCAAGACAGCCTTCAGATTTTTTTAAATTATGGATTACTCTTAAGTAAATAGGGTAGCGGTTATCCGTTTTACTTTTCTTGTTTTTGTTGATGAAAAACTTAATACTTGTACTCATAGTTTTTGGTTTTAGGTGAAATATAATTTCACTAGGTGAAACATAGGTGAAATAAAAAAGTGACATTCACCGAACCTCAACGAAACCAAGAGAAACAAAAATCCCCGTCGTTACTGGCGTAACGCGGGGAAGTGAAAAATAGTGAAAAATAAAAAGTGATCGCGACAGGATTCGAACCTGTGACCGTCTGCTTAGAAGGCAGATGCTCTATCCAGCTGAGCTACGCGACCATTCAGGGATTACTTCATTGTATTCAGTGATCCTGAAAAATGTACTGTTGCAAATTGAAGCAATACTTCAATTCAATGAATCTCACAGCTCTTTTAAGAAAGTATACTTTCTACAAGAACTTTTGAGCTTCATTTTGTCGGGGTGGCAGGATTCGAACCTGCGACCTCCGCGTCCCAAACGCGGCGCGATAACCGGGCTACGCTACACCCCGGACTGAGCGTCAAAAATGTCTAGTAGACATTTTTAGCGAAAGGGCCAGCTGGCGCGCTGGCTTTTCTTGCTCACTCTGGCGGAGAGACCGGGATTCGAACCCGGGCAACACTTACGCGTTGACAGATTAGCAATCTGCTCCATTACCACTCTGGCACCTCTCCAATCAATATTAAGAACATTTCTTAAAAATTGCGGATGCAAATGTAACTTATCATATCAAAGAACGCAACAATTTTGTTCAATTTTTTGATAAGTGTAAGATAATTTTATCGCCAATCTCAGGTTTAAAACCAAATAAAAACTTTAACGTAATTTTACTATTGGTATTTTAACATTTTCAATAGCTTCGTTACGCTATGTCAAAGGAAAACCAACTCGTTAAATTCACAAAAAAAGGCATCTATTGCCCACAAGGCAATTTTTATCTTGACCCATGGTATCCTGTTGACTATGCTATAATCTCACACGGTCATGCCGACCATGCACGTTGGGGCATGAAACGGTATTTGTGTACGGATGACTCCAAAACTATTTTACAACATCGTTTGGGTGCTGATATATCTATTGAGAGTATACCATATAAAAAAGAACTCACCATCAACGGGGTAAGGGTGAGCTTTCACCCAGCAGGTCATGTTATTGGTTCTGCGCAAATACGACTGGAATATAAAGGCTATGTCGTTGTCTTTACAGGTGATTACAAAACACAACCAGATTTTATTACCACGCCTTATGAGCCTTTGAAATGTAATACCTTTATTACAGAAAGTACCTTTGGTTTACCGATTTACAATTGGAAATCTGAAGAGGAATTACGAGACGACTTACACTCTTGGGTAAGAACCAACCAGTCGAATAACAGAACATCTGTATTTCTGGGCTATTCCCTAGGTAAAGCACAACGTTTGCTGTCACTGTTAGATGGATGTGATAATATCTATGTACATCGCTCAATTCATAATTTAAATGAGGCTATTTTAAGTTCAGGCATTACACTTCCTAAGACCAAATTATGGTCAGTTGATTTGGATAAAAAAACCCTTCAAAACAAAATCATTATTGCGCCACCAGCTATTCTAGGTTCTCGAATGTTAAAGCGATTGCCAAATCCAGCCACTGCTATTTGTTCGGGTTGGATGCAAATAAGAGGGAATAGACGTTGGCAGGCCGTAGACGCAGGATTTCCCGTTAGTGACCATGCTGATTGGAATGGCTTAATTTCTGCTGTTAAAGCATCAGAGGCAGAACAAGTTTATGTCACTCATGGTTCGCAAGCTGTCTTTTCTAAATATCTAAACGAGATAGGAATTAAAGCTAACGAATTGATTACCGAATATGGTGATGAGGCACTAGCAAAGGCAGAAGCTGAAACAGATAAAGTGACTGTAGAATGAAGCTATTTTCAAACTTAATCAGTGCTATAGAAATCACCAATAAGACCAGTGCTAAAATTGAGGCTTTGGTCAATTATTTTAAGATAGCACCAGATAAAGACAAGCTCTGGTTGATAGCCTTATTCACAGGCAAACGACCATCACGACCAGTAAAGACGACTTTGATGCGAGAGTGGTGTATGGAAATCACTAATTTACCTGAGTGGCTATTTTTAGAAAGTTATAGTACCGTAGGTGATTTAGGAGAAACCATGGCGTTATTATTACCAGAACCTAGCCATAAATTAGATTTATCGTTACACGAATGGATGACCGAATTAAAGACATTAAAATCAAAATCTGATAAAGAAAAGAAAGCATTTGTTTTAGAAGCTTGGTCTGGCTTAGACCAGCAAGAGTGTCTTATTTTCAATAAATTAATCGGAGGAAGTTTTAGAATTGGAGTGTCTAAAAAAACCTTGGTCAATGCTTTAGCAAAACTTACTAATATTGATGCCAATCAACTTATGCATAGTATTATTGGTAATTGGGAAGTGGATACTATTTCATTTGAAGAATTGATTCATGGCAGTCATATAAATTATGATAATTCAAAACCGTACCCTTTTTGTTTGGCTTATGCTTTAGAAAAAGAATTATACGAATTAGGTGAGTCAAATGATTGGATTATAGAGCAAAAATGGGATGGAATTAGAGGGCAGATTGTAAAGCGGAATAATGAAATCTATATCTGGTCAAGAGGTGAAGAACTGGTGACGAAACAGTTTACTGAATTGGTAGAAGCGGTGAACAATTTCAAGGATGATTTTGTTATTGATGGTGAGATACTAGCGATGAAAGACAATGATGTGTTGCTCTTTAATGATTTACAAAAACGTCTGAATCGAAAAAATGTAACCAAAAAGCTACTAGAAGAAGTGCCTATCGGTTTTTACGCCTATGATATTCTAGAATATAATGGTGACGACATCAGAGAACTACCTTTTGAAGATCGACGCAAACGACTTGAATCTATATTTGGTTCGATAGCTTTACCAGAACATGTTCAATTGTCTTTCTTAGTTGAATTTAATAAATGGGAAGAGCTACATTCTATTCGAAATAATTCCAGAGCCATAAATAGTGAAGGCTTAATGCTGAAGCAGAAAAAATCACCATATCACACAGGTCGAAAAAAAGGCGATTGGTGGAAATGGAAAGTAGACCCCTTAACTATTGATGCCGTTATGATTTATGCACAAAAGGGTAGTGGACGACGAAGTTCAAAGTACACAGACTATACCTTTGCGGTAAAAAAAGATGATGCTTTGGTCACAGTCGCTAAAGCCTATTCAGGATTAACTGATAAAGAAATTACCGAAATATCGCAATGGGTGAATAAGAATGCGATTGAGAAATTTGGTCCTGTAAGAACCGTGAAGCCCGAATTAGTTTTTGAAATTGCTTTTGAAGGCATTGCGCTTAGCAATCGACATAAATCTGGTGTAGCCTTACGTTTTCCACGTATATCCAGATGGCGAAAGGATAAACCAGCCGATGAAATAGATACGATTGAAACCGTTAAACAATTAATCACAGCACCTTGAGTCAGTTTAGAGATAGCGAAGGTTTGCGAATAATGAATAATTGGATGGCAGAAAAGGGGCATGCACCCTTCCCATTTCAATTACAGACTTGGCAACGTTATGCCAATGGCTATTCCGGAATGGTGGTCGCGCCAACGGGATTCGGTAAAACCTTTTCGGTGTTTCTTGCTGTAGTCATCGATTATCTAAATCATCCTAACAGATATCCTAAAGGCTTAAAATTACTTTGGATTAGTCCTTTACGGTCCTTAGCTAAAGACTTAGCAAAAGCTATGACGGAAGCAGTAGATGATATAGGATTGGATTGGTCGGTTCAAGTTAGAAATGGTGATACACCAACGGCGGTAAGACGTAAACAAGAGCGTATGATGCCAGATGTTTTACTAACCACACCAGAAACCATGCATTTGTTGTTTTCACAGAAAAAAAATTCGAGATGGTTTAAAGGTGTTAAATGCGTCGCTATTGATGAATGGCATGAACTCATCGGTAATAAACGTGGTGTGCTTACTGAATTAGCTATTTCACAATTACGGTATTATTCACCCAAATTATGTATTTGGGGAATTACAGCCACGATTGGCAATTTGGAAGAAGCCAAACAGGTATTGTTACCTTATTCAGACCTAAAAATAACCCAAGTAATAGCAAAGCAACAGAAAAAATTAGATATCATTTCGGTCCTACCAGACGAAATTGAGGTATTACCTTGGGCTGGACATTTGGGTGCTAAGATGGTTGATAAAATCCTTCCTATTATTGCCTCGAATACCACTACCTTAATTTTTACAAATACAAGAGGACAAGCGGAATTGTGGTATCAGCTATTACTCAATGCCCAGCCGAATTTGGCGGGTTTATTAGCTATTCATCATGGTTCAATCGATAAAAAACTTCGTAATTGGATTGAAGATAATATAGTATCAGGCTATTTAAAGGCTGTGGTTTGCACGTCTTCATTGGATTTAGGTGTAGACTTTAAACCCGTGGACTGTGTGATTCAAATTGGTTCAGTGAAAGGTGTCGCACGCTTTATGCAGCGTGCTGGGCGTAGTGGTCATTCTCCCTTTGAGCGTTCAAAAATTTATTACATCCCAACACATTCTTTGGAATTGGTTGAAGTTTCTGCATTAAAAGAAGCCATAAAAGAAAAGCAAGTAGAATCAAGAGAACCAATGGTTCTAACATTTGATGTTTTGGTGCAATTTATGGTAACCTTAGCAGTTGGTGAGGGTTTTAATGCTGAAGAACTGTTTTATCGTATACAACAAACACAGGCTTTCCAATATATGACAGAAGACGACTGGCAATGGTGTTTGCATTTTATTACCAAAGGCGGAAAGACCTTGAATTCTTATGAAGAATTTCATAAAGTTATTTTGGACGAAGATGGTAAATACAAAGTAAAAAGCAGACGTATAAGCATGTTACACCGTATGAATATTGGTGCCATTGTTAGCGAAGTCAATGTGATGGTAAAGTACATGTCTGGTGGCTATGTTGGTATGATTGAAGAATTTTTTATTTCAAAACTAAAACCTGGTGATAGTTTTATTTTGGCTGGTCGAATATTAGAGTTGGTTCAGATTAAGGATATGACGGTATTAGTAAGACGAAGTAAGGCCAAGAAAGCAGTGTCACCAAGCTGGTTAGGTGGTCGTTTGCCTTTAACGTCACATTTAAGTCATTACCTAAGACTGAAATTGTCAGATGCTTTGCAACCTGGGCGCT
>NZ_JANQOM010000001.1 GCF_028289625.1 Winogradskyella sp. | reverse complement strand
ACCTAGAAAAGAAAGAGGAAATTATAGTCAAGATACAAGCTATTGCAGATGATACCACAAATTCCCATGGAGCCTGGCAGAAAAAAATTAGAGAGGTTGAGGCTTTACGTGAAGCCTTTTTCACAGCTGGTAAAGTGCCACTGAAAGTTAATGAAGCTACTTGGGCCAAATTTAAAGATACGGTAAGGACGTTTAACCGAGGAAAAAACAAGTTCTATAAAGAGCTAAAGAAAGATCAATACGATAATCTTCAAAAGAAACGTGAGCTTATTAAAATAGCCGAGGAGAATAAGGATAGTGATGACTTTGCCGTGGTAACACCTTTAATGAAAAAAATACAGAGTGACTGGAAAAAAATAGGTCATGTGCCAAGACGCGATAGTGATAAAATCTGGAAGCAGTTTAAAGATGCCTGCAATCATTATTTTGATAGAATGCATGCGCAACGCAAAGCAGAAAATCAGCATTTGTATGACGCGTATGATAAAAAAGTGAAATTATTGGACGAGTTAAAAGCCATCAAGTTCAGTGGAGACAACAAAGCAGATGTTGAAGCCTTAAAAAACAGAATTGCGGACTGGAAAGCTATTGGTCATGTACCACAAAATAAGCGCTATATCGATGGAAAGTTCTACAAAGCAGTTGATGAAGCCTTTGACAAACTAAAAATGGACAAGTCAAAACTAGATATGGTAAAGTTTGAAAGTAAGATTGAAAATCTGGCCAGTAATGATAACGATACTCGATTATTGGACAATGAGCAAAACTTTATACGAAAGAAAATTGGTGAAGTACAATCTGAGATTACCCAATTGGAAAACAATCTACAATTTTTCTCTAATGTTGATGAGACCAACCCATTGGTTAAGGATGTTTTAAAAAATATTGATAAGCACAAAAAAGAATTGGAAACCTGGAAAGCCAAATTGGCTAAAATCCGTGGAATGTATTCATAAAATTTAGCAAACTACGTCATTAAGTACAAAATCAAAACCCATCTGTTAATCACAGATGGGTTTTGCCCTAACTAAACTAAATTAACCTTAATTACAACCGCTTAATAATAATTAAGATTTTCTACTAAGATTATAAAAACATTTTGTTTTTATATATAGTATTTACGTCAACAAATTAAGCTTGGACGTTTAGTTTTAGATTTTTTTTAGAATTTTAACAGTAAGTTTATACTATTCCTTACCTAACACGGAATTTCATTAAATAATTTTGGATGTAGTGAGATTCTGAAACAAGTTCAGAATGACAAGGACTATAAAGACTTTGCTTCTTCCCAATAGACATCCATTTCAGCTAAAGTCATGTCCTTTAGGGGTTTGCTTAGTGCTTTGGATTTACTTTCGAGATATTGAAAGCGTTTTATGAATTTTTTGTTGGTGCGCTCAAGTGCATTTTCAGGATTGATTTTCAAAAAACGTGCATAATTAATCATTGAGAATAGTACATCTCCAAACTCATTTTCTATAGCATCTTGGTTACCTTTTACAATTTCAGATTTTAATTCAGCCAGCTCTTCTTCTACTTTTTCAAAAACCTGTTCAGGTTGCTCCCAATCAAATCCTATTCCGGCCACTTTATCTTGTATGCGATTAGCTTTTACCATAGCAGGCAGGCTTCTCGCCACACCTTCATGCACACTTTTTTTACCTTCTTTGAGTTTCAGTTGCTCCCAATTTCGTTTTACATCCTCTTCATTTCTCACTTTTACATCGCTATAAATATGGGGATGGCGTTCTACCAACTTATCACTGATACTATGGCAAACATCAGCAATATCAAAATCCTCAGTTTCGCTACCTATTTTAGAATAAAACACAATATGCAATAGGACATCACCTAACTCTTTCTTTACCTCATCCAAGTCATTGTCCAAAATGGCATCCCCAAGTTCATAAACCTCCTCAATAGTTAAATGACGAAGTGATTCCATCGTTTGCTTTTTATCCCAAGGACATTGCTCACGCAACTCGTCCATGATAATCAATAAACGTTCAAAAGCTTTGAGTTGAGCTGTTTTGTCTAACATTTTATTCTTCCTCTTCAGTAGTTACTGAGCTTGTTGAAGTATCTTCTTCTGTTTCTAAAGCCTCTAGAAGATTATTTTTCTGAAGTAAATTGTACCATTGAATTACTTTTTTGATATCAGACGCATATACACGGTCTTCGTCATAATCTGGCAATACATCAAAAAAGTATTCTTCTAGGCTATCTTTGCCATCCTTATGACTTATTGAAGTAGGTTGTCCATTTTCTTTATCCATTACTTTTTTAAGTACATCCCTCAACGGAACTTCTTCTGCTAAGGTATAAATGGCTATTTCGCTTAAAATACTTATGTTACTGTGCGCACCAACTGTAATACGCTTCTTATCAATTAATGATTGCACAACAGCTCCTGTTCTGGTTTGAGTAACAATTTCGTATAAACCTGGTTTACCTGAAATAGCTAAAATTTTATCTAAACTCATATATTTTGTCTTAACGTTTTCTGCTCATAGCTGGAAAACGCATTTTGTAATCTATTTTAATTTTTCCTTTTGAAATATTGGTCAATTTTCCTTTTAGCAAACGCTTCTTAAACGACGATAGTTTATCAGTGAACAAAATTCCCTCGATATGGTCGTATTCATGTTGAATTACCCTAGCGATTAAACCATCGTATTCTTCAATATGAGTTTCAAAATTCTCATCTTGATATTGAATTTTAATCTTTGGTTGTCTAAAAACATCCTCCCTTACGTCTGGTATGCTTAAACAACCTTCATTAAAAACCCATTCATCACCCTCTTCTTCGAGAATCTGAGCATTTATAAAGGTTTTTTTAAAGTTCTTCAATTGCTCTCTTTCTTCATCGGAAAGATCTTCATCTTGAGAAAAAGGCTCTGTATCTACTAAAAACAAACGAATTGGCAAACCAATTTGCGGTGCTGCCAAACCGACACCAAAGGCTCCATACATCGTCTCATACATATTAGCAATAAGCTCTTTTAGGTTTGGATAATCCTTATCTATATCCTTGGCTTTTTTCTTAAGAACTGCATCACCATAAGCAACTATCGGTAATATCATAATCTATATTATTTTCGGGTGCAAAAGTACAATTCTTATTTAAGATTTTGAAGCCAAATAACTTTGTAGTATCAATGTGGCACTGATTTCATCAATCAAGGCTTTATTCTGTCGTTGTTTTTTCTTTAACCCACTATCAATAATGGTTTGAAATGCCATCTTGGAAGTAAAACGTTCATCTACACGTTCTACTGGAATATTGGGAATAACTTTTGTCAACTTTTCTAAAAACTTCTGAATGTAAACTTCACTTTCCGATGCGGTATTATCCATCTGTTTAGGTAGACCCACTACAAATTTATCTACATTTTCAGATGCAACATAATCCTCTAAAAACTGAAGCAAATCGTTGGTTTCAACAGTGGTTAAACCAGAGGCTATAATTTGCATCTCATCCGTGACAGCCAAACCTGTTCGCTTTGTCCCATAGTCTATGGCAAGTATTCGTCCCATTTTGCAAAGATAATGCAATAAAAAACGCTTCCTCATAAAAAGAAGCGTTTTTAAAATTAGCTATTAATTAAGTCTATGATTTTTTTACCCTCTATAAATAAATCACGTTAATTATATCTTTTAGACACCAGAAAAATGATTAGGTCACACTTTTTAAGGTTTATTTGGTGATGATTACGACATTCAGCAATACAACGGGATTCGCTCAACCAGTTATATTGAATGCTTTACTTTGAAATTTTTCAATACAGAGTTTCATTAAAAAGAAAACCCCTCAAATTAAGGGGAAGAGGAGTTTTCGAATAATTAGCTACTAATTAAATACTTAGAATAACTATGTAGAACAAGTTATCACCGCATTCAATAGTAGTAAGACACTTATTTTTTTATAGGTCACAATTTTTGAAAAATATTTTCTTGGTGCCTTATTATCGACTTATCTTTGACATCAAAAATCACTACTGTTTTAATATGAAAGCACTGCAATTGATAATAGAGAATGCTTGGAACGACCGTTCGCAATTACAAAATAAGGAAACCATTAATGCCATAAGAGAAGTCATTGACCTTATCGACTCTGGAAACTTAAGAGTCGCTGAGCCGACAGCTGATGGATGGCAGGTTAACGAATGGGTTAAAAAGGCAGTAGTGCTCTACTTTCCTATTCAAAAAATGGAAACCTTCGAAGTTGGTATTTTTGAATACCACGATAAAATTCCACTAAAACGCAACTATGAAGAGAAAGGTATTAGAGTGGTACCACATGCGGTTGCAAGACATGGAGCTTATATTTCAAAAGGTGTTATTATGATGCCAAGCTATGTTAATATAGGTGCTTATGTGGATGAAGGTACTATGGTGGATACTTGGGCAACTGTAGGTAGCTGTGCTCAAATTGGTAAAAATGTACACCTCTCTGGTGGTGTAGGTATTGGCGGTGTACTCGAACCTTTACAAGCTGCTCCCGTTATTATAGAAGACGGAGCTTTTATTGGTAGCCGCTGCATCGTTGTTGAGGGTGTACGTGTAGAAAAAGAAGCCGTACTTGGCGCTAATGTAGTATTGACTATGAGTACTAAGATCATTGATGTTACTGGTGATACACCTGTTGAAATGAAAGGAAGAGTTCCTGCACGATCTGTTGTGATCCCTGGAAGTTATACTAAAAAATTCGCAGCAGGAGAATTTCAAGTACCTTGCGCTTTAATTATTGGTAAGCGTAAAGAAAGTACCGATAAGAAAACCTCTTTAAACGAAGCCTTACGTGAGTACGATGTAGCCGTCTAAAAAATGAGAACAAATCTAAATACCATATATCATAAAGGTCGTTTCCGCTGTAGAGAATGGGCAAAGCATTTACGCCCATATGCGAAGCGAGTTGGTAATAAAAGATTTCGAAAAAATGTTTCAGCATTAATTGAAGATGAGCTAATGGAAGATTGTATTTCATGGCCAAAAAAGACGAATAAAAAGTCTATTAGAGTTTATATTACTACTGTTCGTAATGGATTTAAGTATAGCAGTATTCAAAAATTTAGAAGTTTGAGAGATGCAAAAAACTCCATAAATAGATCTTGTGTAATTAGATATAAGTTCCTTTAGGAACAAATTGAAATTGAAAGTTCTCATCATACAACAAAAAATGATAGGTGATGTTTTGGCAACAAGCATTTTGTTTGAAGCTATAAAACAAAAGTATCCTGATGCAGAGTTACATTATGTTTTGAATTCACATACCTATTCTGTTGTTGAAGGAAATCCATATATAGACAAGCTTCATTTTTTTACACCAGAACACGAAAAAAGCAAACGCAAACTCTGGCAATTTGCAAATCAACTACGTGAAGAAAAATTTGATGTTGTTATTGATGCTTATTCATTACTATCAAGCAACATTATGTCCTTGAGGTCTAAGGCAAAAATAAAAATATCAATCGATAAGAACCGTAATTCTTTAATCTATAATCATACGTTTAGAAATAAATCTGAGGCAAAAACCAATGCAGGGTTAGCTATTGAAAACAGGTTACAATTGTTAGAGCCTTTAAACATTGACACTAGCAAAATTGTAAGACCAAAAATCTATCTTACTGAAGTCGAAAAGAACAATGCCAAACAATTTTTAGAATCAAATGGTATAGACTTAAAAAAACCTATTTTCATGATTGGGGTTTTGGGTAGTGAACAAAATAAAACCTATCCCTTTGTATATATGGCGGAAATCATTGATACTATTGTTAATGAACTACCAGAAAGTCAAATTCTATTCAACTATATCCCAAAGCAAGAAGCGGATGCTAAAGCCATTTTTGAACTTTGCCAAGCTGAGACCAAATCACATATTTTCTTTAATGTTTTTGGAAAAAGCTTGAGGGATTTTTTGACTATTACATCACATTGTAAGGCTTTAATAGGTAATGAAGGTGGTGCAACAAATATGGCTAAAGCCTTAAACATACCTACGTTTACCATTTTTTCGCCTTGGATTAAAAAAGAAGCTTGGAATATGTTTGACGATGGCTTGAAACATGTTTCAGTACACCTAAAAGATTATAACAAAAATGTTTATAGGAATGTGTCCCATCCTAAAGAGTTAAAATCAAAAGCTTCTAACTTATATGAAGAATTCAACCCTTCTTTTTTTGAGAAAAAGCTAAAGGATTTCTTAGAAGTAGTAAACTAATTTTTTTTGATACCGTACTCAGTCCATTTACGGTTTTCTTTTTTTGTAGTAGCTCTAATAGCTAAATTCTTGTCTATTGATTCTTGAGTCTTGTAACCTCTCGGATGATCTAAATGTAAACACACTGCACTGTAACGAATTTGTTTAGACTTTAATCCGTAATTAAATAAACGTTCCCCCAATTCACGGTCTTGCCCACCATACTGCATGCGTTCATCAAAGCCGTTGATAGCCGTGATGTCCTTTTTCCATCCAGATGCATTATGACCATTCCAGCTGGCGTTTGTTGGAGTAACCGTATTTAAGAATTGACTCTTTAGTCCTTTCGCAGTCAATTTATTGTTCTTAAAGGATGATTGTAATCCATGCGACTTTAACCATTTTACGTTAAAACAGCGTTGCGATAGAATATCGTCTTTAGTAATAAGTTTAGAAATGTGTAAAGGCAGCATAAAATAGCCGCCAGATAAAAAATAGCCTTCTTGGCGCTCATTAATATGCACCTCTACATAATCCTCTCTTGCCATACAATCTCCATCACTCATTAAAATATAATCGGCATTACAAGCTAAAATCGCTTTATTTAAAATTTGGGATTTCTGAAAACCGTTATCCTCGTGCCATACGTGAATGATGGAATAATTGACCTGTGATTTCATCTTTTCAATAAGATCGAAAGTTGGTTGTTTAGAGCCATCGTCTGCAATTACCATCTCAAAATTTTTGAAGGTCTGTGCTTCATAACTCCACATGACTTTTTCTAGCCATTCTTCAGAATTATAAGTGCTAATAATGACTGAAATTTCAGGTTTTTGCATTTTCTATTTGTTTATACCGTACGTGGTCCACTTCTCCCGATTTTTTTTTGTTGCCAATCTTATTTTCTGGTTTTGGGCTTCAGCTTCGTCAAGCTTATATGGTCTGTCGTGATGCAAATGTACGCAAATCGTACTATAGCGGACCTGTAAAAACCGTACACCATTGTTCATCATACGTTCACCAACTTCCCTATCTTCCCCTCCATATTGCATACGTTCATCAAAACCATTTACCGCCATAATATCTTTTTTGTAACATGACACATTCATCCCATCAAAAGTGGCTTTGGTTGGTGTTATGAAATTTAACAGCTTCGCTTTAATTTTTAGCTTCGTTAATTTATTGAGCTTAAAATTATCTGGCTGTCCTTTTGCCAAAAGCCAATGTTTATCAAAGCATTTTTGACTGAGGATAATCTGCTTTGTCATGGCTTGTGAAATTTTATCTGTGAGCTTAAAGTAACCTCCCGAGAGTGCACAATTGGGCTTGCTCAATTTTAAGTGTGTTTCCACAAAATCCTTTCTGGCAATACAGTCTCCATCTGTAAAAATAAGATAATCGGTATTAGAAGCTAGTATAGCTTTATTAAGAATTTTTGTTTTTTGAAAACCATTGTCCTCTTGCCAAACATGGATTACATTGAGTTTACTCTCTTCAGAAAATCTATCGATAACTGCTTTAGTTCTTTCATCAGAACCATCATCTGCAACGATAATTTCAAAGCTCTTATCTGTTTGAATATCATAACTATACAGTGCCAAATTCAACCATTCTGGTTGATTATAGGTACTAATAATTACTGAAGCCTTTAAAGGTGGTTGCATAACTGCAAAAATACTATTTTTACGACAGGGAAATTATAATTATGCTAAAACTATCTGGTGTTATCATTACCTTTAATGAAGAGCGTAACATTGAAAAATGCTTACAATCTTTGGTTGATGTTGTTGATGAAATTGTTGCTGTGGATAGCTTTTCTACAGACCAAACCAAAACTATTTGCCAACGCTATAATGTAAAATTTGTAGAGCAAAAATTTTTGGGCTACATAGAACAAAAGAATTTTGCCCTAAAGCAAGCTACATATAACCATGTGGTCTCATTAGATGGTGATGAAGCCTTATCCGAGAGGCTTCAACAATCTATCATACGTTTAAAAACCAATTGGCAATATGATGGTTATTATGCCAATCGTTTTAATAATTTTAGTGGCCAATGGATAAAATATTCTGATTGGTATCCTAATAAAAAGTTACGGGTTTTCGACAAAACTAAAGCAGAGTGGAAAGGCATTAATCCACATGATAATGTACAATTACACAATTTAAATGCTAAGACTGGTCATCTAAAAGGTGATATTTTGCATTGGACTTATCAAAGCTATGCTGAAATGGATAAAAAAACCGAATATTTTTCTACCATTGCAGCAAAAGCTTATATGGGTAAAGGAAAGACAGCTCCTTTTTGGAAATTGTTATGGAATCCTTCTTGGGCCTTTTTTAAAGCTTATATCCTTAGACTAGGTTTTTTAGATGGTAAAAATGGATTCAGAATTTGCTATCAAACTGGTAAAATTACCTATTTAAAATATTATAAACTGAGAGCGCTTTACAGAGCTAAAAGCTGATCTATTTTTTTTTCTTTCGCCAGAAATAATACTTCTTCTTAAAGGCTTCTCGCTTTTTAAAACTAGACGAAAATTTCTCCGAAAAAAAATACATCCGTTCTCGTACCTCTTCGTGTGGTTTATTAATGAGCTTTGCGTATTCATCACTTATGATATCTAGCATGTAGTCTTTTGGTGATAGACGTGCGAAGTTGGCTAGTCGTTCGTCATAACTTAAGGTTTTAAATTCCATACGGTTTAGGTCAACCAAATAGAATTTATATTTGTTACCCTGTTTTATAATCAAGGTATTTCCAGGAGAGTGATCTAAAAAGTGAATTCCTTTTTCGTGCAATTGATAGGTAAACTGCGTAAACTGTCTTAGGATACTATCATAGTCATCGCATTGTGGTTCATCAATAAGCTTTCTAATTGTAAAATCGTAACTCAGTTGCTTAGTAATGTAGTAACTCTTGCCAAAAAGAAAAAATGATGTGTATTCAATATAGGCCTCAGGACTTGGTGTTAAAACACCAGACTCCAATAAGCGTTCTGCATATAAAAATGAGCGCTCCGCCTTACTCTTTCTGAAGAAACGATACACTATTTTGTTAACTAGAATTGGAACCTTAAACGCCTTAATATTGTAATACTCACCTTCAATATCCAAAATCTTAATAACATTTCTGTAACCTGTTCCTATCAATTCGCCTTCACGAGAAAACTTGCTCAACATCAATTGTATAGATTCTGAAGTCAATATCGAATTCTTGTGAATATGAATTTTTACAGACATAAATAGCGCTTACTTGGCTGCAAAAGTAGGTATTTAATTCTTTAAACTTCTTCTGTAAAAAACTAAATTTTCTACTAAAAACATAACAAAATTTAGTTTCACTTCAGCTATCACTTCGTTAATACATGAATTTTTTTCATTTGATTATTTGGAAATTTCCAAACGAAAAAATTCCTATATTTTTGTCAACAACTAATAGTACTTATGTTTAAGCATTATCTCATTACGCGTTTTAATCTCAGAAATAAAAACTGGGATGTTACTAAAAATAATGAAACTCTCTTAACACGAGAATGGATGCATCATCGCATTGGATTATTCAGTGATTTTTGTTTACCCTCGGTCGCTCGTCAAACCAATACAAATTTTCAATGGTTGTTGTTTTTTGACAAAACCACTGATAAAGACTTTAAGGAAGAACTAGAAACACTGTTACAGCCTTATCCGCATTTTAAATCTTTTTATATTGACGGTATGGATGCTTTTCATCCTGAAATAAAAAAGTTCACCACTGAAGACGGTAACGACTATGATTATATTATTACTTCGCGCATAGATAATGACGATTGTATTCATAAAGATTATATCTCTACCATACAAGAGCAATTTGCATCACAGGATTTTATGGCGATTGATATCCTAAAAGGATACTCACTTCAGATATCACCAGATATTATGTTAGGCAAGAAGGAACATATTTTTAATCCTTTTATAAGTCTTATTGAAAAAAATGAATCCCCAAAGACGGTTTGGTTTAGTGACCACAATATGTGGAAAAAAGAATCGAGACGGATAGAAATAGCTAATAAACGTCTTTGGATGTCTATTATTCATGAAAAGAACAAAGTGAACGAGTTTGACGGTTATGACAACGTAGATTGGAATACTATTAAATTGGATTTTATGGTTTCTGACACAATTGAAGAAAAAGTATCATCTAATATTATTCCGCACAACCAATGGCGCTACCTAAGCTTTAAAAACAAACTTTATGTCAACTATGTCTTGATGAGTAAAAAGTTTAAAAAAGCATTAGGCCTTTACAAAATCAAATAAACTTAGAGCTTAGTTATTGTGGTTTTCTAAGACATCATTTAACTCATCAATCATCTTTTTTGCTATGACCTCCTTTGTATGATTGTCTACTAAGAATTGATAGCCATTTTTAATAAACTTCTGTTGAAGTGCCTCATCATTAATTAGTGTCAAGACTTTATCGGCAAAGTCTTGTGCGTTTCCAACTTGGGCTAAAGAGCCTGTTTCATTATCAATCACAAGTTCTGGTATTCCTCCTGCATTGGCTGCAACTACTGGTACTTTACAAGCATAAGACTCTAAAATAACACCACCAGCAGGTTCGTTGTTCGAAGTAAATAGGAACAAATCAAACTCTGGTAAAATTTCTGGGATATCTTTTCTAAACCCTGCAAAGATCACTCGATCCTCCAACCCTTTAGACGCTACATATGCTTTAATCTCATCCTCTAGAACGCCTTCTCCTACTAGAACGAATGTAGCTTTCAAATCTGTTTTGGCTAAAATCTCAACCGTATCAATCCAAGTGTAATGATCCTTAAAGCCTGTAAAAGCAGCAATATTACCTATAATCTTATGATCGGGTGGAATATTGAACTCTTTGTAAAGCAAACCATTTTTTTCAGTCTTCGTGAATTTTTTGATGTCCGTTAAAATCCCTACGATTCTTAGCTTACTATGATTCTTTACAGCATATTTAAGCTCGTCAACAACAGGTTGTGTAATACAGAGTATGCGTTTAATACCCTTGTAATTATACTTCCACTTTCTAAAGAAGTTAGTATCTACACGTTTAATGAGTGTTCTACACAATACCAGAGGAATCTTTAATCCATAAAAAAGTGAGGATAATACAGCAATGGTATGCGATTGACTATTATGGATAAAAACCAAGTCTGCTTTATTTTCATCAGCTATTTTCTTCAAGGACTTCGCAAATTTTAAATCGTATTCAGATTTAAAATCCAATCCGATGACTTGCATATTCTTCGCTTTGGCAATTTTATGGACTTCAGAATTATTAGTACAAACAATCCATTGATCTTCCACATATCCAAAATCCCTAAAGGCTTCATACAGGTATATTATTTTTTGCTCATGTCCTCTCCAACCTTTAGATGCAGTTACTTGTATTAATCTCATGAACTAAAATTATTTTTTGTTAGGAAGTTTTATTAAATCGCCCATGATTTTATTATGAGGCTCTGATATAACACGCTTCATTCCACCTTTGTGTAGAAAGGTCAATTCTCCAAAATATATCTTACCTTCAATAGAATACAAATCGACACGTACAAAAATGAAATCTTTAGACAAAATCTTTGCAATTTCAATCATGTCTTCAAAGTTATCTGGTTTTTCGAGGCTCCTTTTTAAGTAGTTAGATCGTTCTTCAGGGATTTCAAGCTTATTCCAGTTAATATCGTAATCCACTTCTTTTCTAATACCATCTTCCAAAGCTTTTACATGAATGAACTTAGGCTCGCCGTGAAAACACAGAAATTTATAATCTAAAATGGCATCATCATTAAGTTGATCCAAGAACTTCTCTGCGATAATTCTTGGTTTAATGCCTCTATAAATAATCTCTTTGTACTTATCGTAATAATTCTGGGCTAAAAACTTTTTTAATTGGGCTTTTACTTTTGGCCAATCTAACTTGGATTTATCTTCGACAATGATATTGTATCCAGAACCATGTGTGCCTTTTAGAACAAATTTATCAGGAAGTGCATCGAAGTCAATCTCCTCGACATCTTCATAGACGCCAAGAAGCTCATTTAAATACTCCTCACCAATCGTTTCTTTAATGTGTTTTCTAACTTCATACTTATCAATATATTTCTTATAGGATTCATCATATTGATAAAGCTTTAACCATTGGATTTTTTCACTTAAATCCACTGGGTTTTCTAAATTCAAGCGTCTGTTATTTTTTAAATAGTAATTAGCTTTTATGTAAGCTTCATCTGCATTTGGCTTATTCTTCAGATACTTGACCATTAGCTGATAATACTTTCGTTCTAGAAAATTCATAAAAAAAGATTGAGCCTAAAAGTATGAATACTTTTTGAGATTAATAAAGCGTCTAGTCAATTTTAAAACACCACAAGTAAGTCGTATCTTTGCACAGCTAAAATTAGAACGGTAACATGAACCACAAACAGGCCTTAAAACATAACATTTTTTCTGTTATTTCTCAGTCTGCTGAAGAATTACAGTTAGACTGTTACGCTATAGGTGGTTTTGTACGTGATTACCTCTTAGAACGCAGTAACGCAAAAGATATTGACATCGTTGCGGTGGGAAGTGGCATAGATTTGGCACAACAAGTGTCGAAGAATTTACCCAATCAGCCAAAGGTTCAAATCTTTAAAACTTATGGGACTGCGATGTTGCGCTATGATGATATTGAAATTGAATTTGTCGGTGCGCGTAAAGAAAGTTATAATGAAGATAGTAGGAATCCAATAGTTGAAAATGGTAATTTAGAAGACGATCAAAATCGACGCGATTTTACAATCAACGCCTTGGCACTGAGTCTCAACAGCTCTAATTTTGGTGAACTACTTGATCCTTTTAACGGTTTAGAAGATTTAGATAATGGTGTCATTCGTACTCCGCTAGATCCTGATATCACTTATAGTGATGATCCGTTGCGTATGATGCGCGCCATCCGTTTTGCAACGCAGCTGAATTTTAAAATCGAAGACAACTCTTTAAAAGCCATCACAGCTAATAAAGATAGAATCAAAATCATCTCAAAAGAACGTATAGTTACCGAGTTGCATAAAATTATAGAAAGTGACCAACCCTCTATCGGATTTAAACTTTTAGAAAAAACAGGGTTGTTAGATTATATCTTACCAGAACTTATAGCACTCAAAGGTATTGATGAAATTGAAGGGCAACGCCATAAGGATAACTTTTACCACACTCTAGAAGTTGTTGACAATATTGCAAAGACTACAGACAATTTATGGTTACGGTGGGCGGCATTATTACATGATATAGGTAAAGCTCCTACAAAAAAGTTTCATAAAAAAATTGGCTGGACCTTTCATGCACATGAGTTTGTAGGTTCTAAAATGGTTTATAAACTTTTTAAGCGTCTTAAAATGCCGTTGAATGACAAAATGAAGTTTGTGCAGAAAATGGTATTAATGAGCTCTAGACCAATAGTCCTAGCCACAGAAGTAACAGATTCTGCTGTAAGGCGTTTGGTGTTTGATGCTGGTGATCATGTTGATGATCTAATGATACTGTGTGAAGCCGACATTACCACTAAAAACCCTAAAAAGTTTAAGAAATACCATAACAACTTTAAGCTTGTTAGAGAAAAAATAGTTGAAGTTGAAGAACGTGATAGGATTAGAAATTTTCAACCTCCTGTTACTGGAGAAGAAATAATGAAAACGTTTAATCTTCAACCTTCAAAAGAAATAGGAATCATTAAGGAAGCTATTAAAGAAGCTATTCTCGAAGGAGAAATACCTAATGAACATGATGCTGCTTTTGAGTTAATGCTAAAAAAAGGAAAAGCCTTAGGATTGACGATTGACGATTGACGATTGACGATTGACGATTGACGATTGACGATTGACGAAATTAAAGAATTTGGAGTTTGGAATTTAAGATATGCTGAACATTTTAAGAACAAATGCTGCTAATACTGATTTTATTGCTTTAGTTAAACAGCTAGATGCATATCTAAAAATTACCGATGGTGATGAACACGCTTTCTACAACCAATTTAATTCCATTGACAATCTTAAGCATGTCGTCATTGCGTATTTGGACGATAACCCAATAGCATGTGGTGCATTTAAAGCTTTTGATGCTTCTAAGGTAGAAATAAAACGTATGTATACTTTACCTGAGCAAAGAGGACAAGGAATCGCTAAATTCTTACTACAAGAATTAGAAATTTGGGCTGTTGAATTGGGATACTCATCAACAATACTCGAAACTGGAAAACGACAGGTAGAAGCTGTCAATTTTTATAAAAAGTGTGGCTACATCTCCATTCCGAGATATGGTCAATATAAAGCAATGGAGAATAGTCTGTGTTTTGAAAAAAAGTTATTGAAAAATGAAAAAGGATAATAAAGCTGTTATTTATTGGCTACTTACAGGTTGTGTTCTAATCTTTATTATGGTGATTGTTGGTGGTATCACCAGATTAACACATTCGGGTTTGTCAATTTCCAATTATAAATTGATTTCAGGTACAATCCCTCCAATGAATGAAGTGGAATGGAATGAAGCATTTGATCTTTACAAACAATATCCCGAATACCAAAAACTGAACTATGGCATGTCCTTAGAAGACTTTAAGGATATCTACTTCTGGGAGTGGATTCACAGAGTCATTGGTCGTTTTATAGGTCTGGTATTTATTATTCCTTTTGTTTATTTTTTAATTCGAAAACAACTTAGCAAATCAACGATTAAGAAGTCCATTATACTCCTTATAATGGGAGGGTTTCAAGGGTTTTTGGGCTGGTATATGGTAAAAAGCGGTTTGGTTGATCGCCCTGATGTGAGTCATTATAGACTAGCTGCACATTTAACCACAGCCTTCCTAACCTTTGCCTATACCTTTTGGGTAGCATTAGACTTAATATTCCCTAACAAAAAAGAAATTGATAAAAAGTTGCGCAACTTCATAAGAATTGGCCTTGTGGTTTTGGTCATTCAGATTATTTATGGAGCTTTTGTGGCGGGCTTGGATGCTGGTTGGATTCATAATCATTGGCCATTTATGAACGAAGGGAAATTGATTCACGAAACGGTTTACATAGAGCAAAACCCAACCTATCTTAATTTTATTGAAGGTAAGAGCGGTGTGCAGTTTGTTCATAGAACCTTAGCTTATGTCGTTGTGATATTTATGCTAGCCATTTGGTATAAGGCCACGCGACATAACATAACCCTACTGCAAAAGAGAGGTGTCAATAGTCTCTTAATAATTGTTGGTTTTCAGTTTTTGTTGGGCGTTTTAACACTACTGCTTGCAGTACCAGTTTGGTTAGGAGTATTGCACCAAGTTGGCGCTTTTATTTTATTGAGCAGTATGGTTTTTACATTGCACCGTTTTAGTAAATAGTTTAAAAAATCGATTAAATTTGCAGTATGATTTACAGGTTTAGAGTCATCTTAGATAACGATACTGAAGACGATGTGTTTCGCGATTTAGAAATACGTGAAACAGATACTATGGAAGATCTTCACAACATCATTACCCAATCCTTTGGTTTTGATGGTATGGAAATGGCATCGTTTTACGTCAGTGATGAACAGTGGAACCAAGGCGAGGAAATTGCAATGTTCGATATGAGTGAAGGTGACAATAAGGTGAAAATGATGAGCACAACACTTATAAAAGATGTAGTTCATGAAGCATCACCAAAACTGATTTATGTTTACGATTTTTTAAATATGTGGACCTTCTTTGTGGAACTCGCAGAAATCGTCGATGAAGCTGTTGGAACTGACTACCCAAATTTAATGTTTGTGCATGGCCAAATTCCAGACGAGGCACCAGAAAAAATGTTCCATACAGATGAAGATTTTGATGATGATGACATCGACTTAGACGACTATGGAGATTTAGGTTTTGATGAAAACTGGAATTAGATACTATCTTGCCTTGACACTTTCATAATTTCGTTTTACAAAATCCAGAGCATTCTTTACAACCTCACCCATGGTCTTGCTTTTTTTAAAATTAACGTCTAGGGTATAGTTATAAATGTCCTTTTTTAATCTTGCTATGTGTTTCTCGCTAGATAATTCATCAGATACCATACATTCCAACAATGCGTCAACTCTATTCTGAAAACTAATGATACGTTTTGCTACTATAGAACGCTCCTCAATCCTATATTGCTCAATGGACTCGTCTTGTATTTTATCTTGTACCAATTGTACCATCTTATAATTTTCCTTAAAAAATTGTGGCATGTATATTTTTAGATTGCCTTCATAAGATTGTTGGTCAAAATCAATGGCTCTAATTTTAAATACAACATGGTCAAAATCATGAATTGGTATAATGACATAATTATAGGAGCGCATATCTCCCAAAAGCCTTATCATAGAACGCTCATTAAATTTTACAAACTCCTTGGCAATTTGTGCTTTTTCAGAATCCAAACAATTATCCAAGCTGTTTTTAATAAATTCATCACCCGGAATGCCCGAAATATGCTCTTCAATCAAAGTATCCCTACAAACTAAAAAATTAATACTATATGGAGACAGCATATGCTCAAGTTCCAAGCCATAAATTCTTGAAGCGTCAGCTTTCTTTACATAAAAATAAGTGTAATTATCGTTTAAAATATTTCTGACCTTTATTCTGAAAGGTTTTGAATTACCAAACGTACAAAAATCAATAGCATCAACATTCAAATATTTTAAAATCCACTCGCCGCCATCAGAAATCAGATGGGAATAGACTTTTTTTAAACTTCTGTTAATTTCGTCCCTATCAAATTCGTTATAATAGACTCTGATCCACAATGTGTCTTCGTCCTTATCATTATATATTTCCACAGCACCTTGAAAACGCAATAAATCAGAATAAAAAATTGGCAAATCAATGTTTCTTCTATAATTAGACAGATAGGTGTCCAAAGCCTTTGAAACTGGATATGAAGGCTTTTTTTTCGATATTTTTACATCGTCTTCCATTGCTTAAATGTAATGCTTTTAATAAAAATTGTAACAAATTTTAATAGATTTCGTCTTAATAACATATGCTAAATAATTTAGCATTATGTAGAACCAATCAATCTTTAAAAACCAATCATATCTTGGAGCCAATCCTTACAATCGATAATCTTACTAAGAAATTTGGCTATTTAACGGCCGTAAAAGACTTAAGTTTTACTATTAACAAAGGTAATGTCTATGGCATTTTAGGACCTAACGGAAGTGGTAAATCCACAACGCTCGGTATAGTGCTTAATGTTGTCAATAAAACCAGTGGCGATTTCCATTGGTTTGATGGTAATACAACAACCCATGATGCCTTAAAGCAAGTTGGTGCTATTATAGAGCGTCCTAACTTTTATCCTTACATGACCGCTGCGGAGAACTTAAAATTAGTCTGCAGAATAAAAGGTGTTGACCACAGCAAGATTGACGAAAAGTTAGACGTTGTTGGTCTGTTAGACCGAAAAGACCATAAGTTTAAGACTTACTCTTTGGGTATGAAACAGCGTTTGGCTATAGCTTCTGCCCTTCTTAACGATCCTGAAATTTTAATTTTGGATGAACCTACCAATGGCCTAGACCCTCAAGGTATTCACCAAATAAGACTAATCATAAAGGAAATAGCTGCAAATGGTACTACCATTCTTTTGGCTTCTCACCTTTTGGATGAAGTAGAAAAAGTATGTTCTCATGTAGTTGTATTACGCAAAGGTGAAAAACTTTACTCCGGACGTGTTGATGAGATGATTAGTAGTCATGGATTCTTTGAACTTAAGACGGAAGAGCACGATGAATTATTGAAGTTACTCAAATCTGATTCTAATTTTGGTAAACTGAAAGTAGAAGACGGTTTAATTACCGCATTTTTAAACGAGCCTATGTCTGCTTCGGATTTTAATAAATTGATGTTCGCTAAAGGAATTGTACTGTCCCATTTAGTAAAACGAAGAGAAAGCCTTGAAGAACAGTTCTTAGAACTTACCAATAATTTAGAAACCAATTAGAAAACAGCTTAATTACGATTTGAGAATTGGGCACAACCAATCAAATATTAATATGTTACGATTATTTAATATAGAACTTTTCAAGTTATGGAACAACAAATCAAGCAGAGTATTAATTATTCTATCGTTTGTTCTTCCTTTTACAATAGCTTTTATCACATCAATTAAAATTGATTTAGGATTTATAAGGTTAGATCCTAGTGAGTATGGAATTTTTAATTTTCCTTTTATATGGCATTGGAATTCCTATTTCGCGTCACTTTTCAAGTTATTTTTTGCCCTAGTAGCAATTTCCATGATTTCTAACGAATACAACTACAGGACTTTAAAACAAAACTTAATAGATGGGCTT
The DNA here is from genome assembly GCF_028289625.1 of Winogradskyella sp. Lineage (GTDB taxonomy): Bacteria > Bacteroidota > Bacteroidia > Flavobacteriales > Flavobacteriaceae > Winogradskyella. The sequence goes on along the minus strand of NZ_JANQOM010000001.1, from coordinate 3,239 downwards.
AGCAAAAAAGAGATGATACTTTCTAAGTTTTATGTAATAGTTGTTTATTCAGTTCTCTCTACTATTGGTGTTTTTATTATGTCTATAATAATTGGTTCAATTTACAGTACATATACTGAGGCCACAATAGTATTTGATGAATTAGAGTATCTTCTTGCATACCTAGTAAAACTAATAGGTTTTTTCTCTTTTTGCCTTTTCATTACTTTATTGGTCAAAAGATCAGTTTTTGCTATTGGTATTCTCATAGTTTTCAGTGCTATTGAGTGGATCACTTATGCATACATGAGATGGGAGGTCTATGAAAATCAAGCACAAGAAATAGGATATAATTTCGCTGAAAGTGTTTCTCAGTTTTTCCCTTTGATGTCTATGTACAATTTAATTGAACAACCCATTATAAGGTATGCTAGGAGAATTAACCCAAATGATATTAATTTCCCTCATGATTATGCTGTACATTGGTACGAAATTGCAATTGTCTTAGGTTGGTCTGCACTTTTTATCTTTTTGTCTTATCGATTATTAAAAAAGAGAGATTTGTAATATCTTTGATAGCCATCGTTATTTAGCTTATATATACTAACAACTGGGAAAATAAGAGTTCTGGCTGTTATATAGTATAATGAGGTCAATTATGGCATAAAAAGATGTTATGAAAAAGATTTGTTTAGCACTACTCTTATTATGTTGTTATTCCCAAATAACTGGGCAAAATGAGGCCTCATTTTGGTATTTTGGTCAGAATGCAGGTGTTCGTTTTAATGCTGAAACAGGAACTGTTACTGCACTCAATGACGGACAAATAAATACCCTTGAAGGCTGTACTTCTATTTCCGATGCTAATGGCAATTTATTGTTTTACTCTGATGGTAGAACGGTTTGGAATAGAAACCATCAAGTAATGCTAAATGGCTTTGGGTTAAGAGGAGATGATTCTAGTACATCTTCTGGTGTTATTGTTCCTAAGCCTCAAGACCCCGATTTTTACTATATCTTCACCGTAGATGAACCACATCACTTCAATACCTTAAACTTTTCTACCGAATCCGCTAATGATGGTGTTAATGATGGCTTAATGTACTCACGAGTAAACATTCTGGATGATGGAGGACTAGGTGCAGTAGATACCATTGAAAAAAATATCCCCTTAATCACTTACGACACCTCTAATCCATTAGCATCAGAATTAAAATGTTCTGAAAAAATTACAGCTGTAAAAGCAGATGATTGCTTTTCATTCTGGGTTATTACCCATTTTGGGGACACTTTTTATGCGTTTAAGATTGATGAAAATGGTGTAGATCCAGACCCTGTAACTTCAATTGTTGGGCCAAATATACCTTTAGAAGGTTATCGACGTAATGCTTTAGGCTATTTAAAAGCCTCACCTGATGGCACTAAATTGGTATCTGCCAATTTTGGTGAGTCTACAATTCCTGGTGATGATGCTGGTGGTGGGATTTATTTATTCGATTTTGATAATGATACTGGTATAGTTTCCAATAGTCTTGAACTTTACAGTGCCCAAAACAATGATAGTCCTTATGGTGTCGAATTTTCTGCTGAAAATCGAAAAGTTTATGCAACTGTTGGGTTTGGCGCTTCTGGAAATGGCGCTAGCCAGATATTACAATGGGACTTAACTAGTACAGATATACCTAACTCTTTACAAATCGTGAATACATCCAGTACCATTAGTGCTGGGGCATTACAATTAGGTATTGATAGAAGGATTTATAGAGCGCAATTTGAGTTTGGAGCGAACACTGGCGCAAGACAATTTTTAGGAGTTATCGAAAATCCTGAGGCAGACGGACAAGATGTTGTATATAATCAAAGTGGAGTATTTTTAGAAGCACCTGGGTTTCCCGTAAACGAAAGTAGAATAGGACTCCCCCCCTTCATTCAATCTTTGTTTAATTCACAAACCGATATCATTAGAAATGGCATTAGTACTACCGAGTTAAGACTATGTACAGGTGATAACTATACCTTACGGGCCGATAACATAGCTGGTGCGGATTATGTATGGTCTTTTGATGGTACTCCTGTTCCTGGAAACAATCAATCCCAATTGCTCATTGACACACCTGGGTTTTACGAAGTCTTTATAGAACCAAATAACGGTGACTGCCCTATAGAAGGAAGTGCTGTTGTTGGTGTGTTCGATATCCCAGTGGCTAATCCATTATCTGATGTTCTTGTCTGTGATGATTCTGGGAATGACGGCTTTTTTCAAGGCTTCGACTTTACCAATAAAAATGTTGAAGCACTATTAACTCAAGATTCTAACCAATACAGTGTTCGTTATTTTGAAACATTGAATAACGCAAATAATCTCGAAAATGAAATTACCTTTCCTTACACTAATAGTGCTAATCCCCAAATCATTTATGTAAGAGTAGACAATAATGACAATGCCAATTGTTTCGATATTAATTCCTTTGAAGTCGAAGTATTTAACACACCACAAATCGTCCAGCTTAATAATATAGAATTTTGTGATAACGAAGGGGATTCTATGGATGGTTTTGCTACAATCGAATTAGGTGATTTAATCCCAAATATCCTAGGTGACCAAGATGAAAATGAAACAAGCATTACCTTTCACCCTACTCAAGCTGATGCAGATAATAATGGCACCGCATTGCCATTATCATATTCTAACGTTACAGCATTTGTCGAGACCATATTTGTTAGAATAGAGAATACAAATAATACGGATTGCTTTAGTACTGGAAGCTTTGATTTAATTATCAACGACGCCCCTATTGCTAATAATATCGCCATTGTACAATGTGACGAAGACGGTATTCCCGAAGGATTTACAACTTTTAATATCAACTTGTTTAATGAGGATGTCACAAATAGTACTACAGACCGTTCTGTGACATATCATCTATCTCAAGCAGATGCCGAAGAAGACGTAAACGCTATCGATGCCGATGCCTTTGAGAATTTCTTCAATCCCCAGATTGTCTATACAAGGGTGACCAATACCAATACGGGCTGTGTCAGCTTCAGCGAAGTGTCCCTGGAGGTCAGTGCAACGTCTTCAAACGATGCCAGCCTTTCCGTTTGCGACGACGACGGTACCGAAGATGGCCTTGCCTCCTTTAACCTCAGCGATTCCAACGCCATTGTGCTCGCTGGCGCTCCTGCAGGGCTGGACCTTGAGTACTACGAAACCTATATAGATGCCTTGACTGAAAGTAATCCTCTGGGAAATACCTTTA
>NZ_JANQOM010000082.1 GCF_028289625.1 Winogradskyella sp. | reverse complement strand
TAAACTCGAAATGAAAAAGACATTTTACGGCATACTTTTACTTTTACTACTACCTCATATATCAGTTTCCCAAGCTACTGAAGTAAGTCCACCAGATTTTATAAAGACCATTAAATTCAAAAGCAACACTACCCAAGGGCAATTACCCATTTTAAAGCTTGGTGAGCCCTTAGTCCTAGAGTTTGACGCTTTGAATGCTAATGAAGAAGATTTCTACTATGTCATAGAACATTTCAATTTTGATTGGACGCCCTCTGTTTTAGTTAAAGCAGAATATTTAAGGGGTTTGGATAATCAGCGTATTTTGGAATACTACAATTCATTCAACACCTACCAAGTATATTCACACTATAAATTACAAATACCCAATATCCAGACACGAGCCTTACTAAAAAGCGGTAACTATATGATTTCTATATATGACGAGTACGATGAGCTTATGTTCAGCAGAAAGTTTATGATTTATGAGGATTTAGTGAATGTAGGAGCAAGAGTGAAACGTTCGAGGGATGTTACATTAATTGAAGAGATACAATCTGTGGATTTAACAATTGCCACCAACAGCATTAATTTTAATAACCCGCTCGAAACGATAAAGACACTTATCATTCAGAATAATAATCTCAATACGTCCATTTCAGATTTAAAACCTCAATACACACTAGGTAACGAACTCATCTACCGCTATGATACCGAATCCGCATTTTGGGGAGGCAACGAGTTCCTTTGGTTCGAGAATAAAGATGTACGGACTTCTAACGTCGGAGTACAATTTATAGACCTTAAAGACATCTATCAAAGTTACTTATTCCCAAATGAGCCACGGACAGGTAGACCTTACACTTACAACCCTGATCTTAATGGAAATTTTCAAGTTACTGCAGCCGATCGTTTTAATACGGACATAGAAGCCGATTATACGATGGTTCACTTTTCTTTGGCACAAAATGAATTAACAGGAAAAGATGTTTATGTCTATGGCAATTTTAATGCTTTTGCCATAGAGCCTTTGACCAAAATGTATTATAATCGTGAAGCAGGCAAGTATGAAGTTAGTTTTCGCCTCAAACAAGGATTTTACAATTACAAATATGTGGTAGTAGACCAAGAAACTGACGAATTAGATGAAGGTGCCATAAGTGGTGATTATTGGCAAACCGAAAATAATTATAAGGTCTTGGTATATTATAGAGATTTAGGGGCACGTTTCGATAGGTTAATTGGTTATGGTGAAACCACCTCTGTGGATATTTCTAACTAAAGCTGTAAGGATTTTTTAAGCTTTAGACTAAAATTCTTGTTATCTTTCACATTAAAATTGTTTTTAGCATGCAAAACGATATTGCCTTATTCTCAGAACTGTGTGATGAGCTTTTTAAATCGGAAATTAGTCAGCCTGTTGCAGAGCCTATACCTACTTCAGAATTATACCAGAGGTTAGACTTATCCCTAAATGCTGAAGGTTTAATTGATGAGGATTTAAAAGAAACACTGAAACGAATTATTAGGAATACGCCAAAAACAGCATCTAAGTCATTTTTCAATCAGTTGTTTGGCGGTAGAATTGGAAAGGCTACTCTTGGAGATTTATTAGCGGTAATGTTTAATAATAGCATGTACACCTATAAAGTCGCAGGCCCTCAAGTAGGAATTGAAAAACAAGTTTTGAAAAACATTTGTGCCTTAGCAGGTTATCCTGAAGACAGTGATGGCACATTTGCACCTGGTGGTTCCATGAGCAATATGATGGCCATGATTATGGCTAGGGATACTAAAAACGAAGCCATTAGAACTGAAGGTCTTTCGTCTAAAATGACGCTTTATACCTCAGAGACTTCGCATTATTCTATTTCCAAAAATGCAGCTTTAACTGGATTGGGTAGAAATCAGGTACGATTGGTCAACACCAATGGTAGAGGTGAAATGCTCACTGAACATTTGGATAAGTTGATTCATGATGACCTCAATGAAGGTTATATACCTTTCTTCGTAAATGCTACGGCTGGTACAACCGTACTTGGAGCTTTTGATGATGTTGAATCCATAAGTCAGATTTGTAAAAAATATCAGCTTTGGTTACACGTTGATGGTGCCTATTGTGGCGGAGTAATTTTTAGCAGAAGGTATAGACATTTACTGAACGAATTAGAACTTTCGGACTCTTTTAGTATTAATGCACATAAAATGCTGGGCACGCCTTTAAGCTGTTCTATTATAGTAACTCAACACAAAGCGCAATTGCACCACTCCTTCTCTAACGAAGCCGATTATCTATATCAAACTGATGGAGATGATTTTAACTTAGGTAAAACTTCTATGCAATGTGGCCGTAGGAATGATGCCTTAAAAATCTGGACCCTGTGGAAATCTATTGGCACCAAAGGTTTAGAAAAAATCGTCGACAAACAATTCGAAATGGCACAAATAGCCAGAGACTACATAAAGAACAATAGCGATTACAAACTATACAGTTTTGAGGATTCAATATCAGTATGCTTTAATTATAAAGATGTGCCAGCTAAGGAACTGTGTACAGCGCTCTATGAAAATTCTAAATTAATGGTAGGATTTGGCTCCTTCAATGGTGATGAATTTGTGAGAATGGTGACTATAAACAGCGTTTTGGAAAAAGATGATGTTTTGGATTTTTTTAAAACGCTTGAAGCTTTCGTTGAAGAAAAAATGTTAAAAATAACGACGACTTAACCTAAAAAATAGGGCTTCAATGAAAATTTATTATATTTTAGCAAATACTTTTTTTAATTAACATGGTACAACAAGTTACAAGCGGCATTAAGATTTCCGTTGAGACCAATTTTGAAGGTACATTTTATAAGAATTATAAAGTGCACTTCGCCTTTGGTTACAAAGTAACTATTGAAAACCAAAGCAAGGACTCTGTTCAATTAAATTCCCGTCACTGGAAAATCCTAGATGCACTCAACAATGAAGAGGTTATTGAAGGTGAAGGTGTTATCGGTAAAAAGCCAGTTCTAAAACCAGGTGAAAAACACACATACAACTCTGGTTGTTTGTTAACATCACCTTTTGGTGCCATGCAGGGCCATTACAATATGGTAAACTTTACCAAAGCCAGTAAGTTTAAAGTCTATATTCCTTCATTTAAATTAAGTGCTCCTTTTGCCCTTAATTAATATCTGCATTTCTAAAAAAATCAAATCGATATGTTCTGGAGTCTTGTTCAATAGTAATGAACAAACAATTGGAGTAATGCACAAACTGGTAATCAAAAGAAATGTCAAAACTTTCATCCCTTACTTTAAAAATAGCATTACAATCGACATGACCATAAGGTGAAATTCGCCTAAAGCGATACTCAGATTTGCTACCCAAATCATGCAATTCAAACCAGGCGCCTGCCGCTATTCCACCTAGCCACTGTGCATGTTTGGCTTTTACATTATTATGCTTTGGCTCTAAAGTGCCTATTAAACTCGGGTTATAACCTTTTAATGTATCCAAAAACAGCCTTCTGTTTTCTTTACTAACAGTAGATTTAAATTCTTTAATCTCTCCTTGTTCAGAAACCAAATACACAAAATCTTCAGTATCGGCAATGACCACATTGCCAATGGTACTTGGCGTAAACCATTTTGATCGTTCTAATGCCCTTTTAATTTTTTTATCTGTTACCGAAACGACCAAAGTATCAGTCACAAAACGTGCACAATTACTGGCTATCTTTAGAAAGGCTGCATATCTTATAAAGCCTTGGGCTTGCTTATTATCGATGTGGGTTCGAGCTAATTGATAATCAACAGCATTACAAACTGAGGCATACAAATCACCATCACCATGAGTCAACTTAGGATGTGTAGCCAAAAACCTTAAAATCTCATCCAAATTTGTGATTTTATCATTTTCAATTTTTGCTATCAGCGGAAAATCCAACTCAAAATCTGTGTCTTTTCCTCTAACTCTGCCATTAGGCTCAGAAGTGATGTATCGTCCAAAGTCGTGGTACTCCAAAGCACCAGTATTCTTGTTAATCAAGACTAAAGCGGCATGACCTGCTCTAACATGATTTTTGCTGCCAATAAACGCATATCTCAAAAACTTGGAATACCATTCGTCGGCATGCGATACAATAGTTTCAGGATAGGCTAGGGTTAGAATAAAAGCGTCATTTTTTGGCATTGTGGTATTCAAAGATTTTAAGTGGCAACTTACAAAAAAATATCAATGCAACTTTCACAGAACTCTAACGTTTGAGACGAACAATATCTCATAAATATTGTACCTTTGCACTTCAAATTTCAAACTAAAAAAATAGTCAAATTATGGGAAAAGGATTCTTTAATGTACCAATCGCTGTTAACGAGCCCGTAAAGTCTTATGCACCTGGCACACCAGAGCGTGAAGCCGTTTTAGAAGCATACAAATCAATGTTTAATAGCAAAGTTGAAGTGCCCTTATATATTAATGGTAAAGATGTTAAAACTGGAAACACCAGAACCATGTCTCCACCACACGATCATCAGCATGTGGTTGGCGAATATCATTTGGCAGAGCAACAACATGTTGAAGAAGCCATTGCCACAGCTCTAGAAGCGCGTAAAACGTGGTCTCAATTACCATGGGAACAACGTGCTGCAATTTTCCTTAAAGCTGCTGAATTGATTGCCGGCCCATATCGTGCAAAAATAAATGCGGCAACCATGATTGCACAATCTAAAACTATACATCAAGCGGAAATTGATGCTGCTTGTGAGTTGATAGATTTTTTGCGTTTCAATGTGCAGTTTATGACTGATATTTACATGGAGCAGCCAGAAAGTACGAGTGATGCTTGGAATAGAGTTGAATATAGACCGCTTGAGGGTTTTACTTATGCTGTAACGCCTTTTAACTTTACTGCCATATCTGGAAATTTGCCAGCTTGTATGGCCTTAATGGGCAATGTTGTAGTTTGGAAGCCAAGCGACAGTCAAATCTATTCTGCCAAAGTCATTATGGATGTATTTAAAGAAGCTGGTGTCCCAGATGGTGTTATCAATGTGGTTTTTGGAGACCCAGTAATGATTACTAACATGGTTTTATCTAGCCCAGATTTTTCTGGTTTACATTTTACTGGTTCCACGTTTATATTTAAAGAACTCTGGAAACAAATAGGAGAAAACATTCACAACTACAAAACTTATCCGAGAATAGTAGGTGAAACTGGCGGTAAGGATTTTATCATAGCACATAAATCGGCTAACGCAAAACAAGTTGCGACAGCTATTTCTCGGGGTGCGTTTGAATTTCAAGGTCAAAAATGTAGTGCCGCATCTAGAGCCTATATCCCAAAAGGTATTTGGTCTGAAGTGAAAAAATACGTCTTAGAAGACATTGCATCGTTCAAAATGGGATCACCAGAAGATATGAGCAATTTTATTACAGCAGTAATTCATGAAGGCTCTTTTGACAAATTAGCCAGTTACATTGACGCGGCTAAAGCCGATGCTGAGGCCGAAATTATTGCTGGTGGTAGCTATGATAAATCCAAAGGGTATTTTATTGAACCAACGGTTATCGTGACAACAAACCCAAAGTATACGACTATGTGCACCGAGCTATTTGGCCCTGTGATTACCATATATGTTTACGAGGACGATTCGTACTCCGAAACTTTAAAATTGGTTGACGAAACTAGCGAGTATGCTTTAACAGGTGCAGTAATAGCCACGGAACGTTACGCCATTGATGAAGCCACAAAAGCTTTACAAAATTCAGCTGGTAACTTCTACATTAATGACAAACCTACTGGTGCCGTTGTTGGTCAGCAACCATTTGGTGGAGCCAGAGCGTCAGGAACCAATGACAAAGCGGGAAGTGCCCAAAACCTATTACGTTGGGTATCACCTCGATTGATTAAGGAAACTTTTGTAACTCCAACCGATTACAGATATCCTTTTTTGGGATAATAGATATAATAAAATGAAAAACAAATCCTTAGAAGCTTCATGCTTTTAAGGATTTTTTGCTTTTCATAGAATTAACATTAAAATAATTCTATGGCCTACCTAAACTTTGTATCTTTTGAGTCTAAAACGTAAATCCCTACATATGAAAAAAAATTACTTTTTTATCTTATTATTTTTACCAACTCTGCTATTAGGGCAAACAGCTTTTACTTCTGGAATTACACCAGATTTGTCAGCCTATGGTGAAGCAACGAATTATCCCGGTGAAGGTGAGTATCAAATATTTTTAGATACAGACAACGGCATTTTGGATAAACCTATCATCTTTGTGGATGGTTTTGATCCTGGAGATACAAGAGACATTCCTAGTTTGTACAATTCGCTGAGCTTTACAGGAAGTTCAGGCTCTCAAAATCTAGCAGATCTGGTCAGAGCACAAGGCTTTGATGTGGTTATTTTGAATTTCCCTGTTTATTTGCGTACTGCTGATGGTGCAACGGTTGATGGTGGTGCCGATTTTATAGAACGTAATGCCATGTTATTGGTTGAACTACTGGATATTATTAATACGGCTAAAGCAACAAACAGTCCAGAGCAAAATGTAATCATTGGCCCAAGTATGGGTGGGATAATTACAAGATATGCACTCAATTATATGGAGGGAAACACCATTGACGCTGATACTAGGCTATTTATTTCCTTTGACTCACCACACCTTGGTGCTAACGTTCCTATTGGATTGCAACATCAATTGAATTATTTGGCATTTAATGATTTAAATCCGGTGCCAGAAGCTCAACCATTAATCGATGGTTTCTTGAATACGCCAGCAGCAAGACAATTATTAATTGATCATTTTGAACCCCATTTATTAGGTGGAAGCCTAGTTGATTTTGATCCAACGCTTACTTTACCGATGCCGCACCCGTTTAGAACTATACTTGAAACGAATATTAATTCATTTACATCAAATGGGTTTCCTCAAAATGTAAGAAATGTATCTATTATAAATGGTAGTGGCATTGGCAACGCTTATTTTGCGGCCGACGGTGTTACACCAGTTACCAATGGCTTCACTGTTGTCGATATCACGCTTCCTGTAGATGTGGATACGGGTTTTGGCACAGTTACCATAGATATAGAAATTGATATTAACTTTACACCAGCAGCTGGTACTCCAGTGCAGGTGAGTCGTTTCTTTGCACCAATCCCAGTGTTTCCAGATGTAGAATCCATTGCAGATTCTGGAACCGTTAATTTCGACGGCGTTGATGCTGCACCAGGTGGACTCTTTGATTTATCTGCCTTAACTGGTGACTTAAGCTCAGGTGGTGGCATAGCTGCAGATTTTTTAAATGCACTGCAAATTGACAAGTTTAATTTTATTCCATCCGTTAGTGCATTGGCACTAGAAATAACTGATGAGCCTTCCGGTGATAACATCAACTGGTTTCATAGTATTGATTTGGTAGGTCGTGCGACCACAAATGCTACTCCATTTGACAATACATTTTTACCTGATGACAACGAAGGTCATGTGGAGTTGACTGAGGCAAACGTCAATTTTGCATTAACAGAAATTCTCACCCCGCCTTTAGGAATTTCGGATAATGAATCCATCGTTTTTCAACTTGAAAAAAATCCAATTCAAAAAGAAATCGTTTTACTTTCAAGTGTAAATACAAATGCTTCAATCAATATTGTTGATTTAACTGGCAAAACGGTCTTCAATACCGAAACTTCACTTAATAATAGAACGGTAATTCCGGTAAACTTAGCATCAGGGTTTTATATTTTGACAGTTAACGGAGATAATAATACATCATTTACTACCAAGTTTTTGGCGAACTAAGTTCAAACTAAAACAAACTGATAAAAGCACTTCAGATTGGAGTGCTTTTTTATTTGTACTTTAGGGGTAGATATATGACCTTTTTAGTTTCAAAGAAATCCTCTTCAAAATAATCTGAAAGCAAATAGGCTTTAACCGTAGTGTATTGCTTCAACTCTTCAGTTAAATCACCACCTTTAAGGTAAAGGATGCCATTTCTGATTTCATTCTTCTGCTTTTTGGCTATTTTCCCCTTCACCCATTTTGTAAATTCTGGCATCGCAGTGACAGCTCTACTGACAATAAAATCAAAAGTTTCATCAATGGCTTCTACCCGACTATGTGTTGTTCTCACATTTGTAAGCCCGATAGTATCGGCGACAGCATTAACGACCTTTAGTTTTTTATTGATGCTATCTACAAGATGAAATTGACATTCTGGAAATAAAATGGCCAACGGAATTCCGGGGAATCCACCTCCTGTGCCAACATCTAAAATCGAAGAATTATCACTAAACCTAATGACCTTAGCAATCCCTAAGGAATGAAGTACATGCCTAAGATATAATTCATCGATATCCTTACGAGATACGACATTGATCTTAGTGTTCCAATCCTTATACAAAGCTTCAAGTGCCTCAAATTGGTTAATCTGATTTGTGGTTATATCAGGAAAATATTTAAGAATTAAATCCACCGATTTTACTTTTGGCAAAAGTACTTAATTTTAATGTAGATAAATTAACGTTACAGACAAGGCTGACATTTAATTATTATTTATCTTTGATAATTATTTTTTTTATCAAAAGCCCGACATTATAGCTAAAATTAAGAATACATGGCACACCAAGCATTATCCTTCTCAAGAGTTGATTCAGCTAAATTTTTTAGAACTTTAAATAAACGCGTTAATAACTATTTTAAGGAGAATAATATTAAACGTACAGGCAATTGGCAACTTTGGGTAAAGACAGTCGTTATGTTTGCTATATTTCTTACACCTTATTTTTTATTATTGACTTTGGATATACCTACTTGGGCGCAGATACTTTTAACAGTTGTTATGGGTGTGGGCATGGCAGGAGTTGGTATGAATGTGATGCACGATGGTAATCATGGTTCATTTTCTAATAAAGAGTGGGTGAATCGTTTAATGGGTAGTAGTATCTATATTTTAGCAGGAAACGTATACAACTGGCAAGTGCAACATAATGTCTTACACCACACATACACCAATATTCACGGTCATGATGAAGATTTAGAAGCCGGAAGAATATTACGCTTTTCTAAACATGCGAAGTGGTACAAGCACCATAGATTTCAGCATTACTATTCCATCTTACTTTATGGATTATTGACTATAAATTGGGCAATTACTACAGATTTTAAACAAATGAAACGCTACATGAAGCGAAAATTATCCTATGGAAAATTGCCTAACCCAATTGTTAACTGGAGCAAATTGGTGATATCAAAATTGGTATACCTTTCCATGTGGATTCTGCTTCCAATATTATTGACTGACCTTGCGTGGTATGAAGTTCTTATCGGCTTTTTCATTATGCACTACATTGCTGGTTTAATATTAAGTGTTGTTTTTCAATTGGCACATGTTATGGACGAAGCCGAAATGCACTTGCCAGAGAAAGATGGTACTATGAAAAACACTTGGGCCATACACCAATTAAAGACTACGGTAAATTTTGGAGCTAAAAACTGGTTAGTTAACTGGTATACAGGTGGTTTAAATCATCAGGTAGAACATCATATTTTTCCACATATCAGTCATATTCACTATGGTAAAATAGCAAAAATCGTGAAAGAAACGGCTAAAGAATTTAATTTACCATACAAAGAATATAAAACCACAAGGAAAGCTATAGCGGCACATTTTAGATTTTTAAAAGAAATGGGCATGCGACCAGCGATGCAAGCATAATTCTATTACAACTAACTCATGAACCAACTTTCGGATAGAATTAATAATCTATCGACATCAGCCACTCTTGCTATGGCTGCAAAAGCCAGAGAATTAAGAGCAGAAGGAAAAGACATTATTGGATTAAGCCTAGGAGAACCCGATTTTAATACTCCTGACTTTGTAAAAGAAGCCGCTATTAATGCTGTCAAAGATAACTATAACAGTTATACACCTGTAGACGGCTATGTAGATTTAAAGGAAGCTATTATCACCAAATTTAAGCGTGATAATAATCTAGACTATTCAAAACCTCAAATTGTGGTTTCTACTGGTGCCAAACAAGCATTATTTAACATAGCCTCCGTGATGTTGAACCCAGGTGATGAAGTGATTTTACCATGTCCATACTGGGTAAGTTATAGCGACATTGTAAAACTTAATGAAGGAGTTCCTGTTGAAGTAAAGACCGATATTAAGAACGACTTTAAAATGACGGCTGAACAACTTAGTGCTGCAATTACTCCTAAAACCAAAATGATTTGGTATAGTTCACCGTGCAATCCTAGTGGATCCGTTTATAGCAAAGATGAATTAAGAGCTATTGCAGATGTGTTGCAAGAACATCCAAATATTTATGTGGTTTCTGATGAAATCTATGAACATATCAATTTTATTGGTAGTCATTACAGCATGGCGCAGTTTGATGATATGTACGATAGAACCATTACTGTAAATGGTGTGTCAAAAGCTTTTGCTATGACAGGTTGGCGAATTGGTTATATTGGTGCACCAGACTGGATTGCTAGAGCCTGTAACAAAATACAAGGGCAAGTGACGAGTGGTGCTAATTGTATTGCACAACGTGCTGTGATTTCGGCTTTGAAAGCTGACCCAGCGAGAATTCAATATATGGTAGATGAATTTAAGGAACGTCGTAAGCTTATTTTGGAGCTTCTTGGAAATGTGAAAGGATTTGAAACCAATGAACCCGAAGGCGCGTTTTATGTTTTCCCAAATGTATCTGCGTACTTTGGGAAAACGATTAGTGGGAAAACGATTAACAATGCCTCTGATATGGCCATGTTTTTATTGGAAGAAGCCAATGTAGCCACCGTTACTGGAGAAGCCTTTGGCAATCCCAATTGTATAAGGATTTCTTATGCGGCTTCCCAAGAGCAAATTATTGAAGCTGTTAATAGGATCAAAACTGCATTAAGCTAATTACACGATTCAATTCCCTTTAAAAAGTGAAGCTATAGCACCTTAGCTATGGCTTTTTGTTTCATCAAAAGAACTGTGCCTTTCGATTGGTTTTTTATGGTAATGGTACAGAATAGTTGATAAATTAACTTTTTAACACAAACAATTGTAATACAATAATTTACAATATAAATTTAGTTGTAAAAGGATGGATGCTTTTCCCATCTTTTTATTTTACAGGCATTTACAAGCTTGTAAATATTTTTTTTAATCTTAAATACTTCAAAATAGTCCATAGAAAAATATGGAGTTGGCAAAGTGTATTCAAAAATCTGTCCATAAGAAATCGGGGCGAACTCCTAAGGGGAGAGCTCAATAAAGTTCAACGCTAATTTATAAGGTCAGCGAGAATTAACATTGTGGTTTTTGCTTAGTTTTTCTGTGCAAAAACCACAGTTTTTTTCAAAAGGGGAGTAATAAATTTACATACCATTTCATTCACAATTGTTAACCAAATGTTATTGATGTATTGCATTTATTTATGAGAATTATAAAAATCACAAATACCATAGTTTATGAAAACACACATCACCAAAATGTTAAGCCTTTTGCATTCCTGTCCACAGCTTCGGTCTTGGCACAGAAGCTGCCGGAGATCGTTCCGCCGTCCCCGACGGTAGCCAAGCTGATGCAGGTCGACGTGCCCTATGGCCAGACCGGCGACCTATCGTTCGACGTTTCAACAATCACCTATTTATAAACCAGACTATTATGGCACTTCAAGATCATATACCGATGCTAAGAACGAAGATATGC
>NZ_JANQOM010000060.1 GCF_028289625.1 Winogradskyella sp. | reverse complement strand
ATATACAGTGACAAACACAGGAAATACAACTGTATTTGATGTAAGTGTTACGGAAGATGCAGCAGACTTTACAGGAACAGGTACATTACCAACACCAGTGTATCAGAGTGGTGGTAGTGATGAAGACGGTGAGGCCGACTTAGAAGATATGATTGTAGGTTCAGGTACTATTGTTTATACCGCAACTTATGCTATTACTCAAGCTGATATTGATACGGGAATTGTAATCAATCAAGCGGTAGCAAATGGTACAGCGCCATTAGGTGACCCAGTTGGTGATGATAGTGATGATCCTAACGACCCAACAGGTTTGGATGATCCAACAGTTACAGAAATCATTCAAGTGCCCATGATAAGTCTTATCAAGACTACATTACCACTAACAGACACTAATGGAGATGGGATAGAAGGAAGCTTAGGTGATCTTATTTCGTATGTGTTTGTTGTTGAAAATACTGGTAATGTGACTTTGACTAATATTCAAGTTGAAGATTTATTACCTGGATTGAATCTAGTTGGAGGTCCAATAGCGCAATTGCTTCCAGGAGAGATAGACAATTCAACATTTACAGCAACCTATGAGATTACACAAATTGATTTGGATATCGGATCTGTTACTAACTCTGCAAGTGTCAGATCTGAAGGTCCAGGAGGTGATTTAGGTGATCCATCAGATGATGTTGAAGATATCAGTGATGATCCTAATGACCCTAATGATGATGATCCTAATGGTGATGGTGACCCAGATGATCCAACAGTAACTCCTGTTAACTCAATTTTTGATTTAGAAGTTACTAAGGAAGTTGATGAAACTCGACCAGTAGTTGGTGATGAAGTTACATTTACTATCGAAGTGGCTAATATTGGAAACGTGACAGCTACAAATGTAGTGATAGATGAACAAATTCCAGATGGATATATTTTTGTATCTGCAATTACAACTGCTGGAACATATTCAGAATTTGATGGCGAATGGGTAGTCGGTCAGCTAGATCCAGATCAGGTTGAGATTCTTCAAATTACAGTTGAAGTTTTAGGAATAGGTGACTATATAAACACTGCTTTCGTTGCTAATGCAGAAGGAGGAGTAGACATAAACCCTTCAGATGATGAAGCA
Organism: Winogradskyella sp.; assembly: GCF_028289625.1. GTDB lineage: Bacteria > Bacteroidota > Bacteroidia > Flavobacteriales > Flavobacteriaceae > Winogradskyella. Next base: position 34,718 of record NZ_JANQOM010000060.1, on the reverse strand, counting down.
AGTGCATCTGTAGATCCGATATGTTTAACGATTTACAATGAATTCTCACCAAATGGTGACGGTGTGAATGAAACCTTTGTTATTGATTGTTTGGAGCGATTCCCTAACAATAAATTAGAAGTCTATAATAGATGGGGTAACATCGTTTATTCTAAAAATGGTTATCTGAACGATTGGAATGGTACTTCCAATGGGCGAGCAGTTATTAATCAATCTGGAGAATTACCAGTAGGAACCTATTATTATGTTCTTGATTTGGGGGATGGATCTGAACCTAGAGTAGGATGGGTATATATAAATAGATAAGTAAACAACTATATAAAAAAACAGAAAGATGATACGTATATTATCAAAAGCAAGTTTAATTTTAATAGTGTTTACTACACTATTGATGTCTGAGGTAAATGCACAACAAGATCCTCAATTCACACACTATATGTACAATACGCTAAGTGTCAACCCAGCTTATGCAGGCCAACGAGAAACACTAAGTGTGGTTGGATTACATAGATCGCAATGGGTTGGTATAGATGGAGCGCCACAAACGCAATCTTTGGGAATTCATTCTCCATTACGCAATGAGCGTATCGGTCTTGGCTTAAATATTGTGAGTGATGCTCTTGGGCCTGCAAGAGAAACGTGGGTAGATGCTAATTTTTCATATACAATTCCACTCAATCCAAATGATTTAAAATTATCCTTTGGTGTAAAAGGAGGATTTCATATGCTGGACACGGATTGGAGCAAAGGACGTTTTCAAGATCCAGATGTAGTATTTAATAATAACTTGAATTTAATATCACCGACAGTAGGCGCTGGGTTATATATGCATACCAGAAAATGGTATTTGGGCTTGGCCGTTCCTAACTTTTTGGAAACTGAACATTATGACGATTTTCAGGAGTCTGTGGCAACTGAGCGTATGCATTTTTATGCTATTGGAGGATATGTCTTCAACCTAAGTGAGACTTTAGAAATGAAACCTGCCTTTTTAGTTAAAGGAGTTTCAGGTGCACCACTTATAGCAGATATATCGGCTAATTTTTGGTATAAAAAGAATTTAACAGCAGGTTTGGCTTGGCGTTGGGATGACTCCGTAAGTGCGCTTGTAGGTTTTCAAATGACTCCTGGTATGTTTGTTGGTTATGGATACGATTTAACAACTACAGGATTGAATAATTATAATGGTGGAACTCACGAAATAACTTTAAGATTTGAAGTGAAGCGATTAGGTAGGATTTTATCACCACGTTTCTTTTAAAATGATGATTATGAAAACAGTATCAAGATATATAGTTTTAGCAATAGTATTTGTAAGTTTTTCAAATCTTTTTGCACAGCAAGGAAAAATACAAAGCGTCAAGAATGACTATCGGGATTTTGCTTATGTAAAGACAAGCGAAGTGCTTTTAGAGGTGGCCAATAAAGGCTATAAATCAGCAGACTTATTTCAGAAGTTAGCTAACTCGTTCTATTTTAATAATGATATGAAAAATGCTGCGAAATGGTATGGAGAGTTAATGGCAATGAAAGAAGTTATTGATGCGGAGTATTATTTTAGATATGCATTAGCACTCAAAGGAATTGGAAATTATGAGGAGTCCGATAAGTGGATGAAAAAATTCAATGAACTTAAGCCAGATGATTTAAGAGGAAAAGCTTTTCTCTCTAAGGTTGACTACAGATCTGATATTGAGGAATTGAGTAGAGATGATATAGAGCTTGAAAATTTAGAAATCAACACAGAGTTTTCTGATTTTGGAACCACTGAATACGAAAATGGGATTGTATTTGCTTCTGCTAGAGGTGGTGGACGTAAGTACAGATGGAATGAAGAACCCTACTTGGATTTATATTCAGCAGAAAAAACAGAGAATGGTTTTGGCGAAGTAAAGGAAATTGATGGTAAAGTAAACACTAAATTCCATGAGTCTAGCGCAGTATTTTCACCAAATGGAAAATATATGTTCTTTACTAGAAATAATTTCTTTCGTTTAAAATATAAAGAAGATGATACAGGTATTAACAGGCTTCAATTATATAGAGCTACTTTGAGTGAAGATGGTACTTGGGACGAAATTCATAAGATTCATTTTAATAGCGAAGAGTATAGTGTTGCTCATCCAGCTTTAAATCTTACAGGAAGCAGATTATATTTTGCTTCTGATATGCCAGGCACTTTTGGTCAATCCGATATCTTTGTCGTAGATGTAAATGATGACGGTACCTTAGGTGAACCCGAAAATTTGGGGCCTTCTATAAATACAGAAGGGCAAGAGTCTTTCCCATTTATGGATACTAGTGGAAATCTATTCTTTTCCTCAACAGGATTCCCTGGTTTAGGTGGTTTTGATGTTTTCAAATCCGAAGGCTTGGATCAAAAAGTAGCCGTTGGGTCAAATAGAAATTTTCCTATTGAAAATGTCGGTAAACCCGTAAATAGTAATGCAGATGATTTTGGATACTACGAAAATTTAGTTACTAAGCGTGTGTACTTTAGTTCTAATAGAGATGGAGGTAAAGGAAGTGATGATATTTACACTTTCGAAATTCCTGAGTGCGAGCAGCTTGTTTTCGGAACTGTTCAAGATAAAAATACCGATGAACTTATACCTAATGCTACAGTTATTCTATTTGATGGTGAGGGTAATCTTATAGAACGTAAGACTGCCGATGCCAAAGCTGCTTTCTCATTTGAGCTCGATTGTGAAAAAGAGTATTTGATTAGAGGAGAAATGGAAGCTTATGTCTCAGATGAGAAACGTTTTACTACACCAAATAAAAAACAGGAGTTACAGCTTCAATTATTGTTAGAAAAGGATGTTCAGGAAATCAACCCATGTGATGACTTAGCTAAGGTTCTTGACATACCAATCATCTATTTCGATTTTGATAAGTCTAATATTAGGTATGATGCCGAAATAGAATTACAAAAAGTATTAGCGGTGCTTAACAAATATCCAACAATGGCCATAGATATTCGTTCTCATACTGACTGTAGAGGACCTGCAGACTATAATGAACGCCTTTCTGACCGACGTGCACAAGCTACACGCCAATACCTAATTGATAACGGTATAGCTGCTGAACGTCTTACAGCTAAAGGTTATGGCGAATCGCAATTGGTGAATGATTGTGGCTGTGAACCAACAAATGATTCTAGTTGTTCAGATGAAGAGCACCAGTTAAACAGACGTAGCGAATTTATAATTACAAGTATTAACGGTCAATCTTGTGATGACAAGGAATAAACTAAAAACTTAATAAAACATGTAAATAGCCGTTTAATTTTAAACGGCTATTTTTTATGAATTCCTTTACTTTTTTTACAGCTTTAGGTGTTAATTTTGCTTTATGATAGAAGAACACGTCATTTTAGTAGATGAAAACGACAACCAAATAGGTCTAATGCCAAAAATGGAAGCACATGAAAAAGCAATGTTGCATCGTGCTTTTTCAGTTTTTATATTCAATGATAAGAATGAATTAATGCTTCAACAGCGTGCTATGCACAAATACCATTCCCCGGGGTTATGGACCAATACTTGTTGCAGTCATCAAAGGGATGGTGAGACCAATATAGAGGCAGGTAAAAGACGCTTGCAGGAGGAAATGGGATTTGTTACCGAATTGGAAGAATCAACATCCTTTATTTATAAAGCACCTTTTGATAATGGTTTAACAGAGCATGAGTACGACCATGTTATGATAGGTTACTATAACGATCCTCCAGACATTAATAAAGACGAAGTTGCTGATTGGAAATGGATGCCTTTAGAAAATATAAAAGTTGATATGGCACTACATCCAGAAGTTTATACAGCTTGGTTTAAGATTATATTTGAAAGGTTTTACGAATTCATAAACATTAATAACTCATGAAAGTCACCGTACATAGAAAAGCACACTTCAATGCAGCCCATAGACTTTACAGAAAGGACTGGAGTTTTGAGAAGAATGAAGCTGTTTTCGGGTTGTGTAACAATCCTCGTTATCATGGGCACAACTATGAGTTAATTGCTAGTGTTACCGGAGAGATTGATCCAGAAACAGGTTATGTTATTGACGTAAAGATCTTGAAGGATATCATAAAATCTGAAGTTGAAAATGCTTTGGATCATAAAAATCTTAATGAAGAAGTGCCCGAATTTGAAAATTTAAACCCAACAGCAGAGAATATTGCTGTCGTCATCTATAATAAAATCAAAGCGAAACTAGATTCAAAATTTCATTTAGAAGTTACATTATACGAAACTCCTCGTAACTTTGTAACGTATTCTGGCGAATAATTTATGAAAAGCACATTACACCCCTTAAAATTTCATCCCATTTTAAAAGATAAAATCTGGGGAGGTGAAAAACTTAGAAATCGGTTTAATAAACTTTCCGAATCCAATCAAGTTGGTGAAAGTTGGGAAATAAGTACTGTTTTTGGTAATATTTCTGTTGTTGCAAATGGAGCTTTAAAAGGAAGCACATTACAAGAGCTTTTGGAAGAACACACTTCAAATTTTTTAGGGAAGAATAATTATGATAGATTTAGGAATGACTTTCCGCTACTCATTAAGTTTATAGATGCTAAACAAGATTTGAGTATTCAGTTACATCCAGATGATGATTTAGCTAAAAAACGACATAACTCATTTGGTAAAACCGAAATGTGGTACGTTATGCAAGCTGATAAAGATGCTAACCTTATTGTAGGTTTTAATCAAAAAATGGATAAAAAGACCTACTTAAAACATCTGGGAGAGAAAACCCTTACTGAGATTCTAAATTTCGATAAGGTGAGAGAGGGCGACACTTATTTTATTGAAGCGGGTAGAGTCCATGCCATTGGAGCAGGAGTCTTATTGGCCGAAATTCAGCAGGCCAGTGATGTGACGTATCGTGTTTATGATTGGGACAGAAAAGATGCAGAGGGCAATGAACGTGAACTGCATAATGATATTGCTATTGATGCCTTTAAGTTTGATATGGATGATGATTTTAGAGTAGAGTATGAGAAGCAAAAGAATGTATCTAATACAATGGTAAACTGTCCGTTTTTTACTACCAATTACTTAGAGTTAGATTCAGTAGTTGAAAAGAAAAATGACAAAGACTCCTTTCTAATTTACATGTGTGTTGATGGGGATGTTCAAGTGTTAACCCATAATACAGTCGACACAATTGCTAAAGGAGAAACGATTTTAATTCCTGCTGCAATTAAGGATTTTAAACTAAAAACAACTGGAGCAAAACTTCTTGAAGTCTATGTTTAAAACTTCGGTTCCATATTGAATTTATGGAGTTTAGATTTATTACATTTGTACCTATAAATTTATGAATTATGGCGAATAAAAGAGATTTAAAGAAAGATATTAACTACGTTTTTGGAGATATTATCGAAGCCGTTTACTATTGGGAATTAGAAAATACACAGAAGCCGACTAAAGAAAGCGATGCGATTATAGATGATGCCATTGCATCTTTTGATGAACTTATTGCCCGTGTTAATGATAGAAATATAGAAGATAAAAAAGCACATTTTAAGGCAATAAATAGTGATTTGGAAGCTAAAGGTCGGGCACTCATAGAGCGCATCAATAAGTTGAAATAAATACAATTTAAACACAAACAAAAAAGCCAATCATTTTGATTGGCTTTTCGTTTTATTTTTAGAATAATAAGCTGGTAATAGTTACTCTTCTGTCTTCCTACTTTCAATAAACTCACCAAGTTTTTTTCCATAAAAAGAATTCTTTACATCATCATTCAATCCATTATAAACAGAATCGATATAAATCGGGTTAGCTGAAGGGATTTCATATAGTGCTAAGTAAGGTGCTATGACATTGTCTTTGTTGTTTAAGGCAAACTGAATGGTATAAGAATATTTACGCTTTAATAAAGCCGCTGAGACGCTATTTAAGGAATCTACAACCATACTATCATTATCTTTTTGTGCCAATAAACGCGCCTTAATAATAGATAAATTTTGATCGTTATACCTAGATACTACTTTTGTATATTCATTTAACAAATCTTGTTCTTCAGACCCTTTGATTACTGCGTCGTAATTAAAACGTTTTAAAGAGGACTTAATTTCAGTATAACCAGTATCTGCAAAAAAAGGAATATAATGTTCTTCTCCATCGTTTTTAAAAAGCTTTAAGTATAGAAGCAGGGGTTCTTCCAATTTTGTTTTTAAAGTGAATTTTGGCTCACCATTTATGGCAACAGAATCTAAATCAACAATGGATGAATCTCCTTCTTTTTGGAGATAGACTACACCTTTTTTAAGACCTTTTATTTGACCATTTAAAGTAAAATTGGCCTCTTTTTCTTTATCACAGGAAACACTGATGAATATTAAAAATATTAGACTAAGACATGTGTTGAATTTCCTCATATTTTATTCAAATTAAGGTTAAGTTATTGGAGCAATCATTCGCATCAGCTCGGCTGTGAGCATCGCACCGTAAGTTCCTACCACGTATCCAAAAACAGCTAATAAGACACCTACTGTTGCTAAAGAAGGATGGAAAGCTGCAGCAACAACTGGGGCAGAAGCAGCTCCGCCTATATTTGCTTTACTGCCAACAGCTAAAAAGAAATATGGTGCTCTAATTAGTTTTGCTACTAAAAACAATAAACCTACATGGATTGCCATCCATACCAAGCCAACAACAATTAATCCTGGATTTTCTACAATTTTTGTTAAGTCCATTTTCATACCAATGGATGCTACGAGAATGTAAATAAATACGCTACCTATTTTGCTTGCACCTGCACCTTCGTATTTTTTCAATCTAGTAAATGATAAAATAATACCCAAAATAGTTGCAATTGATATCATCCAGAAGAATTGGGATCCAAATGAAGACCATGCTGATTTTTTGTCACTTACAGCTTCAACATTAGCCTTTAAAAATTCAGAAATTTCATTCGCGCCAAAATGAGAAACACCAACAATAGTAAACGCAATACCCAAAATTACCATGAAATCTGCTAGTGTAGGATTTCTTGATATACTAGCTGCATAGCTGGAAACTTTTTCTTTTAGGGTTTCAATAGCACTATTGTCTGCTTTAAGCCAATTATCAATCTTCTTTTGTTTTCCTATACCAAGTAAAAGAATAGCCATCCAAATATTGGCAACTACGATATCAACAATAACCATTCCTGCATAATTTGCCGTATTATATTCGTAAATTTCTAACATTGCTGCTTGGTTAGCTCCACCACCAATCCAGCTTCCAGCAAGAGTTGCTAGACCTCTCCAAACGGCATCAGCACCTGCGCCTCCAACAGTTTCTGGAGATACTAATGCAATTAAAAAAACAGCTATGGGTCCACCAATAATGATTCCCAAAGTTCCGGTGCCAAACATAGCCAAGGCTTTCCAGCCTAGATTAAAAACAGCTTTAAGATCAATACTAATGGTCATAAGTACTAAGGCCGCAGGAAGCATAAACCTACTCGCAATGTAGTATACTAGCGATTCGTGTTTAACCACTTCTCCGGTAGCTTCTGTAGTTTCCCATTCAGGGGCTATTAGTCCGAAAGTAGTCAGGGCTGCAGGCATCATATATGCCATTAAAAGTGCAGGAATATATTTATAGAATTTTTTCCAAAATTTGTTTTCACTTGTGGAGGTATAAAAAACAAACCCTAACATTAACATTAATAGTCCAAAAACAATAGTATCTTGAGTAAAGAGAGGTGCTGTGTCCATGTTTGATAAATTAAAGACGCAAAATACCAAAATTAAGCGCATAAAAAAAGCGACCTTATTGATCACTTTTTATCTTCATCTGTTTTTTGCCTTTTGGGTTGTCTTTTATGTTCTTTCAAATATTGCATTAACATCCATTCTATTTGGCCATTGGTACTACGAAACTCATCAGCAGCCCATTTTTCAATGGCTTTAAGCATATCTTCATTTATCCGTAATGCAAAGGCTTTTTTCTTAGACATTTTTATTGTTGTGTTATAAATTTTGTAATTACGGTTATTAATTCTTGGGATAGTGGGAAATCGGCTTTACTATAAGATGTTAAATTATCGCTGTCTTTTTCTATGGTCTTCAAAACATGATTCATGTTTTCTATAATCACCAGCTTAGAACTTGGATTGGCTTTGTGAAGCGCCTCGGCATCCTTAACAGTAACCTGAATATCCTTAGTACCATTAATAATTAACGTTGGTATTTTTAACTTCGATATTTCATTGGTAGGTTGATACTCCATATAAGATTTTAAAAAATCTAAGTTAGCTTCGGCAAATATGGATAATAGCATGGGATTAACTTCCTTTATTTTTCCAGTACTTTTGAGTTCTTTGAAATGGTCTTTTGTGGTTTGTCCTAGGGATTCGCTTTGTGCACTAATTTGTCTGGTTATAGCATTATCTACAGATTCTCCAAGGCCTGCTAAAGAAATATACTTATCTATATCATCCGATACTGCTAACATTGCTACCAATGAACCCTGGCTATGACCTAAAAGTGTAATGCTGTTAAAACGCTTATCTGATTTAAAACTATCGATTACTGTGCGTACATCCGCAACCAAGTCTTCAAAGACAAAATGGTTTATCAGTATTGGTATATTGGCTTTAGTTACATTACGCTTATCATAACTGTAGAAGGCTATATTGTTTTTATTTAAACTATCTCTCAAAGCTTTTATATAATTGGCATTAACACCTAAAGCTGTTTGATTGCCGTTTCTGTCTGGATTGCCTGAACCTTGTACAAAAATGACTAGAGGTTGTTGCTCTAGATTTTTATTGTAAGTCAACGTACCAGGTAATTGTATGCTATCGTTCATCAATAAAAATTCCTCTGTGGTAGTCTCAGACTGTGCTATACCTGATAAAAAGCATATGAACACTAACGTTTGTAAAATTTTAATACTAACTTTATTCATCTTGATTATCAATTTTTGATTTATACGTTTCAAGGATTTTTTTTGCCTCATTTTCTTTTTGGGTACCTATTAATAGTTTTTTCCCATTTTTTAACTCTAGCTGAATACCGATATCTCCAGATACGTTGATAGCCGTTCCTTTTGACTTCTTCCAAAGTGCTCCACCTTTGAGTCCCCATCCTCCATATTCCGTTATGGCATCATAGGTTCTTACATAGGCTGTATTGATATCTTGCCATTTTATCAGTCTAGATTTTAGGTGGAAGGGAAAAAATTTATAATGAATTCCTAGTTCGTCTATTCTTGATGAAAGTTTGAATATAAAAATGATGCCCGAAGCCAAAGTAATAATTCCTATAATGGTAATTAATTCTAGTCCAGAAAACCTATTTGGGTTTTTTATATATGATCCTAAGATAATTCCCAATGGTACCATCATACTAACTACCACTAAGACAATTAACCATAATTGGGTAAATCGTTGTTCTTCCTTAAAAATTCGCATTATCTGTTTTTATCACGTTCAAAGATGACCATTGGTGAATTTTGGCCAATGTGTTTTACAATCCAACCCTCACGAGCATATTGATTTAAAAAATCCTCGTAATTCTGAGTTCTATTTTTCCATCCAAGTTTTGGTACAACTACTTTGTATTCTTTCATGATTATTCTTCCTTTTTGTCTTCCTTAAATATTGCAAGAGCTAATACGACTCCTATAACTAAACCTAACATAGAACCGTAAACAGTGCCCATAGCAACGTTACCTATAACGGCACCAATTGTGATCCCTATACTTGTTCCAAACGCACTACCTAAAGCAATGCTATATATTTGGTTTTTATTCATTACTAGTGGCTTAATGTTCCTGTATTTACTACTGGAGCTGCTTCTTTATCTCCACAAAGTACCACCATAAGATTGCTAACCATTGCTGCTTTACGTTCCTCATCGAGTTCTACAATCTCATTCTTGTTAAGTTCCTCTATAGCCATTTCTACCATGCTTACCGCACCTTCAACAATCTTATGCCTCGCTGCGACTATGGCTGTTGCCTGCTGACGTTTCAACATAGCATTAGCTATTTCTTGGGCATAAGCTAAATAACCAATTCTAGCTTCTAAGACTTCTATACCTGCAATGGATAACCGTTCATCGATTTCACGTTCTAATGCCTCACTTACTTCATTAACGCTAGAGCGCAAGGTGATATCTTCATCATGGCCTTCGTCTGCAAAATTATCGTATGGATACATACTCGCTAATTTACGTACAGCGGCATCGGTTTGTACACGAACAAAGTTCTCATAGTTGTCAACATCAAAAGCCGCTTTATAGGTGTTTTGTACACGCCAAACCAAAATGGTACTGATCATAACAGGGTTTCCTAACTTATCGTTTACTTTTAGTCGCTCACTATCAAAATTACTCGCTCTAAGAGAGATCTTTTTTTTGGTGAAAAAGGGGTTCACCCAATAAAAACCATTCCTTTTAATGGTGCCAACGTATTTTCCGAAAAGTAATAGTACTCGCGATCCGTTAGGTTGTACCATTACAAATCCAAATGCAAGTATTAATGCAGGAATTAAAATAAACAGGTATTCTGGCTCTTGGAAATTAATGGCATAAAATATAGGTCCAAAAAATAAAACTAAGAATACTACTAACATTAGATATCCATTTGCAGGAACGATGGTCTTTTCTTCTTTCATAATTTAAAATTTAAAGGTTAATCATTTAGTAAATCAATATGATATTAAAATGATATCATAAAGATATAATTTATTTCATTAGTATGCAAATGGAATATTTTGTTACAACGTTATAAAAAAGAATAAAAAAAATATAGTTTGGCACGCGGTTTGCTATTATTAAAGTGTAATGGTTACAGCGATAGTTACAAGCGTAACACAACTTCAAAATCGCGACATTACAATTTGGTTGGTTAGTTAGTAAAAAAGCATCTCGTAATTGAGATGCTTTTTTAATTTTAGTTATATGCTAAGATGTCTTATGGATTGATGAAACGAATTATACTTTCTATCAATTTGGGTGCGATTGGCCTCTTAATCTCATTATAAGATTTGGAATTTTCCAAATCATCACCTTCAATCTCAAAAAATACATGATTCATATTTTCAATAATACTTAATTCGGCATTTTCATTAGCATCCTTTAATAATTTAGCTTCATCCTCAGAAACCTGAAGATCTTTAGTGCCATTAACAATTAGTATAGGAATGTCTAAATCTTTTATAATTTCTGTCGGATTATATTGCATCCAATTCATCATAAATTCTTGTACGTCTGCATTAAAAACCGAAGCCAAAGCTGGTGGATAATCTGTTGTGGTTTCACCTTTTTTCAGTTGGTCCACTACCTTTTGTGCTGCCTCGCCCAATTGCGGTGCCATCTTTGTAACTTGTTCTACGATAACGTCACCAATATTTTGTCCGGCACCAGCTATTGAAATAAACCCGTCTACATGTTCCTTTGCATTGAGCATACCTACCAGACTACCTTGACTATGACCAATAACATAGATTTTTTTGAAGGTATTCCGTTCTTTAAAATAGGTAATAACATCTTTGGCATCACTTACAAAATCATCAAACATAATATTGGGATTTACATTGCCTCGACGAATTTGTTTTACCACGCGTTTATCGTATCTAAATGTCGAAATGCCTTTACTGGTAAGGCTTTTGGCTAGCTTTTTTAAGGCATCATTTTTTAGGAAGTTCTGATTGCCATCTCTATCAGTAGGGCCCGAGCCTGCAATAATTATAGCCAATATTGATTTTTCATTTTCATTAGGCTTCAAGAGTGTGCCATCTATAAATTTTGATACTGAAATTTCTTCTTCAACAAAGGTTTGCTCCTGGCTAAAACTTAAAGTAGAAATTAAGAGAACAAAAAGTAATCTAAAAGGTTTCATTGTTCGATACATTTTACGGCATATAAAGTTATACGAATATAGTTCTAATTCATATTGATTAAACAATTTTTATGCTGCTTTATTATTCTGAAAATTTCATAATCACCGTAGGAATCGAAATGCATTTTATCGACGAAATGCACTATTTCATCTTTAAATGTTAAAATTAATTGCATTTCATCGATTAATGATGTTTTTGAGCGATGAAATTAAAACCTAATTATATATTTGAAGTGTACTAAAATTTAGTTTTTAGTTCAATGGATTAATTAATTAATATTTGCATTATGTTATGTTGACTTAGAGACCCTAAATCTACTTACATAATAAAGAAAGCAAATTAGAAAAACTGGGTTTGAGGGAACCCAGTTTTTTGTTTTATAGGTTTATTAGTTCCCTAAAAGTTAAATTAATTCTGGGTTGTATCTCTTTTTTGGTTTTCGCGATCTGATGTAACCAATAATGTTGCATTTCACCTTTCATTAGTAATAGACTACCATGTTGTAAATGAAGCTTATAACGTTGGTCTTTTAACGTTCTGTGCTTAAAATGAAACGGACGTTCTTCGCCAAAACTTACAGAAGCAATAACAGGGTTCTTACCCAATTCTTTCTCATTATCAGCATGCCAGCCATTACTATCATTACCATTGCGATATAAATTAATGAGTAAGGTGTTAAAAGTTGTTTTAGAAATATTTTCGACTTCTCCTTTAATAATTTGTAATGTTGGTGTCAACGGTTTAGGATACATAACTAAATTAGAATAGCCATATGGTTTATTTTCGTTCCCAAATAATGCTGTGAGTCTAGGTTCTTTATAGGTTTTCCCAAAAACGGTAATGTCATTATGCTGCCAATTAGTTTGGGTGCTTATTGTTTTAAAATAATTATCGGATTGTTGCTTATCAAAGAAGTTTGGAATGTAAAGCAATTCCGCATTAGGAAGAATTAAATGTTGTTTCTCTTGCGAAAACAGGTCCATGGTATAATTTTTCTCTAAATTAGTACATCGTTATGAACCGAACAAGTCGTTAATTTTGTAAGCCACAAAATCAACGACTAGCAAATAAGATGTGACCTATAAAATTAATATGACCATATGAATTATAAAGCACTCATATACACTATTGCTTTAGGACTGGTCGTTTTGGGCTTTAACCAAAAAAAAGCATTACCAGAAGGATTTGTTTACGTAAAATCTGAAATACCGGATTTGAATGTAGAGTTACGGTATTTTGGAACCAATAATTTTGTAGGTGATACTATAGATGGGTACAAAGCCAATACATTAATTTTAACTATTGCTGCTACAGAGAAGTTAAAGTTAATTCAAGACGAATTACAACAGCAAAATCTTTGCTTAAAAGTGTTTGATGGCTATCGTCCGCAACGTGCCGTTAATCATTTTATACGATGGGCAAGAGATTTAAATGATACGATTAATAAATCGAGATTTTATCCAGATGTAGAAAAACGAAATTTGTTTAAGGAAGAGTATATAGCTTCAAGGTCTGGGCATAGTAGAGGAAGTACAGTAGACTTAACGATTATTGACGGCAATACAGGTATCCCTTTAGACATGGGAAGTCCCTTTGATTTTTTTGGTCAACAATCTTGGGTGAATTATGACGGTATTACCGAAGTGCAAAAAAAGAATAGACAGTTATTACAAACGGTAATGCTGAAACACAACTTTAGAAACTACCCAAAAGAATGGTGGCATTTTACCTTGCGCTGGGAACCGTTTCCAAAGACGTATTTTGATTTTGAGGTGGAATAAAATTCATAAGTATATCCAGGCCCAATACATTAACCCAAACTGAAGTGGAATACGTAAAATCAAAATCCATTTTGGGATGCCTGTAGCCGCTTTTTTGCTAGACAACATATATAAGTGAATAGTGATTAAAAATACGATGAGCATAGCTATTATTAAATAAATAGATAAATTTTTTAAGCTGGGGAAACATAGTCCTATGCCTAAGAGAATCTCTATAATTCCACTAATATAAACCAAAGTTTTGTGATTAGGCAGATACTTTGGCATGACACGCATGTACATTTTTGGGATGATGAAATGCATCATACCTGCAATCATATACATACTTGCCATAATATACAGACCCAAGGGTTCATTCATCCTTAAAGGTTTTAAACGTGATGCCTATGCCGTAATTGTAGAGCTCTTGATCCAGAAGACTTGATTTAAAACCATTGCCCTTATCAAACTTTACCCAGTTATTACCATTAATAAATACACGTTTAATAAAAGTGTTTTTGGTTTCGATGTCGTCAGTAAATGGCAGTAGAGGTCTAAAGTTGGTAGGTATTTTTACAATCCCGTTTTTGGTTTTTATGTCTTTGTATTTTTTGTTAGGTAGGAGTTTTCCAGCTTTATCCGTGTAGCCCATAACTTGTAATGATACAAAAAAGCCATCTTGCGGTATATAAATATCATAATCTTCTAGATGTAGTGTATAGGCATCCCCATTCTTTTCGGTCGCTCTAAAAACAATGGTTTCATAGGTTAAGGTTTTTCCAGGTAATCCTTTGTTATTGGTATAAAACTGTGCCTTAAATAAGGTTGAGAAGGTTTTCTTGTCGCTATTAGAACGTTTACGTTTTTTCCAGTCCTTAGATTCCAATGCAATAGGAAAAATTACTGAAGTCAGCTTTTGATCTGTGGTTGAGGTTTTTGGGAAGAAAACCGCAATTTCAGACTCAATAGTCGGTAACCAACAATGGTAATAGTCATCATCTAAATAAGGTTTAAGCGTTTCTTCCTTGAACTTTCTGTTAAGCTTAGTACTCACCGTAACCTGTTCTAGTTCATCTGCTTGTGGTTGCATCAATAATACATGAGGTAGATTTTCGGTCGATAGATTTAATTGTTTAAAACCTAAAGCTGAAATAAAAAGTGAATCGATATCAGGATATATTTTTTTGGTAAAAACAAACTTTCCTTCATCATCTGCAAAAATGCCGTTGCCATTGCCAAATGAAACTGTGGCATAACTAACGGGATATTTTGTAATGCTATCTAAAACCTTTATTTGTGCCAAGCCAATATGGCTTATAAAAAAAATAGAAAAGAAGATTTTGGGCATAATAGTACTTTAGCCTAAAGATACACTTTTAAGTACATAAAAAAACGCCTCATAATCATGAAGCGTCATTTTAATTGATTGATTAGCTTTTTTTCTTTTTTATTCTTCCAAAGCTTTTTTGGTTTGGGTATAACCGACATAGAGTCCAACACCAGCCATGAGGAATATCATAGACGGATAAACAGCTTCATCATCTAGGGTGGTATAGGTGTCTAATATATTAGCGATAAATACACCTAGTCCTATGCCCATTAATAAGAATGCTAGATTTAAGACCACGACTTTCCAAGATGAACCTCTGCGCTTACCTATGTTAAAAATACTGGCATCTGCACCTTTTTCTATTAAAGCTAAACGTTCTTTGTTTCTAGTTGAAAAATATAGATATACCATTCCAAAAATAGCCGCAAAAAGACTTAATGGGATTAAAATTTCTTCGTCCATAATGTTTGTTTTTTTAATTGATTATTTTTATTTGTTCACAGCTTATGACGACAGGTTTTTGATTTAGGTTACAACTTTTTAGAAAAAAAATTTTTAATGTGTTTTTGTAACCTTATAAATAGAGTAGTCGTCTTAATAACAACATGACCACCAACGAAGACATTAAATTAATAAATGCAATTAAAAATGGCGATACTAAAGCTTATGCGCAATTAGTAGATCGTTATAAGGACCTCGTGTATACTTTAGCCTTGCGTATGCTAAAACATAAGGAAGAAGCAGAAGAAGTAGCACAAGACACTTTTATTAAAGTATTTAAATCGTTGGATAAGTTTAAGGGAGACTCTAAGTTCTCTACATGGATTTACAGAGTTGCCTATAATACATGTTTGGATAATATTAAAAAGAATAAAAAGCATTTGAATAATGTTGCAATAGACGAGTATACCTTTAATAAATTAGATACTATTGATAATGCTTTAGACAATATAATAAATGAAGAAAAAAGAGATCTTATTAAGAAATGTATAAATAAATTGCCAGAAGATAGCAGTGCTTTGCTGACGCTTTTTTATTTTGAAGAGTTATCTTTGGAAGAAATCTCAAAGATTATAAATGTTGAAGCGAATACTGTTAAGGTGAAGCTCTTTAGAGCTCGAAAAAAATTAGCTGTTATTTTAGAACAGTATTTACAACCACAAACAAAGTTGAATTATGGAAAAGGATGATAAACGAATAGAAGATTTGGTTAACAAATTAATGAGTGCGGATAGTCTTGATAAAGCACCATTGGATTTTACCGATAAAGTAATGGCAAAAGTAGAAGCCATTTCTAATTCTGGGGTTACGGTATATAAGCCTTTAATCCCAAAATATATATGGTGGCTTCTAGCTATTGGCTTTGCAACTCTAGTTGGTTATGTGTTTTTTAAAGAACCCAAAGAAGGCATTAGCCTAACAGAGCGTTATAACTTACCAGATGTTTCGTTTAATCTATTGGAAAACATTTCATTGGATTTTTCTAGTACATTGATGTATGCCGTGGTGTTATTCGCCATCATGGTAAGCATTCAAATTCCGCTATTAAAACAATATTTTAATAATAGATTGTCTTATTAATTTGGGTAATACCAAAACGGAATAGTTTTGTAACGTCGGTTTTGGGTATCTTTTTTCCGAATTCTTTTTCGCATTACCTTTAGTAGGTGTTTGCCTTCGGTAAGATTTTTTAATCCTATATAAGTTTCAAATCCCTTTTGTTCTTTTAAGCTCTTGCTTACGATGAATTCACTCATATAGTCCACGGAATCAATCCTGATTGTAAAAATTTCATTTAAGGTTTTCATGTAGGCGCGTCGCAAGCTATCTCTTTTTCCCCAAGACATGGTATTCATAATTATAGCATCAGAATCTAATCCTCTAATGTCTTTTTCGGGTTTTAAGCCTTCATTGAATGAAAAAACATAATCGTCAAAATTATCACTTAAAACCATAAAAACCTTTAAGTGATTGTTTGTTATTACTCTTGAATCGATGGCCACATCGTCTATAAAATCATCTTCACCCAACATGTTTTCATAGTTGCCATTGCTTGCTATAATACTGCTAGATGATAAATCTCCATTAAAATAGTTTGAGGTTTTATATCCCAAGCTTGTACCTACCAAGATTAAAATATAAATAGGAACCAAAGCCATACTGATTCGTCTTCCAAATTTATTGTCTAAAAAATTGTAGACTAATGGACGATACAAAAATGCTAAGGTAATCTTGCTAAATACCCAATATATAGGAAAATAGATCTTGCTAATCCACTTCTTTTTTTTCAACCACCCTAATGTTAAGAAGTCGAAAAATGTGAGAAACATGCCAATAACAATAAAAATCATTAATGGAACACCAATCCAAAGACTCAATGTTTCATTGGAAATGATTGAGGTGTCATTGTCTAACAATAATCTGGCAATAAGAACAATACAAATTATGGTAAATGTAAATGCGAGCACATAGAAAATTAACAAAAAGGATATCGCAAAAATGATACTACAATAGTTTTCGAGTTTTGCAATATACCTATCGAATGAACCAACCTTCTTTTTTAAGTATTTTGTGAATTTTTCACTGTAATTAAGTTCTTCATAGTCAATATCACCAGAGACGTATCGCAACCCCAAGGCACCAATCCAAACTCCTCTTAATACCACATGTAACATAAGGTTAAAAATTAAGATTGCACAAGAGACCAAAACCACTATGAGTATGATAAAAGAGTAAATCTTTTCATCATTCTCAGCGGCTTTTGCTGCAACACTGATGTGAGGGAAAGCGGTAAATAGACCAAAAATGGCAAAACCCGAAATAAGCAATTCTAATTGCCAACTCTCTTCTTGTAACTTTTGGAGTAGCTTTTTAAATGCAGGATTGTTATAATCTTGACTCATTTCTTAGCTTGGTGATTGTATTTTAGCCTAAAGGTAGTCATATTCAATTAATTTTAACTTTTTTGCTCAAATTTTGAAACCCTTAGGAATTTCTTTCGTTTTTAAATATAAAGATGCTAACTAGACTTAATGCAAAACCAGATTAATAAATTAATAAAAGCTTGTAAGAAAGGGAATCAAGTCGCTCAAATACAAGTTTATGATCAGTATGCTCAGGCTATGTTTGCCGTTGCATATCGTTATTTAAATGATGAAGAGGAGGCCAAGGATGTGATGCAAGAAGGGTTTTTAAAGGCATTTATAAATATGGATATGTATCAACCGACATCAACTTTCGGCTCATGGTTAAAAAGAATTATTATCAATCAGGCCTTAGATACATTAAAGAAACGTAAGATTGAATTTAGCAACGACGAAGTAGGGGAACTCGAAATAATAGATGATGATAATTGGAATTTTGATACTTCAATTTCAAAGAAACAGATTTTAGAAGCTGTGGAACAGCTCAATGAAAAACATAAAATCGTTGTAAAACTATATCTCATTGAGGGTTACGATCATCAAGAGATTTCAGAAATATTAAAGATACCTGTTAAAACCTCAAGAACGCATTTAAGCAGGGGTAAAACAGAATTAAGAGACCTTTTAAAATCAAAATACGATGAAGCAAGATATTAGGGATTTTTTTAAGGAAGCCGAAGAACTAAAAACACTTCCTGAAAATCATAGAACTGAATTTTTAAACAAGCTAAAGCAGCAATCAAAAAGAAAAATCAATGCAAAGTTTTGGTTACAGGTAGCAGCTTCAATAATACTTGTTACTACCATTGGTTATGGTTTATATAACAGCAGCTTGGGGAGACAAGAGACATCTCCAATTTTTGCAGAAGTAAAGGCCATAGAAATCGAGTATTTAGAAAATATCAACACGGAGTGGGAAAAATTTGTAGCTATAGCCGACGATAAGGCTTTAGTTGAAAGGTTCAGAAAGAAATTAGATGATTTAGATAAAGATTATAAAGCTTTATCAGAACAATTTCAAAATGAATCTGAAAATATATTAATCCTAGAATCTTTGGTTGAAAACTTACAGACAAGACTTCAAATATTAAAGGATATACAAGAGCATCTAAAAATATTAAATCAAAAAAACGAACATGAAATTACAATTTAAAACAGTTGTGCTGATGCTAATCACATCGGTACTAAGCCATGGGCAAGAGCTTTCTAAAATAGAAATGGATGAAAAGCATACCATCTATAAAGAAAGTTTTGCTACGGACAGCAATACAACTTTAGTTTTAAACCTAGAAAGTACTACGGTTAAAATAGTGGATTCGCCAGATGATAAGGTCCATATAGAGTACACTATGGAGTTTAATAACTACAGAAAAAAGCGCATAAAGGAAGCGATCAATAGATTAAAAATTTCAGGAAAAAAAGAAGGAAATAAAATTACTTATACAGCAGAAAGTAGAAATATGTTTCATAGGTACGATAGACATTATTACTTCGAAGATTTGTTAATTGGTCGCTTGGCCAAAAAAGATTCTATGAGATTTGAAAAACCGAAAGTGGTTAGGAAATCTTTAGACTCTATAGTAGAGGAGATTAAGCAATCCGATTTTTTACATCGAAAACGAATGCTTAGAGCTATAAATAGAGAACCAAGACCAGTTAAGCAAAAAAAGAATACTAAACTGATTATTTCTAAAATGGAAATTATGGTACCTAGCCATATACATGTAAGAGCTACAGCAGAAAATTCAAGTATGTATTTTGAGAGTGATTTTAATAATAGATTAACATTAAATAGTAGAAACTCTAAGCTTAAGTTTAAATCCGTTGGTAACTCCTTGAATGTTTTAGACGTTGATAACGGTAACTTTTGGGCTCAAGATGTAACTGATGGCAGTTATAGTTTTGCTAATTCGCGTAGTGTTACCATAGGAAAGCTTAGTAATGCAAAAATTAACTCGGAATTTACTAAAGTTCAGGTTGGGGAAATAGGAAAGAATGTAACGTTAGTAGATTTTAATAGTGAATACTTTCTTTACAATTGGACAAAAGATTTTGAACGTTTTGAGTTGACGTCCGAATATTCAAAGGTTCACTTATTTTCACCTAAATTAGATTACCATTTTATTGCGTTCGGAAATAATACGAAGAGTTTTGCAGGGCCACACCAAGTAAATATGAACATTACAAAAAAGAATGAAAAAGGGAAAATTATGGAGCGCAAATCCAAAGGTGATAGTCATTTTTCTGGTGAAATCTATTTTGATATCATACATGGCATAATCTACTCGTATTTAAACGAATAATAAAAAACTAAATTTACCTCACGAAATGGGATTGAAAATATCTTATAGCAAAGCAGCATTATATAATTCTGTCTTATGAAAGAGAAGGTGGGTTAAAATCTTGGTGAGATGCACAAATTTTAGGAGATGATATTGAAAATAGAGAGAAAATTTGGGATTAGTTACCATTAATTGTGCTCTGCTATGATATACAAATAATCCCCTAAATCATTTTCGTAAGATTTTATAATGGCATGGATTTCGCCATAATCAATATCGCTTTGTAATCTAGCCAATCCCCTTTCTACCTCTTCTTTATGGGCTAAGGAGCTAAAAGAAGAAATACCATGTCGAACACTTTCATCAAAATATAATTCTGGATTGTGTTTGCCGCAATACAGAAATTGATCTTTTAGATCTGGTTGAACATTGTAGATTTCTGTGGCTGTAATATTTAAACCAGATGATGTTATAGCCTTCTCAACAACCTCTAAAGAAGGCATTTGCAAAATGGAGTCTTCTAACATTTTAGGAAAGTAATGATTGAGCCAATAACCCTTCATTTGTATTGGGGTAGAAGTGAAAATGACAATTTTACCATTTATTTTTAAAACATATCCTAACTCGGAAAATGCCCTATCTAGATTGGTCCAATGATGAATGGTCAATGTTGCTATAGTACCATCAATACTATTTTTGGGCAATCCCGTTTTTTCTGCAGTCCCAATTTGCCACTTTTTATTCTGGTTTTTAAGCTGCGCTTTTTGAAGCATCTCTATCGATGGGTCAATACCAATGAATTGAAACCCTTTTTCATGTAGTGCAATAGTATAGTTGCCCGTGCCACAACCAATATCCAAATACAAACCCTCTTTAGTTGGGTTTAAGTGTTTTAGTAATTGGTCTGTTAAAAAAGGATCAGCTTTACGAGTCTGATTATAGTTGATGCCTATTTTATTGTACTTGGCTGACATATTGAGCTTTAAGCTTTAAAGATTAAAGTTATAAAAAAAGCGCAAGTTTACTCAACTCGCGCTTTTTGGCTATTAATCCTAAGGGACTTAAATTAATCATGTTAGGGTAGTGCAAACATATAACTAATATTACATTCAAAAATTGATGTATGTTAATAAATTCAGCTAGTTGACAGGTCTTTTCTTATTCTGCTTAGGCTTTCGGTTGTAATTCCTAAATACGAAGCAATGTGGTAGTTTTTTAAGTATTTCTCAATTTCAGGGTAGGTATGTATAAAATGGAGGTAACGCTCAGCTGCGGTTTGCGAAATACTTGCCAGTATTCTTTTTTGAAATGCAGCAAAAGCACGTTCTAATTTAATCCTAAAAAACCGGTCTATTTTTGGAATCTTGTCATATAAGTATGCTTTGTCTTCTCTGTTTATCTTATAAATTATAGAATCCTCAATAGCTTCAACGGTCATAATAGCTTCTTCACCTGAAAAAAAAGCGGTGTAATCGCTAATCCACCAATCCTTAATACCGAATTGAACGGTATATTCTTTGCCTTGACCATCGATATGGAAGGTTCTTAGGCAACCATCTAAGATGTAATAGTGCGAATCGACCACGTCTCCAGGGCT
Source organism: Winogradskyella sp. (assembly GCF_028289625.1). GTDB lineage: Bacteria > Bacteroidota > Bacteroidia > Flavobacteriales > Flavobacteriaceae > Winogradskyella. The sequence continues at coordinate 12,972 of NZ_JANQOM010000060.1, read as the reverse complement.
GAGCAAAACATCCCCTTTCTTTACACCCAATTTATGAAATACGGATTCAATAATTTTAGCCTCATCATTAGTGAACGTAAGGGTTTTAAATATCTCTTTAATTTTAGAATTCTGTGATTGCACTTAAAATAAAATATACATTAAGTTACATATTAGGTTATTTAGAATTAGAATAAATAGATATGTGAACTTTTAAATTAGTTAATCGTAAATTTTTAATAAGAAAAAACCACTTAGAATTTTTCAAGTGGTTTTGGTTTTGTAATTTTAAAAGTATACGATGCTACAATATCTTTCTTAATCTTCAAATGCAAATCCCGAGTTCCCCTACTTTTGAACTTGTATTTAAAAGTGATAATTCCGTTTTCATTTTTTAAATCATGAATTTTACAGAGTTTATGTTCTTTACCAGAAAAATCGACTAATGAAATATCTTCACTAAAGATGGGTTTAAGAGATTTCAAAACAAATTTTATTTCTTGATTTTTTTCTACGAATGTTTTGAGGTTTTTAGGTGAAATAGGTAGAACCTTATGCTTAAATGTTTCACCATATACTATAGGCTCAGGCTTGAATTTGTTAGAGGTCAAGCTATCATTAAGAAACCATTTTTTATTTATCGGATAATGATTCTTTGCAAAAAGAACTGGGTCAGTAAGGAAATAGCCATCATTATAATCTTTTATAAAGATTTTACCATTTATCATATACCCACTAGACCATGTCGCATCACATAAGTACCATTTATCGTTTAATTTAACAGCATTCCATGAGTGATTAAGATTTTCTAAGGTTTCTACGTTGGTTTCAAAAGACCTAGCGTATCCATCGATAATTTTACAGTCTATATTAGCTATGAAGCACATTTGCTTAATAAGGTAAGCATAGCCAGTACACATTGTTTTTTTATGCTTTAGGAGTTTTTTTGCTGCTATTTTTTTGAATCCATTATTCCAGGTAATATAACCAAGGCTGTCATTTTTAAATTCAGCTCTTTTTTTATTTACTGCGCGATGTTGATATGCATCTCCAATTATATTTTCACAAACCCATAAATAGATGGCTCTAAATTTTTCTACATCGTTAGAAAGTTTTGAAGTAAGGTTATATACGAGTATAGGTAGATTATCTAAATTTTTCCCTTGGTTGAGTTTAACTATGTTTTCGACTTTTACGAAGTCAACATCCTTAAAATCTGAGATTTGGGCATTCAATGTTGATAGAGAAATGCTAAGTGCAAAAGTCAATAAACTCTTCATTCTAATTTATCTCATTTAGTTGTCCTTTGATTTAAAGATTTCTTTTACGGCTACTTCTCCCATTATAATACAGGACATTTCTGTCATATCAAGAACTAACTCAATTTTTGAGACAGATTTTTTATTTTCAATGATAACCTTTTTGGATTCCATACCGATATAACTAATGATGAGTACGTCTCCTTTCTTTAGTTTAGTTGGAAATTCAAAATAACCATCAAAATCAGTCTGAGTCCCAATCGGAGAGCCTTGTAAGAAAACATTAGCTCCAGGGAGTGGTAATCCATCAGACTCTGTAATTACAGTGCCTTTAACAAGAATATTATTAATGCTTTTTAATGCTTCTGTTTCCTTATTACCGTTTGTTGTTTTAGTTGACTTTTTAAGTTCTTGAGCTTGTGTTGACATGCTATATAAGAAAGATACAATAGCAAATCCCAAACTTGTGAAAAAGCTTAAATATCTATTTTTACTAGACAGGTTATTTGTTGTTTTTAATTGTTGATTTGTAAAGCGGCCACATGTGTTCTCAGTAGTTTTGGATTTAAAGTATTTAGCAATATCTTTATTATTCATTTGAGTAAAATCAATGACTTCCTTTCTGCACGAGTTACAAAAGCCTCCTTTATCGGTAGGTAAAAACTTATTGAAGTTTTCAGCACATGGTTTTTTAATGGATAAGTGTAATTGATGCTTCATTAGTTGAGGTGTTTATGCTAATATTAGCAAACCTATATTTATAAAGCTTCTAATAAAACAAACATTTAGTTAACAACTACGTTTTGAGTGTAATGTCACCATTCTAATGAGTTTGTAAAAAGAAAAAACCACTTAGAATTTTCCAAGTGGTTTTTAAGAATCTATTAAAAATATACTATTCAATCTTCTTAGCAAGAGTTTCAACTCCACCTTGGTAAAGTGTAAAACTTTCTACTTCATTGGCCTCATTGATATTAAACTCTACTTTAAGAGCGGTTACCTTGGCGAAAAACGTGGTTTCATTTTCAGCGAATATCTCAAACTTACCTTGACCAGTGGCTTGTGCAAATATCTGGCTGCCTTCAACCGTAATTTCAACAATAAAATTTGGTGCTAACTCGTACTTGCCTATATATGGACTTAGAACCTCATTAGATAATGTGACTTCTTTTCTGGCTTCGGGCATATCCTTATCAACTTCTTTCCCCACATTTTCCGAATCTGTTATAAATATGGCTTGCTTCTTACCATCAGTAGATTTTGAAAATTTGTATTCGATGTTACCTTCCTCGAACATAAAACGGTCTTCAGCTAAAGGGAAAATATCAAAAACGGTATTGGTTTCAGATTCTCGCATACTCTTTAATGCACCATCTTTCATAAAGATATGTCTAATGGCACCATCTTCAAATTCGTAAGCGCCAACCCACTGCTTTAATTGTGTTTCTGATAATTTTACCACATCTTTCATCGTAGGATACGGTTTACCGATGGCAATTGCGGCGAGTTTTTGGGTGACATCACCAATATCATTACAGCTACAATTACTTAATCCAATAACATAGACATTTTCTTCGATGAGATAAATACCATTGGTCGAAGTTCCAAAAATTCCTCCACTATGTGTATAACCCTTAGAACCTTTTAATGTCATTTCTCCTAAACCGTAACCATAAGTAATATGTTCACCGTTATTTAGCTCGGATCCGTTTATGGCTTTGCTAAATGTTGCTGCACTTATTAATGTATGGTTTGTCAGTGCATTTTGCCATTTTAACATATCGTCAATTGTAGAGACCAAGGCACCAGCGGCATGTGGTAAACTCATGCTTAGATAACTGGCATTGACATAGCCATTTTCATTTTGCTCATAGGGCATAGCTCTATTTTTAATTAGTTCTCGGTTACTACCGTATCGTGTGTTAGTCATGCCTAGACGGTCAAAAATATTTTTCTTCAGGAATTCCTCGTAGGCATCTCCAGATATGACCTCTATAATCTTTCCTAGTAATACATAACCCGAGTTATTATATCTAAAAGCTTCACCAGGATCAAAATCCATAGGTTCGTTTTTAAAATAATCAATGAGTTCATCTAAGGTTTTGTCATGACGTGCCACTTTTACCAAATCACCTATTCCGGTATAGCTTTTTATACCAGAGGTATGGTTTAGTAATTGATGCACAGTTATTGTTTTTCCTAACGTAGGATAATCTGGAATGAACTTAGTAATAGGATCGTTGAGACTTAATTTACCTTGTTCTTCTAACATTAAAATTGCTACAGCAGTAAATTGTTTGGTTATAGACGCCAACATGAATACATTCTCTGGAATCATATCTATGTCCATTTCAAGATTAGATTTACCTACAGCTTTTCGGTAAATGGCTTTTCCATCCTTAGCTACCAAAATGGTTGCCCCAGGCATATCGTCTTCATAATATTGGGTTACGATATCTTCAAATTGTTGGGTTAAATCTTGTGCTTTAGTAGTTGTAGTATTGAGGAGAGTAAGACAAAGCAATAAAGCGAAAAGTTGTGTTTTCATAATTACAGTGATTGATTGTTTTAAGTGTGACGATTGTTTTCAGATTTAGTTACAAAACCGTACTAGAATCTAAAGATAGAAAATCACTTTTAATCTTAACTTAATGAAATAGGTTTTTAATGATAACCATCGTAAGCATCTTCCTTGTAGTATTCTTCAAGATTAAACTTGCGGTCTATAAAAGTTTCAGGTAGGATTTTAAAATGCTGAATCCGATCTATTCTAAAAGCACGATAGGAATCTCTGAGGTAGCACCAAGCTATAAGAATCCATTTTTGATTGGTAGAGATCAACGTATAAGGCTCTATTTTTCTGAAGGTAATATTTGGGTCATCAGCCTTTCTATAGTTGATTTCTATATAATTAAAATTTGTAATGGCTAATTGAATTTCTGAAAGTGCTGCACTAGATATATCCTCTTGGTTTGGTTCAAAAACATAGATTTTACTCTCCAGCAACTCACTTTTTTCTTGAATAGAAGTCCTAAATACAGATTTAATTTTAACCAAGGCGTCATTAAAATCCTTTGCGAAAGATGAATCTTGAGTTTTGTTCACAAGATGCTGAGCCGTGATAATGGCATTGGCCTCTTTTTCTGTAAATTGAACAGGCGAAATGGTATAGCCTTCCATTAGCGAGTAACCTCTACCTTCAATCGTTGTTACAGGAATGCCAGCTTCTTCAAGTTTTCTAATATCTCTATAGATGGTTCTGATACTGACCTCAAACCTATCCGAGAGTTCTGTTGCCGTTAACAGCCTTTTGGACTTTAAGAGTGTCAATATGGAGATAAGTCTAGCTAGTTGTGACATCATAACAAAGATAGCGAACTGGAGACCAATTCGCTATGAGTTGTTTTTTGATTGATAGTCTTGTGATTCATTTTTTCATTGATGAATACTGATTAGTTCCAAGAATGCAAGGCAATTCTATTGCCTTCTGTATCTATGAACTGTGCCATATATCCATTTTCACCAATATCGGTTTTTGGCATAATTACTTTACCACCAGAACTTTCAACCTTCCCTAAAGGAATACTCAAATTGTCACCACCATTAATGTATAATGTTGGGCCCTCTGCAGTAGGCTTTTGCTCTTCGCCTTCAATTAAACCTCCACCAACACCATTGTTGTCGTCATCATATGGAAACATGCCGTACTTTATGTTTTGATCTGGCATATGGTTATCCATGATTTCGATGTCTAATACTGTTCCATAAAATTGTTTAGCACGTTCGTAATTTGTTACTGGAATTTCGAACCAGTTAATTGCATTTCTCATTTTTAAATTGATTTTTTAATTAAACTTATATACAAATTTATTTGGATTTGTGTCGTATTGTGTCAGGGGTATTTTAAATTTAGTTATTTTTTTTAAGTAGTTGACAGTAAGATATTTAATGATTAAAAAAAGGCTTTAATATTAAATAAATTACTATATTTATGTGGTCTTTTGGTTATTTAGGTTATGAAGTTGTTCAGAATTAAAATATAATGATATGAGTCAATGCCATATAAAAGTAGTACTTACTAAAGTAACATATCAAGGAGATGATATTGGTAATGATTGGGAATATGCTATTAGAATTCTTTCAAACCCTAATGGAAGATGGGTTAGAATCCCTTTACACACACTAAACCATGGGGCTTCTGAAAACCGTAATGATGTTCTTTACGAAAGTATTAGAGAAAACTGTGATCAGCAGTTTATCTTTCGTGTAGCTTTATGGGCTAAAGAACACGATTTATTTTTTGACGATTTTGCTCGTCCATCAATACATCCAAATACAGGTAATATATCCCTTAATTGTCCAAATGTGAATGTGTTTCCATTTGTTCATAAGGTTAATGAAAGATTTACATTGTTTGGTACGGATACTGCTCAGTTAAAATTCGACATTCAGTTTTTACTGTATTGCAATGATTAGACATTTAATGTATTTTTTTGGGGTAACGGAAATTTCAGAAATAAATAACAGGTATTAATTTTTCCATAAATTTTATATTATAATTAAAAAAGCCATGCTGCATATACTGCATGGCTTTTATTTATAATGGGATGCCGACGTAACTTACCGTTCAGTACTATCTACTTTATCATCTCATAACTACGCTTAATAAAGTTAGTGAACTCTTCACCTTTCACTTCGACAAGCTCAGTGATCGGATAAAGAGCTACTTTATCATATCGTAACTTCTTTTTATGAAATTGGTCAATTCCTCACCCTTAAGGAGGCCTTGTGATAAACGTGCTAAATCTAAGCTCTGATTAATTAAACGTTCTTGTTTTTTGCGTGTTTTGGTATTAAGGATTTCATTTACCAATTCGTGATTGGTATTAACCACCAAGTTGTACATTTCTGGCATATTGCCCATACCAAACATACCACCGCCACCAGTTTGCTGCATCTCTTTCATACGACGCATAAATTCTGGTTGGGTAATCATAAATGGTGACGCACTACTGTCCATAGCTTCCAATTGTACCATAAATTTTTCTGATGGCACCACCTCTTTCAATAATTCATCCAATTTAGTTTTTTCTTCGTCAGATAATTTTGAAATGGCTGTATCGTCTTTTTTGATGAGGTTATCAATATGATCGGCATCAACACGTGCAAAAGAAATATTCTCTTTCGTGGTCTCTAATTTTTGCATTAAATGACTTACAATAGGAGAATCTAACAATAGCACTTCGTAGTCTTTCTCTTTAGCCGCTTGGATGTAACTATGCTGCTCATCTTTGTTAGCTGCATACAGAATCACCATTTTATCGTCCTTATCCGTTTGCTTGGCTTTAATGGCATTGGTCAACTCTTCAAAGGTGTAGAATTTACCATCAACCGTTGGGTACAATGCAAAGGCATCCGCCTTTTCAAAGAATTTTTCTTCAGACAACATACCATACTCAATAACGATTTTAATATCATCCCATTTCTTTTCAAAATCCTCACGATTAGTATTGAACAATGATTTTAATTTATCAGCCACTTTACGCGTGATGTAAGACGAAATCTTTTTGACGTTGCCATCAGCTTGAAGGTAAGAACGCGATACATTCAGCGGAATGTCTGGTGAATCAATCACACCTCTTAACATCGTTAAGAATTCTGGGACGATACCTTCTACATTATCGGTAACAAATACCTGATTTTGGTATAACTGAATGCGATCTTTTTGAATATTAAGATCGCTCGTCATTTTAGGGAAATATAAAATCCCAGTAAGATTAAACGGATAATCGACATTTAAATGAATATTAAACAACGGCTCTTCAAACTGCATTGGATATAATTCCCTGTAGAAGTTCTTGTAATCGTCATCTTCTAAATCAGAGGGTTGTTTTGTCCAAGCCGGATTTGGATTATTGATGATATCATCAACGGTAATCTGACGGTGGGGTTCAGTGGTTTCTTTACCGTCCTCATCGGTTATAGTTTGTGGCTCATGCTCGGGATCATTGATTTCTTTAGTGCCAAATTTTATTGGAATTGGCATGAACTTGTTGTACTTGGTCAACAATTCACGAATTCTAGAGTCTTCAAGGAATTCCTCTTCACCTTCAGAAATGTGTAATATGATTTCCGTTCCTCTTTCGGTTTTATCAACTTCTTCTAATGTAAATTCTGGTGAACCATCACAAGTCCAATGTGCGGCTGGAGTGTCGGTGTGTGATTTTGTGATAATTTCTACTTTATCCGCTACCATAAATGCCGAATAGAATCCTAAACCAAAATGACCAATGATTCCAGCATCCTTTGCAGAATCTTCATATTTGTTTAAGAATTCTTCAGCACCAGAAAAAGCGACTTCATTGATGTATTTTTCAACTTCTTCAGCCGTCATACCTATACCTTGATCAATGATATGAAGCTTTTTGCCGTCCTTATCAATCTTTACTTCAATTTTAGGTGCTCCGTATTCAATTTTAGATTCGCCAATACTTGTTAAGTGCTTAAGCTTTAACGTGGCGTCTGTAGCATTGCTGATTAACTCACGTAAGAATATTTCGTGATCACTATACAAGAATTTTTTAATTAACGGAAAGATATTCTCTACCGATACGTTAATACTTCCTTTTGTCATGATTATAAAATTTATTGTTTAGATGTCACTTCGAGTGTTTTTAACTTGTTCAAAATATATCGAGAAGTTCTCGATACTTCGACTTCGTCTCAACTCGAACTGACGAAAGTTGATATTTTATTTTCAATTCTCTGTATTCAAATAAAATACCAAGACCAAATTTGTGACAAGATGGCATAAAAAAAGCCCTTCAAATTTGAAAGGCAAATTACTGTCATTTCGAGCGCAGTCGAGAAATCTTTTAAAGCATATAGATTTAATTGTACCTCGACTGCGCTTGATGTGACAGGAGAGTTAAATAAGAAGCTAGTTTTTTATAGTTTCTTTGTTTTCTATCTTTTCCTCTTTTTTCGTTTTGTTTTTCACATGCTTATCTAACCATTGATCTTGCTCCCAAAGCATATGCATAATAGACTCCTTAGCCCTGTAACCATGACTTTCCTTTGGCAGCATAACCAATCGTACAGGTGCTCCCAAGCCTTTTAGAGCGTTAAAGTAACGCTCACTTTGTAAAGGATAAGTCCCTGAATTATTATCAGCAACACCATGGATTAAAAGTAAAGGTGTTTTCATTTTATCGGCATGCATAAATGGCGACATATTGTAATAGATTTCAGGTGCTTCCCAATAGCTACGCTCTTCACTCTGGAAACCAAAAGGCGTCAGTGTTCTGTTATAAGCACCACTTCTTGCGATACCAGCAGCGAATAAGTTAGAGTGCGATAACAAGTTAGCTGTCATAAAGGCGCCATAACTGTGGCCACCAACAGCGACTTTATCTCTATTGATATAGCCTAGGTTATCCACAGCATCGATAGCGGCTTTTCCATTGGCTACTAATTGCGTTCTAAAAGAATCGTTTGGTTCTTCCTCGCCTTCACCCACAATTGGGAACGCAGCGTCGTCTAAAACAACGTAACCTTTGGTTACCCAATAAATCGGTGAGCCCCAATATGGATATACAAACTCATTAGGGTTTGCCGTACTTTGTGATGCACTCGATTTATCCTTATACTCACGAGGATAGGCCCAAAGGATCATCGGGTATTTTTCACCCTCTTTATAGTTTAGCGGTAAATACAATGTACCCTCTAAGTCTAAACCATCATCACGTTTGTAACTGATGACACGCTTATCGACTTCCTCAAGACTTTTAAATGGGTTTTCAAAATCTGTAATTGGAGTTAAGTTATCTTTTTTGATATTTCGGATATAATAATTGGGGTATTCCTTCTTAGATTCAATACGAACCAGAATTTCCCCTTTTTTCATATCAATAGCATCGTATAAACTTTCGAGCTTATCGGTGTACTCGGATCGGTAAAGCCGTTTTGTTTTTCCAGATTTAATATTGTATTCATCAATGAAAGGAAATTGACCTTCCTTAGAATAACCATCACCCATTAAATACAATTTGCCACCGTTCATAGTTAAGGTATAACGCCCAAATTCGTTCTTTGAGGTTACAAAATTCCCAGGATCGCTATACACGTCTTGATAGTTTCTATCAGATATTACCTTGGCTTTACCATTTGATGGATTAAAATGATAGGTTTTTAGATTTCTGGTGTTCCACCAATAATCATAGGCAATAGCATTGCTATCATCTCCCCATTGAATACCAGAGAAACGTTGTTTGGTCTTTAGGATTTCTTTGGGCTGCCCATTAAATGGTGCATTTAATTCGTAAACCACATCTCTGTAGTCGACTTCTACTTCTGGATCTCCTTTATCCAAGGCTTCTGCCCAAACCAAGGTCGCAGGTTGGTCTCCACGCCATTGCATGTTGCGCTTACCCATTCTAGTTGACATAAATCCTTTTGGTCTAACTTCGTCTAGAGGTACCTCATTTACGGTTTTTACTTTCTTACCACTAGCTTCGTACACCATACTTTCACTTGGAAATCTACCATAAGTCACTAAATAAGAAAAAGGCCGTTTTACTTTGGTAATCATAACATATTGCCCATCTGGTGAGAAACTGATACCACGATACATATCAGCACCTAAAAAGTCCGTGATACTGCCATTGACAGAGACTTTTTTAATCTCGGAACGTGCGAGCTGTTCAAAGTTAAATTCATCATTTGGTGTCTTTAATAAATCCTGATAGGTTCTGTTTTGTGCCTTGGCACCGTCGCTAACGGAGATGGTAGGACCCGTCGGTACGGCAGTAGCCGTATTAATCAATTCCTTTCTATCATTTGGAAGCATCTTAACCAAAAGATTTTGGTTGTCCTTAAACCAGTTGACCGTACTTCCCATATTGGCATTGACACCAGCATTAGTAAGTTTGGTTACTTTGGCTTCTGCAATATTAAGTACCCAAACTTCAACACCTGTTGGTGTGGTATTTAAACAGGCAATCATGGTTTCATCAGGCGACCATCTAAAACCAGAAAGACGTGCATTGTCTGGTAAACCAGACACTTGTTTAGCGTCTGTGTCTTTGATTTTTTTCACTTTAATATTAGTGATGTAATTGGTGCGACTGCCAATATTCGTTACCGGATTAATACGTAAACCCGCTAAGCGCATTTCAGTTTCAGATAACTCTTGAATAGATTTATACTGGTTACGATAGAGGAGAACCATGTTTTCACCTTTGCTGTCAATTTGAACACCAGGTGCAAGTTCTACATCTGCTAATTCTAGAATTTCTTCAGAGGGTTGTTGGTACTTTAGACTTTGCTGTGCATAACTATTGAGTACAAAAAGTAATGCAAATAATTTGATTAATGATTTCATGTGTGTGAGTAATTAATTAGAAATCCGAATATACTCAAAAATTGAGGTTGAATATGTGATACTATTGTTAAAATTCTTCCAAAATGAAGCCAATTTGTTTGCTATGCGTGCATAACGAATTGATTTAGGATTCAGTGGAAATGGATTAAATTTGTTGTTCTAACTATTTTTTAAACACATGTACAATTCAAGAATTACCGGTCTGGGAAAGTATGTTCCAGAAAACGTTGTTACGAATGATGATTTGAAAGAGTGGATGGATACCAGTGACGAATGGATACAAGAACGCACAGGGATACAAGAACGTCGTTGGATAGACCCTGAAACAAGTGATGATACCACTTCCATAATGGGAGCCAAAGCCGCTAAGATTGCCATTGAACGTGCAGGGTTGACCAAGGATGATATTGATTTTATCGTTTTCGCTACCTTGAGTCCTGATATGTATTTTCCCGGTGGAGGTGTGCGTGTGCAAGAGCTTCTAGAAATGGATACCATTGGTGCTATTGATGTACGTAACCAATGTTCTGGATTTATTTATGGCTTGTCGGTTGCTGATCAGTTTATTAAGACTGGCATGTATAAACATGTCTTGGTGATTGGTAGTGAAAATCATTCAGGTGGTTTGGAACGCTCTACGCGAGGTCGGGCTGTAACGGTTATTTTTGGTGATGGGGCAGGAGCAGCGGTGCTGAGTAGGGAAGAGGATACAACTCGAGGTGTGTTGTCTACGCACTTACATTCTGAAGGGAAGCACGCCAAGGAATTATCGCTCGAAGGACCAAGTACAGGGCGTTGGGTCGATGCCATAATGGAAGACAATGACCCAGAAGATGTGTCTTACTATCCATATATGAACGGCCAGTTTGTGTTTAAGCATGCTGTGGTGCGTTTTAGTGAAGCGATTATCGAAGGCCTAAAAACCAATAATCTTCAAAAGGAAGACATTGATATGTTGATTCCGCACCAAGCCAATCTCAGAATCTCACAGTTTATCCAAAAGAAATTTGGTTTGGGTAATGACCAAGTCTATAATAATATCATGCGCTATGGGAATACTACAGCGGCATCCATTCCAATAGCCTTGACCGAAGCTTGGGAAGAAGGCAAAATTAAGGAAGGCGATAATGTGGTCTTAGCTGCTTTTGGTAGTGGCTTTACATGGGGTAGTGCAATTATTAAGTGGTAGTAGGCGTTTACAAATACTTATTAAACGTTTGTACGTATTGGTAAATGCGTAAAATCGTTTAATCCCTTTTCTTATTGGGTTTCGCTCAATTTTTCAATATTTTGAAGAGTTGCCTATATTTAGATGTTGTAATGCATTTGAGAAAATGAAAACCTTAACTATAATCATCATAACATTTTTAACTTCTTGTCTGAATTTACAAGACAATTCTAATGACTTAATTGGAAAATGGGAGTGTTATCATAAAGAACTTGAAGATGGAACTACAAAAAGTGTAGATGCATTTAGCGGAGAAGAATTTGAATATTCTTGTGACGGAATTTCAATTAAACTGAATTCTGACTTTACTGGAATTGACGATACTGGAATAAAATTCAAATATCAAAAGAAAGATTCAATTCTGACTTTAGGAAATCGTAGTTATGTTATTGAGGAGTTAACAAAAAACCAGCTTGTCATTAGAAATTATGGCCAGAAAGGAATTAACATCTCTAATTTTAGAACAAAATTTAGAAAAATAGATTAATCCAACATAAAATAATTGGGAAAGAAAAAAAAGTCAAAATACTCTTTAAAACAGATAATTATTTATTCAATTTTTATTGCTGGATTTATAGCAATAGGAATTTTCGCTGATAAGAAAAAAGAGGAAAAATGAAGCGGAAGAAATTAAAAGCAGAAACTTCAAAGTTTACGGAATGGTGGAAAAGCTAAAACCTCATTCACTAAAAGGTAAAAATTTTGCGAGCCGAAAAGATGTTCTCTATCTGTATTATGAAAAAAATGACACCATTTTTCACTTAATTGAGTATTTACCTGATGGACAAATTGAGAAACTTGGAATTAATCTAAATGACTGTTTCGAAATCAAAGCAGCAAAATCTGATAAGAATGTTTTTGAAATAGATTTTAATAACAAAAAGGATACTTTAATTGATAAAAACAATTTTGAATATCAAATTTATCAAACTGATATTCATAAAAGTATAATAGAATAAAACGCATTACAACAATGACTATAATTCATCCCTAGGATTCGCAATGAAATCATAGACCGTTTAAGCTTAAGTTAAACTAATGAGAATATTTTATATCATAATAATTGGTATGCTTTTAGGGTGCAAACAAGCCCAAAAAGAAGAAAGTCGAAATCAAGAAAAAAA
>NZ_JANQOM010000056.1 GCF_028289625.1 Winogradskyella sp. | reverse complement strand
AAAAATAACCGATTTTTAATTGGACCAATAATAGGAATTTTATTCTTCGGACTGATTATCGGACTAAATTGGAAAAATAACTCTGAATTTAATAAACCGACTTTGGTTAGGGCATATTATAATGGAGATTTTAATGGAACGAGTATCGACTTTAAAACAGACGGAACCTATATTTTCGATAATCACGCAATTGGATTTAGTGAATACATTTATGGAAAATATAAAATCAACGGACAATCAATAATTTTGGACAGAAACAAAATTGATAATGTAATAAAAACTGACCAACTCGAAATTAAAGATATTGCCAAAAATGGAGTTGATTACTTGGCAGGAACATACATTTTGCAGATTGAACCGAATGGAAATGAGATAGAAAGAGCGACTAAATTTAGAGTTGTTGAAGATAATAGAAAATGAAAAAACGTTGTGCAACAATGTATAACCGCAATTTGCTGCCGCCAGTTCGCTCCGCTCGTGTCTGCGGATTCGACTACGTCCGAATCCACTCGGAATTGCTAAAGTCCGTGTTTTAACCGATATTTAGGCATAGAAAACCGTAACTGCAGTTATACCATACCGTTGTAGCCAATTTAACCCAAATATTAATGAGAAAGATTATCATTTTGACATTATTAGCTTTATGGACATTTTCTTGTCAAAAAGAAACAGACTGTAATTATATAGACAATTACTATCAAACTGTTTATTTAGCTGAAGAAGCATACCATAAAAAGGATTTTGAAAGAGTAGTTGCACTAATGGCAAAAGCAGAAGCTAATTGTGAACTACTTAACCAACCGATAATTTACGAAACTCTAAAATATGCGGAATCGGCTGCTCGTCTCGGGAAAAATAAAAAAGCGTTTGAACTAATCCGAAATTTAATTCTTAAAGGCGATAAAATAACATATCTGAAAGATATTGATGCCTTTCAAAATATCGTTAATACTAATCAATGGTTGGAATTAGAAAAAGACTATGACTCGTTACGTAACGAATACTTAAGTTCAATTAATTTAGAATTGAGAGAGAAAATACGAGAAATGAGCAGATTAGACCAAATATATAATAATCCAAAGATTGACGGAATAAAGTTAAGTGACAGTATGGATGCAATAAATGAGAAAGAACTAAAGCAAATAATAGCGGAATTTGGTTATCCAAATGAAAGTTTAATTGGAGACTTTAAAATTGATTTTACACCTGTTGGAATAGGAACTATGCTCTTCCATTTTGATGATTACGATTATTGGACGACTACGCTCAAAGAATTTATAAAAAAAGGAAAGGCACCACCAATAAGTCTTGGAAATTATGTTGATAGCTATCAAAGACGTGTTCCTCAAAAGGAAAAGTATATTTATGGTATTTATAATAATGCCAGTGAGAAAAATATAATTGAATATGACAAACTTGACGAAAGGAGAATTGCTATTGGACTTCCATCTATGAAATTGAAAAAGACGCTCGATAGTTTAAGAAATATACAATGAGGAAATTAAAAACTGTAGCCAACAACGTGTATAGCTCAATGCGGCTGAATTCCTAACACCTACGCTAAAGCTTTGGTGTTCGATGCGGAATTCATTGCAATTCACTATCTTTCGGTTACGGCGGAATGATACTCGCGTACCATTCCGTAACGAAACTATAGCTAAAACCGTTGGCAATAATATCAACCGGACGTAAACGAAGAATTTGATTAATGAAATATAGCATTCCTGATAAAAGAGAATTGACAAAATCGGAAATTGAATTTCTGACTTATCTGTTTGGAAAGGGAAAATCGGAATGGACTAATTTAATCGGAAATCTGAAAGTTATTGCGAGATGTGGTTGTGGAAAATGTCCGACTATAATGTTTGGAAAAACATTTGACTCGGAAATTCAAAAAGGAAATTTAATAATCGACTACGCTGGAAAAGGGAAAAACGGAGAATTAATTGGAATATCTGTATTCGGAACTGACCAAATGCCGACTGAATTGGAATTTTACTCAATAGATGGAGAATCAGACATTACAGAATTGCCGAAAATTGACACTCTAAAATCTATGAACGAAAATCTGACTGAATGAAAAAAATACTATTGCTAACAATGTATAACCGCAATTTGCTGCCGCCAGTTCGCTCCGCTCGTGTCGGCGGATTCGACTACCCTTCGACAAGCTCAAGGCAGGCCAAGCGAATCCACTAGGAATTGCTAAAGTCTGTGCTAAACCAAAAATTAACGCATATTAACCCGTAACTGTCGGTTATACGAGATCGTTGTGCATAATGTGGAAAAACTTAAATTTTACATATTATTACTGATAGTATCGGGTTGTTATTCTCTGGATACAACTGAGGATATTGACAAATATGTCTCCTACATAGACAATCGAACGGACACTACAATAAAATCCAAAAGTTTTGATACCCCAAATTCTGATAGAAAATCATTTGGAAAGACAGAAATCTCTGAATTGCGTACAAATCGTTCGGATATAGTAAGGATTTCGGTAAATATTGACCTGAAAGAATTAAAGGCAAAATATAAGTTTTACTATAATCTGGATGTTCTGGTATATTGTGAAATAACAGAATCCAAAAACAATGGTGATTGGACATTAGGAAACTTTTCGACAGACGAGATACATTATTTTAAAGAAGGTAAATCACTTAAAAGTTATAGCAAAATAAATCAAGAATCGAATCAACAAAGAGCCCTAATTCTATCAAAATTCTATTATCTAGATAATTTTTAAAACACCTTTTGCCAACAACGGCTATAGTTCATTACGGTTGAATTCCTACTCGGAATTTCAAGCCTTTTTGCTAAATTTACGGTTACGGCGGAAAGAATCCTGCGGATTTTTCCGCAACGATATCATAGCCGAGACCGTTAGTTGCAATTTAAAACACGTATTCCCTAATGACCATTAGAAACTTATTCTACATAGCGATATTATTTTCGGCAATCCGCTTAGGACTTTGGCTTTCAATTCCATATTGGATTGACAAAATTAATCTTTCACCTATTAATTTAGGATTAATTGGAGGTATTGCCAACTTCTTGTATTGGATTATTCTGTTATCGTTGGTTTTTAAAATTTTCATGATAAATGAATTAAAAAAGTACTTTAAATTATTGATAATGCTGGTGGTTCTTATAATAGCGATTACAAAAAGTAATAATATCGGAAAACTAATTTGGAGTAATCTTAAAGATAACGTAAAATCAGAAGAAGTTCTAGATATTACGCCTGATGAATTCAATGTAACCCAGCCAAATAAAGTATATATCAGTTCAGATTATGAAAAGGAAACTATTGACACTGCGATATATAAAGCGACTGGAAAAGTGTATAGCATTTTCATTTACAATGAAACTGAAAACTCAATTATTGCCAATCAAAAAATAACAATTAAGCCTAACGAAAGTTATTTTTTTAAAATTCCTGACACAATGGGAATTGCTCTTAGTAACGGAATTCAGTTTTTCTTTGGAGAAACAGAAGGACTAGAAGTAATAGATAATAAAATTCAAGTTTCAGGTTTAGGCGGAGAATGGCTCGATAAGCTAAATGTACCTGAATCGACTGACTTTGCGTTTTCAATTCTAAACTTTGGAGAAGGAGACCCAATTCCGGAAGAATAGCGTCTGAATAATGAAAATAAAAAAACTACAACTAACAATGTATAACCTCAATTTGCTGCCGCCAGTTCGCACCGATCGTGTCGGCGGATTCGACTACCCTTCGACAAGCTCAGGGCAGGCCAAGCGAATCCACTCTGAATTGCTTCCGTCAGTGCCAAACCAAATAAAACGTAAATTTATCCGTAACTGACGGTTATACGAGACCGTTGATAAGCACAATAGTGAAAAACCTCTCACATTTCGATGCGTCGACCGCGCTCAGTACGGGTAAGCTCAATGGCAGTGAAAGGCTTTTTATTTACTAACTATTCAACCGATAACGATTAATGATATTCTTTAGCTGAAGCTTTAAATCTTCGCTAGAGTAATCCTAAATATCTAAAAAATACGTAGTTCTACGTATTGACTTCGCTGTAAGAAAATACTAACTTCGCTTATCAAACAATAAAACCTATTAATAATTGGTCTTACCTATGCGTCGTGTGCAATTAAAAACAAATATAGCGGTCAAAAATAGGCTGACAATCTAAAATGGGAAAATGTGAAAGTTGAAACCGAAATAAAATTAAAAAGTAAACCAATTAGAATATTGAGAATTCAAAAAATAAGTTTAAAAAGGAAAATTATTAAAATATAATTGATATTTCCATTAAAAATTAAAAACATGAATCTACTTAAAATTTTAAGAAAACCCTATTTCACAATTCTATTTGCTTTATTAATAATGTTTGGATCATGTAGTCAATATGATAATGAAATGAATGAATCATCAAACTCAATTGACTTAAAGAAAAAGATCAACGACTTGAGCTTAGAAGATTATGTGTCAAAACAAATACAAATAGGTGCTGAAATTAATACATTACTTCTAAATGAGGAAAATATCAACATTCAATACTTAGAGTCTTTATCTGTAGAATTTGAACTAAATGAAGTATCAAATATTTTACAAGAGGCAAACATTCAGAAATCCGAAAGAATTTCAAATCTTCTCGTAGCAATGTATAATAATAGTATTGACTTTGCTAATAACAATCCAGATTTTAAAAATTTCACATCTGAAGAAATTGAAAATATTATAGAAGCTGAATATGACAAACAACTTGAACAATACAATAAAAGTAACTCATGTATAGAGACTTACGACAGAGCAAGATATAGATGTGGTAGAAATCTAACAATAGCCGTCAGTGTCTCTGCTGTTGTAGGCATATTTACTGGTGGTATGGGCTGGGGAATAGGGGCAATGTCAGCTTTTGCTATCTCTGCCTTATGTTTAGACGATGCCATGGATGACTATAATGAATGTATGGAGAATGAATGATGAAAAGGAAATATTTAATTTATATTCCATTAATTGTTATTTTATTAATACAGGTTTTCGATAAAAATGACCATTTTCTTTGGCTACAATATGTATTACTTGCTATAGCAATTTTGGCTCTAATTTTGAAGTTAGTATTAAAAAAAGAGAAATAATAGAATGTGGTACAACATGGTATATAAAAAATAGCAGTTAAGAGCTAATCACAATGTTTAGTTCTTTTCTACTATCTTAATTTTTAAACAGAGAATAGTAGCCTTTTTATCTGCTACTTTTCATATACGTAACCGATAGCAAACATTATGACAAAAAAACTGAATTCAATTAACAATTTAAATTCAATATTATTATGAAAAAAATCAATTATTTAATCTTAACTATAATACTTTCTTTCACACTTTCTTGTGAAACAGATAATCCTGAAATTGATCCTGCTCAATCCGAAAATATACTTGTGATTGGAGAGATTCAAAATTCTATCGATAAAGATAGTAATAATAGTAGTCGCGGAATTCAAAACGATAAACGTGGGCTTTTGACACGTTGTGCAACAAATGGACCCGAATGTGGTCTTCCGGGACAAATATTAACATACACTTTGAATACGCCAGATGTTGTTACTATTATAAATTGGAATGTGACATCAGGAATTTCCATTGTTAATGGTCAAGGAACTAGTACGGTAACTATTAGTTTGGATAGTAATTTTTCAGGAGGTCAAATATCAGTTGAATTTAACAGTTCAATATGCGTTTCACCTATGGCTAGAAATATTCTTTTATGCGGATCTGGTCCTGGTCCAGATGATTGTGATGACTATTCGTTGAGCATATTAGATGAATACATTGATGGAACTCAAAGTGGTGCTAATTATGTTTATTTATACGCTGGAGGTAATTTTCCGAATGGAACAACATATGAGTGGGAAATAAGACGACAAAATGGAACAATACAATTTTACTCACCATCCACTAGTAACCCTCGATTAGTTTCAGCCTCAATAAATAATAGAATTACTCGAGCAACTGTTACTGCTAAATTCGAAGACTGCGAAAAAACCGTAACTAAAACATTTCAATGTGCCATTCCAAATGCTGATATGAATGGAAACTTATTTCCTGAATGCGATAATCTTGGTGGAGGATTTAATTAATAGTAACGTTTGCTAACACGGTATATAAATAATAGCAGTTAAAAGCTAATCACAGTGTTTAGTTCTTTTCTGCTATATTTATTTCTATCCGAAAACTAGCACATATAAATCAGCTACTTCTCATATACAACAACGATAATTATAATAACAAAAACCTCTCGCGATATTCGAGCTTATCGAAATGTGAGAGGTTTTTTTGTTTTCTAACTATTCAAGCGATAGCGACTAATGATGTTTTTTAACTGAAGCTTTAAATCTTCGCCTGAGTCATAAACCATTTGCTCATCCGTAGGGAAAGGGATTTGTTCCTGTCTTAACAAGGTTCTGTCATCTCTATTCAATGCTCTTCGGTCACCTCTAAAATGGCCAAAAACATTTTCGAATACAAAGCCACTATCAATCGCAAAAGCGTCAATCACTTGATCTTGCTTTAGGTCTTTATATACTACTTCTGCTATGACTTGTGCGGATTTGGTCTGTAGCACTTCAAAAAAACGTGCTCGTACATTAATGATTCTATCCACTTTAATATCATTACCCAAACTATCTTTAGCAACATTACCATTCTCATCCAATACGTATTCCCGGCCATCCACAATATCGCGTTCTCTCAATAACTGTCTCTCGTTAATACGCTCTGGCGAGATATTAATACGCTTTAATTGCAATTCCATTGCAAAATCATAATCGAGATCATCATCTGCAACAGCATGATAGGTGATCCAAAATTGGTTTAAACCATAGGTGTTAAAATCCAAAAGTTCGGCTTCTAATCGTTGCGGTATAATTTGATGGGTTTGGTTCTGTATAGATACATGCACATAATCCATACCAGTGGCACGCGCTTCTTGCATTAAGTCTCTGACGTCTTCAAAATTTGGATTAATGTTATTCACATAATCAAACAATCTATAGGCTTCACGTGCGTTGAATTTATCTTCAGTATCTAATAAATCTAAAGCTTTATCCATTAAAAAATCCGATGTTTTATATCTGTAATCTACTAATTCGCTACTGTAATCCCTAAAGGAAAAGTGGATGGTTCTGCCATCAATTCTCAAAGGCATTATGCGTTTTATAGCATTTTGTCTAGCTTCAAGATCCGCATAGGTTTCGTAGATCGTTTTGTATAACTCAGGATTGCCATCTTCTTTAAGATGCGCTATTTGTGCCAAGTCTTCGGCTAAGACTTTATCATAAGCATCCTTCAGCATTATAACATAAGCTTGCTTACGCTTTTTGTCTTTGTTGTTGTCTAGCTTTCGCAAAGCATCGGAAATGGCTTCATCATAATTACCATGACTAATGGCTTGTTCGATTTGTTTTTTGGCACTACAAGATACGAGTACCGAAACAAGGACTGTTAAAAGTAAAAATCGTTTCATAATCTTGTATTTTAGTGAAACTCATTGTTGCAAATTTCTAATGAAATGAAGCAACATGGTTAGTTGAACTAATCCTGAACTCGTTTCAGGATCTCATACGAATTATAAACCAAGTACTATGCCAAGTTTATTATGATGCTGATTGTTAGTTGTTTAAAATGTTGGAAGTTGGAAGCAAGAAGTAGGAAAGTAGGCAGAAAGCAAATAGCTCAAAATTGATAACAACTCCGAGCTTCTTTCTTATATCTTCATACTTTAAGCTATTTCTTCTTCTTCGGATTAAACACGGGAAGCAATTGTGTTTTTACTTGTCCGAAACCAATACGCACGTCATCATTTTCGCAGTAACCACGCATCACTACGGTATCATAGTCATTGATGAACTTACGCTCGGTACCATCTTTCATCTTAATAGGTTTAGAGCCTTTCCAAGTCAATTCTAACATAGAACCGTAAGAATCTTCAGTAGGGCCCGAAATGGTACCGCTACCCATCATATCTCCAGCATTTACAGGGCAACCATTAACGGTATGATGTGCCAGTTGCTGGGCCATATTCCAGTACATGTATTTGAAATTGGTCTTGCAAACAGTGGTTTCTTTGCCACCTTTTGGGATAATACCAGCTTCTAAATGGATATCAAAGCTGTGCTTGCCTTTGGTCTGTAAATAAGGTAAAGGCTTTGGATCTTGTTTTGGACTTTCAACTCTAAACGGCTCTAGGGCATCGAGGGTAACTATCCAAGGTGACATGGCAGATGCAAAATTCTTTCCTAAAAAAGGACCTAAAGGAACATATTCCCATTTTTGAATATCTCTGGCCGACCAATCGTTAAAGACGACCAAACCAAATATATATCCTTCAGCCTCTTCCACAGGAATCGGTTCTCCCAAATCGTTTGCAGCCGTAGTAATAAAAGCCATTTCCAATTCAAAATCGACCAATTTACTTGGACCAAAAACAGGTTGTTTCGCACCCTCAGGCAAGGTTTGCCCTTGTGGTCTGTGGATAGGAATATGCGTTGTTACAATGGAAGAGCTACGACCATGATAACCTACAGGAATATGCAACCAATTTGGCATAAGGGCATTATCTGGGTCTCTAAACATTGAGCCTACATTCGTTGCATGTTCCTTGCTCGAATAAAAGTCCGTGTAATCACCAACGTGAATTGGCATTTGCATTTCAATCTCATCTAATCGAAAACAAATAATCTCCTTATGCTTGGTGTTGTTCTTAAGTGTTTCGTTATTGGAATCAAAAATTTCTGCTACGCGATTACGAACAGCACGCCAAGTTTTACGTCCATCGGCTATAAAATCATTTAATGAATCCTGAAGAAAAATATCATCCGTTAAAGGAATGCCATCAAAATAACCCAACTGATGTAATGCTCCAAGATCTATAGCTGTATCGCCAATTCGTGTGCCTATGGTAATGATATCTTCTCTGGTTAAGAAAACACCAAAAGGTATATTCTGAATGGGAAAATCAGAGTATTTATTGACATATAACCATGATGTTCTGTTTGGGTTATTAGCTGATAATGGCATAGTAGTGTTGTTGATTAAATGTTCATTAATTTCTATTCAAACCTACATAATTTTTAATATTAAAACTAATGTTTTAGTATTTTTGATTTTCATTTAACTATAGAGATAATTTATGCAACGCGACGAACAAATCTTTGAACTAATAGATGCCGAAAGAGAACGCCAATTGGATGGTATTGAATTAATCGCTTCCGAAAATTTTGCTAGTGACCAAGTCATGGAAGCAACAGGCTCTGTACTTACAAACAAGTATGCAGAGGGTTATCCGGGAAAGCGTTATTATGGTGGTTGTGAAGTTGTAGATGAGGTTGAACGTGTTGCCATTGATCGCGCAAAAACCTTGTTTGGAGCAGCTTATGCCAATGTGCAACCACATTCAGGCAGTCAGGCTAATACAGCTGTATTTCACGCTTGTCTAAAGCCTGGTGATACTATTTTAGGGTTTGATTTATCACATGGTGGTCATTTAACGCATGGTTCTCCTGTTAACTTTTCGGGAAAATTGTATCGTCCTACATTTTATGGTGTAAAACAAGAGACAGGCTATATTGATTACGATATGTTATCGGATGTTGCTGAGAAAGAGCGTCCTAAGTTAATCATTGCAGGCGCTTCTGCATACTCACGTGATATGGACTTCGCTAAGTTTAGGGAAGTCGCTGATAATGTTGGGGCTGTCTTATTAGCTGATATTTCACATCCTGCAGGATTAATAGCCAAAGGCATTCTCAATGACCCGATGCCACATTGCCATGTAGTCACAACAACAACACACAAAACATTGCGAGGGCCAAGAGGAGGTATGATATTAATGGGTGAGAATATTGATAACCCATTTGGTATTACCTTAAAGAGTGGAAAGTTACGTAAGATGTCGGGCTTGCTCGACTCTGGTGTTTTTCCAGGGAATCAAGGTGGTCCTTTGGAACACGTTATTGCTGCGAAGGCGATTGCATTTGGTGAAGCCTTAACGGATGGGTTTATGCATTATATGTTAAGAGTGAAACATAATGCAGATGCTATGGCAAAAGCATTTGTTGCTAAGGATTACCATTTAATTTCCGGCGGAACGGACAACCATATGATGCTTATTGATTTACGCAACAAAAGCATTACAGGAAAGGATGCCGAAAATGCCTTGGTGAAAGCAGATATTACCGTTAATAAAAACATGGTGCCGTTTGATACTGAGTCTCCTTTTGTAACTTCAGGAATTAGAATTGGTACTCCAGCGATTACCACAAGAGGATTAAAGGAAAACGACATGAGTTACATCGTTGATCTAATCGATGAGGTCATCAATAACCACGACAATGAAACCGTTTTAGAAGGTGTGGCTGAAAAAGTGAATGAACTAATGAGCGGTAGACCTTTGTTTAATGCCTAGGGTTATTCACCATTTATTTGTTTCCAAAAGGCATCTTTATAAGTTGCACCAATAGGAATGTATTCGCCTTCAATGACGATACGATTACGTTCTATAAACTCAATATGTTCTAAACTCACGATATAAGATTTATGAACGCGAATAAACTTGTTTTTGGGTAAAATCTGCTCGAAATCTTTCATATTCTGTAACGTAAGTACTTTACCTTCTTTAGTCTGTATGGCAACGTAATCACTTAGGCCCTTTAAGTATAAAATATCTGAAAAGACTATTTTTTGATGACGATATTCGGTCTTCACAAATAGATAGTCAATACCATCATCAGGCTGTATTGAAACCGTTTTTTCTTGAACTTTCTCAACAGCTTGTAAAAACCTCTGGAACGTAATGGGTTTTAATAGGTAATCCACAGCATTGAGATCATAGCTTTCTAAAGCATATTCCGAATAGGCTGTTGTAAAAATGACTTTGACTTCTGGACGAATTATTTTTTTGAACTCAACACCAGTTATTTCTGGCATTTGAATATCGAGGAATAAAACATCCACTGAGGTCTCACGCAAAAGCTTCAAAGCATCCAAAGGATTATTAAAAGTACCTATGAGCTTTAAGTTTTCAACTTTTGAGACGTAAGATTCTAACAAATCAACAGCTAAAGGTTCATCATCTATAATTATACAAGTCATTTTAAAGGTATTTGAAGATAAGCTTTAAATATTGAATTTTCGGCCTTACACGAAAACGAATACTGTTTCGGAAATAATAGCTTCAGGCGTTTTTTGAGGTTATCTAAACCTAAGCCTCCTACTTTATCTTTCTTCTTTTCTTCGATTTCATTTATGACCTGATATGTTAAGTAAGAACCATTGACCATTACTTTGATTTCGATAGGTTGTTGCTTGCTATGCATTTTTCCGTGTTTGAAAGCATTTTCAACAAAAGGCAATAATAAGAACTGCGGAACACTAACATTTTTTGTTAAGCCTTCAATACTAAATTCTACCATAGGCTGTTCCTTGTGCCGAATGCTTTCCAAATCTAT
Organism: Winogradskyella sp.; assembly: GCF_028289625.1. Classification (GTDB taxonomy): domain Bacteria; phylum Bacteroidota; class Bacteroidia; order Flavobacteriales; family Flavobacteriaceae; genus Winogradskyella. The sequence goes on along the minus strand of NZ_JANQOM010000056.1, from coordinate 27,015 downwards.
AAAATTTCTTATTTGGGCTATTTCGTCTTCTAAGGCAACCACCGACTTGGTTTTGTATAAGGTATAGCGTAACAGTAAAGATAACTTTTCGATAGCACCTAGGGCTTTATCGGGATTGATGTGAATCAAAGCATAGATGTTATTAAGCGTATTGAATAAAAAGTGTGGATTGGTTTGCGAGCGCAACAAATCCAATTCCATGCGTTGATTCTCTAATAAAAGTTGGTTGGTGCTTTCGTCCTTAAACTTTGAGTATTGCCAGAAATAAAAGATGATTCCTAAAGTGCAATACTGAAAGACATAATAAAAATTATCCAGAAAATAATAAGACATCGTAACATCCTCTCTATAATTACCAAATCCAAAAATAATTCTAAATAGAACTTCTTCAATGAGATACCTTAGGCTTATGATAACGACCACACTAGTGACTATGATTAGAATATTGACCCAAAACGGTTTCTTATTGTGCCATTTGTAAAAAATAGAATAAGACGAAAGTGTATACAAAAAGAAGATTAATCCAACAGATAGGGTCAATGCTATAATCTTAGGTTGAATATGATATTCAAATGCATTAGAAATAGAATTTGAATCTATGATATCACCAATAACATCAATTACCACATAATAGATTAGGAACCAAAGGCTTAGTTTTTTAATACCGTATTTCATATGTGCGAAGCTAATGAAATCTACTTTTAATGATAAAAAGTATCTGTGAACTCAAAATTTTTATCTGTAAACCTGCATTCTAGAATAACGAATATACCTATCCTCAATTTTACAGAGGAGTTTAGCAGGTTTACAGATTCTCTTTTATAATATGGTTAAAGAGTTTCAATTTTGGGTTGTTATTCAAAATAAAACATCATGAAATACTTATCTAAATTTTTTTTGGTCTTTTTACTAATGCAATTCAGTAATACATTTTCGCAAGAGCAGCAAGAGATCCTAATTGTAGGTGATATGCACCAATTACCTGGCATCGTTAAACGTGCTTATAAACCCATGGTTAAAAAGATATTAAAGTACAAGCCAGAGTTAATAATGTCCGAGCATTCTAGGACTGGCGATACTGCGGCAATGGGAGAATGGAATTCGCGTTTTAAAGAAGCTTATCTAAAAAAGAAAGACTCGTTTAATATCGATATGAACGAAATAAAGCAACTCGAGCAAACACCAAATACAGCATTAGACAGCTTACAATTTAGAAAACTACAAGCGTATTACCTGAGTATTGGCGATCAAGGCAATCATAGAATGTATGGTTATTTTGCGAGGCACGGTGCTACTGAGAAATTCAAACCATACGGAAATCAAAACCCTGATTTAACTTTTCAATTAATGCGAAAATTAAAGCTAAAAAAGGTGTATGGTGTAGACAGTCATGAGGGCTATAGCGGCTACTGGCCAGCATGGCAACGTACTTTAAAAGCAGGAACTAAAGAAGGTAAGAGAACCTTTAAAAAAGCAATGCGAAAAGATACTTGGGGAAACATATTTGCTGGTGCCTCATGGTCATTAGGGCGATATATTAATAAACCCAAAACGTTAGATTTATACTACAGGGTAAACTCATTACGATTTGAAGGCTTTAGTGGTGAAGACTATGATATTCAGATTAAAAAATGGGACGATAGAAACGTCAAAATGGCAAAAAATATATTGGAAGTATTAGGTGAAAATAAGATAAAACGAAGTGTATTGATTGTAGGTGCTGGTCATGCAAAAGCAGTGAGTGAAGAATTGAGACGCCTCAATCCAAATCTTAAGGTTATTATGTATCACGATATTAAAGAACACACAAAATGAAGCCTGTTTTTAATTTTTTTATAATCCTGTTATCCTGTTTTAGCTATGCTCAAGATAGCTTAACAGTGAAGCAATTAGAGTCACTAACTTATACTTTTGATGTTGTAGATGGAAAATTAACAGGTTATGGGAAAGCCTTTTTAGAAAATGAAATGGCTAAAGCTCAGTTTACCATGATTGGAGAATACCATGGTTCTAAACGTATTTCTGAATTTACAAATGCTATTATTCCGGTTTTGGATCGTTTAGGATATAAAACAATGGCTTTAGAGGTAGGTCCTGTAACTGGGCAACAGTTAAATACTTTAGAGGGAACTACAGAAGAAGAGATTCGGAAGCTACATGAAAAATACCTGACGAAAGATTCTGATGGCTATATCAATACACCTTTTCCATTTTTTGATTACAAAGAAGATGCTGAGTTTTTGCAAACAGTAAAAGATAAATCATGGAACCTATTTGGTATAGATCAGGAGTTCTATGATGGCTATGTTATGTTGATAGACAAAATGTTCGAGAATTTACCTAAAGATATTAAAGCCCAACATTTAGACTTGTATTCCGAGGTAAAATCATCACTTCAAAAGTTCTACAAAGACGACCAAGAGGATAAACAAAACCTTCATGTATCACTATCCAATTCCGAACTCTTCAAGGATTTTTTACAAAAGATGTCGATAGAACCAAAGAATCTTGAAGTAGTTGATGCTTTAAAACAAAGTAGTGCTATTTACTTATTATACAACAACAGAAAGTGGTATGAGAATAATGCAACCCGCATAAAGTACATGAAGTCTCAGCTTAGAAAAGGATTAATAGATCTAAATTTTGATTTATCTAAGGACAAGCTACTTATAAAAATGGGGGGTTACCATTTATCCAAAGGGTTTTCACCATTGAGTATTTATGAAGTAGGAAATACGCTTAATGAAGTTGCAGAGTACCATGGTAACACGGCACTTAACATAGGGTTTATGTCAAGATATTCAAAGGAAGGTGATGTCATAACAGATAATTATAATTCTGAGAACAGATACTTCAAAGCTCGAAAAGATTTACTGCAAATGGGCAAAAAAGACCAGTGGGTTGTCATCGACCTAAGACCAATGATTAAAGGGCATTTCTATTATCCCAAAAAATTTAATCTTAACCCACAACTAGCAGAACTTGTACAGCGCTATGATTTACTGATCATCCCAAAAATGGAAGTTGAAGGTATACTTAATTACGATGCTAAGAATGCGGATTAGCTTTTAAGCGGAAAGGTAACACCGATAGCAAATGCTCCAGCAAATTGCTCAACTGTAGGTTGGAAATAATAAGTAAATCCTAAATCAAAGTTATTATTTCTACCTAATTCTAGCCCAAAGGCAAAAGGGATGTGATAAATTAAACCATTTTTTTCGATTTTAATAGTTGAGGTAAAGGTCTCAAATTTCCCAATAGATGCACCAATTCCAATTTCTATGTAAGGTGCTACCCATCGTATAGGGGCTCTTAACCGCGCTTTGCTACCAAAAAGAAAAGCCTTGGTTTCTGCCCTTTCATCTGTTGGGTTACCATCTAGATCTTCTCCGTTAGAGCTTGTTGTTATTAAACCTACATATGGCTTCAGTTCTAGCCAAGATTTGAGAATTAGAATATATTCTCCTTGTAGAAAAAAGCCAGAATCACCTATTTCATCTTCGCTCTCATAAGGTGAGCTTAATGCAAAACCTATTTGGGCATTTATGGCTTTTTTATAAGTGGATTGCGCTTCGCAGATTGGCGATAATAAAAGCACAAGTAAAATCAAGGTATAAGTTTTCATTTAGATGTTAAATTGTAGATAATAGGTAATTAGTCTTCAAAAGTGGTACTGATGTAAGCACCAGCATCTGGTGGTGAGGTACGTGTTTCACCAAGGATATCTGTGGAAATTATGAAATCGGGACTGCCAATACCATTGGCACCAGAATCTTGACCGATTCGCATCAGGTTTTCAAATGGGTCTTCGAAATCGGGATCTATATTAAAGAAGTTACCTTCATAGAACATGGTATCGTTAAACATATAGTTTCCTGTACCACTAAGATTAGTGTTATCAAAACGCAATAAACAATTATTGAACTTATAGTTAAATACAGCACCTTCATCTTCTAACAAAAACTCAGGGTTATCATTACCATAAATAATGCAATTGTTAAAATTGGCTTCGGTTAAATCATTCGTAAAAACCGTATTATTTTCATCTACAATAAAATCATTCAAAAGGAGGGAAGGGAATTGCCTAAAGCTGTTATTCCAGTAATTGGCAATAGTACAATGTGTAAAATTGTATTTTCCACCAAAAGTACCTGCAAAAGAGGATTGTCCGGAGTTATTAATGACTAGATTTTCGGCAGTGATGGATGTCGCTCGTCCCAAAATACCAAAGGCACTAGAATTATAAATTTGTGAATTGGTGATGGTAAGCTTATCGTTCGTAGCATCTTGGTTTCCCTCGCTGAGCACTCCTATAGTTGCATTTTTAATGGTAGCATAATTAATAGTGTTATCCATACTACCATTAAACAACCAAATTGTTCCCCATTGTCCAGGGACATCACTAAAAAGTGGTTCTAGTCGATCGCCCTCAAGAATCACTTCATTCTCTAGGGCTTCTTGATTTGTGCTTAAAGCACCATTTATGTTCAGTGAACCTCCTTGAGTGACTATAATTCCGGAATCAGCATGGAAATGAACTCTGGCTCCTGGTTCCATAGTCAATGTTTGTCCTGCGCCAACACCTGCATAGCCATAAATTACATAGGGTCTTTCGTTAGTAAATGTAAGTTCATCATTTTCGAGGAAGCGCCCTTGCAATGTTGTTTCATCTGGTGTGCCGTCACCATCCACATCAAACGTTAAGGTTTCAATAATGTTAGTGTCTTCGTCTCTATCTGCAAATATGAAAACAGCATCTTTAACTAAAGTCACCAAGTCCACATCTTGTTGATTATTACCCGAATCGAAAAGGATTCGATCCGTATACAAAAACTGTGTATCTGAGCTAGAGAGGGTTTCTATATCAATAGTGGTCTCAATAAATATAAAAAGGCTATCATTGGCTAAAAGCTCGACATTTTCAAAAAACTTGCCTTCTTGTGCACCTTCTAAACCTGTGGTGCCATCAACATTCATTCTATAAAACGAACTGATGCCGTTTTCTAACTGAATAGTAGGGATGACTATATCATCGTCGCTTCGATTATAGACTTTAAGATTATAAGTGCTAGAACCTATATCTGTAAATACAGTATCTAGGTAAACGGTATCCCTTTCAAACTCTAGATTTCCCGTACTAGGTGAGAATTCAAAATCCTCACGACAAGAACTCCATAGTACTATGATTCCTAAGCAAATGAAAAATGATAGCAATCGCTTCATGTAAACTAATTTTGGCTCTAAAATATAACTTTTGAAGTTATGAATTATTATGAAACTTAGGAATTATATGACAGATTTAATCTTTAGAAGTCTTTTCTTCTCCATACTCTTCGAGCAAGATTAGAAATAGCTGGCTGTTTAAAACCAATTGTTCTAAAAGCATCATCTTTTTTCCATCTTGCAAAAGCTCTGAACTCAGGCCTTTTGCTTCACAAAAATCGAAAAACAGTTTAGTCTTGTCTTCAGGAATGTTTAGATCTTCCGTAACTAGACGTTTGTTAAAGAATGTACTTTTATTAAATAAAGAATCAATTTGCGTATAGGTGAGGGCTTTGTAGTTTGGTGGTTGATATTTATCTTTCTTCTTGAATAGTTTTGCAACTAAATCTATTATTGCTAAGATATTTCCGCCATAATAAGCTTCCGCAGGCATGTATAAATGCGGATTGCGTTTAATATCTTCTTTAATTAAATTTTGAAGTTCTTCATTATAAGTTACCTCCTCAAAAACCGGTTGTTCGGGTTCGGCTTTAATATTTACTTCATCCAACGCACTGACAATTTTCTTAATTTCAAAAACATTAATATCCTCAAAATGCATTTGGGTTAAAACGACTTCTTTGGGATGATAAAATAAGGATTCAAATGAAATGGTATCATTCACTTTGGCAACAATACTGAAGTTACCATCTTTGTCCGTAACCGTAAGCCTGTTTTGGGTTTTGTTTAGTACTTTAATGTCCTTTACTACAGATTTTGAATCGTATACTTTTCCTTCTAAAGTCTGTGAAAAAACAAGACTATTAATGCCGAGTATGCATGTGATAAACAGGAAATATCTCATAATGAAGGATTGGTGGGCTAAAGAAAACAGATTAAATTGAAACACTTTAGCCAATTAAAAAAACTTTAACCTAAATTATTGTTAACTCACCTACGCTTAGCTTCGATCAGTAAGTCTAAAGAAACAAGTCGAGCTATCATAAACTTATTAAAATAAGGTTGTAATTTCTGTTGGAATTCTAGTTGGTTTTTTTGTTTCGACTTTCATTAGGCACCATTTGGTTTCAGATTTTACAATAAGCCTATCGTTTGTTGCATTGTAAATTTCTACTTGACGAAAAGAGAAAACTCCTTCAAATTTAGACACGTAGGTTTTCAGCTTTAAAACATCTCCTAAAACCGCTTGATTTTTATAGTCTATATGATGACTGACCAATACCCAAAAGTAGTTGTCTTGGATAGTTTTAGTCGTATTTTGAAGCCAATGTGCTTCGGCCATATCCTGAACCCATTGTACATAGCGCACATTGTTGACATGGTTGAGTTGGTCTAGATCGTCTTTTGAGACGGTTATGGTTTTTTCGAATATTCGCAATGTTGTATTACTGCTTCTTAATTTTTACTTCAAAAAGTTTATCCCAATTTTTACCAGTTACAAAGATGGTTTTACGTTCTGGATGATAGGCGATACCATTAAGTACATCTAATTCGCTGTGTTGTGTAACAAGTTTTCGTAGTGGTTTAAAGTCAATAACACCTTCGACACCACCTGTTTTAGAATTAATAATCACCACACCATTGCGTTGGTAAATGTTGGCGAAAATTTTACCATCAATCCATTCGAGTTCATTAAGACTTGGGATTTTCCCTTTTTCGGTATACACTTCGATATGACTTTTTTCTGTAAGATTTTCAGAATTTAAAAGCCATATTTTTTCGGTGCCATCAGATTTATATAAAGTGCTTCCATCATTACAAATTCCCCAGCCTTCTTTACTTGTTCCGTAATTAAAAGTGCTAATCTTTTCTAACGTGTTGACATCATAAACAAAACCTCGTTTTGCTTTCCAGGTCAATTGGTATAATTTATTATCTAAAATGGTTAGGCCTTCTCCAAAGAAATTATCACTCAGATTAATATTTTTTAAAACTTCACCCGTCTTAAAATTCACTTTTCTCAATTTTGATTCTTTATACTGACCAGTGCTTTCATAAAGTTCACCATTATAAAACTCTAAGCCTTGAGTATAGGATGTGATATCGTGAGGAAAGGTATTTATAATTTCATAAGAGTAGATGGAAGGGATAATGTTGTTGTAAATTTTTATAGACTTTGTCAGTGTTTCTGTTTTGTCATCGTAAGAAACGTTAGCAGTTAATGTTTTTTCACCGAGAGTAACATTATCCAAAACCGTATTTTTTTCTATAGCCTTACCATTTAATTGATAGCTCACCTTTGTGATATTTAGGTTTTTGGGATTAGTAATAGTTAGGTCTAAAGTATCTCCCAACAAAAGGGATTTTACTTTGGTATCAATAGCCAAGCCCGTTCGTTGAGATGTATTTGTATTACCACAATTGACTAGAATTAACCCTAAAAAGCAGAATGTTAAATATTTATAGAGGTGCATAGATTTCTAAAGATTTTTGGCAAGTTATTAAATATAATTCAGTTTAAAAATGATTGCTTTATGGTTGTAAAAGTTTTAAAAGGTTGTATCTTTGCAGCCGGCAAGTCCTACACAACCAGCTCCTGCTTAATCCTCCAGGACGGGAACGTAGCAAAGGTACGCGGTCGTAGCGGTGTGATGTAGGTAGCTTGCCTTTTTTGTACAATAAACTTAAATCTTGAAAGCTTATGCGAATCAAGATTTTTTAGTTTACGTACATCCCAATGAAGGTTGGGGTCTCATTATTTTTGAATTCGTACTTTTAACTTCAAAGTAAATGTTATGTCTAAAGTTGTATTAATCACAGGCGGATCGTCTGGAATCGGAAAATCTGTCGGTGAGTTTCTTCAGAATAAAGGATTTATTGTATATGGTACGAGCCGTAATCCTAAAAATTATCCAGAGAGTAAATTCCCCATTGTAGCTTTAGATGTTACTCAACCAGAAACGATTTCTAATTGTATTGAAAAAATACTAGATGAGACATCAAAGATAGATATCTTAATCAATAATGCAGGTGCTGGAATCACAGGGCCCATTGAAGAAATCCCTGATGTAGAGATAAAACGTAATTTCGAAACTAATTTTTTTGGGCCTATTAATGTTATTAAAGCCGTATTGCCTTCGATGCGGCAGCAAAACTTTGGTTTAATAATCAATATTACCTCTATTGCTGGTTATATGGGATTACCGTTTAGAGGTGTATATAGTGCCAGTAAAGGGGCTTTAGAATTGGTAACCGAAGCCTTTAGAATGGAGTTGAAGGATTTTAATGTGGAAATGACCAATGTAGCACCTGGTGATTTTGCAACAAATATTGCTGCTGGTCGTTATCATGCTCCAGTATTGGAAGATTCCCCCTATAAGGAAAAATACAGTCATTCTTTAGCAATGATGGACGAACATGTAGATGATGGAAATGATCCCAAGGAAATGGCTGAGGCTATTTATAAAATAATAACTACTAAATCGCCTAAGATTCATTATAAAGTTGGCGCTTTTATGCAAAAGTTCTCTATAGTTCTTAAACGTATGCTTCCTGATAAGGTTTATGAGAAACTACTGATGAATCATTACGGGTTGTAGTATTTTTTGGTACGTTATTTGATGTTTATTTCATGAAATTAGGCTATCATGAAAAAACGATTACTTATACTTATTTTACTTTCTATTTTCATCTTTAGTTGTGAAGATCCGTTTTGTATTATTCCGGTTGAACCAGAACTTCCAAACAAGGAGTTTCCAATTGGATCAACAGAAAATTATTACTATGTGGATCTAACAGCTGAGATCAATAACGAACCGCGTGACGACGATTATCGATACTTTTTTGATGTAAGAGGTTTACCTGAAGGAATGAACTTCTTCGTCAACTATAGAACTATCAGTTTAGAGGGCACTCCTGAAGAAACAGGAATCTTTAAAATCACTATTTTTCTCGACGTAGATGGGCCTTTCGGTAACTTTAATAATGATCCTAATACCTTATGCAACTTTAGTACTTCAAAAACCTACACGTTGATTATAGAAGAGAATTAATTTTATTGGTAAATTGTTAATATATTTTGATGATTTCCTTAAAGTCTTCCTATTGATTAGTTGTAAATTCGCGACAATTAAAACACAACTAAAATAGATTCTCAGTAAGAGGGAAACAAAAACAAGTTTACTATGAAATTTTTTATTGACACAGCCAATCTAGATCAGATTAAAGAGGCTCAGGATATGGGTATTTTAGATGGTGTAACAACCAATCCATCTTTAATGGCCAAAGAAGGTATTACTGGTATAGACAATATTATGAAACACTATGTAGATATCTGTAAAATTGTCGATGGTGATGTTTCTGCCGAGGTAATCTCTACAGATTTTGAAGGCATGGTTAGGGAAGGTGAAGCATTGGCTGATTTGCATGACCAAATAGTGATTAAATTACCAATGATAAAGGATGGTGTAAAAGCTTGTAAGTACTTTTCTGATAAGGGTATTAAAACGAATGTTACACTTGTGTTTTCACCTGGTCAAGCGCTACTGGCTGCTAAAGCAGGCGCAACTTACGTTTCGCCATTCATTGGTCGTTTGGATGACATTTCTACGGACGGTTTAAATTTAATTGCTGAGATACGCCATATCTATGACAACTATGCCTTTGACACACAGATTTTAGCAGCTTCCATTAGGCACACCATGCACGTTATCGATTGTGCTAAATTAGGCGCCGATGTTATGACAGGACCTTTAAAATCTATTTTCGGATTGTTAAATCATCCACTTACGGACATTGGATTGGAAAAATTCTTGGCAGATTATAAGAAAGGGAATTAAAATAAATTCCAGAAATGATAACAAGGGCATCTTATTTTTTAGCGATAAGGTGCTTTTTTTGTAATAGGTTGCCTAGTATTTCGGCAAAATCCGATTTAAAAATATTGACATTAGGATGTAATATCATAGCATTTTCATTCACTATAATAGCTTTGTTTAAATAATTAACGGCCAATATTTTTCGTGCCATTATAGGATACTTAAATTTATATTCCTTGTCTTTAGGAAAATCGTAATTATTAATAATACCTCTCCAGGATTTATCATCATTGCTGTTAAGGTTAATAGAGACAAAATCTACATCCGGAAATTGGTACTTTAAACTTTTTACCTTGTAATGGCTATTTCTATACTGCATTTTTGAGTTAGAAGACCAAAAGTAAATAATGGTAGGTCTTTCTATTATAGATTTTAGATTTTGCTCAGAATCATCATAATTGATAATAGCTAAATTTGGAATTAAATTACCTTGTCTAAGTAATTTCAAGGAAGAGACCAACTCTTTCATGCTAGTCTTATCTTCTTCGTTTGTACTTTTAGAAAGGAAATAATTAAGCATTTCATTAGCATCTGCTTCTGTGTGGTTATGACTTACATAGTCTCTAGTCTTGTACTTCAAAAGACTATTTTTTATCGTTTCGTCGGTGATGATACTGTCAATTAAATCCAATTTCGATTTATTGTAATGCATGGTATGCCTATCAAATTTACTGTGATAAGGATTGTTCTCATAATAAACATGAGCTGCCAGATTATCAATATGAGAAAATAAAAATCGATTGTAAGAGTATAAGTGGCTCAAGTTAATGGCATTGTAGTCAATCTCGTTTCTGTAAGCGTAGAAGTCTTCAGGCATATCCTTGATATGCACCAATTTGTTACTGCCAAAATAAGCAAAAGGATAGATTTCCTTGTCGGCATAAGAATTGTAATTAATATTTGCTTCAATGATAGATTTAAAAAGTTCAGACTCTTGTTTATCTTCTAGGAAATTATGAAATTTGGTTAATTCCCTAGTGCGTCTTTCCTCAATAAACTTATTAAACCGTTCAGGCTCCATTTTGGAGTACCTCATAAGCTTCTTTTCTTCGCGCTCATTAGCGAGATAAGTTTCAATGAGATAATTGTTCTTTCTAGCTCCGACACCAGTAAACACCAAAGACTCATCAAAGTCATAAGTGTTTAATCTAAACATAACACTATCGTTGGGTTCTAAAAGAATTAATTGATATTCACCTCCATGTGTAAAGGAATACAGGCCAGATTCCAAGTCTTCGATTTTGAAGATAAATCTATTGTTTACGTCTAAAGTTAGAGAATCTACAACCTTACCTTCGGTGTTGTAGAGTATAATATTCTTATTTTTTGGATTAATAATTTCACCACCTACAAAGGCATAATCTCTTTCGTCGCTTGTGCTTACTTTGCATCCAATTGCTGAAAATAACAAAACAACGGATAGTATGAGAAATCTAGTCAACATGTACGCTTCGTCAATAGTTAGTAAACAAAAATATACGTTGCAATGTTCAAGTCTTGTTAATGCCTAGTTAAATCTTGTTATACCGTTTATTTATTTCGCTCAATCGCTTTTATTTTCTACTTTTGCCGAAAATTTAAAGCCTATAAAATGTTATCAGTTTCTAATCTTTCAGTTCAATTTGGCAAACGTATCCTTTTTGATGAGGTAAACACCACATTTAACAATGGTAATTGTTATGGAATCATTGGTGCTAATGGAGCAGGAAAATCCACGTTTTTAAAGATTTTAGCAGGAAAAATGGAACCAACATCTGGCCATGTCCATCTAGAGCCTGGTAAACGCATGTCGGTACTAGAGCAGAACCATAACAAGCATGATGAGGATACAGTCTTAGAAACCGTTTTAAAGGGAAACAAACCATTATACAAATTAAAGTCTCAGATTGATGCGCTTTACGCGGATTATACAGACGAGAATGCCGAGAAAATAGGTGAGCTTCAAGTGGAGTTTGAAGAAATGAATGGCTGGAATGCAGATAGTGATGCTGCTGCCATGTTATCTAACTTGGGTATTAAAGAAGATTTGCATTATACCCTAATGGGAGATCTAGACGGAAAACAAAAAGTGCGAGTATTGTTGGCCCAAGCCTTATTTGGAAATCCAGATGTATTGATTATGGATGAGCCTACCAATGATTTGGATTACGAAACCATTTCATGGTTAGAAAACTTTTTAGCTAATTACGATAACTGCGTCATTGTGGTATCTCACGACAGACACTTTTTAGATGCTGTTTGCACACATATTTCAGATATTGATTTTGGGAAAATCAACCATTATTCGGGTAACTATACCTTCTGGTACGAATCTTCTCAATTGGCTGCTAAGCAGCGTGCACAACAAAATAAAAAAGCAGAAGAAAAAAAGAAAGAGCTTGAGGAATTCATTCGTCGTTTCTCTGCTAATGTTGCGAAGTCTAAACAAGCGACAAGTAGAAAGAAGATGATTGATAAATTAAATATTTCTGATATTAGGCCAAGTAGCCGTCGTTATCCTGCGATTATTTTTGAGCGTGAGCGCGAAGCTGGTGATCAAATCTTAAATATTGAAGGGCTCTCGGCTAGCCTAGATGGTGAAGTGTTATTTAAAGATGTGGATATCAATTTGGCTAAAGGAGATAAGGTAGTGGTGTATTCTAAAGATTCACGTGCCACTACAGCGTTTTATCAGATCATCAATGGAAAAGAGAAAGCAGATGCAGGGAAGTATGCTTGGGGTGTCACAACGACCCAATCGTATTTACCATTGGACAATAGCGAATACTTTGATAATAAGTTGACGCTAGTAGATTGGCTGCGTCAATGGGCAACCACTGAAGAAGAACGTGAAGAAGTGTATATCAGAGGTTTCCTTGGCAAAATGATATTCAGTGGCGAAGAAGCTTTGAAAACATCTGATGTTTTGTCAGGAGGAGAAAAAGTACGCTGTATGTTAAGCCGAATGATGATGATAAGAGCCAATGTCTTAATGCTGGATGAACCTACCAACCACCTGGATTTGGAGAGTATTACAGCGTTTAACAACTCATTAAAGAACTTCAAAGGCACTGTATTGTTAACTACACACGATCATGAGTTTGCGCAGACTGTTGGTAATCGCATTATTGAGCTCACACCAAATGGTGTCATTGACCGTTACATGACCTTTGATGAATACATGAGCAACAAAAAGATTAAAGAGCAGCGCGAGAAGATGTATGCTGTTACGGCTTAAACCCCCAGTTCAGCCTTTACACGTTCTACAATGGCTGTAGCTTTATCCAGTTCATCATTATGAACAAAAATTTCCTGATAGCCTTGGTTTAAAGAGCCATAACCAGCCAAACGCTGCGACTCACCTTCATCTTTAATAATCGGAATGATACCAATATGTTCTAACTCATTTTTAATTCTTGTGACTAGGATAAGGTTGCCATAGTACACTTTTGTATATTCGGAGGTGCTCATATCTGTATGAAATTATATTTCATTATAAGTTACAAAAAATAAACGGTACTTAATTCACTTTTTTTTATTGAACAGCTTGTGTTACTCATTATAGTTGGTTTAGGACAAACTTTATGATATTTATAACTAATGTAATACAAGACTTTAATCCTGTGAGAATTATCTTTGTATTACAACACAATAAAACACTAAATGTTATGAAAGCAAAACTATTAATTATGTTACTTGGTCTGTTATCGTTCAGTTGTGCTGTCGTCAGACCTGGTGAGGCAGGTATTAAACAGAAACTGGGAAAATTAGATTCAGAGGTTACAACCCAAGGAACTATCTTTTTTAATCCATTTACGACAAAAGTAATAAAGGAGTCTATACAGACCAATAATCTAGAGCTGTTACTAAACCTACCAAGCAAGGAAGGTTTAAGTGTTGAATCAGAAATATCAATTTTATATCGATTGCAAGTTGATAAAGTACCGACTATATTAGAAAATATCGGACCCAATTACACTGATGTGATAACTAGCGTGTTCAGATCTGCATCTGCCGATGTATGTTCACAATTTCTTGCCAAGGATATGCATTCTGGTCGACGCGCCGACATTGAAGAAGCTATTCAGGTAAAAATGGCTGATAATTTAAAAGAGCAAGGTATAGTTATAGAGGCTGTACTAATGAAAAGTATCCAATTACCAAGAGGATTGTCATCTTCTATAGAACAGAAATTACAAGCTGAACAAGATGCTATGCGTATGGAGTTTGTGCTACAACAAGAACGTTTAGAAGCAGAAAGAAAGATTATTGAAGCCGAAGGTATTAGAGACGCCCAAAAAATACTATCTATTGGTCTAACACCAGCAATTATTCAAATAAGAAGTATTGAAGCTTTTAAGGAATTAGCCAAGTCAGCAAATAGTAAGGTCATCATAACAGATGGGAAAACCCCTTATTTAATTAATGCACAACAAAACACTAGTGATTAATCTCGAAGGATGAAAGCTATAAATATAGGAAAAGGTCATACTAACAGTTATGACCTTTTTTCTTTAAGTATTGTAGTACTTGCTATCCCATATGGCTGCGCTGAAATTTTTACCTGATAAATAACCGTAATACATCACAGCAGCAACAACAGATTTAAAGACAAATAAGAAAACTATACCTGCATTGGCAGCTGTAGCTTTGTTTGAAAAAACTCCATCTGGAATGGCAGCAGTAATCAAAATACTAATAATAAACATGCAGAAAACGAAATTTTCAAAATCTCTTACAGGCCACATTAAAGCCCTTCTAAGAGGGTTAAGATCATTTCCCCATTTATGAATTAAATAGTAATAACCATTCCCAATTGGCGCAAAAAGAAGAGGGTCGTCGTAATGCTCCAGTTTAAAAAGCTTGGCAGGAGCTATAATTTTAAACCCTTTGAGGTTGGTGTTGTGCTCTTTTTCAAGCTGTTTTATTTTTGATATGGCTTCATAGGGCAATTCGCCTTTAAAAAGCTTTGTATCTAAAAACCGTAAGCGATAATTAACACAAGTCTTTTTGATTTGGCTTATATGATAAATTCGATCGGTCTCTAATAAGTCGAAGATAAAATCATTATAATCAGAATTGTTGTTGCTAGATAATGTCTTTAAAATATGTTCATCTTTTTTGTGATCGTCATTTAGAATAGCTTTTACTTCATCAATGATGTCATTTTCAACCTTACCTTTGCCTTTTAGTGCTTTTAGCTTTTCCTCAATATTAGTCTTTTTCAATAACATTTTCTTTTTTCTTAAAATTAAGCTTACTCTGTTATAGATGCAAAAATTTAACAGAAGTGTTTAAGTTTTTAGGTCAAAATTAATTGATATCATACTAAAACTTAAACAGTTCTCAAACATTGCTATTATTTGAAATTATTCTAAATAAATTATTGATAGATAAAATCTATAGAAAAATAAACATATAGTATGTCTGAGTTTTAGTCACTGCTCATTAATTTTATACTTTTAACCAAGTAAAATCAACTCTCTAAAAACGACGAAATATGGACAATAAAGGAAATTACAACATTAATAGCAGTGATGCTAGCCAATGCCCATTTTTGAGTGGTACTCAGAAAAAATCGGCAGGTGGCGGAACTCAAAATCGCGATTGGTGGCCCAATGAATTAAAACTAAATATTCTAAGACAGCATGCACCAAAGAACGATCCGATGGGTGAGGATTTTGATTATGCAGCAGCGTTTAATAGTATTGATTACGATGAACTTAAAAAAGACCTAACGAATTTAATGACAGATTCCCAAGATTGGTGGCCAGCTGATTATGGGCATTACGGAGGGTTGATGATTCGTATGGCTTGGCATAGTGCAGGAACTTACAGAGTAGGAGATGGACGAGGAGGTGCTGGTACAGGTACACATCGTTTTGCGCCACTTAATAGTTGGCCAGATAATGGCAACTTAGACAAAGCACGTTTACTGTTGTGGCCTGTAAAGAAAAAGTATGGTAACAAAATTTCTTGGGCAGATCTTATGATTCTTGCAGGAAATGTTGCCTTAGAATCAATGGGATTCCCAACATTTGGTTTTGCAGGTGGCCGTGAGGATGTTTATGAGCCAGAACAGGATATTTATTGGGGAAGTGAAACAGGATGGCTAGATAATGACGATAGATATGATACGAGTGACGGTGAGTTAGAAGGACATTTAGGTGCCGTACACATGGGATTGATTTATGTCAACCCAGAAGGGCCAAATGGTGAACCAGACCCTTTAAAATCTGCACACGATATAAAAATTACTTTTGGACGTATGGCCATGAATGATGAGGAAACAGTAGCTTTAGTTGCTGGTGGTCATACTTTTGGTAAAGCACATGGTGCTGCAGATGCAGATAAGTATGTCGGTGTTGAGCCTCATGGAGCTTCTATCGAAGAAATGAGTACAGGTTGGAAAAATACTTTTGAAACAGGTGTTTTACAACATGCTATTACAAGTGGAATTGAGGGTGCGTGGACGCCTGATCCAACACGTTGGGATGCTGATTATTTTGATGTGTTGCTCAACTATGATTGGGAGTTGACCAAAAGTCCTGCAGGAGCACACCAGTGGACTCCAACTGCAGAATCAAATGCACGTATGGCACCAACGGCTGATGGTAGTGGTAAACAAGCATTAATGATGACTACTGCTGATATGGCTTTAAAAATGGATCCAACGTATAGAGAGATATCAGAACGTTTCCATAAAGATCATAAAGCTTTCGAAGATGCTTTTGCACGTGCTTGGTTTAAGTTAACCCATAGGGATATGGGACCGATTGATCGCTATTTAGGTCCAGAAGTACCAAGTGAAGAACTAATATGGCAAGATCCAATTCCAAAAGTAGATTATACTTTAAGTGATTCAGATATTGAAGCCTTAAAGAAAATGGTCTTGGCTTCAGGCTTAACGGTTTCAGAATTAGTTAAAACCGCTTGGGCTTCGGCATCAACATTTAGAGGTTCTGATATGCGAGGAGGTGCCAATGGTGCACGTATTCGACTAGAACCACAACGCAGTTGGGAAGTAAACAACCCAGAAGAATTAAATAAAGTATTGAACGTTCTCGAAGGTATTCAAAACGAATTTAGTGGCACAGTTTCAATGGCAGATCTTATTGTCTTAGCCGGAAATGCCGCGGTTGAAGAAGCTGCGAGTCAAGGAGGTCATAGCGTTTCTGTATCATTTAGTCAAGGAAGAGGTGATGCATCTCAAGAACAAACAGATCTTGAGTCATTTGGATATCTAAAACCATTAGCTGATGGCTTCAGAAATTATGTGACTCCAGAATTAAAGCAAGTTGCCGCTGAAGATTTATTGGTAGATCGCGCCAATTTGTTAACACTTTCAATCCCTGAAATGACAGCTTTAGTTGGAGGTCTTCGCGTTTTAGGTGCAAATTATGATGGCTCAAATTATGGTGTCTTTACGGATAACGTTGGACACTTAACTAATGATTTCTTCACAAACATCTTGGATTTCACGTATACGTGGAGTGCAACTTCAGATGATGATACCATCTTCGAGGGAAGAGACCGTAGAACAGGTGCTGTTAAGTTTACAGGAACGAGAGCTGATTTAATATTTGGTTCTAACACGGAGCTTAGAGCGGTTTGTGAAGTCTATGGTGCTGACGATGGTGCGGCAAAATTTGTAAATGACTTTGTGGTTGCATGGGCAAAAGTGATGAATTTAGACCGCTATGATTTAAAATAGGAATTGATAAATAATCAGGTATGATCAAAGGAGGAATGTGCATAGTGTTGCGCATTCCTTTTTTAAACTCAAATTAAAATGAACGCACAAGAACTATTTTTCAGAACCATTCAAACTGGAAATATTGAAAATATAAAATTGCAATTGCAAAACAACCCTCATTTGGTCAATTCAGAAGATGCAAGGGGATTCACAACACTTATTTTTGCCACCTATTTTGATAAAGTGGACATCGCCAAAATTCTAATTGACAATAAGGCTGATATTAATGCTAAGGATGCTTCAGGTAATACAGCATTGATTGGCGTTAGTTTTAAAGGGAATATTGCCCTTGTAAATCTATTGATTGAAAGTGGGGCTGATATTGATGCTCAAAACAATAATGGCACTACAGCTTTAAGTTTTGCATCACAATACAATCAATTAGAAGTGGTAAAAATCCTATTAGCGCATAATGCCGACCAAACCATTAAAGATGCCAATGGAAAAACGGCTTTGGATTATGCTGTTGAAAAATCCTTTGAAGGTATTCAGGTACTTCTCAAATAGTGTTAGGCCAGGCGTCCTTTAATTTGCTTGATTTTTATTCTAAACGCGGCAAATATCAGGGTTGTAAAAGGACTTAGCCAATTAAATATAGCGTAAAAGAAGTAATCCGCTACGCTCACTTGTAACACACCAGCTTGGTAAGCGCCACAGGTATTCCAAGGTATTAGTACAGACGTTACTGTGCCGGAATCTTCTAACGTTCTACTGAGATTTTCTGGTGCTAGGCCTCTGTCTTCATAAGCATTTTTAAACATTTTCCCTGGTACAACAATCGCCAAGTATTGGTCTGATGCTGTAATGTTTAACGCCAAGCAACTGGCTACTGTACTTGCGAATAATCCAAATATGGATTTGGCCATTTTTAATAGGGATTTAGTAACTCTTGCTAATGCACCAATGGCATCCATTACACCTCCAAATACCATAGCACAAACTATGAGCCAAACCGTGTTTAACATACCATCCATACCTTTGGCCTTAAAAAGCTTTTCGTAAGCTTCGGGAGCCTCCAATGTTGTTTCTAAAGTTATCGCATTAATAATTGCTTGATAGGAAGATTTGAAATCAACGACTTCAGAACCAGATAAGGTCTTAATAATATCTGGTTGAAAAATTACAGCAAAAATACCTCCTAGAAGAGTGCCGATGAACAAGGCTACCAAGGGTTTCACTTTCTTTATTATTAAGATAATAACTACTATAGGGACTATGAAAATGAGCGGTGAGGTATTAAATTTTGAGCTTATTAATCCTGTAATCTCTGAGGTGTCAGTATTCCCAGATGTTGATTGTGTAAATCCAATAATAATGAAAACAATTAGTGTCACTAATATGGTCGGAACGGTTGTATAAGCCATATATCTGATATGTGTGAATAAATCGGTTCCTGCCATAGCTGGTGCCAAGTTGGTAGTATCGCTTAAAGGGGACATTTTATCACCAAAATAGGCACCAGACAGTACGGCACCTGCTGTCATGCCTAAAGAGATGTCTAGAGCTCCACCGATACCTATTAAGGCGATACCAACGGTTGCTGACGTTGTCCATGAACTTCCTGTGGCAATAGAAATAATAGCACATATTAAGACGCACGCTGCTAAAAATATAGTCGGATTTAATATTTGCAAACCGTAATAAATCATTGTGGGAATCACACCACTAATAAGCCATGTTCCTGCTAAGGCTCCTACCATAAGTAGAATTAATAAAGCGCTTGTGGTGGATTTTACATTTTCCGCAACCTCTTCCAGCATTCGTTTGTAAGAGACTTTATTTCTAAAGCCAACAATGGCGGCAACTGCGGCAGCAAAAATAAGTGCAAATTGATTCGGGCCTTCAATCGAATAATCTCCAAAAGCGACTAACACGTTGTATGCTAGTAGTATAATTAAAACTACCAAAGGAATTAATGCTTCCCAAATGCTTAATTCTTTATTATCAATTATTTTTTGCTCATTAACCTTAATTTCAGAAATGTTCTTGCCGTCTTGCATCTTAGTTCAGTTTAGTTGTGTAATGTTACGATTTTGTAAAGCGATTTGCAAATGCCTAAAGTTGTGTACTTTTACGAACACTAATGGATTCGTTAACTCAAATTGTTTTAGGTGCTGCTTGTGGTGAGGCAGTACTTGGTAAGAAAATTGGCAATAAAGCCTTATTATTTGGAGCCGTAGGTGGTACTATACCAGACCTGGATACTTTTGTTGGTGCTTGGCTTTACAACAATGAAATAGATGCCATGCTCTTCCATAGAGGATTTATGCACTCAATCTTATTTTCGGTTTTGGGTGCGTTTCTATTCGGTTGGCTAGCTTATAAACTTTACAATACAGGGAAGCGATTAGACACGACGAATCAAAGCGATTGGACAAAACTGTTTTTTTGGTCGTTGTTTACCCATGTGATTCTCGATAGCTTTACTCCTTATGGCACACAACTTTTTGCGCCGTTTTCAAATTATAGAGTAGCGCTCAATAATATTGCTGTAGCTGACCCATTATATACGGCTCCATTTCTTATATGTCTGATTGTTTTAATGTTTTATGATAGAACAAAATCTCGAAGACGGTTTTGGTTAAAAATGGGAATTGGAATTAGCTCTGCATACATGGTACTTACAATTTTTAACAAGATGTATATTGATTCTGTTTTCAAAAATACACTTATAGATAAAGAGATAAATTATTCTAGATTTAACACACAACCAGCAATTTTGAACAATATTCTCTGGTATGGTATTGCTGAATCTGATGAGTCCTACCATATAGGGTTTTATTCGCTATTAGATACATCCGATCGATTCTCTGACTGGAAAACGATTCCCAAAATACGAGATCTAAGCAAAGATGATTTTGATGATATAAAAGGTCTAACTTGGTTCAGTAATAACTACTATAATATTGAATCATTGGATAATGGTGACTATCTTCATAAAGACTTAAGGTATCCTATGGTGAAGACACGAGATGGTTATAAGGCGATTTTTAATCTTATGTTGTATAAAGATGGAGACCGATTAAATATGAAACCTTTTGAACCAGGAACGGACGATTTTGGTTTTGCCATAAATGCCCTTTGGATACGTTTAAAAGGACAATAAAATTATATGTCACTTCGAGTGATTTGTGGAGTACGAACAAATTGTATCGAGAAGTCTTTTATGTTAGTTATCGACACAATTCAGAATTACTCGAAGTAACCATTTTTTAAACCAATTCTTCCTCTAAGATATTTAATTCAATCATACAGGCTTTCATCATTTTATAGGTGCGTTCTATATCGGCATCCAAGCCAATTGAAAATCTAATTAATCCATCGCTTAATCCCATTTCGGCTTGCTCCTCTTCAGGTATCTCAGAAGATGTAGAACTTCCTGGGGCACTAAATAATGTCTTATAGAAGCCCAAGCTAACGGCCAAATAGCCTAAGTTGCGTTTTTGCATAAGCTCCATAAGCTCATTGGCTTTTTCCAGCGATCCAACATCTATGGTCAGCATGCCTCCAAAACCATATTTATCGTTCATCATGGATTTAAATAAATCGTGTGATGGATGGGATGCTAAACCAGGATAGACTGTTTTTAGTCCATCATTTTCAAATTTCTTGGCGAGGTATAAGGCGTTATGGCTATGCTGTTGCATTCTTACATGTAGTGTTCTTAGGTTTTTTAATACGGATGCTGATCGTAAACTATCCATGGTAGAACCTAAAAGCATGGCTGCACCGTCATTAACATTGCGTAATTGGTCAATAAGTTCTTGAGTGCCACAAACGACGCCTCCAACCGTATCGGAAGAACCGTTAATAAACTTTGTTAAACTATGAATTGCGATATCTGCACCCAATTTAACCGGAGAAATTGATAGCGGTGAAAATGTGTTATCCACCACGAGCTTTAAATTGTGCTTTTTGGCCAATTGTGCCAAGCCTACAATATCTGCGACTTCCAGCAAAGGATTACTAACTGATTCACAATATAGCACTCTGGTTTTTGGAGTAATTGCCGCTTCCACACGTTCTAATTTTGTGATATCAACAAAAGAGGTATTAATGCCTAATCTTGGTGCAAAGTTTTTTAGAAAAGCATAAGTACCACCATAAATGGTTCTGCTACTTACAATGTGTTCACCAGAAGCACAGAGTTGTAACAAAACAGGCGTAATGGCTCCCATTCCTGAAGCTGTAACAGTTGCTGTTTCAGTGCCCTCCATAGCCGCTAAAGCTTCGCCTAAGTATAAGTTGGATGGCGATGAATGACGCGAATATAAGTAGCAACCATCAGCATTGCCTTCAAAGGTATCGAACATAGTTTTAGCCGATAGAAAGGTATAGGTTGAAGAATCTGATATTGATGGATTCACACCACCAAATTCACCAAAATATTGTAAATCCTGAATGTTATTAGCTGGTTTAAACTTCATAATAAGCGTATTTTAATCTTATTACAAATTTCGTTATAAATAGACATAAAATCAATACATAATTGATTATTAAAAAAATTAATCTAAAAATTAGATATTGTTTAGAAAAAAAATCTATAACTTCAGCAAGAGAATCATTCAGACCGAAAATTTATTCACTATTATGTTAGATCTCATCGATAAAGCGCTGCTCAAATTACTTCAAAAAGATTGCAAACAGACTAATAAAGCCCTTTCAAATGCACTTGGTTTGTCTGTCACTGCAGTATATGAGCGTATAAGAAAATTGGAGAATAACGGAATAATCAGTAATTATGTAGCCTTGATTAATAAAAAGAAAGTCGACAAAGCGTTTGTGGCCTTCTGCCATGTGAAGCTAGTACAACATTCTCAGGATTATGTTATTAAATTTGAAAGGGAAGTTCGTAAATTGGAAGAAGTTTTAGAATGCTATCATATCAGTGGCGATTATGACTATTTACTAAAAGTACTTGTAGAGGATATGGAGGCGTTTCGAGAATTTATGGTTAAAAAACTTACAAAAATAGATCATATTGGCAGTACACATAGTATGTTTATGATTAATGAGGTTAAATGTACAACTGCGATTACATTATAATATGCAAAGTATTAGATATAGGCTGATAGAGTTTTTCATCATTTTTATTTTAATTCCCGTAAGTTTTGCTTTAAAGTTTCCTGTTTGGATTAAATTGGCCATTGGGCTTGCAGGTTTTATCTATGTAGCTTATGTATTGCTCAAAGTTGAACACAATAAATTCAAACTTAGGGAACACATTAATTGGACACAATTTTGGAGGCGCACTGCTCTGAAGTTTATTGCAATAGCTATAATTACTACAGTCTATATGTACTTAGTAGATGACGAAAATCTTTTTGTCGTTGTTAAAACAAAGCCTGGACTTTGGGTAATCATTTTATTTATTTATTCATTTTTTTCGGTTTATCCGCAAGAGTTAATTTATAGAACGTTTTTCTTTCAACGGTATGAGTCTTTGTTTAGGAGTCATGCACTTTTTATTATGGTAAATGCAGCTGTTTTTTCGTTGGCGCATATATTCTTCAAAAATACCTTAGTGATGATCCTAACATTCATAGGCGGAATCCTATTTGCATTAACCTTTAAGAAGACAAAATCCACACTTCTAGTCTCTATAGAACATGCCATCTATGGTTGCTGGCTATTTACTGTTGGTATGGGGGAAATGTTAGGGTTTCCATCATAATTTACATGCAGGCAACTATTGTTAACTTTTTTACGTCTATTAAGAAAAGCGATTACTTAATTTCAAAATAAATCTAAATGAAGCAACTTTTATTTCTACTTGGTGTAACAATAATACTAACATCTTGTGGTACCATAGTTAAACATAATGAAGCTGTAACAAAATTACACCCTGTCGAAGATTTGCATGACGATATAGATCAACTTTACAAACAACTTCAACGATTACATCCAAGATTGTATCAGTACACATCCAAGGAAACTTTAGATTTTAAATTTGATAGTCTAAAAAAAGCAATAGACCAACCAATGACCAGTAGGACTTTTCATAAAAGCCTAGCACAAGTCACTAAATATGTTGGTCAGGGCCATATGTCGGTCTCTGCACCTTCAACACGCTTTAACAGAAAAGAAAGAAAAGCGAGACGTGGCGCAAAGTTCGATATAAATAATTTGGATTTTGAATATTTGGATGATAGAATCATTGTTAGAAATGCCAGGGGAAAGGATTCCGTATTAGTAAATGCAGAGCTTTTAGAGGTTAATGGGCAAAATGCAATGGATTTGCATCAGCAGTTTAAAAAAACTGTGGCTTCAGATGGGTATAATACCACATTTCATAATCGTGTGGTAGGTTATAGATTTTTAAGCTACTATCAGCAAGCAAATGGGCGTTTTGACAGTATTGCATTAAGGTTTCGCAATCCGGACTCAACATTTTTAAAGACCTACAAGCGCGTTTTTAAATCTACTAAGAATCTGTTGAAAAAAGATTCAATAGCTAAGACTATACCTAAAGACACGCTCACAAAAACAGAAAAGAAGGCTAAACGAAAAATAGATAGGCTAAAAAGACGTCAGAGAAGTAAAGACCGAAAAAAGTATGGATATGATTTTTTAAACAGAACATACATCAAAAATCTTAGCTTTATAGGTGAGGACAGTACAGTTGCATTCTTAGAAATAAAATCTTTCAGTAAGGGTAGTAAATATGAAGATTTTTATGAAGAAGTGTTCGCTAAAATAGATTCGGCAAAATCGCAATATCTTATCATTGATTTAAGAAATAATTTTGGTGGTCGTCTTAAAGAGATAACATGTTTGTATTCTTATCTTACTGATGAGAATTTCGTGATGATTAATCCAAGTGAAATCAATTCGAGATCTCCATTTTTAAAGTACATGATGAGCAACGCCAGACCAACTAGCACAAAGATTCTTGCAGGTATATTCTCACCATTTATTTATGGTTATGATTTGTTTAAGACCAAGAAAGAAAAAGGGCAATTATACTACAGGTTCAAAGCCTCTAGGGAACAAGAACCAAAACCCAATAATTTTAAAGGCAAGATTTATGTTTTAATTAACGGTAATTCGTTTTCGGCATCTTCAGTTTTATCTACGAAGCTTCATGGCAATAAACAGGCAACTTTTGTTGGTGAGGAAACAGGTGGCGCTTACAACGGAACCGTTGCTGGGTTTTATAAAATCTATGAATTGCCAAATACAAAAGTTAAAGCAAGAATAGGTTTAGCACATATTGACGCTCCTAATAAGACCAAGCCTGATGGTTATGGGGTAAAGCCAGATGTTGACATTTTACCAACTTACCAAGATAGATTAAATCAGCTGGACCTTGAACTCGAATGGGTATTGGAAGACATCAAGAAAAAGTAAAAATACCATAACTTTAATAATGATTGTTAGATTCGTAAATCATTAAACTAAATTGTATTTTTGCAACTCATTAAAGTTTGCATGCGAGTACTTTTAGTTGTATTGCTTTTCATTTCTTTTGAAATTGCTGCTCAACAGCATCCATATGGTATAAAAGTAGGTGGGAATGTTGCTAATTTAGCTGGTGACGGAACAGACGATTTATCGTCCTTAATCAACTTCCAAGCCGGATTTTACATGGAAATAGAGCTGACAAAAGATGTAAAGGTGCAACCAGAATTACTGTTTACGGTATATGGATTTGAACTAAGCGAAGGGGATAATCCCAATGTAAGATTAAATTATGTTGTTCTACCAGTAATAGTAAAGTATTTTGTCTCCAATGCATTTAGTTTTGATGCAGGTCCGCAAGTAGGTTTATTGGTAACGGCCAAAAATGGCACAGGTTCTAATGCTGATGTAAAATCCGATTTTTTTGATAGGGATTTTGGAGTGAATCTTGGTGCCAGTTATGCAATTTCTAGTAAAATAGCGGCTTCATTACGATATTACTTAGGTTTGACCGATGTAACCTCGGCAGAAACCAAAAATCAAAATAGAGCATTTCAATTAGCGTTTCAATTTAAAATAAAATAAAACATATGAATTCATACGATGTAGCAATAATAGGTTCGGGTCCTGGTGGATATGTAGCAGCAATTCGTTGTGCGCAACTAGGCATGAAAACCGCAATAATTGAGAAATATTCTACACTTGGAGGAACATGCCTAAATGTGGGTTGTATTCCTAGTAAAGCCTTAT
Source organism: Winogradskyella sp. (assembly GCF_028289625.1). Taxonomy (GTDB): domain Bacteria; phylum Bacteroidota; class Bacteroidia; order Flavobacteriales; family Flavobacteriaceae; genus Winogradskyella. Next base: position 1,089 of record NZ_JANQOM010000056.1, on the reverse strand, counting down.
TGAGTTCTTCACATCATTATGAAGAAGCCACAAAGCATTTTGAAGAGCACGGTATTGAGATTCCTGGTGATATTAAGGTCAATTTGGAAAAGATGATTGCTCGTAAGCAAGCTGTTGTTGACCAAACCACAGGTGGTATTGATTTCTTAATGAAAAAGAATAACATAGATGTATACGAAGGATTAGGATCGTTTATAGATACGACACATATTAAAATTGAGGGGAAGGATGCCGGAGAAATTGAAGCTAAAAATAGTATTATAGCTACTGGTTCAAAGCCATCTAATTTACCTTTTATTACGCTAGATAAAGAACGTATTATCACATCAACAGAAGCTTTGGAGCTCAAGGAAGTTCCAAAACACTTAATCATTATTGGTGGTGGAGTAATTGGTTTAGAGTTAGGTCAGGTTTATTACAGATTAGGAGCTGAGGTCACCGTAATCGAATATATGGACAGAATCCTGCCTACAATGGATGCCGGCTTATCTAAAGAATTGAATAAAGTCTTTAAGAAAGCTAAGTGCAAAATGATGATGTCTCACAAGGTGCAGTCTGTAGAGCGAAATGGTGATGAAGTTGTTGTAAAAGCCGAAAACAAAAAAGGAGAGGTAGTTGAGTTTAAAGGAGACTATTGTTTGGTATCCGTAGGTCGTCGTCCTTATACGGATGGCTTAAATGCTGAAGCTGCAGGCGTAAAGGTTAATGATAGAGGACAGGTTGAGGTCAATGAACATTTACAAACCAACGTTCCTAACATCTATGCCATTGGAGATGTCATTAGAGGTGCTATGTTGGCTCATAAGGCTGAAGAAGAAGGTGTATTTGTTGCTGAAACCCTAGCCGGACAAAAGCCACATATTGATTATAACTTGATCCCAGGAGTGGTTTACACTTGGCCAGAAGTTGCGGCGGTTGGTAAAACAGAGGAAGAGTTGAAAGCTGATAATGTGGAGTATAAAGTGGGTCAGTTTCCTTTTAGGGCATTAGGTAGAGCAAGAGCAAGTGGCGATACGGATGGTTTCGTGAAAATTTTAGCCGACAAAACTACGGATGAAGTTCTAGGCGTGCATATGATCGGAGCACGTT
>NZ_JANQOM010000028.1 GCF_028289625.1 Winogradskyella sp. | reverse complement strand
ACCCCAGTTATTCCAGCCCCAGCCAGCGCCCCATAGCCAAGGATCGTTCCAGCCCCAGCCCCAGCCGTTATCTATAATATTAATGGTAACATTATCATTAGCTTGACCCCAACCACCATATGGACTTCTTTGCTCTAGGGTGTCTTGTGCTTTTTCTAAATAATTGCCTTCATAAGAATCGACATCAGTAAAAATTTCACTTTCTTCCTTTATGGCATCAACTTGAGCTGAATTTTCAGCAAAATAATTTTTATAATAGTTAGAATCACTCGTTGATGTAGTTACAGCAGGTTGTTCAACAACAACTTCTTCCCCTTCATTATCTGACGAGTAAATACCATCATTATCGTATCCTACATATTGAAATGAACCACATGAAGTCAACAAGGTCGTAAGACCTAGTACAACAAAAAATGGCAATTTTTTGGGTATAATGGTTTTAAATTGCATATCTATTATATTTTATTGTTGAACATAGCAAAAATAGTTAGTTTTGCTGAACTATTTTTTTATTTAACAAAGTCACAACATTTGTGCCAAAACGCTAAAAATGAGTAAAAATCTTACTAGTAGAGCTGAAGATTATTCAAAATGGTATAACGAATTGGTTGTAAAAGCTGATTTGGCGGAGAATTCTGCTGTGAGAGGTTGCATGGTCATTAAGCCATATGGATATGCCATTTGGGAGAAAATGCAAGCTGAATTAGACAGAATGTTTAAAGAAACTGGTCATCAAAATGCTTATTTCCCATTATTTGTGCCAAAAAGCTTATTTGAAGCCGAAGAGAAGAATGCTGAAGGATTTGCTAAAGAATGTGCTGTGGTTACTCATTATAGATTACAATCAGATCCAGATAAAGAAGGGAAACTTAGGGTAGATCCCGAAGCAAAATTAGAAGAGGAATTGGTCGTAAGACCAACAAGCGAAGCCATTATCTGGAATACCTATAAAGGTTGGATACAAAGTTATAGGGATTTACCAATTTTAGTAAATCAATGGGCTAATGTTGTGCGTTGGGAAATGCGAACCCGACTATTTCTTCGCACAGCAGAATTTCTGTGGCAAGAAGGTCATACTGCTCACGCCACTAAAGATGAAGCTTGGGAAGAAACAAAATTGATTAATAACGTCTATGCAGAGTTTGTTGAGAATTTTATGGCCATACCTGTCATTCAAGGTCTAAAAACTGAAAGTGAGCGTTTTGCTGGTGCCGAGGAGACTATGTGCATAGAAGCTTTAATGCAAGATGGTAAAGCCTTACAGGCAGGGACTTCTCATTTCTTAGGTCAAAATTTTGCCAAGGCTTTTGATGTCAAGTTTACGAATAAGGAAGGTAAATTGGATTATGTGTGGGCGACTTCGTGGGGAGTTTCAACAAGACTAATGGGTGCGCTGATTATGACGCATAGTGATGATAAGGGCTTGGTCTTGCCACCTAATTTAGCACCATATCAGGTTGTTATTGTTCCCATATATAAAAATGAAGAACAATTTGGAGCCGTTAAAAAGGTGGCTGATGAAATAATTGGTGATTTGAAAGAACGTAATATTTCTGTTAAGTTCGATCATAGAGATACCCTTAGACCAGGAGCAAAATTTGCCCAACATGAACTTCAAGGTGTACCACTGCGAATTGCTATAGGTCCAAAGGATTTAGAGGATAATACTGTTGAATTAGCAAGAAGAGATACAATGACTAAAGAAACGGTTATACTAGACCGAATTAATGTCGTGGTGGAGGACTTGCTTGAAGAGATTCAGGAAAGCCTGTATCAAAAAGCTTTGACATTTAGGAATTCTCACATAACTGAGGTTGATGATTTTGAGGAATTTAAAAATGTACTTGAAACTAAAACCGGATTCATTTTTGCACATTGGGATGGTACTGCAGAAACAGAACAGAAGATAAAGGAACTTACTAAGGCAACCATTAGGTGTATTCCTATTGACAATAAAAAAGAAGAAGGGAAGTGTGTTTATAGTGGTAATCCATCGAGTCAACGGGTGTTGTTTGCAAAGGCATATTGAAAAAAATTCAAAAAATATATATTAGTAGTTGCAACATTTAAAAATAGTTGTATTTTTGCATCCGCAATAGAAACATTGTAGGTTCATTTAATAATGTAAATAACCAAATGGCCCGTTCGTCTATCGGCTAGGACGCCAGGTTTTCATCCTGGTAAGAGGGGTTCGATTCCCCTACGGGCTACAATTTTTAATAAGAAAAAATAAAATGGCAAATCATAAGTCAGCTTTAAAAAGAATTAGAAGTAGCGAAAAAAAGAGAGTGCTTAATAGATATCAGCACAAAACTACTCGTAACGCTATTAAAAAGTTACGTGAGTTAACTGATGCAAAAGAAGCGCAAAAAATGTTACCTTCTGTAATTAGTATGATAGATAAGTTAGCTAAGAAGAATGTTATCCATTCAAACAAAGCCGGTAACTTAAAGTCTCAATTAACTAAACACGTTGCTGCATTATAATTGCAGAACTTACTAGGATATATTATAAAGTCTTCCATATTTGGAAGACTTTTTTCATTATACGTATATATACATAAAATAATAATAAAAAAACCACGAACATTAGCTCGTGGTTTTATTTTTATATAAATAGGAAACAACCTTTACCCGTTCATAGAGATTAAGAATTCTTCATTGTTTCTGGTTTGTTTAAAGCGGTCATTAACAAATTCCATAGCTTCTATAGGGTTCATATCCGCTAGATATTTTCTCATAATCCACATACGTTGGATAGTATTGTCGTCTAACAATAAGTCATCACGACGGGTACTAGAAGATACAAGGTCTATAGCTGGGAATATTCTACGATTAGAAATTCTTCTATCCAGTTGAAGTTCCATATTACCAGTTCCTTTGAACTCTTCGAAGATGACTTCGTCCATTTTTGATCCTGTTTCAGTCAGTGCTGTGGCTATGATGGTAAGGGAACCACCGTTTTCAATATTCCGTGCTGCACCAAAGAAACGCTTTGGTCTGTGCAGTGCATTGGCATCCACACCACCACTTAATATTTTTCCTGAAGCAGGTTGTACCGTATTATAAGCTCTTGCGAGACGCGTTATAGAATCTAAAAGAATTACAACATCATGGCCACATTCTACAAGACGTTTTGCCTTTTCGAGAACAATGTCCGCAATTTTCACATGTTCGTGGGCTTCTTTATCGAATGTTGATGCAATAACTTCACCTCGTACATTGCGTTGCATATCCGTAACTTCTTCTGGTCGCTCATCAATCAATAATATCATTTGATAAACCTCAGGATGATTAGCGGCTATAGCATTCGCAACATCCTTAAGCAACATAGTTTTACCAGTTTTTGGTTGTGATACAATCATACCACGCTGTCCTTTACCTATAGGTGAAAACAAATCCATAATTCTTGTGGAAATGGTACTTTGTCTTTCAGCAATATTGAATTTTTCTTTAGGGAAAAGTGGGGTTAAGTGCTCAAAAGCTACGCGATCTCTAACCACGTTTGGATCTTGTCCATTAATCTTACTCACTTTTATTAAGGGGAAGTACTTTTCTCCTTCTTTTGGAGGCCTTACATGACCAAGAACAGTGTCACCTTTCTTAAGTCCAAAGAGTCTTATTTGAGATTGTGAAACATAGATATCATCTGGCGAGGTTAAGTAGTTATAATCTGAGGATCTTAAAAAACCATAACCATCTTGCATTATGTCTAAGACACCTTCACTTTCAATAATGGCATCAAACTCAAAATCTGGTTCGCGGTAACGATTTCTATTATCCTTATTACCATTGTTCTTTGAGTTGTTATTAGTGTTTCTATTATTATTGTCTTTATTGCGATTTTGCCTATTATCGTTATTCTGGTTATTGTTAGGACGTTTATTATCGTCAGAATTTTCGTTAGACTTACTTTGCTCTTGACGTTTCTGATGTTGTCTTTCGTTATTAGATTGGCGTTCTTTTGTATTAGAATCCTCCTTTTTGTCAGAAAAATCCAAGGATTTTTGATCCTTGTTTTCTTGAGTTGGTCTTTGTACTCTGGTCCGTTTCTGTTGAGGCTTTTTCTGATTAGTGTTTTGAGGTTTAGCCTCAGTTTCAACTTTAGCTTTTAGAGCTCCCGGGTTAGCAGCTTGATAATCTAAGATTTGATACACCAAGTCTAGTTTTTTTAGACTACGATATTTAGGCACGCTTAGTTGTTTGGCGATATCTTGCAATTCAGGTAGCTTCTTGGCTTTTAACTGTGAAATTTCAAACATTCGTATGTAGTATAATGTATTACAATTTGATATTATTAATTCAAGATTTTCTAAATGAAATAAAAAGAAAAAAAGTGAAATTAATTTGGAAGATAGAATGATGCAACTCTGAAGATTACTTCTTTCTAATGCAATTATACAACTTTATTTTAAAACAATTTCTATCTTTTTAAAAAATAAACTCCTAATTTTGCCAAGCAATTTTAATTGAAGACATGATTCAACGTATACAGACACTCTATTTATTTCTAGCAGCAGGAATTTCTGCTGGATTGATATTTGTGTTTGATCTTTGGACAAATAATGAGGGAGTTAAAGTATTTGCACCAGAAAACTATGCGTACTTAGGACTGTTTTTAGGGTCGGCTGTGTTGTCATTGATTTCAATTTTTAGTTTTAAAAATAGAAAGTCCCAATTCGTTATGGGACGACTCAATATCATATTAAACTTTATTTTACTAGGATTCTTTGTGTATCAATCTCTAAATTTATCTGGAGAAACCAATGTTTCTGAGAAAGGTATTGGGATGCTTCTTCCTATTTTTTCTATTGTGTGTTTAGTCTTGGCTAACAAGGCTATTAAGAAGGATGAAGATCTTGTAAAATCTGTAGATCGATTACGATGAACCTAAAATCTTAGTAGTATTAGTGCGAAAAACCCAGACGCTGCCGTCTGGGTTTTTCATTTTATCACCTTTGGAATTCTATAATTTCTAAATCCTTTATAGCATTGCCATCAACTTTAAATCGTAGCATAGTTCTTTTTTTGTGGAAACCGTGCTTGCCAATAGCGCCAGGGTTCATATGCAACAGGTTTAATTTTTTATCTGGCATCACCTTTAGAATATGAGAATGTCCACATATGAATAAATCTGGTGGGTTACCGTTTAGTGCTTCCCTTATACTGTTATTATACTTAGGCGGATAACCACCAATATGTGTGATCCAGACATCAACACCTTCGCACATAAACCTGTTGTGAAGTGGAAATTCGCTTCTAATTTTTGTGTCATCAATGTTACCATAAACCGCTTTTAAGGGTTTATGCTTTTTAATATTGTCGGTTACTTTTAAATCGCCAATATCACCAGCATGCCATACTTCGTCAGCTTGTCTAACATATTTAAGGATAGTATCATCCATATAACCGTGAGTATCAGATAAAAGAAGTATTTTTTGCATTAAGATAATATTGTGATTTTAACTAGCGATTCTGTGTATCTTTGTGTCTTTGAAAGACAAAAATAGCCAATCTTTTGAGATATTTTTTAGAGTTATCATACAATGGTAAAGCCTATCACGGTTGGCAAAACCAGCCTAATGCTATTTCTGTTCAAGAAGTTTTAGAAAAAGCATTAAGTACTATTTTAAAGAGTAATATTGCTATTGTTGGTGCGGGTAGAACGGATACTGAAGTACATGCTTATCAGATGTTTGCTCATTTTGATTTTGAAGTTGATTTTAATTCAGAAAATTTGGTTTACAAGCTTAATTCTTTTTTACCAAAGGATATAGCAGTCCATTCTATTTTTGAGGTTAGTCCAGAAGCACATGCAAGATTTGATGCTATAAGTAGAACATACCATTATAAGATATCAACTTCTAAAAATGTGTTTGACTATGATTATGCGTATCTAGTTATGATGCCTTTAGACGTTAAAGCAATGAACAGCGCCTGTGACATTTTATTAAAGTATAACGATTTTCAATGCTTTTCAAAGAGTAATACAGATGTAAAGACGTATTATTGTGATATAAAAGAGGCGTATTGGACTAAAGAAGATAACAGATTAATGTTTACCATTACGGCCAATCGTTTTTTAAGAAACATGGTTAGGGCAATTGTTGGCACCATGGTTAACATTGGATTAGGAAAACTAAAACCAAATGATTTGCACGGGATTATAGCTTCAAAGGATAGAAGTAAGGCTGGTTTTTCGGCACCAGCACATGGCTTATATTTGGTAGAGATTATTTATCCTGAAGGAGTAAACTAAATAAGAAATCTGGCTAAGCAGATAGATTGTGAATATGGCAGAAGAACAAAAGAAAAAAATATTCGATGTTACGCTTTTTAAGCGGTTATTGCACTACATCAAACCCTACAAAACCATATTTGTAATTTCTCTGGTTTGTGTAATAAGTCTTGCGATTTTCGGTGCTTTACGACCTTATGTCTTAAAGGAGGCCATTGATGTAAAAATAGCAAACAAAGAATATGATGGTTTTGTTCTTTACATAGGAATAATGCTTGGATTACTTTTGCTGGAAGTGATTACCCAATTACTTTTTATTTATTATGCCAGTTGGCTGGGACAATCCGTAGTTAAAGATATAAGGGTTAAACTTTTTAAGCATATTCTAAAATTCAAAATGACTTACTTTGATAAGTCTTCGGTTGGCGTATTGATTACACGTGCTGTAACAGATATGGAACGTATTGCGGATATCTTTGGTCAAGGACTTTTTATGATTTTCAGCGATATTCTAAAGATGCTTGTTGTCGCAATTTTTATGGCCTTCATAAACTTAAAGTTGAGTTTGATTGTTTTTGCGACAATGCCAATTATAGTTATAGCAACTAAGATATTTCAAAAGTATATGAAGCGTGCTTTTGAGGATGTACGCAATGAGGTTTCGAATCTTAATTCCTTTGTGCAAGAGCGTGTTACAGGTATGAAAATTTTGCAACTCTTTACCCGAGAAGCTACGGAATACAAAAATTTTAAAGCTATTAATGAGCGTCATAAAAAAGGTTGGTTAAAGACGGTTTGGTACAATTCTATATTCTTTCCAGTGGCTGAATTTGTGTCCTCATTGACCATGGCTATGGTCATTTTAGTTGGTGGCTTTAGCGCCATATCTACTATACCTGGTACAACATTAGGTGATTTGATTTCATTTACCATGTTCATCCCAATGCTTTTTAGGCCGCTTTACCAAATTGCAAATAAGTTTAATACTTTACAAATGGGAATGGTCGCTGCTGACCGTGTGTTTAAAGTATTGGATACGGATTCTAATATCGATGATGCAGGTACTATTAAAGCGGATCATTTTAAAGGCCATATTGAGTTTGATAATGTAAGATTTTCTTATGTTAAAGATGAGGAAGTGCTAAAAGGTATTTCCTTTAATGTAGAAGCTGGTGAGACGGTTGCTATAGTTGGAGCAACAGGTGCAGGAAAATCCACTATTATTAATTTGTTGAATCGTTTTTATGAAATAAATTCTGGCCATATACGAATTGATAGTACAGATATTAAGGAGATGACCTTGAGTTCCTTGCGCAATCAAATTGCAGTCGTGCTTCAGGATGTATTTTTATTCGCGGACACTATTTTAAATAATATAACCCTTAACAATGAATATATCACAGAAGAAGATGTGGTCACTGCGGCCAAAGCTATTGGTATTCATCAGTTTATTACAAGTCTTCCAGGCGGTTATCATTATAATGTTAAAGAGCGTGGCGTTATGTTATCTTCAGGGCAACGTCAACTAATTTCCTTTTTAAGGGCTTATGTTACTAATCCCAGTATTTTAATATTAGATGAAGCCACATCATCTGTCGACTCGTATTCAGAGCAATTAATTCAAGAGGCTACAGATACCATTACTAAAGGTAGGACTTCCATAGTTATAGCGCATCGATTAGCTACGATTCAGCAAGCTGATAAAATTATTGTAATGGATGCAGGCCAAATTGTTGAAATGGGTACGCACAAATCTCTTCTTAAAAAGAAAGACGGTTATTATAAGAATTTATATGAAGTTCAGTTCTTAAAGGCTGAAGCTGTTTAGGTATTAGTAGCTTCTCTTGCTGCTCTCTGTGCTTCAATCATTTCTTGCATCTGACCCGATTGAAACATCAATATTACGGTGACTATGACCATAAGAATAAATAAGACACCTAGCAGTCCTAAAAAAAACATAGTTCTTAGAAACATCTGAAGATTATTTAGTTTATATATGCGTTTGAGCGCATAAACGAAATAAAAAAATTGAAGTGGAATTATAGACATACCATAAGCAGGGAGAGACATTAGATTAAGGGGAATGATTATAGCGGTAAAAAAAGCAATGCAAATAGAAATTTGAGCCTGTGTATACATAAATACCACAAGGAGTTCTGTATAGTTAAAGGCTTTTATTCTCAGGAAAACGACTTTGGCAATTAAAGCATAAAATGGAATATATAGCATCATTACCAAGGATTGATATTCGGTAGTGAATTTATTAACCTTATCGAAAATTGCTTGCTGTTGCACTCCCATCTCAGTACTTGTGTCGTAAAAGTTAAAGTCTGATTGAAATTTTTGGATAATAAGGATTTGAAGGCCAGATATCGTTATGGCTAAAGCAAAATAGCTAAATACATTAACATAACGTTTTCTAACACCATTAATATAACCCACGATTACATCTTCGGGTTGTTTAAAGAGCTGTAAAAAAGTCCTTAGAAGCTTATTGTCGTAATTGAAGAATGTTTCGCTAACATGTTCAAAAAGATTTTTGAAGGTAAGGCGTTTTCGTATCACTTTTCCACCGCAGCTTCGACAGTAATCATCATGCTCATGTAATTCGGTATGGCAGTTTTTGCAGTTCATTTAAAGTTTCAGTTTTCCTGTCGCAAATAAGTAAGCGATTAAAACAACCATAATAATAGCCATCATTATACTAAAGATAATCGTATAAATAGTGTATGCGGCTATATACCTAATGATTGATTTTATAAAAGAAGATTTGTAAATACGCTTAAACACATAGGTCCCGTACAAAATAGTTGGAGGTGCCACTATCAAAGACGCTGTAAGATAATCTTGTATTTTAAATGCAGCTAGTAACAGATAAAATATAAATCCAATATATATGGTTTGAGCTGTAGAATAGAGATTGATAACTAAATGCTCGGTATAATTGTGTTTTCCCTTATCCAAGTATATAACCCAAGTACCTATGGCCAAAAATGGCATTAGTATTGAAAAAAAGACACCTTGATAATTATTAAAAAAATCAAGAAAGTCTTTTGATGGATTTTCAGAGTTTTGAATTCCTGTTTGAAACCCTTTATTAAAAAGGGTGTCCTTAGCCTCTAAAAATTCCGGGAAGAAGTTTTTTAATAAAAACATCTGAAATCCCAGTATAGTCAGTGAAATGGCATAGTAGGTAATAACACCAATATATTTTTTTCGTAACCCATTAATATAGCCATCTATAACATGCTCTGGCTTTACGAATAATGCTATAAACGTCTGTAAAAACTTATTGTCTATAGATAGGAACTGCTCATTTATCTGCTTAGCAAGAATTTTTGGGGTTAAGCGATTCATGATTATTTGTGCACCGCAATTATCACAATAGCGTTGTGAGCCTGATAAAGCCTTATCACAGTTTTTGCAATTCATTAGACCAAATCGTCTTTAATCTTTTTTATAAGGTCGTCGGTATCTTTAAACATCATAAATTCACCGTTTTTAAGGTAAGAAATTTGTCCGGTTTCCTCACTGACGACAATAGCAATGGCATCAGTCTTTTCTGTAATGCCAACTGCAGCTCTGTGCCTTAAGCCAAAACGTTCAGGGATGTTTTTTTCATTATTTACGGGTAGGATCACACGGGTGGCTTTGACAATATTGTTATCGATAATAATAGCACCATCGTGCAAAGGGCTATTTTTAAAAAAGATACTTTCTATAATGGGTTGGGAGACTAGAATATTCATTTCATCGCCAGTATTTGTTAAGAAATCCAAATTGTTGTTGCGCTCTATGACGATAAGTGCACCAGTATTGGTGGCTCCCATTTTAGTGCAAGCTTTAATAATAGCATCTACATCGGTCGTCGTTTGGTCATCATTTTTCAGGAATTTAAAATTCTTAAAAATACCTTTTTTTCCACCAATATTGGTAGAACCTACAAGTAATAGAAATTTCCGAATCTCAGGCTGAAAGACCACGATTAGGGCGATAATTCCCACCTTCATAAACCCATCAAAAATGCTGTAGAGCATTTGCATCTGTAAGTAATCCGTTAGCCGCCAAGCAAAATAGATAATGAGAATACCAATAAAGATATTGATGGCAACCGTACCTCTAACCAATTTGTAGATGTAGTAAAGGAGAATAGCAACGAGGAAGACATCAACAAAATCAATAAATCTAAAATCCCAAAGTTGTAAATCGTCCAAGGTTAGTGCTTTTTGCTAATTTAAGAATTTATGTTAATAAATGAATTCGTTAGTATCTATTAAGGCTTTATCAGATTTTAATTTTTCTAATTCTGATTTAATTGATATGTAGTCTTGAAAACTCAAATTTTTATTAAAGTTAAGTACAATCTTGACCGAATTACCATATTCTTTCTTGATAAAGTTATTGTAGGCAGAAATTAAATTCTCTTTTGAGAACTTTATATTCAAGTCAATAACTTTTGAAAAAGTAACATTTTGTAGGCTGTTGATGTTCATAAAACATAAACTATCTATTTCTGCCAATTTATAATTTGAATCGCGATAATTAACATCCGTAAACTCAATAAACCCTAAATTTTCAATAGTGGTATCGTTACAAGTAAAGTAATTTTTAGCGCCTTCTTTTTTATGCATGGACTTTTTTTTGCGCTTTTCTTGTAGATACTGAATATGCGGTATTGCTTGCTTGAGTGTTAAGCGTTTATCCACGTTAACTAACCAGTTGGTTGTACCTATAAGATTTTTTCTATTAAATAGAGTAGAGTCGGGTTGGGTGCCATCATAAAAAATATAGGCTGGTGATACATCCAAGACTTCGGTAATCTCAGCATTTTCAATTTCTGGCAGTTGTAATACGCGCTCATTACTGCAACCTGAGGTAAGAATGCTCAAAATTAAGATTAAGCTTAGTTGGTAAATTGGATAATGATGTATTCTAAAATTTGTCAATTCGAGTATTTTTTTGATTTGCATTTAATTAATATTGTAAATATCAAAAAAATGTATCGAGAATAGAATTTTATTTCAAGAAACCTTCTTCTCGATAAAAAAAGTTGCTTAAAAAATAATTTTCCAGGTCATTTCGAGTGTAGTCGAGAAACTGCAGGTTCAGCGAAGCTAAATCTCACCCATCATTTTTAATACATTTCGACTGCCTGTCCGCCGTACAAGACTTTGGAAGGCGCGGCGCTCAATGTAACAGTTCCTTTTGTATTAATGATTTGTAAGTTGATTAAACAAAGTAACACATTCCACAGCTTCTTTTACATCATGTACTCGCAAGATTTTTGCTCCTTTTTGTAAAGCCACCATGTGTAACGCTGTGGTGCCGTTTAAGGCGTCATTAGAGGTTGCGTTCAAAGTTTTGTAAATCATAGATTTTCGAGAGACTCCAACCAAAATGGGCTTATCTGCAATTTGAAGCAATTCCATATTGTTGAGCAACTCATAATTTTGCTCCAAAGTTTTGGCGAAACCAAATCCAGGATCGATAATAATATCATTGATTTTTTCGGTGTGTGCTTTCGCAATTCGTTCAGCAAAATAAAGATTGATGTCTTTAATTAAATCGTTATAATGAGTTTGCTGTTGCATGGTTTTAGGATTTCCACGCATGTGCATCATAATGTAAGGGACACCTAGTTGTCCAACTGTTGATAGCATATCTCCATCGAGATGACCTGCAGAGATATCATTGATTAAAGTAGCACCAGCTTTAATACTCTTTATGGCGACACGACTTCTAAAAGTGTCCACAGAAATTAGGGCTTCTGGAAAATGTCTCAAAATAATTTCAATCACAGGAATGACGCGACCGAGTTCTTCGTCTTCACTTACAAAATCAGCGCTAGGACGAGAGCTATAACCACCAACATCTATAAATGTAGCACCTTCACTGAGCATAGTTTCTACCTGTTTCAAAATAGAAATTTCATCTTTATACTGTCCACCATCATGGAAGGAATCTGGTGTAACATTAAGGATACCCATCACTCTAGGTGATGACAAATCAATCAATTGGCCTTTGCAATTTATGGTCATAAAACTTATTAAAGGAGGCTGCTTAAAACTTTAAACCTCAAACTTTGAACTTCTAACTTATTTATGCGAAATTTACGCAAAATATAATAGTTTTAGATGCAGGATACCTCAAAACAATATGATGCTATTATTGCCAAATGTAGAGCACTTTTTGTGAATAAGATGAGCGATTATGGTAGTGCTTGGAGAATCTTAAGATTACCGTCATTAACCGATCAGATTTTTATAAAAGCACAACGTATTAGAAGTTTACAGCAAAATGCCGTGAGAAAGGTGGATGAAGGAGAAGTCAGTGAATTCATCGGAATCATCAATTATTGTGTTATGGCTTTGATTCAATTAGAAAAAGGGGTTGTAGAACAACCGGATTTAAACACTAAGGAAGCTACCCAGCTTTATGATGAAAAGGTTGCCTTTACTAAGCAGTTGATGCTCGATAAGAATCATGATTATGGTGAAGCATGGCGCGATATGCGTGTGAGCTCCCTAACGGATTTGATCTTACAAAAGTTATTGCGCGTTAAACAAATTGAGGATAATGCAGGCAAAACTATTGTTAGTGAAGGCATTGATGCCAATTATCAGGATATGATTAATTATGCAGTATTCGCCATGATTCATTTAGGTGAATCTAATTGATTCAGTTTAGAATTGGTCGCTGAGGCTCTCGAAGCGACTATAAACTAAAAAACATGTGACTTTAAGAGCCTCAGTCACCAAAGATTTATGAAATATTTAGTACAATTTAGTAGAATTTTTGTTGGGGTCTTGTTCATTATTTCAGGATTTATAAAACTTAATGACCCGTTAGGCTTTTCGTATAAGTTACAGGAATATTTTGGTGCAGATGTATTAAATATTGAGTTTCTAATTCCTTATGCCCTGTTGATTTCTGTTTTTGTTGTTGTGTTTGAGGTGATTTTAGGCGTCTTTTTGTTAATAGGCTATCAACCAAAATTTACGGTATATAGTTTATTGGCTATGATTTTGTTTTTTACCTTCTTAACGTTTTACTCAGCCTATTTCGATAAGGTAAAAGATTGTGGTTGTTTTGGTGATGCCTTAAAGCTGACACCTTGGGAAAGTTTTACTAAGGACGTTATTCTTTTAGTATTGATATTGATATTAGTATACGGTCTTAAGCATATTAAACCAATTTTCACAAAGCTACCGACTACTGTAATTGCACTTTTAAGTTTTATAGTATCACTTTGGTTCGGCTATCATGTACTGATGCATTTACCGTCTATAGATTTTAGAGCCTATGCTATTGGGAAAAATATTCAAGAGCAAATGATAATTCCGGAGGATGCAGCAAAACCTGTTTTAGAATATACTTGGACTTTTAAAGTGAATGGTGAAGAACAAGAATTCGTTACCAATGGTAGTTACCCTTCTGTGGATGGTGAATATGTTGGTGTTGAAACTAAGACTATTGATGAGGGTTATATTCCGCCAATACAAGATTTCTCTATTGAATCTGAAGACGAAGATTTAACCACCTATTTCTTAGAGAAAGAGAATTTAGTCCTAGTTGCGATGTACAATATAGACAACTCGGAGACTGATGGTGTTGTAAAGTTAAAAGCCTTTACAGATGAGGCTATAAAAAAGGGATATACAGTTATTGGATTAACCTCTTCAGGTAATGAAGAGAAAGAAAAAATAAAACGAGATTATAAGTTGAATTTTGACTTTTACTTGTGTGACGAAAAGGTGATTAAAACCATTGTGCGCGCTAATCCAGGAATTGTTGTACTCAATAAAGGGACAGTACTTAATAAAGCGCATTGGAATGATATTGAGGATATTAAATTACAGGAATTACCTAATGCACTACCTAATCTTGATTTTAACCTTAAGCGTCAGCTCGATAGCGTTTTAGTTGAAGATCAACGATATAGAAGCAACATGTCAATGGATACATGGAAAAAGCAGATGGAGATTGATAGCTCAAATCTAAAGTTTATTAAAGCTATTATTGAACAAAAAGGTTACCCAGGTAAATCTCTAGTAGGAGAGCCAACCAACACATCGGCTTGGTATGTTATTCAGCATTCTAACAGTATAGAAGAATTTCTTGCATTAATAAAAGAAGCAGCTGCAAATGGCGAATTGCCTTATCGATTAGCGGCAATGATGGAAGACCGATATTTAATGGGACAAGGGAAAGAACAAATTTACGGAACACAAGGAAGCTCCTACGGCCTCAACTCTGATAACCCAACCAGTTTCATTTGGCCGATAAAAGATCCAGAAAATGTGAACAAACTAAGATTGGAAGCTGGATTTTTAGATACTGTTGAAGAAAATGCCAAACGCATTTTTGGTGATGATTTCGAATTTAGAAACTACACAATCGAAGAGGTTAATAAAATTATTGCTTCTTATAAATAGTTAATCTCTGCTAGCTTATCTTTTAAATAAAATTTTCTATGCCTTTATCACCTTGTTAGGTGTAGTCACAGTCATTTTTTTCTTGTTTACCATTCTTCCTGGCGATCCAGCTAAGATGATGTTGGGTCAAAATCAGAGCGCTGAACAGGTCGAGACCGTGAAGAAAAAGTACGGTTTTGATAAACCTCTTGGCACCCAGTATATATATTATCTCAATGATTTGTCACCGATTTCTTTTCATTCTAACAATGAAGAAGACTATACCTATTTAAGTACAAATAAGTATAACGCATCAAAGCTGTTCACAATAGGTAATATAACAACAGTTGTTAAAACCCCTTATTTAAGGGAATCTTTTACCAAACAAGGTAAAAAAGTAACAGAAGTCATAGGTGAAACCATTCCCAATACCTTTGTTTTAGCGGTATCAGCCATTATAATTGCCATTACACTTGGTATTATCCTCGGTATAATTTCAGCATTATATAAGGATAATTGGTTAGACAAAACGATTCAGGTGTTAAGTACGTTGGGTATGAGCGTTCCTTCTTTTTTTAGTGCTATTTTGTTTGCTTGGCTGTTTGGGTTTGTACTTCACAAATACACCAATTTAGAAATGACAGGTAGCCTTTATGAACTCGATGACTTTGGCGAAAAGATGACCGTTAAATGGAAAAATCTGATACTTCCAGCTATTGTTTTGGGTATACGACCATTGGCAGTCGTTATTCAATTGATGCGTAATTCGTTGTTAGAAGTGATGAGTCAAGATTATATAAGAACAGCTAGGGCAAAAGGATTGAACGAGTTTCAGGTAATTAAAAATCATGCGGTAAAAAATGCCTTGAACCCTGTAGTAACGGCAATTTCGGGTTGGTTTGCTTCTATGTTGGCTGGTGCTGTATTTGTAGAATATATTTTTGGCTGGAATGGTTTGGGAAAAGAAATTGTCAATGCCTTAAATACCTTGGATTTACCTGTAATTATGGGTGCCGTATTGGTTATCGCGATTGTTTTCATTACTATTAATATTTTAGTTGATGTCATTTATGCATGGTTAGACCCACGTGTAAAATTGACTTAACAATTACATGACAACGATACCTCTTCTTTCTTTATTAAAGTCTTATTTTTGTATACTTAATTAAGAACTCAATACATACTACAATGAGAAAACATATTGTTGCTGGAAACTGGAAAATGAACAACGGTATAATTCAGACCGAAACATTGATTGCCGATTTAAAAAAACAAGAAAAGACTTCTAATGCTGAAGTTATGATAGCGCCTACATTTACAAACTTATGGCATGCTTTTCAATCTTCAAAACAAAGTGGTATAGAAGTGATTGCTCAGAATATGCACTTTGCTGAAGAAGGCGCCTATACTGGTGAGATAAGTGCTGGTATGTTGAAGAGTATTGGGATTCAAACGACTATTTTGGGTCATAGTGAACGTCGGGCCTATTTTAATGAAACGGATGAATCTCTTGCTAAAAAAGTAGATGCAGCCATGGCCAATGATATACGCGTAATTTTCTGTTTTGGTGAGGAATTATCTGATCGCAAAGCAGGAAATGAAGCATCTGTAGTTGAAAGCCAAATTAAAAATGCATTGTTTCATCTAAGTGCAGATGCTTTTACAAATATTGTTTTGGCCTATGAACCTGTTTGGGCTATTGGTACAGGTGAAACGGCTACACCAGAGCAAGCCCAGGACATGCACGCCTTTATAAGAAAAACACTGGCCGAAAAATATGGGAACGACCTCGCTGATTCTGTTTCTATCCTTTATGGTGGTAGTGTAAAGCCAAACAATGCAAAAGAGATTTTTTCAAAACCAGATGTTGATGGTGGTTTAATTGGAGGTGCTTCTCTAAAAGCAGAAGACTTTTTTGCGATTGTGAATGCTTTTTAAGTGATCAATCCAATTTACATAGGTTACGATTTTAAGGTAGAACCACTTCAGCCTGCAAGCGAAATACTTATTGCAGAATTAGGTTACGTTGGTTTTGAAAGTTTTGTGGAAAGCGAAGAAGGTGTAACGGCTTACATTCAAAAGAATGATTGGAATGCCTTTATTCTTGAAGACATCCATATTCTAAGCTCTGATGAGTTTAAAATCACCTATGAGTTCAATGAGATAGAGCAAACCAACTGGAACGCTGAATGGGAAAGAAATTTTAAGCCTATAGTCGTTGATGATTTGGTAACCGTTCGAGCACCCTTTCATGAAAAACCTAGCACAAAATATGATATCATTATAGAGCCAAAGATGAGCTTTGGTACAGGTCATCATGAAACAACGCATATGATGATTCAACATATCTTGAAGAATGACTTTAAAGAAAAATCAGTTTTGGATATGGGTTGTGGTACAGGTGTTTTAGCGATTTTGGCAGAAAAAGTAGGGGCAATGCAACTCGATGCTATTGATATTGATAATTGGTGCTACATTAATAGTTTAGAAAATGTAGAACGTAATAATTGTGAGCACATTTCGGTTTACGAAGGAGATGTTAAGCTTTTAGACGGGAAAAATTACGATATCATTATAGCCAACATTAATAGAAATGTATTGTTAGCGGATATTCCACATTATGCAAAATGCTTAAATGCCAATGGGATATTGCTTTTAAGTGGCTTTTATAAAAATGATATTTCTCTAATTGAAGAAAAATGCAACGTGTTTTTGTTAAAATTGGAGGAAATTATACAAAGAGGTGAGTGGGTGTCGTTAAAATTTATACATTAGCTTAGTAAATCGAGATATTCTCAAATTCCTTTGCGCTATGACAAAAGAAAAACAGTCTGAAGAATTACTCCTTGAAGAGGAAGTTATTAAGCAAAACGAAATAGTTTTATTTAATGACGATGTTAACACATTTGACCATGTTATAGATACACTGATTTATGCCTGTGATCATACACCAGAGCAAGCAGAACAGTGTTCTATTATAGTTCACTACAAAGGAAAGTGTACTGTAAAAACTGGACCTTATGAAGATTTAAAACCACGATGTTCTAAGCTCCTCCAAGCTGGACTTAGTGCTGAAATCGTATAAAAGAAAATCCCACGAAAAGTGGGATTTTTTATTTTGTCATTCTACCTATAGCACAACTCACAAAGGATTTGGCTTTTTTAGGAAGTGGATTAGCTTCCCCAACCATAGGATAACCGAGGTCTGATAATTTCTTTTTTATAGTCTCGAGTTCCTTTTCCGAATTATAATTAAGACTAACTTCGTCTGTATTATTATTTACAGTAACCTCAGATACTCCAGTTAGCTTAGAAAGTTGGGTTATAATGGTATTGGCACATCCACCACATTTAAGATTCTGTATTTGTAGCGTCGTTTCCATAAATCAGTTTTTTATTTTACAAGTACTTATGCCTAAAATACGATAAAGAGGACAGAAATTAATAAGACTGGTTACCAAAAATATTATTGCAACAGCCATTAGAATATATGCCAGGGTACCTTCAATAATATTAAAATAATATAATAAAGCAACGGCTATAGCTATAATCACCCTAATACCTTTATCTAAATTGCTCATGTTTTTTCTCATAATTTTCAATTTTAAAGTGTTGATGGGCAAACAAAATCAGTAGTTGGTAAATCGGTTTTTTTAATGGCCCCAAACCCACCAGCTATATCTATAAGATTATTAAAGCCCCTAGCCTTGAGGATGGATGCTGCAATAACCGATCTGTAACCACCTGCACAGTGAATATAGTAGGTTTTATCTTTAGAAACTTCATTCATTTTTTCGTTAATGTAATCTAAAGACAAATGTTGAGCTTGTTCAAGGTGCATGCTATTGTATTCACCATCTTTTCTAACATCTAAAATATTAATGTCTGCAGACTTTGCTCTATTGGCAAATTCTTCTGCGGAAATGGATTCTAAAGTATCTATCTCTTTACCCGCATCTTTCCAAGCTTCAATACCTCCCTTAAGATAGCCTAAAGTATTGTCGTAACCGACGCGTGATAGACGTGTCACGGCTTCAGCGGATTTACCTTCAGGAACAACTAAAATTATAGGTTGTTTTAAGTCGGTGATTAAAGCACCAACCCAAGGGGCAAATTGACCGTTTAACCCAATAAATATGGAACTAGGAATATGGCCTTTAATGTATTCTGATTGGGATCTTACATCTAAAACCAATGCGGATTCGTGATTTGCCAAAGCTTCAAATTCTTCCGGACTTAAAGGTGTATCACCTGTTTTTAAGATAGAGTCGAATGCATCGTAACCCATTTTGTTCATCATAGCATTTTTTGCAAAATACTGTGGTGGTGGTGCAATGCCATCAAGCACTTCTTTTACAAATTCTTCTTTGGTCATATCTGCACGTAGCGCATAATTGGTTTGCTTTTGTTCTCCTAAAATACCAACGGTTTCTTTGCTCAGATTTTTTCCGCATGCCGAACCAGCACCATGGGCAGGATACACGATGACATCATCAGCTAAAGGCATAATTTTAGTGCGGAGTGAATCGTATAACATTCCTGCCAAATCTTCTTTGGTCAAGTCAGATTTGATAGCGAGATCAGGGCGGCCAACATCACCTAAAAACAACGTATCACCAGAAAAAATAGCATGGTCCTTGCCATTTTCATCTATTAAAAGATACGTCACAGATTCTAAAGTATGCCCTGGGGTATGTAAGATCTTTATGGTTAGTTTTCCTAATTTTAATTCTTCACCATCTGTTGCTGAATGAATATCGTATTCTGTAGATGCTCCAGGTCCAAAAACTATGGTAGCCCCAGTTTTTTCTGCTAAATCAATATGGCCAGAAACAAAATCGGCATGGAAATGTGTTTCTAGAATGTACTTTATTGTTGCATTATTAGCTTTGGCTCTATCAATATATTGTTGTGTTTCACGTAGAGGGTCTATTATAGCAACTTCGCCTTCAGATTCTATATAGTAGGCACCTTGTGCCAAACATCCTGTATATAATTGTTCGATTTTCATAGTTCAAAATATTTAGTACAAATTTACAAAAGTTCAAATTTTGATATGTGACTTTTATCACAAAGACTGTTAAAACAGTTCTTTATATATAATGTAGACGGCCATTATTAAGGTGAAATAGCCAAAACCTATCTTTAGTTTTTTACCACTGATAAATTTAGAAATATAGACTCCGATTATGATTCCTACTATAGAAATACTAGTAAATACTAGAAGAAACGGCCAGTTGATTTCTAGATTCGATAAGTCGCCAAGAAACCCAATCAATGACTTTACGGCAATGATTAGCAGAGATGTACCGACGGCTTTTTTCATGGGTAATTTAGCTAGTAATACTAAAGCCGGAATAATTAGAAAACCACCTCCAGCACCCACGATACCTGTTAATACTCCTACTACTAGACCTTCAATAGCGATTAAGGGGTAATTAAATTCTTGTGTTTCGCTTTTTGTTTTTCCAAGTGAATCGCGCTTGTTTCTAATCATAGAAAAACTTGCCAATAACATTATTATGGCAAATAACACCATGATGAAAATGCTGTTGGTAATATCTAAATTGCCAATACTGAATACGACATCTGGTATCATTTGTACCAAATAGCGTCTTGTTAGATACACCGCAACAAAAGCAGGAACAGCAAAAATGACTGCCGTTTTTACATCCACAAGTCCTTTTTTAAAATTTTGAAATGCGCCAATTACTGAGGTAACTCCTACAACAAAAAGGGAATAAGCAGTAGCCAAAATAGGATTTAGTCCAATAAAGTAAACGAAAATAGGCACAGTTAGTATAGATCCACCACCACCAATAAGTCCCAAAACTAAACCAACAATTAATGCCCCAAAGTAACCTAAGATTTCACTTAGTTCCATTTAATGAGGTAATTTATCTTTAAGAAGGCCATATATAAAAGTACCCAAAAGTGCAGCAGCTATGACTATTACCATTGAAAAAACTCCCGTACCCACTAAAATATACATTGGACCCGGACAGGCGCCACATAGCGCCCAACCTAATCCGAATATTGTTCCACCGATTATATATCTAAATAAGCCTTTGGCTTTTAATGGAACTTTGAGATGCTCACCTTCAATCGTTTTTACTTTTAATCGTTTGGAAATTAGCAATAACAATATTCCAGAAACTACTGCAGTACCAATAATACCATACATATGAAACGACTGGAATTTAAACATTTCGAATATGCGGTACCAAGACACTGCTTCAGACTTTACCAATACAATTCCGAAAAATAGGCCGACCAAAAAGAACTTTATATATTTTCCCATTTTAAAACAATATTGGATAAATAAAATGTATCATAAACAGGCCACCTAAGAAGAAACCAACTACGGCAATTAGAGATGGTAATTGCAAACTACTCAGTCCTGTAATTGCATGACCAGAGGTACAACCACCAGCATAGCGTGTGCCAAATCCAACCAATAAACCACCTGTAATTAAAATGGCTATGCCCTTTAAGGTGAAAACATTTTCCCAACTAAACAGTTCTGGTGGTAATAGACTTTTTCCGGCATCATTAAAGCCAAGACTATTTAGATCGTTAATGGTGTTTTTGCTAAGGTCTATATCGATAGGATTGGATAAATAATGATGAGCAATAAATCCGCCAACAATAGCACCAAGCACTACAACAAGATTCCAGCGTTGGCTTTTCCAATCGAATTTAAAAAACTCCACTTTTTTACCTGCACCACTCATAGCGCAAAGCGTCCTAAGATTAGATGACATTCCGAAAGTTCTACCAAAATAGAGCAGAAGAAACATCACAATTGCTATGCACGGCCCAGAGATATACCATGGCCAAGGTTGTAATATGTAATCCATAAATTTGATTTAAATGCAAAAATAGAATTCTTTAATTGTAGCTATGTTACTTAAGTTACTAAAACTCTAAAACGGATATTCTATTTCTGCCCAGTTCAATTTTTTGTCCCTTTTCCAGTTGCTTTAAAAGACGAGAAATGACCACTCTTGAGGTATGTAAATCCTCAGCGATTTCCTGATGCGTTATTTCTAAAGTGGTTGAAGCCGATAATTTTACTTGGTCAGTTAGATATTTAAACAACCGTTCATCCATTTTCATAAAAGCAAGTGTATCGATGGTTTCTAGCATTTCATCAAAACGGATTTGATAACTTTGCAATATAAAATTTCTCCAACTTTCATTATTATGAAACCAATGTTGCATCTTACCAATAGGAATCATAATTAAGGTAACGTCATCGTCTGCTACGGCTCTGATTTTGCTCACGGATTTAGCCATACAACAGGTTAATGACATGGCACATGTATCGCCAGATTCGAGAACATAAAGCAAAAGTTCGTCACCATTGCTATCTTCTCGCAGTACTTTTATATTTCCACTGATTAAAAGCGGAATAAAATTAAGGTCTTGTCCTATATCTATTATGATGTCGTGCTTTTTGAAAACTTTAAGGGATCCTGTTTGGGCAATACTATCAAGGATTTCTGAATCAAATTGGTAATTAAAACGCTGAAGAAGTTCTTTGCTAACCATATTTCAAAAATAATCAAATAGAACTTTGAAATAAATAGTTTGGTTGTTTTTTAATAAATGTCTTATATTTGCACCCATTAAAAAATGGCCTCGTGGCGCAACTGAATAGCGCATCTGATTACGGCTCAGAAGGTTACAGGTTTGAATCCTGTCGAGGTCACATCAAGTACAAAACCTGCAAGTTATTGCAGGTTTTGTTATTTTTCAAAAAGATCAAAATTTCAATTTTGAGACTTTAGAAAATGGCAAAAGACAAAGCGTAAGCTTTTGGGTTTTGTATTTGCGGAAGGGAGTTTATTCTGGATGTTTGAAGAAAATCCTGTCGAGGTCACTGCAGCGGAAAATTTATCTAAATTGATAGGTTCTCCGTTTTTCATTTTCGATAATTTGTTCGATATCAAAAGGGGTGGTTTTTTTAAGCTATTGATACAATCCATATTTATGCATAGCTATTGGGTGTACGATGTAAAAGGTACTTATTGGGTAATAAAGCATAGAATACGCTTAAGGCATCTTGATAAATCATCATAAATGAAGCATTTACTGATTAATGTCATTGAAAAATAATTGGCAATCCCTTAATTTACATGTTTAAGAACAGATTAAGTATTTGCAGCCATGATTTGTAATTTAAAAAAGCATAGGTGTCAGCAACTATTAAATGAAAATTATATAGGGCATTTAGGCTATGTTTTTAAAAATAAACCTTTTGTACTTCCTATTACATGCTACTACAATATACTCAAAAACACCATTATCTGTTATTCTGGCGAAGGTCATAAAATAAAGGCATTACGAGCTAACAAAAATGTGTCTTTAGAGGTCGCTGAAATTAGTTCGGTTAATAAATGGCAATGTGTAGTAGTCGAGGGGATTTATCGCGAGTTCCAAGGGAGTACCGCGAAACTTAATTTGCATAATTTTTTTGAAGGAGTCAAAAATCTTATTCAAAAAAAGGAAGGGAAAAATCCTCAATTTATAAGTGAATTTTCAAGTAAGATATATAAACAAGGGCCTCCTGTGGTGTTTGAAATAGCCATAAGTGATGTCTCCGGTAGAGAACGTAAATAAAAAATAGCCCAAATGAGTGAAGAATCTTTAAAAATTATTGATGTTACAAAGGATAACGTTTACAAGGAAACGTTGTTCTGCATAAAAGATATTAAAAAACCTGGTTTTGAAAGCAAACGCAAATGGTTCGAAAAACGCCTTAATGAAGGGTTAAGCCTCAGGATTCTGAAAGATGGTGCTGGTAAAATGATTGGTTTTGTAGAGTTTATTCCAGTATCAAAAGCCTGGAGGCCAATTGATGGGGACGATTTTCTGTTTATACACTGTATGTCTGTGCTCTCTAAAAAAGACCGAAATCAAGGGTACGGTAAAATGTTAGTGCAGGAAGCCGAGAAAGAAGCCAAAAAACTTAATCTATCAGGTTTGTGTGTTATGACAAGTAATGGATCGTGGATAGCAAACAAGACTATTTTTGAAAAATATGGTTTTACAGAAGTCGATAAAAGAGGCCGTTTTGAACTGCTATCAAAAAAATGGAACTCTGCAGCAGAGCACCCCACACTTTTAGATTGGACCGAAAAACAGAAACAATATCAAGGTTGGCACTTGGTGTATGCCGACCAATGTCCATGGCACGAAAAATCGGCATTCGATCTCTTAAATACAGCCATGGATTTTGGGATAGAATTAAAACTCACTAAATTAGAAACTTCCGAACAAGCTAAAAATGCGCCATCAGGATTTGGTGTTTTTAGTTTATTGTATAATGGTAAACTCATTGATGACCACTACCTTAGTGCAACACGCTTTAAAAATATATTGAAAAAAGAGCTCAACCTCTAATTTAGTTATGACTTACGCAGAACTCATGGATTGGTTACTCAAAGGTGATGTTTCCATACAATACCAGACTTATCGTGATTTATTGTTTGAAGAAAGGATTGATTTACAAAAAAGAATAGCTACTGAGGGTTTTGGTGTACAGTTTTTATCACAACGACAACCCAATGGACATTGGGGAGAGGCGTTCTATCAGCCCAAGTGGATTTCCACGCATTATACCTTACTCGATTTCTGTAACTTAAGTCCAACAAGAGATAATTCTGTTGTTAAAGATGCGATCCATTTGATTTTGAAGAATGGCTATGCGGAAGATGGTGGCATTCCATTAGGACCATCAACAATGAAACACAGCGATGTTTGTATTAATGCTTTGTTTTTAAAGTATGCCTCTTATTTTAATACAGAAGAAAAAAGATTGCGCCCTATTGTTAGTGGCATACTTAAAAAGCTTATGCAAGACGGTGGCTTCAATTGCAGGGTAAATCGGTCTGGTGCCGTACACAGTTCTCTCCACACCACATTATCAGTGCTTGAAGGGCTCACGGAATACCTCAATGCAGGCCATACTTATCTAAAGGCGGAAGTTTTGAATGCCATTGCATCCTCTAAGGAGTTTATACTGATGCACCAGCTATTTCTTTCAGATAAAACAGGAAATATTATCGATAAAAGATTCTTAAAGTTTTCATATCCAAGACGTTGGCGCTATGATATTTTGAGCGCGTTAGACTACTTTCAGCATTCTAAAACACCTTGGGACTATCGTATGCAAAAAGCTATTGACATTATTTTAAAAAAGCGTAACAAAAATGGTACTTGGAATTTGCGGGCCAAACACCCAGGACAAACCCATTTTGATATGGAAAAAGCTAGGCAACCAAGTCGATGGAATACCCTAAGAGCACTACGTATTTTAAAATTTTACAAAACCCTCTAAATTGATGAATATCATTGTAGTGGCCTAACAATTTATGTTCTTTTGAACAAATCAATTATCATACTGTTAGGCATCAATATAACACTTCTAATTCTATATTAAAGTTTATCTATTGTTAGCACCTATAAGTTTGGTCATAAATGCAGATAAAAACATATGATTACCGTATGCATTACACACCACAATTCTATGATTTGCAATTTTTCTAAGCTGGAATAACTAAGAAAGGAGTGCTTAAATGCATCGCAATCTTAGATATTGTGGGCTTAAAAAATAGGTTTTCAAAAAACATACGTTTATTGTTAATCATTGCTAAGAGCTCGGATTCATTTTCTTGTTGGTAATCATATATAATATCCGTAATGTTTTTATCTTCTTTAATAACAATGTTGGTTTTAAAATCAGAAAAAGCTTCTTTTAATAATACTTTATGCCTACGTTGGGTGGATGTAAGCCCTTTCAATGAAATATGCAGAATATTGATTTTACTTTGATGCAATTCTAAGACCTTAACAATAGTTTTTAAGTGATTGTATGAGAATGACAAATTTAAATCTGACGGGAACAATATATTTTGAATACCATTAAATTTATAATCGCCAGGTACCGCGACCACAGGGCAACAGCGTTTATTAATTACCTGAATAGTATTGGTGCCAAATACCACTCTATCCGAACCTGTCTCTCCTTTAGTTCCCATCACTATGAGATCAATATTGTTTTGTGAGGTAACATGGGCAATCTGATCGGGCAAAAACCCTTTGATCACTTCTATTTCAAATTCTTGATTATTCCCATAGTTTCCCATCATTGAAAATGCAAAATCATAAAGTCGCTCTCTGGTTTCGGCTTGAATCACTTCATGAATATTCTTTCCGACAAGACCCTTTTCGATTTGATACTCATATGAGAAAATTACTGGTGGATAACAATGTAAAAAATGAAATCTGCAATCTTCATCCTTATAAAATTCTAGAGCATATTTAATGGCATTTTCAGAATTCTGGGAAAAATCGGTAGGTAATAAGATAGATGTCATAGCTAATGGATTTTGAATTTCTTCGATATTAAAGTTACCGATGCCATTTAAATTTTCCCATGATATTTATCAGCTAAGACAAGGTCCCAGACTTTAATACATAACAAAACAAGTCCTCAGCTAATATTAACAGTTTGTTGCTTATATTTTATTTATAATCTAAATAAGTACGTGTTTTTAACGAAGGGAATATCTGGACTACGCTCTCATTTTACCTGTCATATCTTCAATTTTAATGAGAAAGACGATTGGTGTTTCTTGATTGTAAATTTTGCTCGAAAACTCACTGATATAATCCAGATCTTTATGTTCCTTTTTTAAGATGATGTCTTTAATGCCCAAAGAAAATTCATGCAAGTATAGTTTGGCTGTGCCACCATCAATCTCATTGTATTGGCCATGTGCTAAGACCGATTGCCATTGATTATTAGCGTAGATGTCTGCAACAGCCAGAGAGACCGATGGTTGTCGTCGCATGGCATCAATTTTATGCCCATTACCAGAATAGCAGATAATGTACTTTTCTTTTTCATTGTAAAAAAAGGTGATGGGAATGCTATAAGGTCTGTTGTTGCTAATATAGGATAGATAGCCTATGTAATTGTTTGTCAATACATCTGAGCACCTTTTGTAATCTAAACTTTTAATCATGACCAAAAAATTTAAGTTAAAAGATACCAACTAAAACACTATTTTTTAATGATATTAATCAGCTTTGCGAAGAAAGTTATGGCATAACTTATGAACTGATAATTATCATTCGCTTTTTAATATTGTTTTTTTAAATTGATGGAAAGTAGATAGACGATGAAAAAAATATTGCTTCTAACCGATTTTTCTGATAATTCAATTAATGCAATGAATTATGCGTTGAAACTGTTCTACAATGACTTTTGCGACTTTTTTGTTCTTAATGTTCAAGATTCGTTGAGCTATGCTTCAGACGATTTAATGGCGAGCAAATCTGGAGAAAGTCTTTATGAGGTTTTGATTTTGGAGAATAAAAATAAATTAAAGCGTATAGTAGATTGTCTGAAACTAAACGCCAATGATAGATTACACACCTTTAAGCCTATTGTGGATTATGACTTGTTCATTGCTGCCGTAAAACAAACGATAGCTAAGGAAAATATTGAATATGTGGTGATGGGAACCAATGGAGCTTCTAACTTGCGCGAAGCTATTATGGGTAGTAATGCCTTAAAAATTTTAAGACATGTTGATTGTAATACTTTAGTAGTGCCTGAAGGTTACCAATATAAAAAACCCAACACAATTCTATTAGCTTTAGATACCGATGATTATGCCGACCATAAAACCGTCATCGACATCATGGAGCTCATTCATAATTTAGGAGCTTTTATCAATGTAGTAAGGTTTGTGTCATCGGATAACAATATCCAATCTAAGATAAATCTCGACAAAGAACTATTGCTAGAACTCATCAACGAAAATAGGTTTATGTATAAAACGGTTTCCAACATTCCATTATCCAATGTTTTAGTGGACGAAGACTTATCCAAGGATGCGGATATGATTACCTTAGTAGGTCAATTTAAAGGCTTTTTTGAACGTTTGTTTAGCGATTCGAGTAAGACTAAAATCAGTAAAAATCTAATTCTTCCGTTAATGATATTTCACCATTAGACCTTATCTAAAGCATTTTTAGTGATATAGGCACGCCAACCTATTATCGCCAGTTGTAGTTTACTGGCCTTGCTTAGGTCTAATCTTCTTTTAGAGTAACTCGGTAGAACTACCTTATTAAGTTTTGCAATAATCTTGAAGAAGGATGTCTTCATGCTCTACATTGGTACTAAAAACTAATAAATTTTGTTGACTGTGGGTTGGAAGCAAAAATAGTAAAACTTATTCTAGAACTAAGTTTTACATTTTTTTGATTTGTTTTTTGATTGGTTTTAATTTAGAATATTGAAAATATAATATCAATAATCAGTTTTGCTAATGTCATCATAATTTTTGGTTTAGAGGTTAATAATTTCCTTTAATTTCTTGATTGAGTTTTCAATATATATAGGCAACAAATAATCTTCCAAGCGTTTTTATAAAAATCGATGAATTTGCATTTAAATTTATAAGTAAAAAAATAAAAACTATTACTAAAATGTGTGACTTGTCTTCAAATAAAATTTGAATTGTAATTAAAAATGTAATTTATGATTATAATTTTATATATTTCTAGGTGCTTTTTTAGGTAAATTTTAAAAACGTAGAGGCGTTTCATCTTTAAAACCTCTATTTTTTGGTATTTCATCTTTTTTGAGTTTTGATTTACTGATGATTATCATAGTATTTCTTGTACAGTTTTTGTAAATAAATTTCACGTAACCTTAAAAGCATTTTTTTACAACTATCTTTGTGAAAAATGAATAACATGCATAGAATATTTACCGCACTTTTATTTTTGGTATTTAACTTTTCTTGGACGCAAATTTTGGTCATTAACGAGTTTGATCCAGACTCACCAAGTACGGATACTGCAGAGTTTATAGAATTAAAGTCACAGGTGCCAAATTTCTCTACCAATGGCTTTATACTTGTGTTTTTTAATGGTTCCACAAGCGGAGCAGATTCTAGTTATATGGTTATTGATTTGGAAGGCTTCCAGACTGATAATAATGGACTGCTTGTTATCGGTAGTGAAGGAGTGTCACCATTTCCACAGCTTATAATAGCTGAAAATGTTATACAAAATGGAGCAGATGCTGTAGGGATTTATCAGGCTAACATTACTGATTTTCCCGAAGGTACCTTAGCAACCCAAAATAATCTCATAGATGCTATGGTGTATGGCACAAATGATGCTGATGATACCGTACTTCTAGGTTTGCTAGGTGAGACGATACAGTACAATGATAATGGTACAAGTGCAAATCCAAGATCCATTCAGCGCTTTGTGGATGCTATGGATAATGAATCTTATGCTACAGCTACACCAACTCCAAGACGAGAAAATGATGGTTCGGGTAACGCTATAAATCCAGTATTAATTTCTGTGAATGATACTCAATTTAATGAGGGTGCTACTTTTGATATCACCTTTACAGCGGAAAGCAATGTGACTTCAGACCTAAACTTTACGATTAACTTAGACAATTTCACATTCAATACCATGGATTATACTGGGAATGTTAATCTTACGATTGCTAGTGGTCAAAATACGACAAGCACTACCATAACTATTATTGACGATGCAAATGATGAAGGAGATGAGGTGATGGAAATTCGGTTTTTGAACCTAGTAGAACCTATTGTAGCATCAAACAATAATGTAGAGGTTAGGGTAGTGGACAATGATTTTACCATTGCTGCTTGGGGAACTCCTGTAAATCCTACAACAGGTATAGTGCAAAGTACGCAACCAAATGGCTATTACGATAGTTTAGATGGTCTGGCGGATTTGGCACTGAGGCAAGCATTACAAGATATTATTGCAAATCCGAGTACAGTTAGGGCCCAGACCTATGCTGATGTCATTGATATTTTAAAAGAAGCCGACCAAAATCCAGAAAACAGCAATCAAGTTTGGTTGTTATATAGGGAAGAAGGACGTGCAAAATTAGACTTACAAACGGGTAGTAACAATGCTGGCAAGTGGAATAGAGAGCATACCTTTCCAAGGTCTAGAGGTGGATTTGATGATATTGAAGCCGATGAAATAGCGGATGGTATTGACGTATTTTGGACTACGAAAGCAGATTCGCTAAGACATGGAAACTCAGATGCTCATGCGTTAAGAGCAGCAGATGCTGCTGAAAACAGCACACGAGGAAATCAGCATTATGGACAATATGTAGGTCCAACCGGTACTTTAGGAAGTTTTAGGGGAGATGTAGCTCGTAGTGTTTTGTATATGGAAATCAGATACAACGGTTTAGAAGTTGTTAATGGGTTTCCCGACACCGTGGGTCAATTGGGAGATTTAGCAACACTTTTGGATTGGCATAGAAACGACCCGCCAGACGATTTTGAGATGAATAGAAATAATGTCATTTATAACTGGCAAAGAAACAGGAACCCTTTTATAGACCAGCCACTTTTGGTAGAATATATATGGGGAAACAATGTTGGCGAGCTATGGGATCAGTCACTAAGTATTGAAGACAATGAATTAGAAAATTTAGTAATTTATCCAAATCCTACTGATGGCAGAATATATCTGAAGGGTGATTCTGTAGTTAGTCTTGAAGTGTATTCTTTACAAGGAAAACTCTTAAAACGATTTGATAACTTCAGTAATTATGTTGAACTTAACTTAAGTTCGGGCTTATACATCCTTAAGATGATTAATGAAGGCAAATCTTATGTTCAAAAATTGATTGTGAAATAATCTATTTAATAGATAGAATAAAAAAAGCCAAACTTCATAATACTGAGTTTGGCTTTTTCTGTTGATTGATTGATGAAATTAAAGACTAATTCTTTTTTGTTTTAACTATAATTACTCCGTTTTTTCCTTTATCTCCATACTTTTTAATAGCACTTTCGTCTTTAAGAACAGTTACGGATTCAATTTTTTTTGGATTTAGTTTCGTAAATTTCTCTTTCGAAACTTCTTTGCCATCCACTATATATAAAGGGTTTTCCCCGTTAAGACCTGAGATGTAAATATTATTATCTCCATCTTCATCCCCAATAATTATTGTGCTTTTGGTTTCGTCGTCGTCACTAACCCAAACATTTTTACCTTTTTCTTCTATAATAATATCTGCTTTTACATTTACATCTTCTAAGCTATCAATTACTATGGTTTCGATATTGTCGTTATCCACGTCTTCAACAATAACTTCAATGACATCGTCATCTCCAGAAATCACCTCTACATTCTTTAATCTTTTTACGGTTTTTACTTTTCCTTTTTTCCCGTTGTTCCTTACAACTACTCTAGACTCGTGTACTACATCCACATCGTTATCATGCTCCTCGGTGATAACATATACATTATTGCCTTTTCCTGATTTATGGATTTTATAATCTCCGTCTTTATGTGTTTCGTAAACAAATGTGTTTTTTCCATGTTTTGAATGGCCGTTACCAATTGAGATGCTCTCATTTTCGATATCATATACAATTTTTATTGGGCTTATGGCTTCGTCTGAACTAATATTATAGTTGGCATTGGAGTTTTTTGATTTTGCGTCTATTTTAATAGCTGTGATTTCCCTACTGCGATTACGTTTTACGCTTTTAAACTTCAATGTAAGGCCATCTTTCTTAAGATCTGCTTTTATTTTGTCGAGTTCGGCATCAGTAGTGTTCTTATCAATTATCGTAATTGAGATACCACCTACATCCGAAGTGCTATTTTCGCTTTTAGAAGTGGCCTTAGCAGTTAATTTACCTGTAGTTTTGGTGTTGTTTTCTACTTTGGTCGCTTCTTCTTCTTCTTCTGTTTTTAAAGTCGAAGTTTCTTTAGACTCTAAATTTTCATATAAATCATTTAATTGATTAGAAGCTTCAATTTGTGCTGTATTTGCTGAATCCTTTGGTCTTTCTTTTTCAATGAAGATTTCCTTAGTATTAAAGCTCATTAAAAAAAGTGCGAGGATTGGTAAGACTAAGCTATACTTCCAAACATTTGCTTTTTTTGATTTCGATTTGTGTAACATAATTATTCTTTTTTTGATTTGTGAATTATAAAAATTATTAGTGGTTAAGTATTTATGCTGCGGAGCGCTTGCTTTCAATAAAATAAGCTGATAGCTTTTTTCACAGGAAGAAAAGTCCTGGGCCTTTTTATCTGCTATAAATTCTAGATTTTGCTGTACCTCTTTTTTGTATAACCATATTAATGGATTGAACCAAAGTAATACGCATGACAGCTGAGTCAAAATAATGTCAATAGAGTGTAATTCCCTTGCGTGAGCTTTTTCATGATTAAGGATGTGCTGCAATTCTTCACGGGTATACTTCTTTGGGTTATAAACAATCCAATTAAAAAACGAAAAAGGAGGAATATCATTCTCGGTTTCGATAAAAATGTAGGAGCCATTTTTAAAAAATCTATGTTTTTTAAATAATAATTTAAGTGAGGCAAGTTCAATCAGTAACTTTCCTAAAAAGAAAATTGCACCAAAAGTATAAACTATAGAGGCCAACCCAATCCAATCAAATGCCATTTCGTTAGGATTCTCTAATACCTCAGGAGAATTAATGTATAATATAGAGCTATCCATAACTGTTGGTGTGTATTCGACATAAATTGGTATGACGATTAGTGGCAGCAAAACAGAAGCTAAAAGCCCAATCAGTAAATAACCACGATTGGTCTGAAAGAAAGTTTCGCGTTGCAGAAATAACTTATAGAGTACATAAAATATAACGATTACGGCTGATGCTTTTAATAAATATTCCATGGTTATTCCTTGTTTTCAATTAGTGAAATAATCTCTTTGAGTTCGTCGACGCTTATCTTTTCTTCTTTGGCAAAGAAGGATACTACATTTTTGTAAGAGTTGTTAAAATAATTCTCGATAGCAGTTGTCATAAAACGCTTTTTGTAATCTTCCTTTGATACAATAGGATAATATTGATGTGTCTTACCAAATGCATTGTAACTTACATACCCTTTATCTTCTAAATGTCTAATAATTGTAGACAATGTATTGTAATGTGGTTTTTCGGTTTTAATCTCTGCTAGTACATCTTTTACAAAAGCTTTTTTGAGCTTCCATAGAATATGCATTATTTCTTCTTCTTTATTTGTTAACTTTTGCATTTGATATTAGTTTTGGTATCCGAGATTCAAATATAACTATTTTTATAGTTATAAAACTAAAATAATAGTTATTTAACGAAAATTTTAGTTTTTCGTTGCTTTAAAAATGAAGTGTTATCTTCGCCGTTCAATTAAAAAAAGGATTAGATATTTGATAATAAGATGAGTGTATTTCTTGTGCTTATTGGTTTGGCGTCGCTTGTTGTAGGTGGTGATTTTTTGGTGAGGGCGTCCGTTGGACTTTCCTTTAAGCTCAAAATCTCTAAGTTGGTTATTGGCATGACCGTTGTGTCGTTTGCAACATCAGCACCAGAATTATTGGTGAGTTTACAAGCTGCTTTTGATGGGGTTACCGATATAGCCTTAGGTAATGTCATAGGGTCTAATATTGCAAATATCGGCTTGGTTTTAGGGATAACAGCAATCATCTCACCCTTGGCGGTCGATAAGGATTTTTATAAGTTCAATTGGCCAATGATGATGTTGGTCTCTTTTGTACTTTATTTCTTTTTGAAGAATGATATGGTATTATCGACCATTGAGGGTGCAATTTTATTTGTCGCCCTTATTTTATTCCTCTATATACTGATAAGGAGTTCAAGGAAATCGATGAAGGCTAATTTAGAAGATGTTGATGATACCTTGGCTGTTGTTTCAAATTTTAAAATAGTAGCTTGGCTTTTAATAGGTGCGGCCGGTTTGTATTTTGGGTCAGAATGGCTTGTTGATGGGGCGAAACAATTAGCCAAGACGGTTGGTGTAAGTGACTATGCCATTTCTGTTACGGTTATAGCGATTGGTACAAGTGTTCCGGAATTAGCTGCTTCTGTCATTGCGGCATTAAAAAAGGAAAAGGCAATTTCTCTTGGGAATCTTATAGGTTCTAATATCTTTAATATTGCTTCTGTTTTAGGTTTGACGGCCATTGTAAAACCGATAGAAGTAAATCCGAATACACCTGAGATATTATCCACCAACATTTTTTGGATGATTGCTTTTGCCGCAATTTTGGTGCCTTTAATTCTTATACCCAAACGTTTTCAAATTAATCGAATTAAGGGACTCCTTTTGTTTGGTGGCTATATTGTCTTTATCGTGTTAGCTCTAAAATAAAAAAGTCCGCAATTGCGGACTTTCTCTCATATAGTATTAATTGCAAATTTTAAACATCTGCACTTTTTACAGTTTTAACAATTCTTCCTGCAACTTTATAAGGATCTGCATTAGATGCAGGACGACGATCCTCTAACCAACCTTTCCATCCTTTTTCTACCGTAATAATAGGAATACGGATCGATGCACCTCTATCGGATACACCATAGCTAAACTCATCGATAGATTGCGTTTCATGCTCACCTGTTAAACGCTGGTCATTAAACTCACCATATACGGCAATGTGTTCTTTAACAACAGGTCTAAATGCTTCACAGATTTTTTCATAGATTTCTTGGCTACCAGCTGTTCTAAGAGTTGTGTTAGAAAAGTTAGCGTGCATCCCAGAACCATTCCAATCCATTTCTTTCCCTAATGGCTTAGGATGATATTCAATATAGTACCCGTATTCTTCAGTTAAACGATCTAACATGTAACGTGCAATCCAAATTTCATCACCAGCTTTTTTAGCCCCTTTAGCAAATAATTGAAATTCCCACTGACCAGAGGCCACTTCTTGATTGATACCTTCAAAATTAAGACCTGCTGCGATACAATAATCGGCATGGCGTTCAACAAGTTCTCTACCATGGGTGTTACGTCCACCAACAGAGCAATAGTATAAACCTTGAGGTGCAGGGTAACCACCTACGGGGAAACCTAAAGGCAATTGTGTTTTTCTATCCATTATAAAGTACTCTTGCTCAAAACCGAACCAGAAGTCATTATCATCATCATCTATAGTTGCTCTACCATTAGACTCATGTGGGGTCCCATCAGCATTTAATACTTCAGTCATTACTAAATAGCCATCTTTTCTTGCTGGATCAGGATAGATTGCAACAGGCTTTAATAAACAATCCGAAGAATCACCTGTAGCTTGTCTTGTAGAACTACCATCAAAAGACCATATAGGGCAATCTTCTAACTTACCACTAAAATTCTCCTCAATTTTAGTTTTACTTCTCATGTTTTGAGTTGGCTTATAACCATCTAGCCATATGTACTCTAATTTAGATTTACTCATCATTATACAATTTATAATTTGACCATGCAAAGATTAGCTTTTTTTTTAATTGGTCAAAAAATACAGGGTCTTTTAGATGAAATGTTATTAATACTTGTTGATAACCCTGTTTTTTATAGGGTTAAATGCGTGATTTTAATAAATTCGTATTTTTGAACCAAAATTTTGTGAATATGTCAACATTAAGATTCCACGCTGTAAAAGAGTCCTTAAAAAGAACACCATTACATATTGAAGAAACAAAAAGACGTTCAGAGGTTTTTGGAGCAAATGTCTTTAATGAAGCTTCGATGCGCCAATATTTAACCAAGGATGCTCTTAAAAGTATTATGGAAGCCATAGAAAAAGGCTCTAAAATAGATAGGGTTCTGGCTGACCATATTTCTACAGCAATGAAAGAGTGGGCTATTTCAAAAGGTGCTACGCATTATACACATTGGTTTCAGCCATTAACAGGAGCAACTGCAGAGAAACATGATGCTTTTTTTGAGACTATTGGAGACGGTTTGGCCATAGAGAAGTTTGGGGGCAGTCAGTTGGTTCAACAAGAGCCAGATGCTTCCAGTTTTCCGCATGGTGGTATTAGGAATACTTTTGAAGCGAGAGGTTATACGGCTTGGGATCCTACATCTCCAGCATTTATATATGGTACAACCTTATGTATCCCTACTGTTTTTGTATCATACACGGGTGAAGCCCTAGATTATAAAACACCACTACTTAGGGCATTACATGCCGTAGATAAAGCAGCGGTTGCTATTTGTAAATACTTTGACAAAAATGTTAAAAAGGTTAGCGCCTCGTTAGGTTGGGAGCAAGAGTACTTCTTAATAGATAATGCCTTGGCGACGTCGAGACCAGATTTGGTATTAACGGGTAGAACATTACTAGGACATTCACCAGCAAAAGGACAACAACTAGATGACCATTATTTTGGGACAATACCTTCGAGGGCGATGGCATACATGCGTGATTTGGAAAATGAATGTATGGTATTGGGCATTCCTGTGAAAACACGACATAATGAAGTAGCACCAAATCAGTTTGAGTTAGCTCCAATTTATGAAGAAGCCAACTTAGCGGTAGATCATAACTCGTTGCTAATGGATATAATGCAAAAAGTTGCAAGACGCCATGATTTTAAGGTATTGTTACATGAGAAACCGTTTGCAGGTGTCAATGGTTCGGGTAAACACAATAACTGGAGTTTGACTACTGATACTGGGATTAACCTATTGTCGCCAGGAAAAACACCAATGAGTAATCTTCAATTTCTAGCATTTTTTATCAATACAATTAAGGCTGTTCAGACTTATGAGGAGTTACTTAGGGCTGCGATAGCTTCTGCAAGTAATGATCATCGTTTGGGTGCCAATGAAGCACCACCGGCTATTATTTCTGTCTTTATTGGAGCGCAATTAACCAAAGTTTTAGAAGAATTAGAAACTGTGACCAAGGGAAAACTATCTCCACAAGAAAAAACAGATTTAAAACTCAATGTTGTTGGAAAGATTCCTGAAATACTTCTTGACAATACGGACAGAAATAGAACATCCCCTTTTGCGTTTACAGGTAATAAATTTGAATTTAGGGCTGTTGGATCTAAAGCTAATTGTGCAAATCCTATGACGGTTTTAAATACAATAGTTGCCAAGCAACTTATTGATTTTAAGGAAGAGGTCGATATTTTAATTGATAAAAAATCAATGAAAAAAGACGATGCTATTTTCAATGTTTTGAGAGAATATATAAAAACATCTAAAGCCATTCTTTTTGAAGGGAATGGTTATAGTGGTGAATGGGAAAAAGAAGCTAAAAAGAGAGGTTTAAGCAATAACAAAACAACACCCGAAGCCTTAAAAGTGAAGGTTTCTAAACATTCAATTGAGCTTTTTGAAAATTTAGGCGTTATGAACAAAGTTGAAGCACAAGCACGCTATGAAATTGAAATGGAGGAATATATTCTCCATATCCAAATAGAGAGTAGAGTCCTTGGAGATATAGCGCGTAATCATGTTGTGCCAACAGCGGTAAGGTATCAAAATATGCTCATAGAAAATGTTACTGGACTAAAGGTTATTTATGGGACTAAGTTTAAAGATTTTGCTCAAGAACAATTGACCTTAATTGAGCAGACTTCTAAGCATATTGAAGCTATCAATTCTTTGGTGACTAAAATGATAGATGCACGCAAAAATTTTAATAAGGAAGTCAATCTAGAAAAGAAAGCAAGTGGTTATTGTCAAGAAGTTAAACCCTTTTTTGAGGATATAAGATATCATTGCGATAAGCTTGAGCTAATGATAGATGATGAGCTTTGGCCACTTACAAAATATAGAGAGCTTTTATTTACAAAATAATACTTAGCTTAAACAAACTAAGCTGTTTTTTCTTAATGCTTTATGTAAGTATTTATACGTACGGAATTGTTTTCAAAATTATTTTTTATGTCGTTTGTCGATGACTAATGTCGCGTTATCGAAAA
This sequence comes from Winogradskyella sp., assembly GCF_028289625.1. Classification (GTDB taxonomy): domain Bacteria; phylum Bacteroidota; class Bacteroidia; order Flavobacteriales; family Flavobacteriaceae; genus Winogradskyella. Next base: position 49,735 of record NZ_JANQOM010000028.1, on the reverse strand, counting down.
CCTTGTTAATTGTTAAAAAAAAAGCGATTCGAGACACTTTCTCAATAAGTTTATTTAGTATTTTTATGGTGCTATTAATCAATATTTGTAAAAATGAAGAAGTTACTATTAAGTGTAGCTATTCTTGTGGGTGCGACTTTAATTCTTTCTCAAGACAATTCCGAAGATATGAAAGATGTTGTAAAGGATGAGGTTGTAAATATTCAATCTGAGCTACAGACGGAATCTTAAAATTTAAGGCTTACGATAGGCATTTAAGCCGATTAAGATAAAATAGGATAAAGCTATTACTATGGTTTTATCCTATTTTTATTGCTGTTAATCTTATATTTTAAGATTTATTGAATATAATTTTCCTAATTTGCGCTGCTCCCAAATGTATTATGATATAAACTTACTTGCTAATTAATTATGTTTATGATAGGTAAAAACCAAATTCTACTTATAGTATTAACTATTTTTAGTCTTGTAGGTTATGCTCAGGAAGAAAAGAGTCCTCAGGAAGAAAAGAGTCCTCAGGAAAATAAAGATTTATTCCGAAAGTTAGAGTTTTACGATTTACGAGGAACAAGTGCCATTGATGCTGCTGTTGGTACTTCGCTAATTAATAACGACTACCCAGAACCAGAATTTGAGTTATATTTTAGAATTGGGTTTAAGCAACACGTTACAGAACAATTAAACATTGGGGTTACTTTTAACAGGTATAATCTAGCATTTGATAATACTTTTAACGAAGATTTCATGTCTTTTGATTTGAATTTAGAATACTTGATTTTGCCTTATCAGAAATTTACTCCATTCCTGTTTGGTGGATATGGGTATAATGCATCTAATGATTTTGAAAATACCCAAACTAAAGTGCAAGCTGGTACAGGTGTGGAATATATAATTACTGAAGGTGTAGGGATCAAACTTTTTGGTGAGTACAATTATGTACTTTCTAACGAGTTAGACGGCCTTATAGTCCCAAATAACGATGAGTCATTCATTAGAATTGCTCTTGGTGTTAATATATATTTTGGCGGGAACAAAAAAAGAGAACGCTTATTGGAGGATATAGACACCGTAATAAAGTCTAATTTAATTAAATAATTCAATTCAATTCTTACTTTTGCAAGACCAATACCATAATTAATTGCAATGAGTAATTCGGTAAGCAAGAGATATTCGCAAAGAGGTGTTTCTGCCTCAAAGGAGGATGTACACAACGCCATAAAAAACATTGATAAAGGCTTATTTTCTAAAGCTTTTTGTAAAATAGTTCCAGATTATTTAACTAACGATGATGACTATTGCCTCATCATGCATGCTGATGGCGCAGGTACAAAGTCATCTTTGGCTTATATGTACTGGAAGGAAACGGGTGATCTTTCAGTTTGGAAGGGTATAGCCCAAGATGCCTTAATAATGAATGTCGATGATCTTTTGTGCGTGGGAGCTACGAACAATATCATGCTGTCTTCAACGATTGGGAGAAACAAGAACTTAATTCCTGGCGAAGTTATTTCAGCCATAATTAATGGAACAGAAGAATTGATAGAAGATTTGAAGAACTTTGACGTGACCATCCATTCTACAGGTGGCGAGACAGCAGATGTTGGGGATTTAGTAAGGACAATAATAGTAGATTCTACAGTCACTGCCCGAATGAAACGTTCAGATGTTATTGATAATGCTAATATTTCTGCTGGTGATGTCATTGTTGGGTTGGCTTCTTTTGGACAAGCATCCTATGAAACGGAGTATAATGGTGGTATGGGAAGCAATGGCTTAACGTCAGCTAGGCATGATGTGTTTTCGAAATACTTAGCCAAAAAATATCCTGAAAGTTTTGATGCTGCTGTACCAGAAGCACTGGTATATTCAGGAAGCATAAAATTAATTGATAATGTCGAAAACTCACCACTAGACGCAGGCAAGCTAGTACTTTCGCCAACAAGGACCTATGCTCCGATTATAAAGTCAATTTTAAACAAGTACAACAATGAGGCCATTCATGGTATGATACATTGTAGTGGCGGAGCACAAACCAAGATTCTACATTTTATTGAGAATTTACATATTGTTAAAGATAATATGTTTAGCATTCCTCCTTTATTCAAATTAATTCAAGAGCAATCCAAAACCGATTGGAAAGAGATGTATCAAGTATTTAATTGTGGACATCGAATGGAACTCTACGTAAAACCTGAAGTTGCAGAAGACATTATTGCAATATCAAAGTCATTTAATGTAGATGCTCAAATTATAGGTAAAGTAGAACGCTCAGATTCAAAAAAACTCACGATAAAAAGTGAGTATGGTACTTTTAAATATTAGTCTAAATAAATCCCTTTATAAGTAATAAAAAAGTACAAGTTAGTAGACTATCAAGGATAAAGATGGTGCTGAAAAATTTAAAATGGGAGACACCCCTTATTTTATAAAATTTTAAACGCTGTCTCAATCTTCTGTCACTAACCATAATCCAGAGTAAAAAGACCAAAAATAATTTGGTGCATAGCGCCAATATCAATTCAGGATTGATTACCGTAATGGCAATAGTCACTAAAAAAGACCATATTGCCAGCGGTTTATAATAGTTTAGTATAGAGGTGAACTGCCTTAGCATAAACATACAACGCCAAAACAAATAAATTTATTTTCTTAGGGATTCACAAATTTCATTTTCAATAAAATCCATAAAAAATTGTACTTTTGACATCAATTTTTTGAAGAGCGATGTTAGAGAAAATACAGATTGTAAAACAACGATTTGATGAAGTAAACGATCTTATTATTCAACCAGATATAATAGCTGACCAAAAACGTTATATACAGTTGAATAAGGAGTATAAAGATCTTAAACAAATTGTTGATAAGGGAAGTATATACAAAGAACTTTTGGATAATATTTCTGAAGCAGAAGAGATTATTGCAGATGGTTCGGATGCCGAGATGATAGAGATGGCGAAGATGCAGCTCGATGAAGCCAAGGAGGCATTACCAAAGATAGAAGAAGAAATCAGATTTTTATTAATTCCTAAAGATCCAGATGACGGTAAAAATGCCGTTGTGGAAATTAGAGCAGGAGCAGGTGGAGATGAAGCCAGTATTTTTGCGGGCGATTTATATAGGATGTATACAAAATTCTGCTCGGATAAAGGCTGGAGTACAAGTGTTGTGAACATTAGCGAAGGAACTTCAGGAGGCTTTAAAGAAATTATTTTTGAAGTCAACGGAGAAGATGTTTATGGGACTCTAAAATTTGAAGCAGGAGTGCACCGTGTACAGCGTGTACCGCAAACAGAAACCCAAGGACGAGTCCATACAAGTACTACGACTGTAATGGTATCTCCAGAGGTTGAGGAGTTTGATTATGAACTTGATATGACTGAAGTTCGAATAGAGCGCACCACATCAACAGGACCAGGAGGGCAATCCGTAAACACAACGTATTCCGCCATTAAGTTGCATCATGAGCCTACAGGAATGATAGTAAGTTGTCAAGATCAAAAGTCCTCTCATAAAAATTTAGAAAAAGCACTTAAAGTTTTACGTTCAAGACTATATGAGAGGGAACTTGAAAAACAATTAGAAGCTGATTCTGAGAGAAGAAAGAGTATCATTAAGCGTGGAGATAGAAGTGAGAAAATTAGAACATATAACTATCCACAAGGACGTGTTACTGACCATAGAATTGGGTTGACACTTTACGATTTACAGAATATTATTAATGGTGATATTCAAAAAATAATAGACGAATTAATGTTAGCGGAAAATACCGAGTTGTTAAAAGCTAATGATGATATAATATGATGGTTGTGGGTCTTAGGTATTAGGTAATAGTTAATTTATGAGGAATTTTAGAGAGTTAGAGATTTGGAAGGAGTCGATTGATTTGGTGAAAATTATCTATAATATTAAAGAACAGCTACCTGATTCTGAAAAGTTTGGACTTAAATCTCAGTTATCGAGATGTGCTATTTCCATTCCAGCAAATATTGCCGAAGGATGTGCTAAAGATTCCCAGAAAGACTTTATAAGATTTTTGCAAATTAGTCTGGGCTCAGCATATGAGCTAGAAACGCATTTGATTATTTGTTTTGAGTTATCCTATTTAAATGAGAACAAAGAGCTGATTTTTGGAATTCAAAGGCTTCAGAAACGAATAAATGCATTAATAAAATACTCAAAAGCAAATATCTAATACCTAAAACCCATGACCCAACAGCAATTAGTTGCTCAAATCCACAAAAAACAATCCTTTCTTTGTATAGGGTTAGACGTAGATTTAAATAAAATCCCAAAATATCTGTTAGAGGAGGAAGACCCCATTTTTGCGTTTAATAAAGCGATTATTGATGCAACGCATCATCTATGTGTGGCCTACAAGCCGAATACAGCATTTTATGAGGCTTATGGTATAAAAGGTTGGCAAGCCCTAGAAAAGACCATAGATTATCTTAATAACAACTATTCTGAGATTTATACAATTGCAGATGCCAAGCGTGGCGATATTGGCAACACCAGTACCATGTATGCTAAAGCTTTTTTTGAGGATTTAGGTTTTGATAGTGTTACAGTTGCACCTTACATGGGAAAAGATTCCGTTGAGCCTTTTCTCGCATTTAAAGATAAACATACGATACTTTTAGCCTTAACCTCTAATCAAGGGGCATTCGACTTTCAGACAAAATCAGTTGATGGAATCGAACTTTATAAGCAGGTTCTAGAGACTTCAAAAACTTGGCGGAATTCTGAGAATTTAATGTATGTGGTTGGTGCTACCAAAGCTGAGTTTTTAGGAGATATTCGTAAAATAGTTCCAGAAGGCTTTTTTCTGGTTCCAGGTATTGGCGCACAAGGTGGAAATTTGCAAGATGTTTGTAAGTACGGGATGAATGATTCTATTGGATTGATTGTTAATTCTTCGAGAGGTATTATTTATGCATCCCAAGAAGAGGATTTTGCACAAGCAGCAGCCAAAAAGGCCGAAGAACTTCAAAAACAAATGGAAACAGAGCTAAAGCGTTATTTAGCGCAATGACCATTAAAGATCAACTTAGCCGAGAAATTCAAATAAAAGAAATTCCCAAGAGAATTATCTCTTTAGTGCCATCCCAAACTGAACTTTTGGTAGACTTAGGATTGGAATCTTCAATTGTTGGGGTTACAAAATTTTGTGTACATCCAAGAGCTTTACGAAAAGAGAAAGCTGTCGTTGGTGGAACAAAGCAAGTTCGTTTCGATAAAATAGAAGCACTTCAACCAGATATTATCCTTTGTAACAAAGAAGAGAATACGAAAGACATGATAGAGGAATTGGGGCTAATAGCACCAATACATATCAGTAACATTAATAATTTAAATGATTGCTTTGAGTTAATTGAAATGTACGGAGAGCTTTTTCAAGTTACATCAAAAGCTTCGGAAATAGTTGATAGTATTCAAAAAGAGCGAACTCAATTTCAAAATAAAATAAATAATCAAAAAATGCTTAAAGTGGTTTATTTCATATGGAAAAACCCCTGGATGGTAGCTGCATCACATACATTTATAGATACAATGATTACTGAAGCCGGATTTATAAATGTGTTTAGAGATGACTTGCGTTATCCAGAAATTCATTTAAATAATCCAAAACTGAAGGATGTTGATATTGTAATGCTATCTAGTGAGCCTTACCCTTTTAAAACAGAACATGTTTTAGAACTAAAAAGCCAATTTCCAGATAAAAAGATTGAAATTGTTGATGGTGAGATGTTCTCTTGGTATGGAAGTCGGCTACAAAAAGTTTACAATTATTTTGAAAGTTTATTCTGACATTTGTATATTTATTGTTAAATAAAAATAAATTATGCAATTAAAATTCTACTTACTTTTTTTCCTTACATCTTCCTTTTCTTTTGGACAAATATCTTTTGAGGCAGGATACATAATTAAAAAATCTGGAGAAAGAGAGGCTTGTTTGATAAAAAATCAGGGTTTGATAAAAAATCCGAAAACAATTCAATATAAGCTTACGGATACCTCTGATGTATTAGAGGCAGATATTAATTCTATAAATGGTTTCCAAATAGGAAATGATGTTAAATACGTGAGAGCTCAAATTGAAGTAGACCAATCTTCTCAAAAAACAGCAAATTATACCTATAGTGCTGAACCGAATTTTAAGACTGAAGTGGCATTTATAAAACAGCTAATAGATGGTAAGGCAAGTTTATATTCATACTATGATAATGGCTTACGTCTATTTTTCTACAAATTGGGTGATGGAGATATATTGCAATTAGTATTCAAAAAGTATTACTTCAATAATAATTTTACAATAAAAGAGAATACTGCTTATAAAAAGGTGCTTTTTGACGAGTTAAAATGTTCTGAATTAAATCTTGATGTTATCAGAAATACTGATTATAAAGAAGATGATTTAGTTTCGCTATTTATTTTGTATAATGAATGTGTTAACTCTGACTATATAACTTTTGAAAAGCCAAAAACTAAACCAAAGTTTAATTTAAGAGCAAAGGTTGGGGTTGGTTTTACAGGTATGGAAATAAATTCAAGGTTATCAGGATCAGAAGATCCATTATCTGTTTCTACACTTGATAATAACGTGACGCTACGACTCGGAGCTGAACTTGAGTATGTATTTTCCTTTAATAGGCACAAATGGGCAGTTTTTGTTGAGCCTACTTTCATCAGTTATTCATCCAATGCAGCGACAGATGACGATCGCCCTAATCTTATCACTACATCTACAGATGTTGTTGATGTAGATTACAAGGCAATTGAGTTACCTATTGGTATAAGACATTATTTTTATTTAGGAGATGATAATGATTCCAAACTCTTTGTTAATGTATTTTTTGTTATTACTAGTGATTTATCAGATAATGTAGATTATGGTTCTGATCCAAATGCCACTTCGCTAGATACACCTTTTAGCTCTGGGGAATCTTTAGGTTTAGGTGTTGGTTATGAATTTAAAAACAAGCTTAGCATAGAAACCAGAGCTTATACAGCAAGGGATGTAACATCAAAGAGTAGGGTGATTGAGAGTCCTCTTAGTATGGTTGCAATAACATTAGGATACCAATTTTTATAGTCAATAAATCAAAAAAGCCGGCACCTAACTAAAATACCGACCTTAATCTAACTAACTGTTCTAATCTCTTTTGTGTTGCAAAGATGTTGACTTTTTGCCGTTTAAATGTTATGCTAATATTAGGATATAATTAAATATAGTTTAATAACTTTAAAATAAACTATATCAATCATGAAAACGTATATTTCACTTGCACTATCACTCTTTTTTACAATAACTTTAGTTGCCCAGGATAAGACTTGTAATTGCTGTACAGAAAAGTATTCTGAATTTGACTTTTGGCTCGGTACTTGGGAAGTCACCAATCCTAATGGTACTAGAGCTGGAGTCAATGTTATTAAAAAAGTACAAAACAATTGTATCCTACAAGAGAATTGGATAAGTGCTACACCAGGCTATACAGGTACCAGCAATAACTTCTATAATTATAAAGCTAACCAATGGGAGCAAATATGGGTAGATAACCAAGGACAGAGTTTACATTTAAAAGGCAATAAAGTTGGAAATCAAATGATTTTAAGAACGGAAGACGAAACCAACGCGGAAGGTAAAACGTTTTTCCATCGCGTAACGTGGACGGATAATGATGATGGGTCAGTAAGACAATTGTGGGAAACTGTTACAGAAGGTAAAGAAGTTGCGATTGCTTTTGATGGTCTGTATAAGAGAAAAGATTAGTTGGCTTGGATTTGCGAATCTCCAATGATGAATTTCAATTTGTTTATTTCGTACAAAACTTTAGTGGCTCTATATTCAGAAATATCGCTAAGGGCGTGATCCGTCTGTCTTAAATTATACGCATCTTCAATAAGTTGAAGGTATTGTTGCTTTAACTTGGTTTTCTTTTGTAGCAACTTCTTTGAGTTTGACACAATGATGATTATTAATTATATGTTGTTAAATTAATAAATAATCAGTTACGATATCTTAATTTGTTTATAAAATTTTTAAAAAAAATCAACAACGAATTCATTATTAGTCTTGAAGTGCAAATACCTTTTTTAATAAGTCAGTCGTCCTTGAGGATACTTTATTTCTAATTTCTTTTTCCTCTACGGCTATCATAGTATAAACACCTTCTAAAGCTTCAGAGGTAACGTAATCCGTTAAGTCTGGGTTGACATCGTTAGTAAGCGGAAGGTCATTGTATTTAGTTATAAGGTTGGTCCAAATTTGGTCAGCACCAACTTTACCAAAAGACTTACTAATTACGGGCTTAAACTTATTGTAAAGCGCTGTTTGGGTTTTGGATGTTAAATAAGTTGTAGCCGCATTATCTTCGCCAAGGAGAATGTTCTTTGCATCGTTAAATGTAATGTCCTTAACAGCGTTAACAAAAATCGGTGTAGCTTCCTTAACGGCATCTTCGGCAGCTCTATTTAATGCTTTTATACCTTCGTCAGCTAAACTACTTAACCCGATTTTTCGCAAAGCATTATCGACTTTTTGCAATTCATCAGGTAGTAGAATCTTAACCAATTCATTTTTGTAAAAACCGTCTTCTTGGGTGAGTTTGGTGACTTGTTTCTCGATGCCAAAATCGAGAGCTTGGCGTAATCCGGCAGCCATATCCGCATTGCTAAGTCCCCCTCCTTGTGGTAGTTCGTTAATAACATTTTGCAATTCTGCACAAGCACTTAAGTTAAATACTATGAGTAAGGCTAAAATTCTTTTGATCATGGATTTAGGTTTTTTATCTTTAACAAAGATATATTTTACATATGAAAAGATTTCAATACTTGTGTCTAATATTTATTACCACAGTTTTTAGTTGTTCTCAAAAGCCAACTGAGAATATTACTAAAAATGATTCCGAAAAAGTAAAAGCAGAACAGTATATTACTGTTTTAGGTATTGCCCAAGATGCTGGATTCCCTCAAATTAATTGTGAAAAGAAATGTTGTAATGCTTATTATAAGGGGGAAGAATCAAAAAAATTTGTTTCATGTTTAGGCTTAGTTGATAAAGCTTCAAATCAAAAATGGCTATTTGATGCTACTCCAGATATTATTGCGCAAACTCAGATATTAAAAAAAGAGCACATAGATAATGATAAGATTATAGATGGTATTTTTTTAACACATGCACATATTGGGCATTATACAGGTTTAATATATTTAGGTAAAGAAGCTTTGGGTTCTAAAGACATACCAATTTATGCTATGCCAAATATGAGAAGTTTTTTAGAGTCTAACGGTCCTTGGAGTCAATTGGTAACTCTAAATAATATTAATTTGAAAACACTAAAAAATGATTCTGTAATAGCTTTGAATAATAGTTTGAAAGTTATACCTATTTTAGTTCCACATCGCGAAGAGTATTCCGAAACTGTAGGTTATATAATTAAAGGAAAACAAAAGTCGGCATTATTCATTCCAGATATTGATAAATGGGAAAGGTGGGATAGAAATATTATTGAAGAAGTAAAAAAGGTAGACTATGCATTTTTGGATGCTTCTTTCTTTAGGGATGGTGAGCTCGAAAGGGATATGAGCAAAATTCCACATCCATTTACTACAGAAACAACAACATTATTTGAGAATGAAACCTTTGAGACCAAGAATAAAATTCATTTCATTCATTTTAATCATACAAACCCGGCCATAAAAGAAAATCATCACCTAAAAGACAGTCTCCAAAAGCTTGGATTTAAGTTCGCAAAAGAAGGAGATAATTTTGGCTTATAGGCCTAAGAAAATACAACGGTTTTATTGTTATAGACCATTACTTTACGGTTAGCATGAAGTTTAATAGCATTGGATAACACAATCTTTTCTAAATCGCGTCCTTTTGCAATAAGATCTTTGATAGAGTGTGCATGCGAAACGCGTGTGACGTCTTGTTCGATTATTGGGCCGGCATCTAGTTCTTCGGTAATGTAATGACTTGTTGCACCTATAATCTTCACACCTCTTTTATAAGCAGAATGATAAGGTTTAGCGCCAATAAATGCAGGTAAAAATGAATGGTGAATATTAATAATCTTATAAGGATATTTATCTATGAGACGATTAGATACGATTTGCATATATCTTGCCAAGACAATAAAATCAATGTTATGGGAATCTAATAATTCTAATTGCTTTTTTTCGGCTTCGTGTTTAGTGTCTTTAGTTACTGGGATGTGATGAAAAGGAACTTTAAAACTATCTGCTATGGATTTAAGGTCATTATGATTACTTAAAATGAAAGGGATATCTAGAAAAAGCTCCCCTGAATTATAACGCCCTAAGATATCATATAAACAATGGTCATATTTAGAGACAAACAGAGCCATTTTTGGTTTTTTGTCTGCAGCATACATTCGCCATTCAAGGTTGAATTTATCTACCAATGTGTTGCTGAATGATTCCTTGAAATTTTCAACCGAAAATGAATCGGATTCAAACTCACATTCCAAGCGCATAAAAAATATGTTTTGCTCGCTATCAACGTGTTGATCTATATAGACAATATTACCGCTATTATTCGCTATAAAATGAGTAACAGAAGCAATAATGTTTGGCTGGTCATTACAATGGATTAATAAAGTTATTTTATTCATAAAAAGTAACTTAAATGAGCTGTTAAAATTAATCAAAATACCTAGCTACGTTGACTTTGTGAAAGTTTTAGATAATTGTTAATTATTGTAATACTTTTTTGAATATTCCTTAAATTTGCCATCAAATTAAGTCATTTTTTTACGAATGGAACAAATCGCACCTTACAAGCCAAAACATAAAGTAAGAATTGTAACAGCAGCATCTTTATTTGATGGTCATGATGCAGCCATTAATATTATGAGAAGAATAATTCAAGCTACAGGTGTAGAGGTTATTCATTTAGGTCATGATAGAAGTGTTGAAGAAGTTGTAAATACAGCTATTCAAGAAGATGCCAATGCCATAGCCATGACATCATATCAAGGAGGTCATAATGAGTACTTCAAGTACATGTACGACCTCTTGAAAGAAAAGGGTGCCGATCATATAAAAATCTTTGGTGGAGGTGGAGGTGTCATTCTTCCTGAGGAAATTGAGACTCTCATGGATTATGGCATTACCAGAATTTATTCACCAGATGATGGTAGAGAAATGGGACTGCAAGGTATGATAAACGATTTGGTACAAAAATCTGATACGAGCGCATCTCTAACACTTCCCGAAGGGAAGAGAATTAATGGCGAGCTAAAAAAGAAAGATGTTAATACTATTGCAAGACTTATTACAGTAGCCGAAAATGAACCGGAGAAGTTCGACACTTTAGTTGAAGCCAACTCTGAAAGTTTTTCACCTTTAAAGAAAACGGGAAAGGAAGCCACTCCAGTATTGGGAATAACAGGCACTGGTGGTTCAGGGAAGTCGTCTTTAGTAGATGAATTAGTGAGACGATTCTTAATGGATTTTCCCGAAAAAACCGTTGGATTAATTTCCGTAGATCCATCAAAACGCAAAACAGGTGGTGCATTATTAGGTGATAGAATCCGTATGAACGCCATTAATTCTCCTAGAGTGTATATGCGAAGTTTGGCCACGCGACAATCTAATTTGGCGTTGTCAAAATATGTTAATGAAGCTATTGAGGTTTTAAAAGCTGCTGAGTATGATTTAATTATTCTGGAAACCTCTGGAATTGGGCAATCTGACACTGAAATTTTAGAGCACAGTGATGTGTCATTATATGTAATGACTCCTGAGTTTGGTGCAGCAACGCAACTAGAGAAAATTGATATGCTCGATTTTGCAGATTTGGTGGCCATAAACAAGTTTGATAAACGTGGTGCTTTAGATGCCTTACGCGATGTGAAGAAACAGTACATGCGCAATCATAATTTATGGCATGCAGATCCAGACACAATGCCAGTTTTTGGAACTATCGCATCCCAATTTAACGATCCAGGAATGAATACGCTCTACAAAGCCATAATGGATAAAATTGTGGAGAAAACAGAAGCAGATTTGAAATCTACTTTTGAAATATCTAAAGAAATGAGCGAGAAGATTTTTGTCATTCCACCAGCTCGTACGCGCTATTTATCCGAAATAGCCGAGAATAATCGTGCTTATGACAAAACAGCCAATGCTCAAGTTGAGGTTGCTCAAAAGCTATATGGTATATTTAAAACTATATGTTCAGTAGCAGATGTCACCTTGAGCGCAGTCGAAAGGTCTTTTTTAGGAAAACAAGGAATAAATCAAGATGAGATTCTTCAACAAGCACAGAATGAAAATGATAAAGATTTTTTGGAGCTTCTTATCAATGAATTCGACCGTGTCAAGTTGAACTTAGATCCCTATAACTGGGAAATTATTACAGGTTGGGACGAAAAAGTGAATCGCTACAAGGCACCAATCTATTCGTTTAAAGTAAGAGACAAAGAGATTAAGATTGAAACGCATACAAAATCATTGTCACACTCTGATATTCCAAAAGTGGCTTTACCAAAGTATCAAGCTTGGGGAGATATTTTAAGATGGTGCTTACAAGAAAATGTGCCTGGTGAATTTCCTTATGCATCAGGCCTGTATCCTTTTAAAAGAACAGGTGAGGACCCGACACGTATGTTTGCAGGAGAAGGCGGTCCAGAGCGTACCAATCGACGTTTTCATTATGTGAGTTTGGATATGCCAGCTAAACGTTTATCTACAGCATTTGATAGTGTCACACTTTATGGAAATGACCCAGATTACAGACCAGATATCTATGGAAAAATAGGAAATGCTGGAGTAAGTATTTGCTGTTTGGATGATGCTAAGAAGTTATACTCTGGTTTTAATTTAGCAGATCCAATGACATCGGTAAGTATGACCATTAATGGTCCTGCACCAATGTTATTAGGCTTTTTTATGAATGCTGCCATTGACCAACAATGTGAAATTTACATCAAGGAGAATGGGCTTGAAAAAGAGGTAGAGCAAAAAATTAAGGCCATCTATAAAGGCAAGGAGCGACCAACTTATAAGGGTGACATTCCTGAAGGTAACGACGGTTTAGGTTTAATGCTTTTAGGAGTTACAGGTGACCAAGTGTTGCCTAAGGATATATATGAAGACATAAAAGGAAAAACGATTGCTCAGGTAAGGGGAACGGTACAAGCCGATATTTTAAAGGAAGACCAAGCACAAAACACTTGTATTTTTTCAACGGAGTTTGCGCTGCGCTTAATGGGAGATGTGCAAGACTATTTTATTGATAACAATGTCCGCAATTTTTATTCGGTATCCATTTCTGGGTATCATATTGCCGAAGCTGGTGCAAATCCAATTTCTCAATTAGCATTTACATTGGCTAATGGATTTACGTATGTAGAGTACTACTTGAGCAGAGGTATGGATATTAATAAGTTTGGTCCAAATTTATCTTTCTTCTTCTCAAACGGTATTGATCCAGAATACGCTGTTATTGGACGTGTAGCACGTAAGATTTGGGCGAAAGCCTTAAAGCATAAGTATGGAGCAAATCCAAGAGCACAAATGTTGAAGTACCATATTCAAACTTCTGGTCGTAGTTTGCATGCCCAAGAAATCGATTTTAATGATATCAGAACCACGCTTCAAGCATTGTATGCAATTTATGATAATTGTAATTCATTACACACTAATGCATACGATGAAGCCATCACAACTCCAACAGAAGAATCGGTGCGTCGTGCTATGGCGATTCAATTAATTATTAATAAAGAGTTGGGATTAGCCAAGAACGAAAACCCAATTCAAGGCTCATTTATTATTGAAGAATTAACTGATTTAGTGGAAGAAGCGGTGTTAGCAGAATTTGATAGAATTACAGAACGCGGAGGAGTTTTGGGCGCTATGGAAACTATGTATCAGCGTTCGAAAATTCAAGAGGAAAGTTTGTATTATGAAACCTTGAAGCATAATGGAGAATTCCCGATTATTGGAGTAAATACGTTTTTGAGTAGTAAAGGTTCACCTACGGTTCAACCAGCGGAGGTTATTAGAGCGACCGAAGACGAAAAGGAATTTCAAATTATGACACTTCAGAATTTGCATAATGCTCATGACACTTCTGAGTTGTTGAAAGACCTACAGATGAAAGCTATCAATAACAAAAACATTTTTGAGGCACTGATGGAAGTGTGTAAAGTTTGTTCTTTGGGCCAGATTACATCTGCACTATTTGAAGTAGGAGGTCAGTATCGCAGGAATATGTAAGCAGACTCTTAACTTTTCGAAGAAAAGTTTTAGAGGTCGCTTACCCTGAGCTCGTCGAAGGGTCTATTTCGGCAGGAAATCACTTTCTATATTGTGAATAGTATATGAGTCGTATCCCCTTAGTGTTGCACTTAGTGAAGCTGAAGTATCTTGGCGTTTTAAAAAATGTAAAACTCTTGGATTTTATAAGGTAAATACTTACATTTAACGTATTAACCCTTCTGATTAATAGCAACTTAAACGATGAGCGCAATCTACAAGTTTAAGTTTTTGATAAGACCCTTTTAATAATGGTAATTCTAACTTATGGATCTTAGTCGATGGGTTATCGCAATAGTTTTGTTGAATTTAAAGCAAAAAGAAAGCGACACTAGAATTAACTAATGCCACTTTAAATGTTTGCACAACGGAATAATCCTTGTTAGGAGTTGTTGTCTAACAATTCCTAATACATACATAGTTGTAAAAAAATAAATAAGCAAGTAAGTTTGAAAACCAAGAATTGGTTTTGGAGGCCAATTCTAAAATAACACACGTATTATTCTTTTCTTGCTTTTGACAAATATAACTGAAATTCTGTTTTAAAAACAATTATGTATGTAAATTTTTTATATTTGACAAATAAAAAGGATACACATCAAATTGGAGTATCATTTTCAATGTTTTAGCTCTAGATTTTTTGTAATGGAATACTGAAACATTATAAAAAAAAGGCGATACATGAAGTACCACCTTAAATGTTTTCACAACGGAATAATCCTTATTGTGAATTGCTTTCAGATTATAAAGATAGCTAAAGAAATGAGAATCACAAATACGGATTTCCGTAAACAAAAAATGTATAATTGAACGATATTGAATAAAAATTAACCATATGAAACGAATTTTAGGTCTGGATTTAGGCACTAACTCAATTGGGTGGGCGTTGGTTGGAGAAGCAGAAAACGATAATGAAACCTCTTCAATAGTTAAATTGGGTGTTCGGGTAAATCCGCTAAGCGTCGATGAGAAAACCAACTTTGAAAAAGGTAGGCCTTTATCCACAAACGCAGACCGAACCTTAAAACGTGGTGCGAGACGTAACCTACAACGCTATAAACTTAGAAGAAAAGAACTCATAAAAATCTTAAAAGACAATAACTTCATATCGGGGAACTCACCATTAACCGAAGTTGGTAAAAACACCACACACCAAACACTTTCACTTAGAGCTAAAGCCGCAACTGAAAAGATAGCTCTTGAGGATTTTGCCAAAGTCCTATTAGCCATCAACAAAAAGCGTGGTTATAAAAGTAGCCGAAAAGCTAAAAATGAAGAAGAGGGTCAGGCTATCGATGGAATGGCAGTTGCCAAAGCATTATATGAAGAGAACCTAACACCTGCGCAATATGCATTAAGGATTCTAAGGCACGATGGAAAATACATTCCAGATTTTTATAGGTCAGATTTACAGGAAGAATTTAAAAACATATGGAAGGTTCAAAAGCACTTTTATTCAGAAATCCTAACGGACAATCTTTTTATAGCTCTTCAAGGTAAAAACAAGAATCAAACTTGGGCCATTTGTCAAAAACCTTTTGAAATCGTTGGTATCAAAAGAACAGGAAATGCTAAGGATAAACGATTGGAAAATTATAGATGGCGTGTTGACGGACTCAATGAAAAATTGGAATTGGAGCATTTGGCAATTGTACTTCAGGAAATAAATAATGACATCAATAAATCTAGTGGTTATCTTGGAGCCATTTCAGACCGGAGCAAACAATTGTTTCTTAATAAGGAAACGGTTGGTCAATACTTGTACAAACAACTGCTTCGTAACCCTCACACATCTCTTAAAAATCAAGTTTTTTATCGTCAGGATTATTTAGATGAATTTGAACACATTTGGGACACACAAGCCAAGTTTCATCAAGAACTTACTGAAGATTTAAAGGAGACCATCCGTGATATTGTAATTTTCTACCAACGCAAGTTAAAATCCCAAAAGTCCCTGATAAGCTTCTGCCAATTTGAAAGTTGGGAACAAGAGTATGTTGAAAAAGAAACTGGTAAAACAAAAAAGCGAATCGTTGGAAGAAGAGTAATTCCGAAGTCCTCGCCCCTATTTCAAGAGTTTAAGATATGGCAGAACCTTAATCACCTTATTTTTATAAATGCCGGAGCAAAGACGAGAATTGAGGTTAAGGAACTCGATGCTGAAATACGGCAAGCCCTATTTGGGGAATTAAATCTTCGAGGTGACCTCAGTCCAAATGACATCCTCAAAATTTTATCAGGATATATGGACATTGGTAAAAAAAACCAATGGAAATGCAATTTTGAGAAGGTTGAAGGTAATCGAACCAATCAAGCACTCTTAGGCATTTATCAAACTATTTCAGAACGGGAAGGTTATGGAATTGATTGGAAAAAACTAACGGCAAAAGCTATTAAGGAAGAACTTTTAAAAACGTTTCCTGAAATGGGAATTGACAAGCGTATCCTTGAGTTTGATGCCTTGGCAGATAATTTTGATAAGCAATTAAGTTACCAATTATGGCATTTGCTTTATGCTACGGACGACGACGACAAGATTTCAGAAGAAGACCGATTGATATACGGCAACTCTAGCGTATCCCTAAAGAAAAAATTGTATAAAAAATTTGGCTTTAGACCCGAATACGCTTCTATGCTGGCCAATGTAACGTTTTCGCAAGGCTACGGAAATCTTTCAGCCAAGGCCATACGTAATATTCTACCTTATTTAGAAGATGGCGATTTGTATTCTGAAGCCTGCCATAGAGCCGGTTATAACCATTCCAAAAGCTATGACAAGAATGAATTGGCAAACAGGGAATTGAGGCCAAAATTGGAAATTCTTAAGAAGAAAAGTTTACGAAATCCTGTTGTAGAAAAAATCTTGAACCAAATGGTTAATGTGGTCAACCAAATTATTGATACCTATGGAGAAATTCATGAAGTTAGGATTGAATTGGCTCGAGAGCTTAAAAAATCAGCTACGGAACGCGCTGAGATGACTAAAGGTATTGCCGATGCCACAAGACGAAATGATGAGATACGAAAAATCATCAGCCAGAAGTTTGGTATTCCCAATCCTACAAGAAATGACGTTATTCGTTATCGATTGTACCAAGAATTGGAATCTCGAGGACATAAGGATTTATTCACGGACACTTACATAAAGCCTGAAATACTTTTTTCAAAAGACATAGACATTGAACACATTATTCCAAAAGCTTTATTGTTTGATGATTCCTTTTCCAACAAGACCCTGGCTTTTAAAAAAGACAATTTAAAAAAAGCTAACCGTACTGCTTACGATTTTATCTCACAAGATTACAATGCTAATTTAGAAGCCTTTGTTGAGCGGGTGGAAAGTATGCACAAAGATGGGCATATTAACCGAGCAAAACGCAACAAGCTATTGACACCACTATCCAAAATTCCAGATGGTTTTATTGAACGCGACCTGCGCAACAGCCAATATATTGCCAAAAAGGCAAAAGAAGTGTTACAAGAATTGGTTAAAGAACCTATAGTGTCTACGTCCGGAAAAATAACGGATAAACTTAGAAACGATTGGGATTTGATTAATGTGATGAAGGAGCTCAATTTGCCAAAATATCGTGCTTTAGGTCTTACCGAATTTGAAGAGCGGTTAAATGTTTCAACAGGTAAATTAAAAAAGCATGAAATCATCAAGGAATGGACAAAGCGCAACGACCATCGTCACCATGCCATGGATGCCTTAACGGTTGCCTTTACCACGTATAATCATATTCAATATATCAATAATCTAAGTGCAAGAAAAGATACATCAAGAGACAATCATCCAAGAATAAAAAACATAGAAGCTCTCATTACGGAACGAAATGGGAAAGGGAAGCGTGTATTTAAAAGCCCAATGCCCAATTTTAGAGAGCAGGCTAAAAAACAGATTGAATCCATTTTGGTCAGTTTTAAGAACAAGAACAAAGTTGTGACCAAAAACATCAACAAAAGTAAAAAAGAAGGTGGTTTCAACAAAAAAGTTCAACTAACACCACGCGGACAGTTGCACAAAGAGACAGTTTATGGTAAATCAAAAAGACAACTCGCCAAGCCTACCAAAATCAATAAAAGATTTACGCTGAAAGAGGCCAGCCTCATTGTAAATTTCAATGAGCGCAAGGCGGTTTTAGAGCATTTGGCTAAATACAGCAATAATCATGAAACGGCTTTCGATAACAAGACCCTTAAAAAGGAACCACTATTGTATGGAGGAGAACAATTAAAAGAAGTTTTATGTTTCGAAGAAATCTATACCATACGTAAAGACATTAATTCAGAGAACTTTAAAAATGTTAAGCATATTGATAAGATTTTGGACGAAGGTGTCAAAGAAGCACTAAAAAAACGCATAGTTGACTACAATAACGATTACAAAAAGGCCTTTTCTGATTTAGATACCAATCCAATTTATCTTAATGATCAAAAAGGAATAACCGTAAAAAGAGTGACTATTACAGGTGTAAGCAATGCCGAACCGCTTCATACCGCGAAAAACCATTTAGGAGAGGTTTTAACCGATGAGGATGGCAAGGAAATTCCTGTAGATTATGTGAGTACTGGCAATAACCATCATGTTGCAATATATCAGAATGAAGAGGGTGAATTAGATGATGAGGTCGTAACTTTTTATGATGCAGTTATAAGAAAAAGTCATGATTTACCCATTGTAAGAACTAAAAATGATAAAGGCTGGCCACTTTTGTTTACACTTAAACAAAATGAAATGTTTGTCTTTCCAAGTGATAATTTTGAACCTTCAGAAATTGACCTTTTAGATGTCAAAAATCAAAATCTCATATCGCCTAATCTGTTTAGAGTACAAAAATTTTCGAAATTGCAATATGGTAATTCGTTTGTCAGGGAGTATGTTTTTAGACATCATTTAGAAACTGAATTAATTGATAAAAAAGAGTTGAAAGATGTTACTTATTACAATATAAAGAGTCTCTCTTATCTTAAGAATCTAGTAAAAGTGCGTTTAAACCATTTAGGTCACATTGTACAATTAGGCGAATATTAAGATTATGATTAAACGCACTCTTTTTTTCGGCAATCCTGCTTATCTCAGCACCAAAAATGAACAATTGGTGGTCAACTTTCCAGAAGAAGATAAAAAGGAAGCTACCATCCCTATTGAAGATTTGGGCTATGTGGTTTTAGAAGACCCACAGATTACCATCACCAATGGTTTGTTGCGCAAACTGATTGACAATAAAACGGCCGTCATTACCTGTAACCAACAACATCTACCGATGGGCTTTTTACAACCCTTGGTGGGTCATACCGAACAAACCGAGCGTATGCGCCACCAACTTAATGCCAGTGTGCCTTTAAAGAAGAATTTGTGGCAACAAACCGTTATTGCCAAAATAGACAATCAGGCCAATCACTTTTTGGCAAGGGGCAAAAATGCACTGCGTTTAAAACGTTACGCCAAGGATGTGAAAACAGGAGATTGGAATAACCAGGAAGCTTTGGCTGCCGCCTTTTACTTTCAGAATCTGTTTGAAATTGAAGAGTTTAGTCGCAACCAAAAAGGCGTTCCACCCAATAATTTGCTTAATTATGGCTATGCCATTTTAAGAGCGGTTGCAGCAAGAGCTTTGGTAAGCAGTGGGCTGTTACCTTCCTTGGGTATTTTTCATCACAATAAATACAATGCCTTTTGCTTGGCCGATGACGTTATGGAACCCTACCGACCTTTTGTGGATGCTTTGGTGTATGACATTGTGGAATCGGGTTGCCAAATTGAGGAACTGAATAAAAATATCAAGTCCGATTTGTTGATGATTCCAGCTATGGATGTACTTATCGACGGCAAACAGAGTCCGCTTATGAATGCTATGAGCCGGACCACAACCAGTTTGTACGAATGTTTTGAAGGAAGTAGGCGCAAGGTGCTTTATCCGGAGTTTAAGTCATCTTTAGAAACTTTTGTTGGTTAATATGGTAAGGCACTATGGAATCCTATCTAACACGGCTTAATCAATATAGATGTATGTGGGTACTGGTATTTTTTGATTTGCCAACGGAGACCATCACCGAGCGTAAGGCGGCTACGCGCTTTCGAAAACGCCTGTTGGATGATGGTTTTGGCATGTTTCAGTTTAGTATTTATACACGCTTTTGCCCTAGTCGAGAAAATGCTGCCGTACATATTAAACGTACCAAAAATGCCCTGCCCAAAAAAGGCAAGGTCTGTATTATGCAAATTACTGATAAGCAATTTGGGATGATGGAACTATTTCACGGACAAAAAGAAGTAGAACCTGAACCACCAAGCCAACAATTAGAACTTTTTTAGGATTGCTATTCCTGCGAAAGCAGGAATCTCATCTATCTTGTACAATCTCTTTAGTAATTTCTGACAGGCATTCTAAAAAACAGGATACCAGCCTATTACGGCAAGTAACCTGTGAATCATCCATAAAATTAAGGAACTGAAAGCAATTCACAACTAACGTGTGCCTTGGTAAAGTCACCCATCACCTGTGAATCATCCATAAAATTAAGGAACTGAAAGCAATTCACAACTCGAGCAAGGATACGTATTACGGTGAACTGCCTGTGAATCATCCATAAAATTAAGGAACTGAAAGCAATTCACAACTTGGTTCAATGAATTGAAGAAATGGTCGTACCTGTGAATCATCCATAAAATTAAGGAACTGAAAGCAATTCACAACTTATCGCATTGGAGTTTGATTTGAGTTGTTCCTGTGAATCATCCATAAAATTAAGGAACTGAAAGCAATTCACAACAAGGCTTTCGATGGCGGTATGTTGTCCGTACCTGTGAATCATCCATAAAATTAAGGAACTGAAAGCAATTCACAACTCGAATAAGTCGTCCAGCTCAATGTGAGCGCCTGTGAATCATCCATAAAATTAAGGAACTGAAAGCAATTCACAACTTGCAAGAGCGGAATTGATATTGAACAGGCCCTGTGAATCATCCATAAAATTAAGGAACTGAAAGCAATTCACAACTCTTATTACGGATACCGATAGCGTTTTGGACCTGTGAATCATCCATAAAATTAAGGAACTGAAAGCAATTCACAACTCTATGTTCGTGCCTTGTGATGAGGATGGGCCTGTGAATCATCCATAAAATTAAGGAACTGAAAGCAATTCACAACGATATGCTATCCAGCGATGCCGTATTCTATCCTGTGAATCATCCATAAAATTAAGGAACTGAAAGCAATTCACAACTTATTTCAACTTAGACAATCTTACCGGTAACCTGTGAATCATCCATAAAATTAAGGAACTGAAAGCAATTCACAACTATTGAATATCTCTTATTTCTATTAGTATTCCTGTGAATCATCCATAAAATTAAGGAACTGAAAGCAATTCACAACCCACAAGTAGAGTATTTTCATCATTCAGAGCCTGTGAATCATCCATAAAATTAAGGAACTGAAAGCAATTCACAACTAAGTATCTCTTAATGTAGTAAGAAGATGACCTGTGAATCATCCATAAAATTAAGGAACTGAAAGCAATTCACAACTGATAAATACTAGATATTATACTACCTACTCCTGTGAATCATCCATAAAATTAAGGAACTGAAAGCAATTCACAACCAAGTCCCATCATACCCATGTTTGGCACTTCCTGTGAATCATCCATAAAATTAAGGAACTGAAAGCAATTCACAACTATAACATCTGCCGAGGTTTTTCAAACTTACCTGTGAATCATCCATAAAATTAAGGAACTGAAAGCAATTCACAACAATCGTGACAGTTTGGACGTGAGCATCAACCCTGTGAATCATCCATAAAATTAAGGAACTGAAAGCAATTCACAACTTTGCACCAATGGTACAAATACCTCGATCTCCTGTGAATCATCCATAAAATTAAGGAACTGAAAGCAATTCACAACTCCTACCAGGCAGACAATTTAAACCAGGAACCTGTGAATCATCCATAAAATTAAGGAACTGAAAGCAATTCACAACTTGGTAGTGTCATTTTCAGGTGGACGTACACCTGTGAATCATCCATAAAATTAAGGAACTGAAAGCAATTCACAACTCGGCATCTTTTCAAAAGAGCTTGTGCTCCCTGTGAATCATCCATAAAATTAAGGAACTGAAAGCAATTCACAACTACTTGGATGTACTGGCGTTGTAAGCAACTCCTGTGAATCATCCATAAAATTAAGGAACTGAAAGCAATTCACAACTTTGATGAACTTGGTTTTGATGGTGATAAACCTGTGAATCATCCATAAAATTAAGGAACTGAAAGCAATTCACAACTTAAAAGAACTAAAAATCAAGGCATAGCAACCTGTGAATCATCCATAAAATTAAGGAACTGAAAGCAATTCACAACTTCAATTGAGTGACAAAGATTTTGTGGATTCCTGTGAATCATCCATAAAATTAAGGAACTGAAAGCAATTCACAACTTGCTTCCCTCATCGACAAGAGCAAACGTTCCTGTGAATCATCCATAAAATTAAGGAACTGAAAGCAATTCACAACACTGAAGCGCACGCAACAGAAAAAGGCAAACCTGTGAATCATCCATAAAATTAAGGAACTGAAAGCAATTCACAACTCAGTTCAACAGCGTTTTGGTGCAATTGTTCCTGTGAATCATCCATAAAATTAAGGAACTGAAAGCAATTCACAACTTTCTTTCGTCTTGACTTGATGCAAAAACACCTGTGAATCATCCATAAAATTAAGGAACTGAAAGCAATTCACAACCGACATTGATTAACACTTGCAGACGAAAAGCCTGTGAATCATCCATAAAATTAAGGAACTGAAAGCAATTCACAACTAACGAAGAAATACTATCTTTGAAGTTCCACCTGTGAATCATCCATAAAATTAAGGAACTGAAAGCAATTCACAACTATGAAGACAAACCAAAAAAGCTTATGAAACCTGTGAATCATCCATAAAATTAAGGAACTGAAAGCAATTCACAACTTGTACGCCCTATCTATTGTCTCAGACCGTCCTGTGAATCATCCATAAAATTAAGGAACTGAAAGCAATTCACAACTAGTAGTGTACTCTGACGCTTACGCCTACACCTGTGAATCATCCATAAAATTAAGGAACTGAAAGCAATTCACAACGACATTAGACAAAAAGTAAAAGTTAGTGATCCTGTGAATCATCCATAAAATTAAGGAACTGAAAGCAATTCACAACACAGAAGGTAAACGAGTTGGTTTTATGAACCCTGTGAATCATCCATAAAATTAAGGAACTGAAAGCAATTCACAACTACTGTCATCGATGTAACCTTTTTCATATACCTGTGAATCATCCATAAAATTAAGGAACTGAAAGCAATTCACAACTTTCATCTGCTCTTTCAATGCCTTTTCCTACCTGTGAATCATCCATAAAATTAAGGAACTGAAAGCAATTCACAACTCCGCCTTATCGCCCAATTTCTGCTTAACTCCTGTGAATCATCCATAAAATTAAGGAACTGAAAGCAATTCACAACTCGCTTTTACTTAAATATCTTGTATCTTTTCCTGTGAATCATCCATAAAATTAAGGAACTGAAAGCAATTCACAACACCAAAAGAAGACTAAAAAATATTACACGGCCTGTGAATCATCCATAAAATTAAGGAACTGAAATCTAAATGAAAAATCAAAGTTCAAGCACCAAAGCCCAATCGTTGTAAAGGTCATAGGCAATTTAAGATGACTGGGCGAGATTCGGCGCAGCCAAAGCAATTCCCAGCTACTATACATAGTATTTCAAATAAATAGCACCGTCAAATCATCTCTTAAAATAGTGAATACTATTTGCATCTTTTTCATAGTAACATCGTCTATTAAAGGAATACTAAAATTTTTACTATGAGAACTGCTAAAGACTGCATCTGCAGTTGTGAACCTTGTAATAATGGAAAATGTACAGACTGTACTTGTGATAATTGCACTTGTACAGATTGTAATTGTTAAATTTGTGGTCAGTTCGAGTGAATTTGGTGAAACCAAATTTGTATCGAGAACTACTTAACTTCTCGATACTATTTTCTAAAAGAAATTCACTCGAACTGACAAATTTATATAGATGATGACTACAAAACTAGTTTGGGATATATATTCGGCCGATGTAAAGCGTTTCATCTTAAGTAAGGTAGATCAAGAGATGATTGCAGATGATATTCTGCAAGACACATTTATTAAAGTTCATACCAAACTTCATACGTTAAAGAATAATGAGAAATTAAAACCTTGGTTGTATTCGGTAGCACGGTATACGATTCTAGATTATTTTAAAACGTCAAAGAGAACCATTGAATTAAATAATTTTCAAGAAGAAATGGATACTGAGATTACTGAACATTCTGAAAAGGATTGTCTCAGAGGAATTTTAATTAATCTCCCAAAGAAGTACAGAGATCCTATATTTCTTTTTGATATTATGGGTTTAAAGCAAAAAGAAATAGCGGAACGATTACAACTTCCCTTACCAACACTAAAGTCCCAAATTCAAAGAGGGAGAAAGCAAATAGCTAAAGGTTTTATGGACTGCTGTGGCTATACAATGAATGAACAAGGATACCTTGTTGGAGAAATACAGGAAAAAGAAGATTGTAAAGTCTGCAATTAGAGCGTCATCATCCAACTACGCTGTAGTTTTCTGAATGTTTTAAGTTCACCTTTTAAAATCGGTAAATAATCCCTGCCATTGCTTTTAGAGCGTTCTAAGCGTCTACAATTACTGTATAATTTATTGGTTAAACGCTCAAGGCTTTCTAAATGCTTATGTTTCTTTTCGGAATAGCGTTCGCGTTCAGCATTGATTATCTCAGGTGCCAGATTAGAGGATTGTTGAACGATATCTCCTGAGAAATAAATATCGTTATCCTCAGAGCCATCATCATTTAAATAAGATAAATCGTGATTTAAATACGTGGATATGCTTCGAGACAGCGTAATAATGTCTAATGCCTTTTTATATACAGGCAAATTTGATAAGTGGGACGGTAGGTTACAATTCATTTTCAATAGCAATTGATACGAAATTACGGAGTACATTTGATATTTTACTTTAGATATTAAGGCAAAAGACTATATTTGCTTTAAAATAAATATTTTTTTTAAAAAAAACATTAAATGAGTATTGATAGTTTAAATTGGAAGATTTTAAAATGCCTTCAACAGAATGCACGCATGTCTAATGCAGAGATTGGAAGACGTGTTGGAGTAAGCTCACCAGCTGTAAGCGAGCGTATTAAGAAGATGGAAGATGCCGAAATTATTCAAGGCTATACCACCTTTGTATCTCCATTTAAAGCGGACTATCAATTAAAAGCCATCATCACACTAAGGGCGTTTATGGGTATGCTAAAACCCTTTTTGGAGAAAGTGAAAACTTATGATGAGGTTGTGAATTGTTACAGAATCACAGGTAATGATAATATCGTTATGGAAGTTGTATTAAAAAACCAGAAACATTTGGAGTCTTTTATTGATCAACTGATTATTTATGGTGAGACCAAGACACAAATTGTATTATCACATGTCATAAAACATAGCGAGATAAAACCTCTAGATTAAATGTATTTATTCAATTACAAGATGTGGTACTTCATTCAGATCCCAATCAATGACCAATCCATCTGCCAAAGATTGGGCAATAGCTTTCCCGTATAAATACTCACTCAAGTAAAGTGCTGCTTCAAAAGATTTTGCTCCTCCTGCAGAGGTAATATACTTGCCATCATGCACAAAAAGTACATCTTTTCTAATATCCAAATCTGGAAACATCTCACGCATTTTATCAATATCACTAGGAAAGGTCGTGGAGACCACATTGTTTAGCAAGCCTGCTTTGGCGAGGACAAAAGCGCCATCGCAATGCGAGGTTATGAATTGTGCTTCTTCATCCACTTTTCTCACAAAATTCAGCATTACCTCATCTTCCAAATCGGTATCTAAATGATGCTCTGCACTAGGTACTACAAGAATGTCAATTTTTGGTAATTCATCTCTTGTATAGTTAAAGTCTGGCAACAAACGCATTCCTTCAAAAGTAGTAATAGGAGTATCCGTATTTGCAACTGTAAAGACATTCATGGCCTTGATACCTTTTCTGAATACGGTATGCTGAAAAATATCGTAAGGAGCTGTAAGCTCAGTATTATAAACCCCATCCATAATTAAGAAGGCAACGTTATAGCGATTGGCTTCCAATTTAGGAAACGGTTTGTCATTCTGACCTTGATTCAGAATCTGATTTGATACTTTCGACTTCTCATTAGAATCGTTACAACTAAAATGAGTAAAAAAGCAAACTAAAATTAGAATGATTTGAAATTTGAATTTTGTCATTGGTGTTTTAGTCTTTTATTCGCCAAGGTGGATTTTTTCTGTTCTCGCCAGCACTGTATAAAATGATATGGTTACCATCAGGATCGTACAAATGGGCTTCTCTCCAAAGCCAAGGTTTATCTTCTGGTCCACTCGTAAAAGTAATGCCTTTTTGTTGGAGTTGGGATACCACATCGTCTAAATTTTCATTCTGAAAATATATAGTAATGCGATCTTTTCCAGTAGGCAATTCTTCAACAACGTGAATAGAGAACGTACTGTCTCCATCAGGGCATTCAAACCTTACATATCTAGGTAAAGCGTCCACTATGAGCAATAATCCAAGTTTTTTGTAGAATTCCGTCGCGGTTATTACATCCAACGACGGAATAGTGATTTGATTTAGATTCATTATAAATGTTGTTTTATACGTTTGTGTAACCAGTATGCCAAAATAATAGCTATTATTCCATAACTAAAAGTAATTAACCAGTTGATTTGATAACCATAAAGGTCCACAATGCTCAAACCGATTTTAGGACCGAATATATGTGCCAAAGAAAATGACATCGCATACATCGCCATATAACTACCTTCTAATCCTTCTTTGGCGCGTTGTAATGCAAATTTATTAGTATAAGGGAAACCGAGCATCTCACTAAGTGTTAGGAGTACCATGTTAACAATTAAAATGCCTATCCAGAAATTTTGATACAATACCAAAAAGCTTATTGCCAAGAGTACACAAGACATAATAATGTGTTTGGTGACAGGAATTAGTCGCTTCTCCAAATAATTTAGAAGTGGCATTTCAAAAACTACAATAATAGCAACGTTCAAAAATAAGATGACTCCAATTTTGAATTCATTAAGGTAAAAAATCTCATCATAGTACAATGGAATCGTCGTAAACAATTGAAAAAAAGCCATCCCGAAAAGAAAGCATATAAAAGAATGAATCCAGAATGAGGTGTCCTTATAAACTAGATTCTTATCCAAATTTTGATGCTTTTTTCGTGTTTCGGACGGTTTTATTTTTGGGTCTTTAACTAAATAGTTAAATAGTAGTATAGCTGCAATACATGTTAATCCATCAATCCAGAATAAAATATGATAACCTTCAAGAACTATGATTAAACCTGCTAAGGTTGGACCTATGCCCATACCAGCATTAATGGCCAATCGTATCAATCCGACTGATCTTGTTTGATTTTCGGGTTTACTGTAAGCCTTAATAGCTACGAAAATTGCAGGGCGAAAACTATCTGCGATGGACATGGTCATTAGGATGCCAATACAAAATCCCCAAAATGAATTGATGTATTGCAAGGTGATAAAGCATAGACCTGTTAAGAAAAGACTTGCAACCATTATTTTATAAAATCCCAAAATGTCAGTCAGTTTGCCGCCTAGCCATGACCCAATAACAGACCCCATACCAAAGAAGACAAAAATTGAACCAATATCAGTTTCTGTAAAGCCCATCTCCTTCTTGAGATATAAAGACAAAAAAGGAATGACCATGGTACCAGCTCTGTTAACCAAGCTAATTAAAGCGAGATACCAGATTTCGGTAGATAATCCTTTAAAGGATTCAAGGTAGTTAAAGTATAGCTTTTTCATTACGCATTGGTTTTTTAAGGTTTAGATTCCGATAGCTATCGGGATTAGTTCGGTTATAATAATTCAATGCGTAAACTTTTGAATTAAGAACTTCACTAAAATAAAAAGTCCGACGCTAAGGCCGGACTTTTAAATATTGTTTAATCGTATATTAAAATAGTTACAATAGATAATGCATCCGTATGCCTTCCGAAGAAATCACAGCGTCTTGCTTAGTATATCTATTCACGTGTAACATTGTTATTTTTATTTTACAAATCAAACTTACAATAAAATCTGATATGTTGTATTTTTGAAATTCAAAAGTTTATCATAATGAAGCGATTTTTAATTGGTCTTTTGGTCTTGAGCGTATTAAGCTGTTCTCAAAAAGAAAAACTGCTAGGAGATACAGAATGGCAAAAGCAGATGAATGCCGATTTTAAGGATGCTTCAAAATCTCCTTTAAAAAAGAAAGATCTTAAGAGTTTTAAGGCTCTGGATTTTTTTCCGTTCGATTCGAGTTACGTGGTCAAAGCCAGTTTGGAAAAAACACCAAATTCTGAATGGTTTGAGATGAAAACCACAACAGGCGACGTTAACATAGAACGGGTTTATGGCGTTCTAAGCTTTAACTTGAAAGGGAAGACCTTTAAATTAAATTCTTATGTCGGAGAGGAAAGTATGCAGATGGGACGTTTTGGCAGTTATAAATTATTCCTCCCTTTTTTAGACGATACTAATGGTAGCAGCACATATGCTGGAGGGCGATATATCGATTTAATGACTCCAGAAGGTGACTCTATAGAGATAGATTTTAACAAAGCCTACAATCCTTACTGTGCTTATAATGAAAAGTATTCTTGCCCAATTGTCCCAAGAGAAAATTATGTGCCAATTAAAATCGAAGCTGGTTTAAAAAATTTTAAAAAGCATTAAGTTTTCACCAAATAGATGCCTAAGAAAACAGCCAAAAATCCGATAATAAAACTAGCAATAGTATAAATAGCGAAGCTTGAAAAATCCCCTGACTTTAAAAACACATGGTTTTCGTAAGCAAAGGTCGAGAATGTAGTAAAGCCACCACAAAATCCCGTTGCCAATAAAAGAATTTGATTTTCAGAAAGGCTATTGTTCTTAGCGGCAAGACCTAGGATAATACCAATTAATAAACTACCGATAATATTGGCGGCAAAAGTACCGTATGGAATTCCGTCGCTAGGATTATTGAGCCACTTGCCAACTAAAAACCGAAGTACACTACCGAAGCCACCACCAACAAAAACCAGAATAAGTTGCTTCATTTATTCTTTTAGAGGAATATAAATTTCAGTTTTCCAATCGGCTGGATTAGGATAGAGCCCAGGATCAGTCGTGTAAATTTCAAAAGGTTTAAGTTCCGATTGTTCCAAACCTTGTTCTTCAATATGCTTCATAGTCGCTTCCCAAGCTTTGGGGAGATTGGTATAGTTTCCCGTCAATGTTGTTTTTAAGACTTTTATTTTTGGGGTAAAACCCAATGAGACATCAGAACCATCAGGAATTTCAACACGTTCTTTCACAGGAATGCCATTGCTCATAATCACAGTTTCAGCCATTTCATTGTAAACGGTAAGTGGCATACCAGACTGTTTCAATCCGTTTTGCCCCATAAATTCCATAATAGCACCAAAATTTTCACCCATTTTAGCACTGATATTTGTGGAATTGGCATTGGTGGTTTTGTAAAGGTAGAAACCACCACCATATTCGGTAATACCATTGATGTCTATATTGTAACGTTCCATATCTGCAATTAAAATACTATCGAGTTTTTCTAAACTACGTTCGTAATGCGGCCCAATTTGTGATTCCATACCACCCATCATTACAGAAAACATTTTGAAAATAAAGGGAAGATTTTCGCCTTTAATCTTCCAGGTGACTTCTGTGGTACCGTCTTCATTAGGTTTTAAGTCCCATGCAATATCTGATGAGGGGAAATCTCCAAATTGCATTTCTTGCGTAATGGAGGTGCTGGGTATGGCTGCCGTAGTTTTCATAGTGCCAATGCCGTCTTTATCCTCCCAAGAGTAAGAACCTCCAACGCCTTCAGTTTTTTCGGGTAATGTAATTTTCATATCTGGGTCGGCTTCAGCCCATGATGACCATGCTTCCCAATTTTTAAAATCAATAATGTTATCATAAACCATTGACGTGGGAGCCTTCATTGTTCTGCTACGTTCTACTTCAAAAGAGTTGGGTTGTACTGCAACGTAAATTGAAAATCCTATAATAAGGATAAGTAGCAATAATAAGATGTACTTTAATGCTTTCATTTTATAACCTGATTAATTAGTTAGTGCCTACTCAAAGATAGTAATTATAATAAGAGCATCTTTTAGACTCTAATAGTAAAAGTTAAAAAATAGTATGACGTGTAGCTTTTTGCGAAAGAGGTTAACCATTAGTTGGTAGGATAAAAGCAGCTATAGCAAGATTAATTTTTTAATTAAAATTTTAAAACTTGTATTTTTTTTCTATAGCGTAGCGTAGGAGTTCTCCTTTACCATGCAAACCTAAAATACGCGCCATGTTTTTACGATGCGTATCCACCGTATGAACTCCGATAAACAATTCGTCGGCAATTTCTCGTGACGTTTTGCCTTGCGCAATCAACCCTAAAATTTCTATCTGTCGTTTGGTCAAAGTGCCTTTTGCTTTTTTGTTGCTATCATTTTCGGCTTCTACCTTGATATTGGCATCAAAATAGGTCTGACCTTTATGTACAGCACGTACTGCTTTTAGGACTTCGTCTAAAGGTGAGTTTTTGAGTAAATACCCAGAAGCACCAGCCTCTAACATTTGCCGAATCGCATCTTGTTGATCGAACATTGTAAAACCTAATATTTTGGTGTGTGGGAATTCTTTTTTGATTTGCTTTGTGGCTGAAATCCCATCCACTTTTGGCATTCTGATGTCCATAATCACCACATTGGGTTGTTTTAAACGTACCAATTTTAATAAAGCCTCTCCATCATTGGCCGTACCAATAATTTCGATATCGTCTTCGTATTCCAGAAGCAGTTTAATACCGTCAATAAGCGATTGATGATCTTCGGCGATGGCTAATCGTATCATATTGGAATGTCTATAATTATGGTAGTGCCTTTATTTTGTTCGGACTCAATGGTGAGTTTGCCGTCTAAATGCTCTACCCGTTTATCGATGCTACTAATGCCCATCCCTTTTTTGGTTTTGGTAATTTGGCTGGGGTTAAAACCTTTACCATTATCCTCAACCATAATGTTAATACTGTCGTCGTGATTGGTTAAATGTACTGTGGCTTCTGAAGCTTCCGCATGTTTGACGACATTGGTAATCAGTTCTTGGATAATTCTAAATAAGGTGAGTTCTAAGCTGTTTTCTAAGCGTTGGTCCAAACCATGATCAATCACCTCGATGCTAAGGGTATTGGAAGCCGACACTTTATCCGCCATATCTTTGACAGCTTTTAAGAGCCCTTGTTTGGCAATGACACCCGAGTTTTTGGCATGCGCGACCGAACGTACTTTTTGGTAAGCTTCTTCGATAAGTGCATTGGTTTTATCAAACAGTTCGGGAGACTCTTTATCCTTCAGCGCATTGAAATGTAGCTTTACGGTGGCCATCAACCCACCTAAATCATCATGCAGGTCATTGGCAATGCGTTGCCGTTCTTTTTCCTGGCCTTCGATCATCGCATCAATAGTGACGAGCTCTTGTTCCTTTAAAACCGTTGCTAGCTTTTGAGATTCTAAAGCTTTTTCTTGCTCTGCTAGTTTTTGTTGGCGTTTGGTGTTTTTTTGGATGAGATAGAAAACGATACTACCAAAAAGGATTAATCCTAAAGCGCCGAAAAATAGGTTTCTGTTTTGTTTGCGTTTGGCTTCGCTTTCTAAGTTTTGAATTCTAAGTTCCTGATTTTCATACTTTGCAATTCCTCTAGCTAATTCCCTACGATTTAAACTATCATTAAGTTTGTTGTATTCAGACAAGAAATAAAATGCTTTTTTATAATCTCCAAGTTTAGTATATATATCACTTAAATTTTGTTTTATGATTAATTTTCTGGTCAGTACATTCTCGACTATCGGTATTGAATCAGCTTTCAAAGTAAACAAAAGCGCTTTATCTAAATCGTTTTTATAGTTATGTGCGGTTCCGATATTCAAAAAAGAATTAAAATAATTGGTTTTACTTTGGAATACTTTATTAGTGTTTATTAATTTTAGTCGTTTATTATAATAATGTAATGCCGAATCTGGCAAATTCAAATTTTCGTTATAAAGAATTCCAATATTCGTAAGTGTATTCAAAAGAATTGTACTATCTCTTTTTGAAAAATTATAATTTAAGGTGATTTTATAATTTTCAAGTGCAAGACTATCCCTATCCCGAAACAAATAATAATTCCCTTTTAGAAAAGACTGAGTAATTTTGTAATTGTTGTTATTGAACTTAAACGCTTGTTTTTTTAATTCCTCTAAATAATCGATTCTGTATGGTAAGTCATCGTTATAGTCATACGACTGAGACAACCCTGATAATGTTGACAAGATTGTCAAAGTATCATTATTATGCTTAGCAGTTTTGAATGCCTCATTATGGTACTTGAAACTTAATGAATCATTTTGCGAAATCCTATAATAATAAGCTTTGAAGAAAATTAGTTTTGCTCTTAGATGCTGAGGTAGTTTGTTTTTTGATTCAATTTTGTTCACATAAAAAATAATTGAATCTTTGTTTCTTAACTTGCTATGATAAATTAACTTGAAATAGTCTTTTAATACTTGGTCTTCAGTTTTATTTATTTTATTTATAACTGATTCAATCGGTGTAATTCTATCAAAGTAATAATAAGATGAGTCATTCTGCGAAAAGCAGAATGATTTGAAAAAAAAGATTGCTAGAGTTGTAAATATTTTTTTTTCTATTTTCAATTTCTTTTAGGTGCTCCAGTAACTTCAGATTGCTTCTTTCTTTCCCCACGTAAACTAGGACACAAATTTCTTTCAGTATAATTCACCTCTAAATTGATGGTAATGATTGCTTGTGGTCGTCCAGTTTCAAATCCACCTAGTTTGACATTATAAATTACAAATTCGTTTGTAAAATCCTCACCAGTAGTTATGAAATCGACGCTATTCTTTGTTTGTTTTATTTTTTTAAGTGAGTGATTTTTAGGAACTGGAATTGAAAATTCTGCTTCTCCCTTATTTGTGTTATACTTGCCACTTATGATTGCATCTTTTGACGAGCAAATGTCATGCTTTATGTCCCTACCGTTTCTCTCGTCAATCGAGAAAGAAATATAATTACAGTCACAACACCCCATAAGTAAGATAATAAATGTAAATAAAACACCAATTTTTAATAATTCAGTTTTCATATATACAGTTTTAAGATTAATTAGTCAACATTACAAAGGTGTATTAATACCAAACACTAAACCATACCTAGTATCGGGTATTTTAATATAATCAATTAAGGGAAGGGATGCTTAAAGATAGCTCTAAGCAAGCGTATATCAAAATAATACTTATGAATTTAAAGGAGATAAATAAGGAATCGGATGGTGCTAAGTTTTAAGTGTTATCTTTTTTATTAACGCTGTAAGTTAACAAGAGGCCATTAATTAAAACCAAAACCAAAATAATATAAAGAAAGATCATCGCTGCTTTTTATTATAGAACAACTAAAAGCCAAAAATCCCTAAACGTAATGTCAGTTTTAACAAAACCTACTTGTTGTATAACGGTATTTTTAGGCCAACAAAGACGTCTGCCGTCTTCGAGCTATCGGATAAGAAGTTGCTAAATACAGATCCAGAACCAACACTTAGTGGGCCCAATCTAAAACCACCACCAACGACGACATCTTCAGATTGCCTAAGACTTACGGGTAGATAAAAACTAAACCATTTGGTTTCAAATCGAGGGGAGAATGTCAATACATTGGTGATGGTATTACTGCGTTCAACACGTCTTTCCACCAAGGATACATCGGACTGTACACTCACAAACCATTTTTTGGTAAGATGGTAGTCCACTAAGAGGTGCAAGGCTGTAGGTAATTGAATTCTGGCATTTTGGTTGTCAGCGGTACTGTCGTAATTATTATCCAAAAATTCCTCGATATCTTCTTGAAACGTCGATGTGCTTACTGAGGCATTTAAATTGTAAGAGGTGATTTCGGCTTGGTCGTAATTAATAGAACCAATATCAGTGACCGAAACACCAATTTTTAATTTATAGGAATTTTGTGATGGAGCGTCGTCTCCGTCCGTATTTTTAGACCATTTATAAACAAATCCTAAATCCAAGCCCAAGCCATATTCCAAATTATCGAATAACACATTGTCCCTGTCAAAATCCTGTGTCTTCCCATAGTTTAAAAACCCTTGTGTTTGTAGGGTTTCGGTATCACCAATAAATTCGCCTTCCAATCCGGGACTGCTGGCAAAAAGACCACCTGCACCCATCAAATACTTAAGGGTGATTCCACCTGTCAATTCATGCTGACTTCTTTTTAGTAATACCCGACCATAAGACACACCAATCTCTGTCCAAGCATGGAGTGTTCCGGTAAGATTTTGGGAGTCGAAACTAAAATCCTCATCATTTTCAAACTGATTCACTAAATTTTCATAAAGCCTACCATTGATTTCACTCAGATTAAAAAGACCACGTACTCTAGTGATGAAACCTATACTGCTTTTATGGTTCAATCTAAACATGGCCGATGGCCCTAAAATATCTGCATTGGCAAAGAAGTTGTTATTATCTTCAGGAAATCTAATAGCATCGTCATCAAATGTAAAAACATCATGGGTACTTATAAGGCTTCCTACATCAATACCGAAATAGTCGCTTCCGCCAAAAGCACTTACGGAGGCAAGATTTATATCAGTTTTTTGATATTTGGATACAATCATAGCCGGATTATAACTGACGGCATGTACACCAGCATAGTTGTCTACAGTATAACCTAAGTAATTCTGACTTCGACACGGAAATAGTATGAAAGATAAAAGTACTGTGAGACTAACGACTTTATATGCTGTTAGCATTTGGTTGTTTGATTAATAGTCTCAATCAAGTTAGTAAATTTTGATTGAATTCAGCAAAAAAGGATTTTGAATATTTAAGAAATATAAACCGAGAGCCTATTTTAATGGGAAAAAGTTATCCGCAACACCTATAAAAACTCATGTCAAAAGAAACTTAACAGTCGCAATCATACCAATAAAACCAATAAAGGCTATCAGTATCCAAACCGTGCCTTTGTAATAAGCTTTGTGTATCTTTTTGTCTTTACGATATTGATACGCAATGGCGATAACAAAAGCTATAAAAAATAAAATTGCAAAAATCAATTGACCTGTAGAAAACATTAGCGTATTTTTATGCGAAGATACAAATTTAGGCACTAAAAACGAAACGTTTATGCAAGACAAAATCAATGCTGTAAAGGCATTCCACACCGCTTTTAAGCTAGGATACCGAGAAACACCAAAAGCCAATTTAGGATTGGAAAAGAATATGCTACGCTACAAGCTAATGCGCGAAGAAAATGAAGAATACCTCGAAGCGGCTAATGATAACGATTTGGTTGAAGTGGCAGATGCCCTTGGTGATATGCTCTATATTTTATGCGGAACGATTATAGAACACGGCCTACAACACAAAATTGAAGAAGTTTTCGAAGAAATTCAACGCAGTAATATGAGCAAGTTGGGAGAAGACGGAGAACCCATTTACAGAGAAGATGGTAAAGTCTTAAAAGGCCCAAATTATTTTAAACCACATATAAAAGAAATTTTAGAAAAATAATTGAGACGCGAAGCTTTTCAAAAAACGTATGTGAAGTAGTTTAACCTAACACCTAACGTACTCCATATCTCCAGCCATGCTTATCCTCAGATAGATTATGCTGAATGTTCATTAAGGTCTTTTTAAATAGGGATGCGTATGAGTTTTCAACTTCTGGAAGTTCAAAAACATCACCTGTATGTTCAAATGCCGAAACTGGACTAACTACCGCTGCGGTACCAGTGCCAAAAATTTCTTTGAGGCTCCCATTTTTTGCGGCTTCCTTAATCTCTTTGACACTTACACGGCGAACTTCACAATCAATACCCAAATCCTCAGCCAATTGAATGACACTTTTACGGGTAACACCATCCAATATGCGATCATTGTTTGGAGCGGTAATCAATTTGTCACCAATTCTAAAAAAAATGTTCATCGT
Source organism: Winogradskyella sp. (assembly GCF_028289625.1). GTDB lineage: Bacteria > Bacteroidota > Bacteroidia > Flavobacteriales > Flavobacteriaceae > Winogradskyella. Next base: position 13,233 of record NZ_JANQOM010000028.1, on the reverse strand, counting down.
ACCTGCCTCTTCAAGATAGTCGTGTGTCGAAGCATCGGTCCAGATAATTTGTTGATATCCTTTTTCCTGAGCTAAATTTGTTGGATAGAATTGTGCCGCATAGTTACCCGCTGCTTTTGCAAAACCAACACCACCATCAGCAGAACGGCTGTACTTTTCGGCAAAAAGCACGCGTACAGGTTCATTGTAGTATGCTTTTGCAGGCGAACAAATAATCATGAAGCGATAGGTTGCTGCTGGCGACGCCGAAATGGCGGGTTCGGTAGCAATTATAAACGGACGAATGTATAGCGAGTTACCAACACCAGGTTTAATCCAGTCGCTATCCAATTTTAATAAGGTTTTCATCCCGTCAAAAAAATAGGATTCTGGAAATTCAGGAATTGCCAATCGTACTGCAGATTTATTGATTCGTCTGTAGTTTTCATCAGGTCTAAACAAAAAGATGTTGCCATCATCGTCTTTGTAGGCTTTCATGCCTTCAAAAACAGCTTGACCATAATGAAATACTCTGGCAGAAGGCTCTATCGTTAGGGCTTGATAAGGCATAATCTTTGGAGACTGCCATTTGCCATCTTCAAAATCACAAACAAACATATGATCGGTAAAGACACGACCAAAGGTTAAATTACTAAAATCAACAGCGTTGATTTTAGAGGTTTCAGATTTTACAACAAGGACTTCGTTCGATTGGATTTCTGCCATGAAAAGCTGGTTTAATTAGCTGCAAAATTACAAAATCAAAGCCGTTAATAAAAGGTAATATTCTCTTAAATTTCGTAAATTTGTAATTCGAAAAAAATCAATTGAACATATAAAAAATGAAAAAATTAGTTTGTGTATTGGCCTTAGTAACTTTAGTGTTTTCATGTAAAAATGAAACTAAGGCCACAGAAGAAAAAGTCGAAGATGTCAAACAGGAAATCGCTTACGCATCGTTCGGTATGGAGATTAATGATGCCGATGCATTATCGTCTGAGCGTATGATGGTGCATTATAAAGACCTCAAAGCAGGTGACACCGTTAATGCCAAGATGAAAGGAAAAATTGTTGATGTGTGCTCTAAGAAAGGTTGTTGGATGAAGCTGGATATGGGAGATAACAACGAAGTGATGGTGAAGTTTAAGGATTATGGCTTTTTTATGCCGTTAAATGCTGAAGGCGAAGTGGTAGTAAATGGTAAAGCTTTTGTGACCGAAACGTCTGTGGATGAGCTAAGACATTATGCGGAAGACGCAGGAAAATCGGAAGAAGAAATTGCGGCAATCACAGCGCCAAAATTCGAATATCAATTCCTCGCTGATGGTGTCCTGCTCAAGCAATAAGCTTAAAATTCTAGCACTTCTGGTTTTGTGTTTGGGTTGTAAACAAGAACCTGAACAGAAAGCTGCTGAAGCTGATACCAAACCCGAATTGGTAATGTATCAGCCTTCTGAGATGGCAAATTTTATGAATGCCTTGTATGCTTATAATTTACAACTGAAGCAACAGATTGTTAATGGTGAAATGCCAGCATCCATACCGTTGGATTTGATGAAGTTGCATTCCGCTGAAATGAGTAATGGCCATGAGAGAACTGCTGTCTGGAATAGTTTTGTAAATGTTTTTATTGAATCACAGCAATCGGTTATAGATACGATGTCTAACACACAATTAAAAGAGCGCTATAATACAGCCATAAATAATTGTTTGGCATGTCATAAAACCGAATGTACAGGACCGATTCCTAAGATCAAAAAATTACTGATTCAATAATTGAAGCGTAGAATAATCACCACTTCCGATGGTTCAAAGACCATTCAGATAGAAGATTGGAACGAGCAATACCATTCCATTCATGGTGCCATACAAGAAGCAAATCATGTGTTTATAAAACATGGTTTGCTTTTTCATTTTGGGCTTATTAAGGATGTCACACCGAGCGCAGTCGAGGTGCAATCCGAAAAGAGTCTAAATGCCAGTGAAGAATCCCCTCGTCATCCTGAACTTGTTTCAGGGTCACAACCAATCAACATTCTCGAAATCGGCTTTGGCACAGGTCTCAATGCCTTTCTCACCTTAATACAAGCGAAGCAACTCAAGCAAAGCATCAATTATGTTGGTGTGGAAGCCTATCCTGTAGCAACCGATGAGATCGAAAAACTGAATTATGTAGAATTGATTTCCCAAAACCATCAATCTGAATTCGAAAAACTACATGAAGTGCCTTGGGAAGCACAACACCAAATTACACCTCATTTTCAGCTCGAAAAACAACAAAAGTTTTTTAAAGACATTAAAGCAAAAGATACCTTTGATATTATTTATTTTGATGCCTTTGGAGCACGTGTACAACCCGAACTTTGGACCGAGGCTATCTTTGCCATTATGTTTAAAGCCTTAAAGAAAAAGGGTGTTTTGGTCACCTATTCTGCAAAAGGCAGTGTAAGACGTGCCATGGAGGCGGTAGGTTTTGCAGTAGAACGTCTTCCTGGACCACCTGGCAAGCGTGAAATGCTAAGAGCTCTTAGCATTCGGTGAAGCGAAGCGAGCCAAATGTTACGAGCGCGTAAAATCTAATCTACTTGTCATGCTGAGCCTGTCGAAGCATAACCAAATATACTAACTCAAGCATTATGTCATTACGAGGAATTCTGACGTTTCTGTCAGAATGACGTGGTAATCTCATAAAACTGGACTAATTCATTAGATTGCTTCGTCGTTCACTTCGACAGGCTCAGCACATCGCATTCCTCACTTCTCACAATGACATCCCAAACGTTAAATCCAAACTAAAGTTTCGTCTGAGGCTTATGGCTTGCGCTATCTTTGCGCTATGGAATATCCAAAGACCGTTTTAATCACAGGAGCCACAGGACTCATAGGAGAGGAGATTGTAAAGCAATGTCATGCAGAAGGGATTGCTGTGCATTATTTAACGACGTCAACATCTAAATTAAGTATAGAACCCAACTACAAAGGTTTCTATTGGAATCCATCTGCCAATGAGATTGACCATACCTGTTTTGAAGGCGTATCTGCCATTATCAACTTGGTGGGAGCTTCCATTTCCAAGCGCTGGACAAGCGACTATAAAAAAGAAATCTTGGAAAGCCGTACCAAAACGGCGCAATTATTACAAGAAACCATAAAGGCTCATAATTATAACATTGACCATGTGGTATCCGCCAGTGCGATTGGTATTTACCCAACATGCCACACGCATTATTACGAAGAAACCCATGATGAGGTGTCCAAGTCATTTTTAGGAGACGTGGTGGAGCAGTGGGAAGCGGCTGTGGATGGTTTTAAAGCATTAGGTTGTAAAGTCGCTAAGATTAGAATCGGTTTAGTTTTGGCTAAAGATGGTGGTGCTTTGCCTGAAATAGTAAAGCCCATTAAACTAGGAGCCGGAGCCGCTTTTGGTGATGGCAAGCAATGGCAAAGTTGGATTCATGTCGAAGATTTGGCCAGTATCTTTATGTATGTGCTAAAACACCAACTCGAAGGAATTTATAATGGAGTAGCACCAAACGCAGTCACCAATAAAGAATTGACTAAAGTGGCTGCCAATGTCTTACAAAAACCATTGATTTTACCGAATATCCCAAAATTCGCCATGAAACTCGTACTTGGAGATATGCATATGTTGTTATTTGAAAGCCAACGTGTCAGTTCACAAAAAATAGAACACAAAGGCTTTCATTTTAGTTATGCTAATCTAAGACCTGCTTTAGAGGATTTGTTGATTTAACTGACTGTAGTTATTAATAAACGAACCATATTATTGTTTTCTCTTTCAGATTGTTTGTTAATTGTTAATAATCATCAAAGTTTCCGAAACTATCATCTTCATCTTCTATTCTGTCAAGTGCTCCGTTGAGTGTTTGATTTTCTTCAAAGTAACTAAAGAATAGATTTAAAACTCTTAACCTAAAGTTTAATGATTTTTCTCTGTGAACTCCTTGTTGATTGAAAAAATCAAATTCTTGTAACATCACATTTTGGTCTTCTGACTTTCTGTTTTCATTGCGTAAATCTTCAAACTCGGATAGGAAATATTTTAAAAGATTTGAGTCTCTTCCAAAATATTCTTTTAAAAATTGGTAATAGACAGGAATTACACCTTTACCTTTTAATAACATATCTTTTTCCTCAAAAACTTCATTGAACTTGACAAGCATATGTTTAGTTCTCTGTATTAAGCCTATTGAATCTTGATTTTCCTTTGAAAATTCTCTTATAAAATTTTCAAGTTCCTTGTTCCCAAGATTTATTAGTAGGCCTTTATATTCTACAAATAATAGTTTTGTTAATAAGTCATTATGTTGATAACGAGGGTTTTTGAAGCGAACTTTATGTGTAAAAAAAGGATTTTGTATTATTATCTGTCTTATTTCTCTATTAAGAAAGCTATTTATTGCATTTCTTTTTTCAGCATTTGTTAGGGCAATTCCGCCATTGAGTCGTAAAAACATTTCCTCTAGTCTACTATCCTCATCCGTAACAATAAAAACAACATCTAAAACATAATTCAATATCTTCTTGGCTGTTGTAGGGTAATCTAGATTTAGTCTTTCAAAGTCATAGTTATTTAGTGAAATATTATCATTAATTATTTTGCAACTTTTGTCAAGTTTGTATTTGTTATCTAAAAAATCAAAAATTGCTTGAAGTCTCTGTTTTCCATCAATTACGGCGTATATTTTGTCGTTGATGTTAAGGGGATTATCTTGCTCTACAAAATAATTAAAATAAAACTTAGGGATATCAAATTCATTTATGATTGTATCAATTAGTAATTTCTTTTTTTCTGGACTCCATATTCCGCCAAATCTTTGATAGTATGGCATAAAATCAATCCTGTTTCTGTTATCATAAATTTTAGAAACAGTTTGTTTTCCTAATTCATTTATTGGATAAATCTTATACATAGCTTTATCTCATTTATTTTTGGGTTAACTCTCTTCTTAATTCAAGAGATAGATGGTTTAAATCTGGGAATAAAGATGTTTCACTCATTCCTATAACACTCAATTCATTTTTTATACTGTATATTTTATCCTGCCCTTTAATCACAATTCTTTTTAAAAAGTCATTAGCTTTGGGGTCTTCTTCAAGCTTTGGAACTTCATCAGATGTAGGGTATAAAGTGAAAACCCCCTTTTGAGATACAATTCGCTCATTATTTAAAGGGCCAAAAATTGCAACAGGATAACTTGGGACTTTAGAACCTGTTTTATAAAAAGTCTGAATTTGATCGTCAGCCGTTATGTTTGGGATTTTATCTGTCTCATCAATTTTAGCTAATTCATTTAGTTTAAGAGGGGCTAAGCACCAAATATCAATATCTTTTTCAAAGTGTTTACCTGTTTTGCTCATGTCATCTCTGAAAAAAACAGAAAAAGCTAGAGCGGTGATTGCGGAAGTTGTCCAATCTAGCAATCTGGTTGGCATTCCAAAATGTTGCATTAGGAAAAACCATTCAAAATCATTTTTTGCAGTAAAATCTTTGGTTAAATAAGGTATTGATTTAGATTGAAAGTGTAAAAGAAAATCCTTTTCTAATCCACAATTAAAAGGATCTCGAAAAATAGATGGGGTAAGAGTATATATAGAGTTTTCATGACCTCGAAACCAAGTGGTCTGAAATTCATCATTTATCTTTCTAACTGACTCAACAAAGTCTTTAAGATCATTTATTTCAATTATATTCTCATTTTTCATTAATTCAATTTTAAACTGCGGTTAAACAATTAATCTATAAATTAAAGGTAAATAATCTGATATTAACTTTTATACGTAGAACTACGTATTTTTAAGGCTAGTTAAGGTAGATATTGGTTACTAACTTCTCAACCGTAGGATGGTCATTGCCACCTGCAGGCTCAATGGTGATGTTAAGGGATTCGGCATGGTCAATATAATTCATAGCCATTAAGTTGGAGTCTTTAGAAATGACTCCCATATTAATCATTTCGCCTTCCACATCGGCCCACATTTGGTAGTCGTGCTCAGCATCGAGTTCTGGTAAGCGTTCGGTATTAATCACTACGGATTTGGTCTCATGGTTCACATAACTCACCACTTTACCATTAGGTATTAAAGTATTACCTTTTAAAATGTATTGTTCCGTATCGGGATGAACAAGCGTGGCAAAAAGTGCCGTCTCGTCTTCAATTTGTTGGTTAAGCTCATTAAGCTTATCATTAAGCTCAGTTTTTTCGTTTTCAACCGTTTTCAACTGCTGTTTAACCTCATTCAGTTGGTTGTATAGCCAAAAACTACCAACGAGTAATAATGCAGCAACACTCGCTGCAATACCCAAATACCATTTAGAATTGGTGTTAGGTTTTAATTCAACCACCTTAGAAGTTCCAGAAGATGATGTTATGGTGTCTAACAATTGGGACTTTATTGCTGAAGGTGGTGTAATGGCATTTTCCAATCCAAGCGTTTCAAAGTCCTGCTCCAATTGATCAAAATAAGTTTTGAGTTCAGTATCGGATGCTAAGAACTGCTCAATCTGTTCGCATTCCTTAGCGTTGAGTTCTCCAAGCAGATATTGCTCTAGTAATCCATTCTCTAATAGCGTTTTCTTGTCCATCATCACAGCGCATTTAGTATTAGTAATAGTAAACTTAGCATTTTGGTATAGCTTTCTCGCAATTGCTTTAAGGCTTGTCGCACATAAGATTTAAACGTACCTAAAGGCACATCCATTTCTTGGTGTGCTTCACGATGTGTTAGGCCTTTAAAGTAAACCAATTCGATGGCTTCCTTGTGGTGTGCTTCGAGTTGTGTTACCGCTCCATTAAGCTCTAAATACTCAGCATCTATACTTATAGCATCTTCTTTTTGATTATATACACTAAAATCATCGGTTTGGATGAGCGGATCGGTTTTTCTCAAAACATTTAACACTTTATTTTTTGCAATCCGATAAATCCAAGTGTAAAAACGGCCTTTGGTGGCATCATAGCTTTCCGCTTTTTCCCAAACCGTCATAAAGGTATCTTGAAGTAAATTTTGGGCTTTACCTTCATCTTTAATCATTTTTAGGATGACACTGTAAATGGCACCAGCATAGTTGTCATAGAGTAACGATAACGCACGCTCATCCTTATTTTGCAGTTGTTGAATAAGTTGGTTGTCGTTTTGCATTAATGTTAAAGATTTCCCAAATGTAAGGCTTTGCTCATCCAGCACATACAAGCCTGTGTAAATATAAACGAAAGCACTACAAAAAACGAATAAGTGCAAAATAGTTTAACCATAAATTTAAAAAAATCATGAAAAAATTAGTATTTGTATTGACAACCGTTGTTGCCTTAGCATTCGCACAAACATCAAAAGCACAAGGGACTATTGTAGATGCAGCCGTAGGAAATGAAAATTTCTCAACCTTAGTAGCTGCATTAAAAGCTGCAGATTTAGTAGGAGCCTTACAAGGTGATGGCCCTTTTACCGTATTTGCACCAACCAACGATGCATTCGCAAAAATCGACAAAGAGACTTTAGGTAACTTATTGAAGCCAGAAAACAAAAAGACCTTAGCTAAAATCTTAACATACCATGTGGTGTCTGGTAAGTTAATGGCTAACGATGTTGTTGCTGCTTTAAAGAAAGGTAAAGGAAAAGTTGTGGTAGAAACCCTTGCTGGACAAAAGCTAACCGTAATGCAAAAAGATGGAAAAATTTGGTTGAAAGACCAAGCGGGCAATTACAGTGAAATCACTGCGACAGATGTAGCAGGAAGTAATGGTGTGATTCACGTAATTGACACAGTAGTAATGCCTAAATAATGGTTTTAGTGTTAATAGTTAGAGGCGCATTACTACAAAACGCTATTAGTTGATATTTTGGTTGATGGTAATTGATTAATAGCGAAGCAATTTTAGTTATAAAATTGCTATGAAAGAGAAAAGCACTTACAGTACTGTAAGTGCTTTTTGATTTGTAATTGCAAAATTGTCACTTCGAGTGTCCTGACAGTATAGTCAGGATGTATCGAGAAGTTTTAATTAAGAAGTTCTCGATACTTTTCTTTCAGAAAAACTCGAACGGACTTTTTAGCTTTTTAAGCCTTAACAGCAACCAAGTTAACTTTTAGCTCAATATCATCGTTGATAAACTTATCACCCAAGTTGTCAAAAAATGATTTAGAGCCATACTTTATATTCCACTTAGAGCGGTCTATAGTAAATGTTTCACTTGTTAAGGTCATGTTGTCTCCATCCATGCTTGTAGTCACAGGAATACTAATATTGTTGGTAGCATCTTTCATGGTTAAATTACCAGATAGCATCGTTTTTCCATCAACAGTTTCTATACCAGTAACCTCAAATTTGGCTTGCGGATAGGTTTCAACATCAAAAAAGTCAGCACTGGTTAAGTGTCCTGTTAATTTAGCATTGCCTTCTTCTTCTGCTGGAATATCAGTAACAGCAATAGAACTCATATCAATAACAAAATTACCGCTCTCTACGGCACCGTCATTAACATTAACAACCCCTTCTGCAATAGAAATAGTTCCTGTGTGAGATCCTGTTGGCTTAAAACCCTTCCATTCAATAGTCGATTTGTTGGTATCAGCATTAAATGTTACGGCAGAGGCCTCAGCAACAGCTGCTTCTTCGGCTTCAGTAGTTTCGGCCTCTTTGGCTTTATCTTTACAGCTAGAGAAAGCTACGAATGCTACTAAAGCAAAAATTTTTAAAAATGAAGTTTTCATGTGAGTGTGTTTTTTTTGAATTTGTTCGTGAGTCGCAAAGTTAATTAGATTCTTCCCTGAAGACTTATAAAAAAATGTTAATGACATTTTGACATTTTTATAATAATGGCAGTACTTTTGCAACTCTAAATCGAAGATTTAAAATTAAGTTTTAAAACAAAACTCAAAATGAGTAAAAAAGATAAGAATAACGAGGTCGAAGAACCACAAGTAGAAGATACAGCAACGGCTACAGCGGAAGCTGAAGAACAAAAAAAAGAAAAGTCGGCCGAGGAGCAGTTGCAAGATCAGCTCGCTGCCGAGAAAGATAAATTTATGCGTTTGTTCGCTGAGTTTGAAAATTATAAAAAGCGTACGAACAGGGAACGCCTTGAATTGTTTAAGACAGCAAGTGAGGGCGTCATGTTGGCAATGCTTCCTGTACTCGATGATTTTGAACGTGCTTTAATGCATATCGAAGAGGATAAGGAAGCTGAGGAATTGCGCAAAGGTGTATTGTTGATTTACAATAAGCTTTTAAATACCCTAGAACAGAAAGGCTTATCTAAGATAGAGGTGAATCAAGGAGATGCCTTTAACGCTGATGATCATGAAGCAGTAACCCAAATTCCTGCACCAAGTGAGGATTTAAAAGGAAAAATCATCGATGTTGTTGAGCGCGGCTACAAACTAGGTGATAAAGTGATTCGATTCCCAAAAGTGGTGATTGGGCAATAATAAAAAGATAATTGCGCTTGGGGCGCAAAAGAATTATGAAAGAAGATTATTACGACGTATTAGGAGTAAGTAAAGGTGCTTCGGACTCAGAGATAAAAAAAGCCTATCGTAAAATGGCTCTAAAATATCATCCTGATAAGAATCCAGATGATAAAGAAGCTGAGGAAAAATTTAAGCAAGCCGCTGAAGCTTATGAGGTTTTAAGTAATCCTGATAAGAAAGCACGTTATGACCAGTTTGGGCATCAAGCCTTTGAAGGTGCAGGTGGCTTTGGTGGAGGTGGCATGAACATGGATGACATCTTTAGTCAGTTTGGTGACATTTTTGGAGGAGCTTTTGGTGGTGGCGGATTTAGTGGCTTCGGTGGCGGAGGACGACGTGTTGTAAAAGGCAGTAACCTAAGAATTCGTGTTAAACTGTCTTTAGAGGAAGTCGCTAATGGTATCGAAAAGAAGATTAAAGTAAAGCGTAAAATTCAAGCTAAGGGGACGACCTATAAGACGTGTACCACTTGTAACGGTTCAGGACAAGTAACGCGTATAACCAACACCATTTTAGGACGAATGCAAACAGCTAGTACTTGCCAAACATGTGGTGGTACAGGGCAAATCATAGATAAAAAACCAACAAATGCAGATGCTCAAGGTCTTATAACGACTGAAGAAACGGTATCTGTTAAAATACCAGCAGGTGTTGTTGATGGCATGCAACTTAAAGTGACAGGAAAAGGTAATGATGCACCTGGCAATGGTATTGCAGGTGACTTATTAGTGGTCATCTCGGAAGAGGAACACCCAACCTTGAAGCGCGAAGGCGATAATCTACATTACGATATGTATGTGAGCTTGCCAGATGCAGTTTTAGGCACCTCTAAAGAAATAGATACTGTTACAGGTAAAGTGCGGATTAAAATTGAAGCTGGTGTGCAGTCCGGAAAAATTTTAAGACTTAGAGGCAAAGGTATTCCGAGCATTAATGGTTACGGTAAGGGAGATTTACTGGTTCATGTAAATGTTTGGACACCAAAGACTTTGAGCAAAACACAAAAGGAGTTTTTTGAAAACATGAGAGAAGACGAGCATTTTGAGCCAAAACCCGAAAGTTCAGACAAATCTTTTTTTGAAAAGGTTAAAGATATGTTTTCATAAAAAAGCCTCTGTTTAATAAAAAATACTATCTTTGAATTATCGCTAATGCTAATTAGCGGTAATTTTTCTTTTTCATAGCAATTTTTTCCCATCCTTATCTAACCGTAAGGGTGGGTTTTGTTTTTTTATTAAAATCCACTTTTGAAAAGCCTTTATGGCACATTCAAAAATTGTTGGTTATACTAATCCTGCTTAAGAGTGGGATCTCATTTATGCTTCACCATTATGAAAAAGCGAATAAGTAGTCTTTATGCATTAAAACTTACTAACATTTAATATATTTACGCTCTAACCTCTTATAGAAAATCGCTTAGTATATGAATGACTTATTAGTTGCTGATTCCGTGTCTAAGAACTTTGGGAATTTTAAAGCACTAAATGAAGTATCTATTGCCGTGCCTAAAGGCAGTATATTTGGATTGTTAGGTCCAAATGGAGCAGGAAAAACAACGCTGATTCGCATTATTAATCAAATTACCATGCCCGACGAAGGGACCGTTCAGCTAGATGGGCAACCTTTAAAACCAGAGCATATAAGGGATATTGGATATTTACCCGAAGAACGCGGATTGTACAAATCCATGAAAGTGGGCGAACAAGCTTTGTATTTGGCACAACTTAAAGGTATGGCGAAGTCTGAAGCAAAAAGTAGATTGAAATATTGGTTTGATAAGTTGGAAATAGGAGATTGGTGGAATAAGAAAATCCAAGAATTGAGCAAAGGGCAAGCGCAGAAGATTCAGTTTGTGGTCACTGTGCTTCATAAACCAAAACTTTTAATTTTTGATGAGCCGTTTTCGGGTTTTGACCCTATTAATGCCAACCTTATTAAGGATGAAATCTTAAAACTAAGAGACGAAGGTGCCACGGTTATTTTTTCGACCCATCGTATGGAATCGGTCGAGGAACTCTGTGACCATATAGCACTTCTTGATAAATCAAATAAAATTTTGGACGGCAAGCTCAATGATATCAAACGTCAGTTTAAGACCAACACCTTTGAAGTTGGTCTGCAATCCAATAATAGCAGTGCCGTTTTGGCTGAAATAAAGGATAAGTACCAAGTACTTCCTGCGACATTTAAGAATTTGAATGACGATATTAAGCTGAACGTAAAAATAGATGAATCTACATCATCAAATGATTTGTTGTCTTTTTTAGCTTCGAAAGCAGAAGTACATCACTTCGTGGAAGTGATTCCCACAGCAAACGATATTTTTATTGAAACTGTAAAAAACAACTAAAGATGAATCATCTACCACTTATTATAAAGCGCGAATATCTCACAAAGGTGAAGAATAAATCATTTATCATAATGACATTTTTAAGTCCCTTAATAATGATAGCGCTTATTGCCGTAGTTGCTTATTTATCGCAATTAAATAACGATAAAAAACGAACGATCTCAATTTTGGATGAAACAGGTTATTTAAAAGATGTTTTTCAGAATACAGAAAATACAACGTATAATAGTCTTAGCGATTTTAGCCTAGCGGAAGCCATAACTTTGGTTAAGGAAACTGAAGAATATGGTTTGCTTCATATTGCCAAAGTAGATGCTTTAGATGAGGTTTCCAGTAATATCAAATTTTATTCTGAAGAATCACCATCTTTAACAGTCATCTCTGGTATTGAGCGAAAAATCGAGAAGCGTCTGCGTGAAATGAAACTACAAAAGGATGGCGTGACATTAGCACAGATAGAAGCCTCTAAAACAAGTGTGGATATTGCACAAGAGAGTTTTGATGGCGAGAAAAGTTCTAAAATAGATAATATTATTAAGTTGGCCTTTGGTGGTATTGCGGGTTATCTGCTGTTTATGTTTATCATTATATACGGTAATATGATTATGAGAAGTGTTATTGAAGAAAAAACCAGTAGAATTATTGAAGTTATCATTTCCTCTGTAAAACCGATTCAATTAATGATGGGTAAGATTATTGGAACATCTCTTGCTGGAGTGACACAATTCGCCATTTGGGTAGTATTAGGTGGGGTTTTAATGGTCATTGTATCTGCAATTTTCGGTATTGATATGACCCAAGCATCAAGTCAGCAACAAGAATTAATGAATCAAGCCATGCAGACTGAGGGTGCGCAAACTATAGTAGAAAATTTAATTACAAGTATTAACAACTTGCCCATATTGAATCTGGTTATAGCTTTTATGTTCTTTTTTATTGGAGGTTATTTATTGTACAGTTCGCTTTATGCAGCCATAGGAGCTGCGGTAGATAATGAAACCGATACGCAACAGTTTATGTTGCCTATACTGATGCCATTGATTTTGGCAGTTTATGTAGGTGTGTTTACGGTTATAGAAGATCCTCATGGAACCGTTTCGACTGTATTTTCGTTTATACCTTTGACATCTCCCGTCGTAATGTTAATGCGCATTCCTTTTGGTGTTCCACTATGGCAACAAGGGCTGTCTTTGTTACTTCTTATAGGTACATTTATGCTTGCGGTTTGGTTTGCAGCTAAAATTTATCGTGTTGGTATTCTGATGTATGGCAAAAAGCCGACATACAAGGAGCTTTTCAAATGGTTGAAGTATTAGCAAATGATACAAGATTTAAAAAAGATTGAAGAAAAAGTCGCGGAAAGTAATACTTGGGGAAAAATTTCAGAGTTCCTGAATAAGCACATAGACTT
>NZ_JANQOM010000008.1 GCF_028289625.1 Winogradskyella sp. | reverse complement strand
CTGTCTTATTCTCAAAAAACGTATTGAGATTTTCCATAATGGTCTTTTCATTATTAGCATCTAGTGCAGAGGTAGCTTCATCAAAGAATAGAAACTTGGGGTTTTTATAAACGGATCTAGCAATAAGTAGTCTTTGTTTTTGACCAGTGCTTAAACCCGTACCTTCACTTCCTATTTTAGTGTTATAACTTAATGGTAATTGGTCAATGTAATCTGAAATGTTGGCAACATCTATGGCATGCTTTAATCGGTCTATATCTATATAATCCTCGCCAACTGCAATATTATTGGCAATAGTGTCATTAAAGATGTAACCTTCTTGCATTACTACTCCACAGTTGGCTCTCCAGGTTCTTTGGGATATATTGTTGATATTAAAGGGTCCTATATGTATATCTCCTTGATCAACATCATAAAATCTTAACAATAGTTTCATTAAGGTTGTTTTGCCGCTGCCGCTCGAACCTACAATTGCAGTTGTTTTATTTGAAGGTATGGTTAAGGAGAGGTTTTTTATAACCGGTTCTAAGCCACCTGTATACCTAAACGATACATTGTTTAGCTGTATGTCTTTATTTTCTGGGATTGTAGTGATTTTATGGTCTTCAGGGTTTTCTTCATCCTCCATGTCATGAATTTCACCAAGACGCTCAATAGAGATTTTGGCATCTTGCACCTCTCTTAAAAAAGAAATAAGCTGAATAATAGGCCCATTGAGTTGTCCCACCATATAACTTATGGCCATCATCATTCCAAGAGTGATATCGCCTTCAATAACCAAAGTTGCAGATAGTATGGTAATGAACATATTTTTGAGTTCATTTATAAAATTTGAACCTACGCTTTGTGTTTGTTCCAAAGCAAGATTTTTTGAAGCAATTTTAAAGAGTTTAGCTTGGACGTATTCCCAGTTCCAACGCATGCGCCGTTCTGCATTGTGCAACTTAATTTCCTGCATGCCATTAATAAGTTCAATGACTTTACTTTGTTCTTCACTAACTTGAGAAAAGCGTTTATAATCTAGTTCTTTACGCTTTTTGAAGAAAAATAATACCCAAATTATGTACAGAATACTACCAAGTATAAAAACTCCAAATATTTGTAGGCTATAATATGCCAATACAAGGCTAAAGACAACGAGGTTGAAAAATGAGAATATGATTGTTAATGATGAGGTAGTAAGGATTCGCTCTATACGCTTATGGTCATTGATTCGCTGCAACAAATCACCAGTCATTCTCACATCAAAATAAGAAATAGGCAGTTTCATCAATTTTATAAAAAAGTCCGAGATTAAAGAAATATTTATCCGAGTACTAAGATGTAGAAGTATCCAGCTTCTTATAATCTCTAAAGATGCCTTACCGATAAATAACGCTAATTGGGCAAATAGAATGAGGTACACAAAGTTTAAATCTTGATTTTGAATTCCTACATCAACAATACTCTGGGTTAAAAATGGAAGTACAAGCTGAAGTAAACTACCAGCTACTAATCCAATGATTAACTGAACTATAAATTTTTTGTACTTATATAGGTATTTAAAAATAAAGCCAAAACCAAAGTCCTCATTATCCTCAAATTCAGATGTATAGAATTTTGGTGTGGGTTCTACAATTAAGGCAATGCCCTCTTCGGTGTTTTCATTGACATTGTTGCCTATCCAATGCTTCAAGAATTCTTGTTTACCGTAGGTAATTAAGCCATGTGCTGGGTCAGAAACATAAACAGTATCGTTTTTAATCTTGTAAACAACGACGTAATGGTTTTTATTCCAATGGACGATAGAAGGTAAGGGTGCTTCCAACAGCTTATTAAAAGCCAGCTTTATACCTAGGGAACGAAATCCTATGGATTCGGCGGCATCACTTATACCCATTAAGCTACTGCCTTCTCTTGTGGTTTCGCTCAGTTGTCTTAGCTCTTGAGTATTTATGGTCTTGCCGTAATGTTTGGCAATAATTTTAATGCAGGTTGGACCGCAGTCCTTGGCTTCTGTTTGTTTGTATGTTGGGAATTTCTTTTTCAAGTATAAGAGGTTATGTAATTCTAAAATTGAACCTCTAATTGTAGAGGCTCAATAATTAAGCTAGTATAGCATTGGTTTTACCAATTCCATAAATAGCTAAAGTCGTTTGGATTATTGACACAACCACCATGGATTCGGTGGGCAAATCTTCCAAATTGATTAACATAATAAGGTTCCATACATGTTGGGTTGCCTCCCCAAGAGCCATTGATATTCTTCATTTCTGCTGCACTTAGGACATTTCCCAAATTTTTTAAATTTTTCATAATAAATTATTTATAAAAATTACATTTGCAGTGAACAGTTAAAGACACTTACTTTTTGTGTCTATTCTTCGCGAGAGAATACTGTTCAATACAAAGCCCTTTTTAGGGCCTTGTTATTGTATATTTTTTGCGTTTACAAAAGGTATATTTGGATTATTGATCTCTGATAGTTCCTCTAGGTTTTCTATAAAATAGATAAGGTCGTTGCGATCAAACATTTTTGGATAAGCTTTACCACTAATTAGAATCTCAGGCGTAAAATTGATGCTGTGTTGAGAGCACCAATTATATTGATTTTCGAGAATTGGTAAATACATTTTTGGCCTTGAGCATTCATTCCATTCATCCAACCAATCATCTGGTTTAGAATCACCATAGATTTCATGCATTGCCTCTAAACAGGTTTCAATGCCTTCGATATTATATATTTCTAAAAGCCTTAGGGCAATTTTAACTGCTGTATTTCCAGGGTTCGTTGGATTGATATTAAATCTTACCGTCAGTTTTGCTGATTTAGGATAAGTGTTTAATATCTGCTCAATGGTTTTATGCACAGGCTTACAGTGTCCGCATAATGGGTTGGTTATAAATACGATGTTTAACTTACTATTATTATTTCCAAAAATTATTTCCTCTGTGAATTTTATATAAGTGTTGATTGTTTTTGATGTGTCTAGTTTTGCACTAAGTAGCTCAAAGTTTCGCTTTAGTTTATGATAACTTACCTTAACTTTTTTAAGTGCCTTATTATCTTTTAAAAGTTTTGAACCCACTAACCAAAGTATCGCAGTAAGAGAAAATGCTAGGATAGCTATCAATATGGCTTGAATACTATATGAGGACTGAAAGTTAAATGCTGTGATAAAAGCTTGGCACCACATAACCGCTAGGATACTCAAACATAAAAAGCACCACTTTTTCATTACCATAGATTGAAAGTAAATTGAGTAAATAGTTATAGGCAGGGCTATTAAGCTTATGAGCTTAGGGATAAAGATGGTTCTATTGCTCAAGGTTAAAAAAGAGATAGCCAGAGCAAGCCCTGTAAAATAAATAACGCTCAAATCACTAAGCTTTAAGTTCTTGTATATTGTGGACGCTTTAGATTTAAGGATTGCATCACAGCTCTTTTTTTCGCTTGGGTTAGAGCAAAACGCATTACCTAGAATATTGCTTTCTCCTTGTTCTTGCTTTAAAATACTAATGGAGATGTAAATTCCTAATATTGATAAGCATAGAAAACTAAGGTCAATTATATTGGGTTGCGATAGGGCCAACATAACGGCAAATACTAAAAGAGCTCCAACAGTTAAGCCTTTAATTATATTTGGATTTAATGTTGGTTCACTCGATTTTGACTTGGCGGTATTATCCTTTTCAACAGCTAATAAAATCCCTGTAAATTGATTTAAAAACTCGGATTGGGATAAGGTTTTCCTTTCTTTTTCGCTGATGGTTATTTTACAAGCATTTTTAGTTTTTGTAACAACAACCAATTGTTTAAGAGAATTAACTTCTATTTGGGCTAAAAATGTATTTGGCAACTGATGAAAAGTTTTTAGCGTATTAGGTACATCCAAAGCAAGATTTTCTATATTAAAATGATCTAAGACGCCAGTTACAGCATGTAAGCTTGGATAAGTAGGATGACTTTGAATCTGAAAATCCAATTCTTCAAAATCTATTGATATTTTATGGGCTTTGAGTAATTGCTGAATAAGAAAACTTAATGCGTCCTTCATAGTAGAGAATTCTTTTATTTTCTCTAATGTTCCAGAATTTCAATATTGTTACCCTAAATGCCTCGCTTTTTTTTATTTGTAAAGTATAAAGTGATGATGATTAGTAAGATGATAATGGTTAGGTAATAATAAAAGAAATAGCTGTTATCAAGGCTAACAGTGTTTGTATCGCCTATCAACACAAAAGAAGCCCAGTAATAAGGTGAGGCGTTACTCAGTGAATTTTTCTCTAAATAGCTGAGTTTTGAGTTTCTAAGCGCCTCAGATTTGGTTTGACCTTGGTTTAGGTTTTTATAAAACTCTTCAATTATAAGAGATGTGGATTTATCGTTTACATTCCATAATGTACTAGCAACACTTTTTGAACCAGAATGAAAAAATCCCCTCGCTAAGCTAAATATACCTTCTCCCTCTTTTATTTGACCACTAGCTGTATTACAAGCACTCAATGTGACAAGTTGAGCGTTGCTTTGAATATTATAAAGTTCGTTCAAATAAATTTTTTCATTTTGTAAAGCTATCCATGGCGAAATAGAATCGTTTGCGTTGGCATGTGTAGCTAAATGGATAATTTGAGAGTTGGAAATATTGTTTAAAAAATTATCTTTATTTGCTTGGTCATTCAAATAGAAATCACCGTTTAATAGTTGTTTCAGTTTTGATATTTCATTTCTTGTATTATTCAGTTCGGCAAGACCGTTATTAAAAGTCACAGGTGCAAAAGCAGTAATGTCTGATTTATAATTTTCTTTGGCTTTACTATTTTTGTTTGAAAAGGTTAATGAATATGCATATGATATTTCGTGCCTTTTAATAAGATAATCTTTGTCATTATCACTGGTTTTAAGTGCTTCAAAAGAAAGTACTTGTAAGTTGTAATCTGGAATAATAATAAGTTTTTTAGCATTTTCTAAAGAAACAGGTATAAGTTCATTGTAAAGTGAATAGGCAATTTTATTAAAGTTTGACTTTTGCTCTGTGGTTGTAAAAGGCTGTGATATGGTGCTGTTAAATTCACTAATTTTTTTTGTTAATTCTTCAGTATCTCCAAAATTAAAAAAACCGATACTATTTCTGCTTATAGTCATTAGATAGCCACCTGAACTATCCAATACATATTCTAAAATAACGTTATCATGCTCTAGATTCTCTTGAACATTTTTTAGGTTAATGATTTGATTGGTTACTTTAGAGTCATAATAGTCGCTGTATTTATTTTTGAGCTTTTTTAAGAATTCAGTATGTTTAATTTTAAGCGAATTAAGAATTTTAGATAAAGAGTCTAATTTGGTTTTGTCGGAATAATAAATTTTGTTTTCTATATCAGAAATAGATTGTTTTATGATAAATTCTTTTTCCAATACACTATCAGGTATTTTTAACTGTTTGCGTAGCTCCTTTTCGGTTAAATTGTCTAATAGCAAAACCGCTTTCTTTTTTTCCATAAAATAGAAAGCCGTTTCTATATCATTTAATATATAGCTGACTCTTATAGCCAACATGTAAATTTGAGAAGCTTCTTGTTGCCAGAATAACTTATTTTTAATGGCAATACTTTCCTTTTTGATATTGTCAATTAAGTGATCGGCTAAGATTACAGTTTCTTTTGCAAGCTTTATGTCTTTTATTTGATTTGAAGATTTATATTTTTCAACAAGGAATAAAGCTCTATTCTTCAATGTGAAAACGGTATGGGTTTTGTCTTGTGATAAAGTGATAGTCTCCAGACTCGGCATTGACTTGGCATTTAGGTCTAAATACTCAGGGAGTAATAAGGATAATTCTTTATGATTGGCTTTAATAGCCAGGTCAATATTATCCTTACGGTAGTAATATTCGCTTAAATTTGTGTATAATTTTATTAGGATAGGGTCATTAGGATGGGATAATTTAATGCCTCTTTTTATATACAATAGACTACTGTCGTTATTGGCTAAATTATACAAATAACCTAAATTGTTATTAATTAAAGCCATTTTAGAAGTATCGTTAACACTCTTAGCTCTTTCTAATGCTCTATCGAAATGAAATTTTGCTTTTTGAATATCTAAGACTTCTTCATTGCTGTAATAATTTCCGAAATTAATCTCATTATTGGTTACCCTAAAATCATCAAGTTTAATTGACCTGATTAATGCGTCTACTTTTTTGAGAAGGTTCAGTTTCTTTTCTAAAAATCCATCAATATTGGTATTGTAAGTATCGTAGACATCCAAGAGGTTAGAATAATTAATTATTAGCTCTTTTTCTGCAAAATACGTTGGCTCTGAGATACCTTTCTCAAAAT
Organism: Winogradskyella sp.; assembly: GCF_028289625.1. GTDB lineage: Bacteria > Bacteroidota > Bacteroidia > Flavobacteriales > Flavobacteriaceae > Winogradskyella. Next base: position 48,599 of record NZ_JANQOM010000008.1, on the reverse strand, counting down.
AAGACACAGCTTGGTGAAAGTCACCTAATCTTCTATATAAACGACCCAGCTCACAATAGGACTGAAATGTTTTTTTATCAATATCAAAACTGTCGATTACTTTTTGATGCGTAGCAACGGATTGATAATAGTTCTTATTTCTTAAATAAAATAGTCCTAAATTAAATAAAGCGTTTTTGTATGCTACACTGTCTAGGCTTCTAAGTCCAATGGCAACCTCTATTTCTGCATATTTAATAGCACTAGTAAAGTCTTTTCTTTTGTAAAACTCAATGGATTTATCATGAGCGAATTTAGCAAGACTATCAAATTTGTTTTCTTTATAAAGTTTAGAAGATATACTATCAAAAAGCTTTATGTCTGAAGTCTTTACCTGGCTTGTAAGTTTCAATAAAGAGACAGACATAAAGCAAAATGTTAGGAATACTTTTATCGAATAATTCAATTCTTAAGAATTAGTTGCACCAAATACCTACTCTATAGCTCTGAATACTTATAATACTTCCGATACTTTTTATAATTGGATCCTCATCGTTATTGCTACTTGATCCGCCACTACCGTCCGCACTGCTACAAGAACCACAACCAGACCCACTTCCGCGACCATTCCCATTAACAGGAAATAATTGATCAAATCGCATTACAATAATGTTTGGGTTATTTGCACAGGTAAAGTGATTTATTGGGTTTAAGGTACTTATTGCATCGTCAATATCTTGTTGAGATGCATAGTCGTGGAAAGTAATACTAATAAAATTAGAAGTATTTATAGATTTTGCAGTAAGGTTATAAGAATCATCGGTTTCTAAGTCAGTCTTATCCTGTAGTTCGTTAACGGAACAGCTTAGTACTAAAGTGATAACTAATAAGCTAAAAATCTTAAATGGTTTTGTTGTCATAATAAATATTGTTTTTACCATTTTGTACATAAAAATATATATTTGTTACCCATCAAAATCATTTTTCTATTAAATTTAACTTACATGAACGACCCAAGTTTTTTTTTAGAAGGATTAATAAGTAATAATGAGACAGTAGTGAAGAATATTTATGAAGGGTCGTTTCGCAAAGTCTTAAGCTTCATTGCAAATAATAATGGACAAAAGGAGGATGCTGAAGATATTTTCCAAAAGGCATTACTGCAATTAGTGGTGCGTTATAAAAAAGAAAGATTTGTCATTAATACCAGTTTTGAAGCCTATTTGTTTACGGTTTGCAAAAATTTATGGCGCCGCGAGTTGAATAAGTCCAAGAAAGAGGTAACAAATTTGACAATAGTAGAACTTAAGGACGATGATGAGGATATTGCAAGAGCTATTGTTGAACAAAAACGCTGGGAGCTCTTTACAGAGTGCTTAGATAAAATTTCTGATAATTGTAGAGTTATACTTAAGCTTTTTTTTGAGAAAGTATCCTATGCAAAAATCGTAGAAAAATTGCATTATAATTCTGAAACTGTTGCGAGACAACGTGTTTTTAAGTGCAAAAATAAATTGAAAGAATTGATTAGAAAGGATGTTCGTTATAGAGAACTCACCAATATATGAGTATAGAAGACGACATATTAATAGAAAAATACCTTAGAGGTGCACTTCCCGAGGCGGATCAAAAAGCTTTTTTGGATAGATTGGCGTCAGATGCTGTATTTAAGGAACAATATAATCTAGAAAAGCAACTTTTTGATGCGTTGAATGAAGATAGATGGAGTTTTTCTAATGTAGATGGAGTAGAAATTGATGCCTATAAAGAAATTCTTGAGGGCGAAGATGTACAAAATTTAAAAAAAACGCTGACTGAAGTTAATACCAGATTCAATAATTCCAATCAGAAAAAAACAAAATCAAAAACAATATACTATTATCTGGCAGCAGCTTCTATTGTAGTTTTCCTAGGGGTTCAATTTTTCTTTAATCATAACCCCTCAAGTCAGGAATTATATAACGAATATATTGAACTTAACGATTTGCCCTCTTTTGCTTCTAGAGCTCATGACAGCGGTGAGTTACCTAAAGCCCAACAGTTGTTTGAGGATAAAAAGTACAAAGAGGCCTTAATCATTTTTCAAGAGCAATTAGGCGCTTCTGAATTTGAAGGTAATGTTTTTTTGTACTTAGGGATTTCTCAAATAGAATTAGGGGAATACAGTGCTGCTGAGAAAACTTTTGAGGACTTGATTAACAGTGACCTGTTGGATTCCAAAAAAGGCTATTGGTATAAAGCCCTTTTGTATCTAAAGCAGGACAGAGTAGAGGAGACCAAGGAAGTTTTAAATAAAATAGTGGTTGACCGATTATTTAATTCGGAAAAAGCCAGAGCCTTACTTGCTGAATTGAATTAGGTTTTATTTCAGTTTATTAAAGATTCCATTCCAACGCAGTTGTCTTATAAATTGTCCCTCTTCTTTAGAAACCAAGAATTCAACATTATTGGATTTGGCCTTAAAATAGCCTTTTATATAATCTCTAAATAGATGAAGACTTCGTTTTTTATAGGCTAGTTTTAAAGCCGATAGCAATGTAATCCAAAAGCCATAGCGCATTTTGTACATGGCTTCTCCCTGTAAATATTTTGAAGCTTTGTTATAGGATTCACTGGTAGGTTTAAGGTGATTAACATGTAGTGACTCATCCGTTAAAATCTCCCAACCATGGTATTTTGCCAAGAGTTCATCAACCGTATCCCAACCCATCGAAGGTTTTAATTGTCCGATTTGCTCAAAACAAGCTTTTCGGTAGGCCTTTAGAGCTCCTCGAATATGATCCTTACGCGTTAAGTTTTCTAAAATCCAGACACCGTTTTTTTTGATGTAGCAAAAGCCGGCGGCCATACCTAATTTTGGATTGGTTTTAAAATGATCCGCGATTTGCTCTAGGTAATTTTTTGGAAAAATAAGATCAGCATCAAACTTACAAATGATATCATATTGATCATCTAAAATGTCTAAGCCTTTATTAAATGCATTGATGATTTTAGATCCTGGTAAATGTTGTTCTGAAGAACTGGTATTTACCAAGGATATCCAATTAAACCTGGCTTGGTAATCTTCGACAATACTTTGGGTATTATCAGTAGAATTATCATTGACAACCACAAGTTGTTTAGGTAACAAGGTTTGCCCAACCAAAGATTCCAGTGTTTGCCCAATAAAGGTGGCTTCATTATGTGCTGGGATGATGATATAAAAGTTCAAAATCTTTAATTCCAAGTTCCAAAACTAAATAAATCCAATCGCAATTTGTTGTTTAGAGATTGTTATTTGGGATTTCTTTCAGCGTAAACTATGTAATAACGATTAGTAAATTGTCTTAGAATTGGTCTAATACCAAGTTTTTTTACAGGATTCGTCCATTTAGCACGATCTTTTATGGTCCATCCCGTTTTTTCTAATAGCCAATCCAGTTGCCAATCTTCAAATTCATGGTAATGCCTGTCCCACTTATCATATTCATTCTTATAAGCAGAAGCAAACCATAATTTTAAAGGTACACTAATCACTAACTTATTGGCTTTTATCGATTTTAAAACTTCATAAGGCGATAAAAGATGCTCAAATATTTCTAAGGCTGTTACGACCTTGGCATTTGAGTTTTCTATTGTAGAGCGGTTCTCGTCCAAATCTTCACCTTTAGTGTTTTCAACCTTATAACCTTCAGAAATCAAAATCTCTGAAAAAGGATTTTTAACGCCTAAATCCAGAATAGATTCTGATGGGTCTACATGTTTTTTAAGAAACTCTAGGGTTAATCTAAAGCGCTTATTTGGGAAGGTTTTCTCGTACATAGTTGTTATCCGAGAAAATCGGAAAATCTTATGATTAATATCGGTAAACAATCGCATTGAGATGCATACCAGCACCTACACTTGCAAATATAATAATATCACCTTTGTTGATTTGGTGTTTATCAAGCTGATTGTTTCTAATTAAATCAAAAAGGGTTGGTACCGTGGCAACAGAGCTATTACCTAGTTTGTGGATGCTCATTGGCATAATATCTTCAGGTGCTTGGGCTTTGAATAATCTGTAAAAACGTTTAATAATGGCTTCGTCCATTTTTTCGTTGGCCTGATGGATTAATACCTTTTTTACTTCTGATATATCCACACCACTTTTATCTAAACAATCCTTCATGGCTTGAGCTACATTGGTCAACGCAAATTCATAAATTTTTCGACCATGCATTTTTATGTAGCGCGTATCGGGACATAAATCTTTATTGTTTGAATTTCCAAAGAATAAGTAATAGGCCTCATCGTAGGTGAAAGATGCTGACTCATGCGCTAATATACCACTATCATCGTCAGAAATCTCAACAATACTAGCACCTGCACCATCAGAATAAATCATAGAATCCCTATCGTGTTTATCAACTACACGCGATAATGTTTCAGCTCCGATAACTAAACATCGTTTTGCCATTCCGGCTTTTATAAAAGCTTTGGCTTGTATAACGCCTTCTACCCATCCTGGACAGCCAAAGAGAATATCATAAGCTACACATTTCGGATTTTTTATTCTCAGTCTATGCTTAATACGCGATGCTAAACACGGTAATATGTCACTCTGAATAGTATTGGCCTTAACGTCTCCAAAATTATGGGAACATATGATATAATCAATCTCTTCGGGATTAGCATTAGCATCATCTATTGCTTTTTGTGCGGCAAGAAAACCAATATCCGAAGCAACTAATTGGTCGTCTACATAACGTCTCTCAACAATGCCAGTAATAGCTTTAAACTTTTCTACGATGACTTCACTAGGATAATCTATTGAGGAGCCGTCGCTGTTAAGAAATATGTGTTGATGAAAATCTTCATTTTTTTCTATACTTTTAGGGATATAGCTACCTGTTCCTGTTATTTTAATGTTCATAAACGTGGGGTTCTAAAATAATGTTATATACAGAAACGCCAATGTAACCATATTTAATTATATAAGACGAAAAATAGATGTTGTTTTACGATGTTCAACCACTTATCTAGGCTTCAATATATTGTTCAATAGGCGCACAACTACAAATCAGATTTCTATCGCCATAAGCATCATCTACTCGTCTTACACTTGGCCAAAACTTATTGTCCCTTATATAATCTAAAGGAAACGCAGCTTCTTGTCTCGTATATGGTAGTAACCATTCGTCGGAAGTTAGCATATCCATAGTATGAGGTGCATTCTTCAATACATTGTTTGTCTCTTCTTTTGTGGCTTTATCAATTTCTGCTCTAATGGAAATTAAAGCATCGCAAAAACGATCCATTTCTGCTTTACTCTCACTTTCTGTAGGCTCTATCATCATTGTACCAGCAACAGGAAACGAAACAGTTGGCGCATGGAAGCCATAGTCCATCAAACGTTTGGCAATATCAGATACTTCAATACCTTTTGCTTTAAAATCACGACAGTCTATAATCATTTCGTGTGCTGCACGTCCATTTTCGCCAGTGTAAAGCGTGTCATAATAACCTTCTAAGCGCTCTTTGATATAATTAGCATTAAGGATGGCGACTTCAGTAGCTTTTTTTAATCCACCAGCACCAAGCATTTTGATATAACCATATGAAATAATACAAGCTAATGAAGAACCAAATGGTGCTGCTGAAATTGCCGATATGGCTTGATGTCCACCAGTCTTTATTATTGGGTTTCCAGGAAGGAAAGGCACTAATTGTTTAGCCACACAAATAGGACCAACGCCAGGTCCGCCTCCACCATGTGGAATGGCAAATGTTTTATGTAAGTTAAGGTGGCACACGTCTGCACCAATATTTCCTGGGTTGGTCAAACCAACTTGGGCATTCATATTAGCTCCATCCATATAGACTTGTCCGCCATTATCATGAATAATTTGCGTTATATCTTTAATCGCAGATTCATAAACACCATGGGTAGAAGGGTAGGTGACCATTAATGCAGCAAGATTATCTTTGTGCAGTTCGGCCTTTTCCTTTAAATCATCAACATCAATGTTTCCATCTTCTGAGGCTTTGGTAACAACAACTTTCATACCAGCCATAACTGCACTTGCAGGATTGGTGCCGTGTGCAGAAGAAGGGATTAAACAAATATTTCTATGATGGTCACCACGAGATTCGTGATAAGCCCTTATCACCATAAGACCAGCAAACTCTCCTTGGGCGCCAGAATTTGGTTGCAAGGATGTCGCTGCAAAACCTGTAATTTCTGTCAATTGATCCTCTAAAGCCTTTAACATAAATTGGTAACCTGCGGCTTGTTCTTCGGGTGCAAAAGGATGCATATTTCCCCAGCTGCTCCAACTCAAGGGTAACATCTCCGCGGCCGCATTAAGTTTCATGGTACAAGAACCAAGAGATATCATGGAGTGGTTTAAGGCCAAATCTTTACGCTCTAATCTTTTGATGTAACGCATTAATTCGGTCTCGGAATGGTAGGAATCAAACACATCAAAGCTTAAAAAGTCCGTTTGGCGTTTCAATCCTTCCGGAATTGTATCTGCCTCCGAAATCGAAACAATAGTATTTGTTTTTTGTCCTATGACAGTTTCAAAAATTGCAATGATTTCATTTAAATCTGAAACTGTTGTAGTTTCGTTAATTGAAATGGTGACTGTATCCTTATCGGGATAATAAAAGTTTACTTCTTTTTTTTCAGCTTCGTATTTTACCTTAACCGCATTAGCTTTGATTTGAATCGTATCAAAATAATGTGTATTGACTTGTTCTAAACCTAAATCTTCAAGAGCATTGGATAGGGTTGAGGTCGTGTTTTTTACTTTATCAGCGATAAAGGTTAAACCTTTTGGACCGTGATAAACAGCATACATACCTGCCATTACGGCTAATAGTACTTGTGCAGTACATATGTTTGAAGTTGCTTTGTCGCGTTTTATATGTTGTTCTCTGGTCTGTAATGCCATACGCAACGCTCTATTGCCATTGGCGTCTTTAGTAACTCCAATAATCCTTCCTGGGACATCACGTTTATAGGCTTCTTTGGTGGCAAAATAAGCCGCATGAGGGCCACCGTAACCCATTGGAATACCAAAACGTTGCGTTGTACCAACAACCACATCTGCTCCAAATTTACCAGGTGCTTCAAGCTTAATAAGACTTAGAATGTCTGCTGCTACTGCCACTTTAATGTTTGAAGCGTTGGCTTTTTCTATGAAGGACTTAATATCAGTAATCTGACCATTTTTGCCTGGATATTGTAAAAGTGCACCAAAAAATTCTTCAGTAAGATTGAATTGCGATTCGTTACCAATTACTAATTCTACTCCTATAGGAGTTGCTCTAGTTTTTAATAAAGCAATCGTCTGCGGCAAGACTAAATCTGAAACAAAGAACTTATTAACGCCTGCTTTTTTTTGAGCTCTATCCCTAACCGCAAATAATAAACCCATGGCCTCTGCTGCTGCAGTACTTTCATCCAATAACGAGGCATTGGCAATTTCCATTCCGGTAAGGTCAATCACCATGGTCTGAAAATTTAAAAGGGCTTCTAAACGTCCTTGTGCAATCTCGGCCTGATAAGGCGTATACGCCGTATACCAACCAGGGTTTTCTAAAATATTGCGCTGTATTACAGCTGGTAAATTTGAAGGGTGGTATCCTAAGCCTATATATGATTTGTAAACTTTGTTGAGTTGCGACAATTTATAGATATGATCAAGATAATCTTGCTCGCTCATAGCAGCATCCAAATCTAAATCCTTTTTGAGACGAATACCAGCAGGTATAGTTTCAGAAACTAGTTGTTCAATACTGGTAACACCGATAGTATTTAACATGGCTTTTTCTTCGTCTGAATTCGGGCCAATATGTCTAAGTGCAAAAGAGGTTGTGTCCATTCTAAAATCAGCTAATTTTTTTGATATGCAAAAATACGGAAATAGCCTCTGTTTTTAGTTAATGTAAACTAAAGTTTTTAACCGAAAATACGTGTTATTAACACATTGATTATTTTTGTTTAATGGGGATTTTAAAGCGTTTACTTAATTTTTATATAAATAGTAGTATACATGTTGCACTTGCTGTTTATTCTTTCACTTGGGTGACGTTACTCCAATTTGAATTGGCTTATTCTAGAGATGTGCTTTATTTTGTGTTTTTTGCTACGATAACAGCTTATAACTTCATAAAGTATTTTGGTATCACCAAGTTTCATCATAGGCGATTGGCTGGTTGGCTGAAAACGATTCAGATATTTTCATTAATGGCCTTTATTGCGATGTGTTACTATGCGATTGAACTAAGCGTCAATTCGCTTGTATATTTATCAATATTTGGGCTTATTACATTTTTATATGCTATTCCTTTGGTGCCGATACGCTATTTTAGAGACGAACAGAAGAATCTAAGGCAAATAAGTGGCCTGAAGATTTATGTCATTGCCTTGGTTTGGGCTTTTACTACAGTATCTCTTCCGTTAATTGAGGTTGAAGTAAGTATCAATTCAGATACAGTCATTACTTTTATCCAACGATTTGTGCTCGTTATAGTTTTGACCTTGCCGTTCGAAATTAGAGATCTTAATTATGACAGTATAAAACTAGCAACTGTACCCCAAAGAATTGGCATCAAAAAAACTAAGACCATTGGAGTGTTTTTACTATTGATATTTTTTTTCTTGGAATATTTTAAGGATGACATAGATTATGATGCCATAATTTCGACAGTGATTATCCTATTTGTATCACTTTTGTTTTTGCTGTTTTCAAACAAAAACCAATCAAAATATTACAGTGCATTTTGGGTGGAAAGTGTGCCAATACTGTGGTTGGCAATACTATTGATGCTTGGCTAGCTCTTCCTCGAATTGCTGTTTAAGCTTACTACGCTCATCATTGTTTAAGCAATCCACATCGGCTTTTTGTATCACTTCGGTTAACTTATTATTTCTATTAACATAAGCCTGAGTAATACGACACCAAGAGAGTCTGATGCCTAATTTAACACGCTCCCAGCCAGTAGCTTCACCATATTGCCTTTTGTCGCAAATATGTTGTGCTTCCTCACAACTTATAAATAAAAGACTTTTTTTCATTGTATTAAAACCAATTTTTTTCCATGCAATCCGCCAGAGCTGTCCTTGCTCTATGGATGATTACCCAAAGGTTAGACGCAGTTATTTCTAATTCATTACAAATCGTTTCTGTATCGTAACCTAAAATCGTTTTCATCTTAAAAACTTCAGCTTGTTTCTCTGGTAATTTACCCATACAATCATATATGGCATCACCCAATTCAGAGTTTTCTATTTTATCTTCGGCCGTTTTATCAAACGGATCGGCGACGCGTTCTTCAAGCCAATCACCTTCAGCTTCAGTATCGCTATTATAACTCATTCTAACTTCGGCTTTACCTTTGTTAGAATTTATTTTGCGATAGTAGTCGATAATCTTGCGTTTAAGGATAGAGATTAACCAAGTGCGTTCGCTGGCTTCACCTTTAAAATTAGCCATGGATTTAAGTCCTGCCAAAAAAGTTTCTGAAACTAAATCCTGTGCCATTTCCCTATCACTAACTCTAGAAATCGTATAGTTAAACAGGTAGTCTGAATATAAATTAATCCAGTTATTAGGGTCTATTTTATGGTCAGCCATTAATACATCTCATTGCTTCATCAAAAATAGGATAAAATATTAACTTCTAAAACAGACTTTTACATTTTACGAGCTTTTGGTGGCACTAATCATATAATATCCAAAGCTTTTCATATGCAAGCCAGATAATAGTGCGTAAAATGACCCCTTTAGATTATGGAAGCTTTCTCTTTTAATGGTGTTGAAACCAAATAGCTTTTTTAGTATAAATCCTGTAATTGCAAAAGGAACATGAAGTACCGAAGGTGCAACCCTAAATGACACATCTTCAACTTTGATACCAATAAAGCCTAATTCCTCTAGTTTTGCTTTGATGAATTGATGGGTTTCTAATTTTTCCAGATTCCAGTGGCTACACAATTTATTGTACGCATATTTACCGCCTTTGCAGAGTTTTGTTTTGTCTTTTTTTAAAAAAGCGTCTGCTATTACAAAGCGTCCACCAGGTTTTAGAATTCGGTGCATTTCTTTTAAGGAATTATAATCATGACCCGAGTGGCAAAAGCTTTCTATTGCCAAGGCAGAATCAAAAGAATTGGACTGAAACGATGTGTTGTTGTAGTTTTCCTTTAGGATAATGCCATTTTTTCCTTTAAGCAATTCATTCCCTTTCTGTACTTGAAAGTTAGATAGTGTTACACCATAAGCCATTACATTTTTGTAGTGTTTTAAAGCATAGCGCATAGTAGCTCCCATACCACAACCCAAATCTACAAGACGGTTTTTGGTTTTACCTATATGAAGTCGTTTTATGACCTGTCTATTCATTTGGTTAAGCATGGAATCGCGCTTAAACGGATTGGTTTTAAAGGGGATGAAGTAACCAAAATGCATGTTGTAATCGTTACTCCAAAACTCATAATCTTCGGTAGCTTCGTTATAAAAATCTACCATGTCTATTCGGTTCTGTTCTTTGTAATTAGTGTAGGGTATACTTTGTGTTTTCATTATGTATTGATTTTGAATTATTGCTGATTGGGTTTCATTAACGTCTTTCTAGATATACCTCTACCTCTGAAGAATAGGAATAGGTTTAGAAATAGCATAATCCCTAAGTAAATAGTGAAGCCGCCAATTTTTTTACTCAGTATTTCCATTAGTGTTTGATAGCTCATTTCACTATGCTTATGGTAATATATTTCCATTATGTATAGAGCAAAGCCAATGTTGATTAAATAAAATCCAATTTCAAACAACTTATTTGTTGCCAATGCAATATCCTCTTTGCCCTTAAAAATGTCTATCATGAAGATTCTACCATTTTTGAAAAGCATTTTAGAAATGTAGATAGTAAGTATGATAACTATAGGTAGATAAATAATGTAACCGATGATGATTTTAGAATTTTCCATAATTTATTATTTTAAAAGTTTTGATTTTTCGATTTGCTTTAGCCAGAAAATATTGTTGTAATGCAGTACAGCTAGTAGTAAGATTATTTTACCTAGAGTTTTACTCAATGAACCAACCATTTCACCAAGACTTGAAACATGTCCCCAATATGCTATAGTTATTATGGCATAGCCAATATTTGTTAAGTAATATCCAATTAGTAAAATCATATTGATGCTTCTTACTAAATCTATATTGCCATCAAACAGATTTAGTAAGAAAATCTCCCCGTTTTTATAAACTAACCATCCAATTTTTATCATAATGAAGCAGATAATTGGCAGATATATGAAGTATGTAATTAAGTTGTAGCTCATTTATGTTTTTAAAATTTCAGAAAAAATTGAAAGTTTGGTTTAAAAAAATTTACTTTTATTTCATCAGCTTTAAGACCGACTTCGTTAACCAGTTTTGTTTTTGGTTTACGAGTTTGTTCATTAAAGTATCCAAATCGTCTGTTAAATCCTTTAAGGCTTTAGTTTGCTTTATCAATTCTTTAGTGTTTTCCGTGCCATCATCTTTAATGGAGGAGACTTCTTCCAAAACTTTAATCACCGGTTTTATCTCTCTTCGGCTTCGTTCTTTTGCTATAGTTCGAGCCAGTTCTTGTACGTCCTTTTCAGTGGTGAAGAACTCCTTGCGTTCACCTGAAACCAAAACCTTGGTGACAATGCCCCAATTAATAAGCTGTCTTAGATTCATACTCGTGTTACCACGGGAGATTTTAAGTTCTTCCATAATATCTTCCATGGACAATGGTTTTGTAGAAATAAACAGCAGGGCTTGGATTTGGGCCATGGCTTTATTAATACCCCAAAGTGTACCCAAGCTTCCCCAAGTGCTGATAAATTTTTCTTTTGCTTCTACATATTCCATGCTACAAATATACAATAATTTTTAAATTTTCAATAATTATTGAAAGTTTATTTTATCTGTAAATGTATATGGTCGTCATGCCTCACAGCCTGGCAACCGTGAAACCTAATTTCAGAATAGCTCTTTAACCCTAATTCTTCTTTTAAATGAGGTTCAATAAATAGTTTTTCATTTTGTGTTCGATATAGAAGACCTTGGATAAGTGTTTTTGTATTTTCTTTATCGAATGCCAAATCACTATTAATGTTAAGGTTCAGATATTTTGTAATGTCATACTGCCAAAAGCCTTTGGATTTACAGTAATTGTTTGTTGGATTTTCTAGATTGACATAGTTGCCATAACCTAATAGCGATGGTTTCTTATTTGTTGGTTTTCCGTCGGCTGTTTTGTATTGAAAGGCAATATCCACTTTTTTACCATCATTATGGCTTAAATGTGGCAACAATGGAAATCCATCAAAAAAAGGGAAGTTAGCATCCAAATAGTTGATTTGGATATCCAAGTACATTAAATCTGTACTGGCATCCTTTAAATTGTACTTTAACTCTGGTGTTACATAATTTCTAAATGCTAACGCATAGAAATAACTTTGGGGTTTAATTGCGGAATCAAAAACAGGTAACTGAACTCTTCCAAAACAAGGAGCAATTAATGGTATTAATATGAGGTTAAAAGCAAGATAAGTTATCGGAAATGTATAACGTTTTTTGCATTTAAGCCAGTATGAAATGACTAAAGCAATTACCCAAATCAATCCTCCAATTTGCGTTAGTACCGTAAGAACGACTATTATAAATATATGCCCTAAAATTTTCAATAGCTTCATTAAGCTAAAACGAAAAATCAGGATGCTTATTTTATTAATCCTGCACGTCGCAATAAGGCCTCGGGCTTTGGCTCTTGTCCTCTAAACTTTTTATACAGAGCCATAGGGTTTTCCGTACCTCCTTGGGATAAAATGTAAGCTTTAAATTTTTCGGCAACGGTTTTATTAAAAATACCTTCCTCTTTGAAATATTCAAAGGCATCGGCATCTAAAACTTCAGCCCATTTATAACTGTAATACCCAGAAGAGTAACCACCTTGGAAGATATGTGCAAAAGCCGTACTCATACAGTTTTCAGCAACATCAGGATAAAGTTGTGTTTCACCAAAAGCCTCAGATTCATACGATTTGACTGATTTTACGGTCTCGGGCGATTCGCCAGCATGCCAAGCCATATCTAACATGCCAAAACTTAATTGGCGTAAGGTCTGCATACCTTCGTGAAATGTAGCAGATGCCTTTATCTTTTCGATCAGTTCCATCGGAATGAGGTCTCCAGTCTCATAATGTGTGGCAAATAACTTAAGTGTTTCTTCTTCATAACACCAGTTTTCTAAAACTTGACTTGGTAACTCCACAAAGTCCCAATACACGTTAGTACCAGATAAACTTGGATAGGTGGTGTTGGCAAGCATGCCATGAAGCGCATGGCCAAACTCATGGAATAGCGTAGTGACCTCATTAAACGTAAGCAATGATGGTTTGCTTTTAGTTGGTTTGGTAAAATTGCAGACTATAGATACATGAGGTCTTTCGTTAACTCCACTCTTAATCATTTGGGGCTTAAATGAAGTCATCCACGCACCATTGCGTTTTCCAGCTCTTGGAAAAAAGTCAGCGTAAAAAATAGAAACTAACTCATCGTTAGTGTCAACAACTTTATAAGTGAGTACATCTTCATGGTATTTATCAATGGTGTGAACTTCCTCAAATCGTAAGCCGAACAATTTTTCCGCAACTGTAAATGCACCATTAATAACATTCTCTAATTTGAAATAAGGCTTAAGTTGTTCATCATCTAAGTTGAATAGTTTTTGCTTCAACTTTTCAGAGTAGTAAGCCGAATCCCATTTTTGCAATTGGTCAATGTTGTCTAAATCCTTGGCGAAGGCTTCCAAATTTTTAAATTCTTCTTCAGCGGCTGGTTTGGCTTTTTTCAATAATTCGTTGAGGAATATGTTCACCTTTTCTGGAGTCTCTGCCATACGCTCTTCCAACACGAAATGAGCATGCGTTTTATAACCTAAAAGTTGCGCACGTTCAAATCGTAAATTGGCAATTCTCAATACTATAGCCTGATTGTCTAAATCATCATTTTTAAACCCTTTGCTCCCAAAGGCTTTAGATAATCGTTCCCTTAGTTGTCTATTATCGGCATAGGTCATAAACGGAATATAACTCGGGTAATCCAAGGTAATTAACCAACCCGCTTTCCTTTTACTTTCAGCAAGCTGTTTAGCGGCTTCTTTTGCACCTTCGGGCAAACCAGACAAGTCGGACTCATCAGTTAAGTGCATTTCAAACGTGTTGGTTTCAGCCAGAATGTGCTCGCCAAACTTTAGTTTTAATTGACTTAATTCTTTGTCAATCGCTCTCAATCGTTCTTTCTTATCTTCGGGTAAATTAGCTCCGTTTCTTGAAAAGCTTTTATATTTTTTATTTAACAGTGTTTCTTGTTCGGTTGTTAGATGTAAACTGGCTTTCGAATCGTAAACTATTTTTACGCGTCTAAATAAGTCCTCATTCAGTGTAATGTCATTACTGAATTCTGAAAGAAGTGGAGAGACGTCTTGTGCAATTTTTTGAATCTCATCATTAGTTTCGGCCGAATTTAAGTTGAAAAAAATACTCGAAACCCGATCCAATTCTTCACCAGAATAGTCTAATGCTTCAATAGTATTTTTAAAAGATGGTATCTCGTCGTTATTTGTAATTGTTTCAATTTCTGCTTTTGCTCTGTCGATAGCTGTCTTAAATGCAGGAAGAAAATCTTCGTTTTTTATTTTTGAAAAAGGTGCAGTATTGTAAGGTGTTACAAAGGTTTTATTAAGAATTGTCATTTTTTAATCCGTCTATATTTTCTTACGTATTGTATTGATAATGTGAATTTTAACTTGATTTTATGATAAAAAATATCTTGTTATTTGTTAAGTTTTGGTTATTTTTGCGTCATCTTTTTGAACAAAATTTTTTGTTCCGAAGGATTGGTTAATAGCAAAGGAAGCCTTGACATCATGTCAAGGCTTTTTTTATAGATCTTTGGCGGAGTCGATGACTTTTGCTTTTAAACCTTCTTTATAAACCACAATTTTATCTAAAATACATTGATCAGAACTTCCTAAAATCTGAGCGGCTAAGATTCCAGCATTTTTGGCGCCATTTAATGCAACTGTTGCGACAGGAACTCCGCCAGGCATTTGCAGAATAGATAGTACAGAATCCCAGCCATCTATGGAATTGCTGCTTTTTACTGGAACACCAATTACTGGGAGGGGAGATAATGATGCTACCATCCCTGGTAAATGGGCAGCTCCACCTGCGCCAGCGATAATAACCTTAATGTTTCTTGAGTGCGCATTCTTACCATAATCAAATAATTTATCAGGAGTGCGATGTGCTGAAACAATATCGACTTCAACCTCTATATCAAACCCTTTTAAAATGTCAATAGCGTCTTGCATTACTGGCAAATCGCTTTTACTTCCCATAATAACTCCAACCTTACTCATACAATTTATTTACTGATTACTTCAATTGTTCGTTTTACTTGTTCTGCAATTTTACGTGCCATTGCTATATCTTTATTTACTATGGTCACATGACCCATTTTCCGGAAAGGTCTGGTTTGTTTTTTTCCATAAATATGAGGTGTCACACCATCCATTGCCATAATCTCTTCAATATTCTTATAGAGCACATTGCCAGTATGGTCTTCAGCTCCCACTAAATTAACCATGACTCCAGCAACCTTACTTTCTGTATTTCCTAGTGGTAATCCGAGAATACATCTCAAATGCTGTTCAAACTGACTGGTGTAACTGGCCTCAATACTGTAATGACCAGAATTATGTGGTCTTGGAGCTACTTCGTTAACTAAAATATTATCGTCTTCGGTTTGAAACATTTCTACAGCCAATAACCCAACATGCTCAAAAGCTGCTGCCGTTTTTAAGGCTACTAATTCTGCTTTTTTTGCTATGTCTTCTGGGATTCTAGCGGGACAAATCACATACTCCACTTGATTGGCTTCAGGGTGAAATTCCATTTCAACTACTGGGTAGGTTTTTAAATGTCCTTTGGCATTTCTCGCGACGATTACTGCCAATTCATTCTTAAATGGAATAAGATCTTCTGCAATGCATTCCACATTAGGTAAATCTACTAAATCCGTATAGCGTCTTACCACTTTAACACCCTGTCCGTCGTATCCAAATCGGGCACTTTTCCACACAAAAGGATAGCTCAATCCTCCATTTTCTACGGCATCATTAATTTCAGAAGTATGCGCAAAACGCGAAAAATCAGCTGTAGGTATGTTATGATCGCGATAGAATAACTTTTGCTGTGCCTTATTCTGTATGGTTTTTAAGGTCTTTGCAGAGGGATATACTTTTGTCCCTTCATTTTCAAGCGTTTCTAAGGCATCTACATTTACATTTTCAATTTCTATAGTGAGTATATCGACTTTCTTCCCGAAACTAACCACGGTGTCATAATCTAGTATATCACCAACGGTAAATTCATCGCAAGCTAATCTTGCTGGCGCATCTTTGCTTGGGTCGATAACGCAGGTATAAATATCAAACTTACGTGTGCTGTATAAGATCATTTTGCCTAATTGGCCACCACCAAGAATACCGAGTTTAAAGTCAGAAGAGAAGTAATTCATTTTTACTTTCCACGATAGTGGAAATCTTTAAAAATTCAACATTGATTTCATGCAAAAATACGTTAATTAAGGCAGATACTTCCAAATTCATAAATCAAAAATCAACATTCGTCAATCAATTCATTATCTTTGCATTTCTAAAATAATAAGATGATTATTAAGCTTCACGATTTATACTTTAAACCTTTTATCTCTGAGCAAGAGATAGATGAAGCTGTGCAGCAAATGGTCGATGAGATAGTCTTGGATTTAGGGGATGAAATGCCAGTTTTTATTGGGATTTTAAATGGCTCATTTATGTTTGTGAGCGACTTTGTGAAAAAGTACCCCAAACCCTGCGAAGTCACCTTTATAAAGCTAGCGTCTTATGAAGGGGTGAAGTCCACAGAAGATATCCAAAGACTGATTGGACTTACACAGGATTTAACAGGAAGAACAGTTGTTATTTTAGAAGATATCATAGATTCTGGCAATACACTTGGGGAAGTACACCGTATTTTTAAAAACGAAAATGTAAAGCAGCTTCTTATTGCTACCTTATTTTATAAGCCTGAAGCCTATGATAAGGACTTTAAACTTCATTATATAGGTAAAGAAATTCCGAACAAATTCATCGTTGGTTATGGATTGGACTACAAAGGCCTTGGAAGGGATTTGCCAAGCGTATATCAATTAAAAACCACACAACATATGACAAACATTGTGCTATTTGGACCTCCAGGTGCAGGGAAAGGAACTCAAGCTAATTTCTTAAAGGAAAAATACGATTTAATACACATCTCTACGGGTGATGTATTTCGATACAACATTAAAAATGAAACTGCCTTAGGTATGTTGGCTAAGTCCTACATGGACAAGGGAGAACTGGTGCCAGACCAAGTAACCATTGACATGTTGAATAAAGAAGTTGAAAAGAATTCTGATGCCAATGGTTTTATATTTGATGGTTTCCCAAGAACAGATGCGCAGGCAAAAGCACTTGATGAGTTAATGGATAGCAAAGATTCTCAGATTAATGCAATGGTTGCTCTTGAAGTTGATGATGAGGTCTTGGTTGAACGTTTGCTAAAACGTGGTGAAACTAGTGGAAGACCTGATGATGCTGATGAGAATATCATTAGAAATCGTATTAAGGAATATTACGATAAAACGGCTGTACTGAAAGACTACTATTCTGAGCAGGGTAAATATTTTGGTGTTGATGGTGTTGGGAGCATCGAAGAGATTACAGTCCGTTTAAGTGGCGTGATTGATAAACTCTAAAACTGCCATTCCTGCGAAAGCAGGAATCTGATATACAACAACTTCAAAAAACTGAGATTCCTGCTTTCGCAGGAATGACAAAACATGACTGAAGGAAATTTTGTTGATTATGTGAAAATGCACGTGGCTTCTGGTAATGGAGGTAAGGGCTCTGCACATTTACATCGCGAAAAGTATATTGCCAAGGGAGGTCCTGATGGTGGTGATGGTGGTCGTGGAGGTCATGTCATTATAAGAGGTAATTCTAACCTTTGGACCTTAGTTCACCTAAAGTTTAAACGACACATCAAGGCTGGTCACGGAGAGCATGGCAGTTCTGGAAGAAGTACGGGAGCTGATGGTAAAGATGCTATTATCGAAGTGCCTCTAGGCACAGTTGTTAAGGATACTGATACCGGAAACACCTTGTTTGAAATCACTGAAGATGAGGAAGAAAAGATAGTAGCCGAAGGAGGTAAAGGTGGTCGAGGTAATTGGCATTTTAAAAGCGCTACAAATCAAACTCCTAGGTATGCACAACCAGGAATTCCCTTAGAAGAAAAGAATATCACTATAGAACTCAAAGTCTTAGCAGATGTTGGCTTGGTGGGCTTTCCTAATGCAGGAAAATCAACACTATTATCTGTTTTAACCTCTGCAAAACCTAAGATTGCCGATTATGAATTCACAACCTTAAAACCTAATTTAGGGATTGTACAATATCGCGATTATCAATCGTTTGTTATGGCTGATATTCCAGGAATCATTGAAGGTGCTGCAGAGGGAAAAGGTTTAGGATATTACTTCTTAAGGCACATAGAACGCAACTCTATCTTATTGTTTTTAATTCCAGCTGATGCTAAAGATATCGTAGAGCAATATGAAGTTTTGGTTGATGAATTAAGACGTTATAACCCAATGATGTTAGATAAGGAGCGTTTTGTGGTCATTTCAAAATCGGATATGTTAGATGATGAGTTAAAGTCTGAGATTTCTACTATTTTAGATAAAGATTTAGAATGTGAGTATATGTTTATCTCTTCTGTAGCCCAACAAGGCCTTACGGAATTAAAAGATAAATTATGGAAAATGCTGAATGACTAAATCCTAGCCATATGAAGCAAACTATCAAGAATATAGTAGAGTATAACGATAATCAACTCAGTAAGAGTTTTGCTTTTTTTATTCAGTTTTTAATCGTTTTACCTGTTATTGGCTTTTCGGTAGAGACCCTTCCAAATTTAAAGTAGTCTATGGTGACGCTGGCTACTGTAGGCTATGGTGATGTATATCCAATTACGACTAGTGGTCGGGTGTTTACATTTTTCATTTTACTTATCGGCTTAGCAATTGTAGCTATTTCAACAGGTATTATTTTGTCATCCTTGACCAAAGTCGTTGAGACAGATTCTGGGGGTGAATAGTTAAAGTTCTTCTTCACTTTTCCATTTTTTAATATCTTTAAAAGAAAAAGTATGAAAGCCTTCAGATTTATTTTATTGGCCTTGATTGTAACGTCTTGTGGTACTGTAGTTAACTATGATTATGAGGAATCGACTGATTTCACCAAGTACAAAACGTACAATTATTTTGATGATATGCAAACTGGGCTGAGCCAGTTAGATACTAAGCGAATCATTAGAGCCATAGATGCCAAACTATCTACAATGGGATTGACACGTTCTGATAATCCCGATTTTTTTATTGATATCCAAAGTCAGGATATTCAAAACAGAAATAACTCTAATATTGGAGTAGGAGCTGGTGGTACTGGGGGAAATGTTGGAGGAGGCGTTTCGGTCGGTTTTCCTTTAAGTAGTAATCAAAATACCAGAGAACTTGTCGTTGATTTTGTGGATAAAAAACAAAACGAAAGACTGTTTTGGCAGGCTGTTAGTGAAAGCACCTATAAGCCAAAAGCTTCACCTGAAAAGCGAGAAGAGGCTTTTGTAAAATTGGTAGAGAAAATATTTTCTGGTTATCCTCCAAAATAAAAGAGATCGCTATGGGCGACCTCTTTATAGTTTTTTAACTTAATAAATCCTTGTATTTGTCCTTGTAACCAAAGAGCATTACAATATTCAAAATCAAAAGAACTGCTGCGCCAGCAATATCTGCTGGACCTAAAAATATATGGAATAAAACTGCATTTATAGATACACTCATTAATATAATAGCCAATAAGCCACCATATTTATTAAATATAAAAGCTAATCCTGCTAGGACCTCTACAAGTCCAACCAATACTAAAGTCTTAGTGGTTGATAATGCAGTCATATAATTCATAACTTGCTCTGGAATGTCGTCAGGTGCTAGCATAAAATTCAAAAATTTATTGGACCCAAAAATCACCAATAGGATTCCAAAAACGATTCGGATAACCTTAAAAACTGTTGCATTCATAATGATAAATTTTATTAGTTAGTTTAATAAAGATAGAAAATATCCTTTTAAACTAGCTATAAGTCTATTGAACAGTTACCCTAATTCCTTCACTATGACTACTAAATTCTGGCGCATACATAGATTGAATGGTACTGATACCATTGCTCATATCACCAGCATTATTAACACGAAGATCATATTCAAAGACATAAACTCCTTTAGGGAGATAATCTATGAAGAAGTTCGTAGCCGCATCTTTGGTACTTTCATAATACCCTAAACCATCTTGCCATTTGTATTGTGAAAAGACATTGATAGGCTCAAAACCTGCTGCACGCATGTCCTTAAGATGTACAAATTCCATCGAACGGTCTGTACGCAATTCTATACGGACTTTTACCAAGTCTCCGACGTTTAGTTTAGTTTCTGAAGTGATTTCTGAAATTTCTTCACCTGTATCTGTATTGGTTTTTAAGAAGAGTTTCTTGTTGAGCTTTAAAGGGGTCTCAGCTGAGGTAATTTTATCCAAATCTTCGAAGTATTGCCAGTATAAGGCTCCCCAAGCAATACCATCTCCTTTTTTAGCAATGGTGACATCGGCTTGTTCTTTTTTAATTTCAGAACCATTCCAAAACGTTTTGTAATATCCTGTGCCAGCTTCTGGTCTTACGTTTTCTAAAGTCTTTGGTGAAATGGTTTCGTTACCAACTTTTACATCCACAATGTCTGTTGCATCTATCCAAGAACTACCTTGAAGCAGTAACGCATACACAGCTTCTGTTGTTGCTTTAGTAGTTTTCCATTGATTGGTTTGCTTATGCTTTAGCAACCAGATTTTTAAGTTGTCGATATCTTCAAGATTCTTCGCTTCGCTCTGAATGACAGGCCCAGTTTCTGAAAAGGCTTCAATCAATAGGGCTTGTGTTTCAATAGGAGCTTGATACCAATACCAAGAATTGGTGTTTTCTTTCCAATACATACCCAATTCCTCCGAAGTAATACTGTTTTCTTTCAATGACTTCAGAATTTTACTGGCAGATTCAGCTTCATCCATTCGATGCATGATTAATGCCATTAAACCTTTGGCATATAATGGACGTGACAACCAATAGTTTTTAATCTGACTTTTGTAATAATTGATTATGGTATCTACCTCTTTAGATGGTTTTATGTCTTGATAAAAACTACGAACATACAAGTAGTGTAATTGCATATACGATAAATGGTCCTTAGTTAAATCAGCATCTTTATTGTACTTTTTAATATCGTTGTATTCTTTGACAAATTCTGTATCTAAATATTGAATAGCGTTTTTTACCATTTCATTTTGATCGCTGAGGTCACTCGAAGCGACACCCAGTTTATCTAAATGGCCAAAGCCAGAAATGATATGCTGTGTAATGTAACGGTTAGCATAGCCGCCATTAAACCACGGCCAAGCACCTGAAGGTAACTGATTGTTCTTTAGTTTGCGCAATGCTGAACTTAGCTCATTATTCATTTTATTAAGGTCAAATAATAAGCCGATACGTTTTTTCTGTTCGGTTTCGGATTGTGCATCACATAACCAAGGTGTTTCTTGAATCAATAACGACTTTAATTCCTGATTTTTTTCAAGATTTGACAAAAGTGCGTCTTCAGTGTTGGCCGAGCTTGTTGAAGCCCATTGGTTGAAAACTGCTTCTATTTTTGGGTTGGATGTTACAATATGTTGCGCCAAGGCATTGGCATAATATCTTGAGAAGGTTTGCTCGTTACAGTCATAAGGATACTCCATTAAATAAGGCAAGGCCTGAACCGCATACCATGCTGGATTGGAGGTCATCTCTAGGGTCAGTTTGTGATGTCTCAATGTGGATACTGAGGTTTTCGAAGTGTCTTTATTGGTGCCTTCAAGAGTACTTCGAGTTCCCTCTGTAACCACATCAGGTACCAAATTTAAGTTTGCCAATTTATCGAGCCTAAACGTCTTCGTTTGATTAGAACGTACCCACATAGGTAGGGTTTCCGTTACGAGCATTCTATTGGATAAAACAGGTAATGCATTTTGTTCGCCATCGCTAAAATCACCTGCTTTAGCCATAACTTTGTACTGAACAACTTGAATCCCTTTGGGAATGGTAAGGTTCCACGTTATTTGGTTATTTCCTTTGGCGTTTACAATGAAACTTTTGGTCGCTGAGGTTCTCGAAGCGACATTTTCCCCATTTTTATTGGTAACTTCGAGAGCCTCAGTTACCAATAATTCACTATCTAAAGATTTCCCAGTAATTGGATCTGATAAAAATAACTGAGCAATTCCAGATAACTTTTTATCTGTAAGATTTGCAATTTTTGTACTAATACTTATTTGGTCGCCTTCTCTTAAAAAACGAGGTGCATTTGGAATCACCATCAACTCTTTTTGTGTGACTGCTTCCAGTTCTGTAACTGCGCTTTCTAAAGTTTTGGTATGTGCCAATAATTGTAATTTCCATTTGGTTAAGGCTTCAGGAGCTTTAAAATTAAAACTTACGCTTCCTTCTGAGTCGGTTTGTAATTGCGGAAAGAAAAATGCGGTTTCATTAAGGTTTTTGCGGATTTGGGTATTGCCAAATTCTCCATCTGATTCTTTCAAATTATAATTTTCGTCTGAATTTTTTGTTGTCCATATGTCATCATTCGAAAAAGAATTTGACCTTTCATTTTGTGGCATATCCCCAGCCGAAGCTGGTGCTACAGCAAATGCCATTTCATTATCTTCCACTGACTCTTCAAGAACCATAATATTGTCTGGTGCATAGACTATATCTGAATTTTTTGTTTTCCACATATTGCGATGATCTCCAAAATAAAACCCAAACCAATTTAGTTGATCAAACCCTTGGGGATTTAAATTGGCAATAGTTCCAAAACGATTAAATAACCTAAAGCTAGTATTGCCAAAACTTTGCCCAGAATTTTTATTAATTCTACCGTAATAATAGGGTCTGGTAATTGGGCTAAAATTCCAATTGTGTTCTCTAAATTCATCCAAAGATGCATCGTACATGCTAGCTAATAATTCAGCGGAGATTTTATCACCTTTAGGGCCTTTAATTTTGAAACTCCAGATTTCGTCTTGCCCAGGTTTTAGCTTATCCCTAAACGTTGTGGTTTCAATTTCCAAATCGGTCTTTGGATAAGGTACATTAACCCTAAAACTTTGTTGTACATAAGCATTGAAAGCCGCAAAACCAACATGTATTTCAAACCCACCAAGGTCGCTTTCCACAACAGGGATATTCAAAGATTGCTTGGAGTTACTAAGTTTTGCAAGTTGTGTCGAAATGATTTTACCATCTTTTTCTATCTCGACGGTAACTGTAATATCTTTTGCTACGGATCCAATAGTGAGCTTAGCCATATCTCCAGCCTTGTAATTATCCTTATCTAACGAGGCTTCAAATAATTGATTATCGGCAATGGTTTTGTCAGTATTACTATAAATAGATGTAAATACTTCGCCTTTAACATTTTGTCCAAATCTGTCTTTACTTTCAGCAATAATGATATATTTCCCCGAATCCCATCTTTTTAGCTTTTTTAGAGCAATGGTTTTAGTTTTTTCAGTGTTAAAATCAGTACTGAAGACTTCTTCCCCTTTTTGCCAATTGATTGAAAGATGTTCATTATTATAGGGTTCATGAGGAAATAAACGTTTAAACTCTTCTTTGGAAATGACTTGATAGTCTGGTGCCTTCCATGGTCTAGGTCTTAGGACATTCTGAGGTGCTTCAAGTTTATAGATTTTTAAAATCCCTTTTGCTGGGACATCTTCACCATTTAAATTTCGTGAAACTAAGGAAATTTCAATATCTCTTTTGGATTTATCAATGGTTTGTGGTGCCACAATATTTAAAGTCATAGCATGGTATCCTACATTTATGACTGTATTTGTAGACCTTGTTTCACCATTAATATCAGTAACATCTGCTGTAACTTCGTATCTAAATATTGGGAGATTTTCCTTGGCTACCGACTCATCAGGAAGTGCCTTAAAGGTAATTTCGAAATTACCAGAGTCATCAGTAAGGCTTTCTCCAAACGTAATTTCTTGTGGTTCTGAATTGTAATAATTAGGACGTTTCCAATACCACCAACTGGGATATTGCACTTGGCGCTTAACGCGATATACTACTTTTGCATCAGTAATATTGCTGCCAGCAAAAGCGACTGCAGTCCCTTTTACTGTAATACTATCATTGACTTTATAAGTCTCTGTAACGGGTTGAAATTCTGGTTTAAATTTTGGTCGTTTGTATTCTTCAACTGAAAAATAAGTGCGTCCTGTATTCACAAAATTCTTTACATTATTTGCGATATGAAAATTACCTGTCAGCCCACCATTAGGCAATACAAATTCACCATGAAACGACCCAAACTCATTTGTGGCGAGTTCTAATTCAGTGATGTTTTCACCGTTTACATTGTAAAGTGTAGTAAGGACTTTTTCGTTTTCTACAATCGATGATTTATCATCTTTGGTTTTGGTAACTATACCTTTGAAGTAAACCGTCTGCCCAGGTCTATAAATACTTCGATCTGTAAACAGAAATGTTCTGTATCGAGTCTCGTTATCGGTTCTCTGATTGTACGTTCTACTAATGTAGTAATCTCCGAAGAATGCAATATCGTCTTTATAATCGACTCTTATTTCAACACCTCTGTAATAATTTTTGTCTTTCTTGAATTCAAATTTCCCAAAACGATTCGTAGACAACTTTTTTGAAAACAGTTTATTTCTGTTATTTCTGTAGGTGATGTTAATCACGGCATCAGCAATAGGCAATCCGTTATTCCTATCTATGAGTTGATAATCTACGATGTTATTTTCGTTACTCTCAATCAATGCCAAATTAGTGACCTGAATATGGGTGGCCGCAAATACACTATCCTTAGTATTGGTATCGGCTTTAATGAGGTAAAAACCATTGGACAATTGAGGTATGATGACTTCCGTACTGTGTTCTTGATAATCTCCTTCAGATTTTAAAGTGCTTGAAAATGATAGCATTGGACTTAGCTTCTTGAAAAATTTCACTTTGTCCTCTGCATTGTAGGTTTGATTAAACGTTTTGATCTGATTGATATCAACTTCATATATTTTGAAATCGAGTGATTTTAAGTTTCTGTAGTTTACTAAAATTCGAGAAGCTGAATTGATAGGAATAAATTCCTCAGTCTGCAGTCTTAAACTTGGTAGTAGAATTTGTGCTTTTAAAATTTCACATGCTTTTGTACCATCACTCTCAGGATATTTAGAAATAACAGCATCGCATAATTCTACAGCGTCTTTAAACTTCCAACGATGGTTCTCATCAACTTCACCTTGATATGAGTTGCTGTTGTATTGATTGCCCAATTGGCGATACACCGAAGCCAATTCAAAATTATATAAAGCTGAAAGGGGGGAACTCTTTATGGATTCAGCTTTAGCTTTGAGTGTCTGTATTAATAAATCATCTTTGCTGTCAAAAATGGCATGTTGCGCTACGAATTTTAAACGTTCTATATCTGCACTAACAAAAGCTTTAGTAACTACATTGCCTCTATGGAACTTTATAAGGTTCTGATAGATTTTAAGCGCATTGCGTTGTAAGGACAGTGAATCTTTAGAGGATATATCAACATTAATAAACTGCTCACTATCACTAATTAGGGCTTTGTCTTCAATTTTAAATTGATAGGTAGGTTTAGTGATACTATTTTCACTGGTTTTATAAAATTGAAGCGCATTATGGCTCAACAAATCGTATAGGGTTGGCCGGTAGGTTTTAGAACCTTCAACTTCATTTAGAAGTGTCTTATAGTTCTCTAAAGATTCTTGCTGAAGTAAGAGTCCATTTTCTAAAGAGCGTTGATAATAGACATGAATTTCATTGAATAAGGTTTCTAAATCCCAGGTTCTAAAATCGTCACTAACTTTTTTTTTAGTGTTGGTGCGGTTATAGAACCTATATCGATTTTGTTGAAAATATTGCCAATACAGGGTGGCTAACATATTTTCAAGTAGATGCTTGATTACGACTTTATCTGCTTTTTCAATTTCAGTTTTAAAGCGGTTTATAATGTTGAGTTGTGCGTCCTCTTCAAGGGTAAGCATATATTTGCTCTTATGAAGCAGTGCCTTAATCTGATGTTGTTCGTTTTTAGATTTTATAGCTTCTTTGTAAATCGTGTCAACAAGTTTGGCTGCACTCTTGGTTAAACCTTCATTTTCAAATTTGATTACCTTTTTCCATTGGTCGTCAAAATTATTCTGTGCATTAGAAAAAGAAGCAAAGCAAATTAGCATTAGTATTGGGATAAGGTTTTTCATTGATAATAATATTTTCAGCAAAATACCTTCAAAAGGTATTCCAAAAAAAGCTCAAAATGGGCAATACGACATTTCAATGAGTTAAGTTAAGCAATTTGTGAGTGAATGCGCACGTTAATAAATTGTATTTTTGTAAAAAATTGCATCAGGTATGAATAGATTTTTCTGGTTAATCTTAATGTCTTCGTTTTGTTTTTCCCAGGCTTCAAAAGAGAATGCAAAATCCTATTTAGATCAGAAGAACTTTCAAAAAGCACAACAGGAAATGGAGTCCTTTTTGAAATCTAATCCTAATGACAAGGAAGCTGTAGAATTATTGGGTGACGCTTTTGGGCATCAGAAAAAGTGGGATGAAGCCATTGCGCAATATAAAACATTGGCTGAGGATGAACCCAATAATGCTAATTACCATTACAAGTATGGAGGTGCTTTAGGTATGAAAGCTTTAAGTGTAAGTAAACTAAGAGCATTGGGTCTTATTGGTGATGTAAAACGCTCCTTTTTAAAAGCAGCAGAATTAGATTCAAACCATATTGATACGCGCTGGGCTTTGGTAGAGTTATATGTGTCACTTCCAGGGATTGTTGGTGGTAGTACTTCAAAAGCATTAAAGTATGCTAGCGAGTTACAAAATCTATCGGAAGTAGACGGGTATTTGGCCAAAGGTTATGTTTATGAATATGATGATGAGCCAGAACTGGCGGAAAAATATTATAAACTTGCTATTAAAGTTGGAGGTTCGGTAACGTGCTATGAGAAATTAACCAACTTTTATGAAGAACAAGACGAGCCAGATCGGGCCATAGACAATATTGAAAAAGCACATAAAAAACACCAACGTAATGCCATGCATTATCAAATAGGAAAAGTCTGTGCAGATTATAATATTCAGTTAGACAAAGGTGAAAAATGCCTTAAGGCCTATTTAGCAAATCATTCTGCACAAGATGGAGTTCCAAAAGCTTGGGCTTATTATCGCTTAGCTCAAATCTACAAGCATAAAGAGAATAAAGAAGAAGCACTTATATGGATTGATAAAGCCATTGCTGGCTTGCCAAAAATCAAAGTTTTTCAAAAAGAAAAAGTCACTATTTCCAAGCTGTAACAATCAAATCATAAACTTTATTTATAATATCTATAACTATTTTTAATAGCCTAAATATTTGTTAAATACGCAAAATCGATAGTATTGCTATTATATTTGCAATCTAAAATTTAAAATATGATTAATCTACTATCAAATTTAAAGATTGCAGTGCCTGATAAGATCTATATCAAAGATCCAGAGTCCTCAGATTTGGGTAAGCGGATTATTGAGCATAGTATTTTGTTGATAGATGAAATTGGTTTCGATAGTTTTACATTTAAAAAATTGGGAGTAAAAATTGGTTCTAACGAAAGTTCAATTTACCGCTATTTTGAAAGTAAGCATAAGCTGCTCCTTTATTTGACATCTTGGTATTGGGCTTGGATAGAGTACCAAATGGTTTTTGCTACGCATAATGTTCCTGACAATAAAGAACAGTTATTGAAAGCTATAGAGGTGGTAACTCGCACCATAAAGGAAGATGTTACTTATACACATATTAATGAAGTTATTCTTAATAGGATAATTATTAATGAATATTCAAAATCATACTTAACTAAAGAAGTTGATAGCGAAAATAAAGAGGGTTACTTTGTTATATACAAAAGATTGATTAAACGTTTGAGTGAAATAATTAAAAGTTGTAACTCGGATTACAAGTTTCCCTTGAGTTTAGCAAGCACTATTGTAGAAGGTGCATTACATCAACATTTTTTGAAGGTACATTTCAGCTCTATTACGGACTGTGGTAAGAACGTTACACCTACAGAATTTTTTCTAAATCTAACCCAAAACGCATTAAAGACAACAACTCATGGATCAAAATAAACCACTATTAACTCCTTGGCAGCGCTTCGTTGGCATATTAAAGCTAGAGCGAAAAGATATAACCCAGGTTTTATATTATGCTGTATTTTCAGGAC
This sequence comes from Winogradskyella sp., assembly GCF_028289625.1. Lineage (GTDB taxonomy): Bacteria > Bacteroidota > Bacteroidia > Flavobacteriales > Flavobacteriaceae > Winogradskyella. The sequence continues at coordinate 20,054 of NZ_JANQOM010000008.1, read as the reverse complement.
TCATAGCACTGACGCTTCCTTTAGGAATCCAGGCCATTATAAACCTCATTCAAGGTGCGCAGGTAAGCACGTCTTGGATCGTACTTGTAATACTTGTTACTTTAGGTGTGGCATTTGTTGGTGTTCTGCAATTAATGCAGATGCGAATCATAGAAACGATACAACAACGCATTTTTATGAGAGCATCTTTTGAGTTTACCTACAGATTCCCAAAAATAAGGATGGATGAGTTGATAAATTACTATCCACCAGAATTAGCAAATCGTTTTTTTGATGTCCTTAATATTCAAAAAGGCCTAGCGAAACTCTTATTGGATGTACCGGCAGCAGCCTTACAGATTGTTTTTGCATTGATTTTACTATCACTGTATCATCCATTCTTTATTGCCTTTGGTATTTTATTGATTGTATTGATATATGTCGTATTTAAGTACACCATAGAACGCGGTATGGTGACCAGTTTAAAGGAATCCAAACAAAAATATAAAGTAGCCCACTGGATACAAGAAGTAGCACGATCAATTATCAGTTTTAAAATGTCGGGTAAAACGACAATGGCATTAAGCAAGAACGATTATTTGGTAGATGGCTATTTGAAAGACCGAGAAAATCACTTTAAGATTTTAGTACTTCAATTTATTCAAATGATTGGCTTTAAGGTCATTGTAACTGCAGGGCTTTTAATCATTGGCGGTTTGTTGGTGCTGAGTCAGGAAATGAACATAGGTCAGTTCGTTGCTGCTGAGATTATTATCTTATTGATTATCACCTCAGTTGAAAAGCTCATTTTGGGTCTGGAATCTTTTTATGATGTTTTAACATCTCTAGAAAAAATGGGACAAGTCGTTGATAAGAAAATCGAGAGTCAAGAAGGTGAAGATCCGGTTTTTACAGATGATTTTAATATTCAACTTGATAACGTAAGCTATACGGTTCCTGATAGACCCATGCCAATATTAAAGAGTATTTCTTTGAATATTAAGGCAAAAAGCAAGGTTCTGGTTCGTGGTGCAAGTGGTGCAGGAAAATCAAGCTTATTGAGGCTAATTGCTGGTATAATTAAACCCACTGAAGGAGTCATTTATCTTAATGATGTTAACTTAAAAAGTATTCATACAAACAAATACCGATCCAATTTGGGTGTTGCTTTATCTGATGAAACTCCATTTGAAGGTACCTTAAAGGATAACATTACGTTTGGTGATCCAGACATCTCGCTAGATGAAGTTCGGGAGGCACTGAAAAATGTAAAGCTATCAGAATATATTAAGGATACCGAAAAAGGTTTGGATACTATAATTTATCCTGAAGCAAAGCAAACCTCATACACCGTAGCCAAAAAGTTAATATTGGCTAGAGCGATTGTACGCAAGCCTAAGTTATTATTGTTAGAAGATCCTTTAGAACATTTTGAACGCGAGGAAGCTCAAGAACTTATAAAGTTCTTGACAGATCAATCTAATCCATGGACACTAATTGTAGTCAGTTTTAATAATGACTGGGCAAGTGAGTGTACGGATACAATTACTTTAAAAAGAGGTGAAATCGTTTAAAGCAAAATATCATGTTAAATATATCTAGAAACCCATTGAATAAAACGGTTGACTTAACGAAGTATAAGTCTTCAAAGCATGTTTTTAATAAAGACTATTACAAGCAGGGCAAAAAATTTTTAACCGGTTTTGCAATTGTATGTCTTATCATTTTGTTTTTGCCTTGGACGCAAAATATTTCAGGAAGAGGACAGGTGACCTCACTGACACCTGAGCAAAGACCTCAAACCATACAATCTCCTATACCAGGGAGTATTCAGAAGTGGTATGTACGAGAAGGCCAAACGGTGAAAAAGGGCGACACCATTATGCAGATTGCAGAGATTAAAAGTGAGTATTTTGATCCTAATTTGGTAGAACGAACCGAACAACAGCGAGATGCTAAGGAGTTTTCTGCGAAGTCGTACGAAGAAAAAGTAAAAGCACAAGAGGTGCGAATAGGTGCATTAATAAACGAACGTAAATTGAAACTAGAGCAAGCCGACAATAAATTAGCTCAGGCTAAACAGAAGGTAAAAGCGGATAGTATAGATTTGGTTGCAGCGCGTACCAATCTAAGAATAGCCCAAATCAAATACAATCGGGCAGACAGTTTATTTCAAGACGGTTTTGTAGCTAGAAAGCATTTGGAAGATGCCGCCATAAAACTTCAAGAAACCCAAGCAAAAGAAACATCCCAAGAAGCAAAATTATTGGTGAGCAAAACAGAAGTCACTAATGCCAAATTGGAAATAAATCGTGTAAAGCAGGAATTTGCTGATAAGATTTCTAAGGCCCGTAGTGAAAAATTTTCAGCCCAATCCAGTCAATTCAGTACTGAGGCAGATGTGCAAAAATTAGAAAACTTGGTCTCAAATTATGAACTAAGGCGAGATATGCAATACATCACGGCACCTTATGATGGTTTTATAAATACAGCATTTCGCGGTGGAGTAGGGCAAACCTTTAAGGAAGGTGAAGAGCTGGTAGGCATCATACCCGAAAATATTGATTTAGCTGTTGAAACTTATGTGCAACCTTTAGATTTACCTCTAATTCATAAAGGTGAAAAAGTTCGGATTCAGTTTGATGGATGGCCGGCAATTATCTTTAGCGGATGGCCGAATGTGTCCTACGGTACTTACGGTGCTGAGGTCGTAGCTGTAGAACGTTTTATAAGTTCTAATGGCAGATTTAGGGTGCTATTAAAGCCAGACCCAGAGGATCATCCTTGGCCGAAAGATATAAGAGCTGGTTCTGGGGCAAGAACTATCGCCTTATTAGAGGACGTGCCTATATGGTTTGAGCTATGGCGGCAGTTAAATGGTTTCCCACCTAATTATTATCAACCTGAGGGCAGTGATAGTTCTAAAAAAGACAAAAAATAAATCATGAAGTATCTAAGCACATTACTTCTAATATGTATCGGTTTTTCGAGCTTTGGGCAGACAGAGAATATTTCTGAAATACTGAGGTTTGACGAGTACTTGGCGTATGTTAAAAAGTTTCACCCCATAGTCAAGCAGGCAGAGTTAGTCATTGACGAAAGTCAGGCAGAACTGCTTAGGTCAAGGGGAGCTTTTGATCCAAAGTTTGAAGTAGATTACGACCGAAAGAAGTTTAAAGGACAAGAGTATTGGGATCAGCTCAATGGAATGTTTAAAATTCCAACCTGGTATGGGATTGAGCTTAAGGCTACCTTTGAAGAAAATTCAGGGGACTTTTTAAATCCTGAATTTGACGTTCCAGATGATGGTTTATATTCGGCTGGAGTTAAAATGTCTCTGGCAGAAGGTTTTCTAATAAATGATCGTATGGCTTCTTTAAAGCAGGCGAAATTATTTAGAGAACAAGCCAAAGCAGATCGAGATATCTTTGTCAACAACATCTTATTTGAAGCTTCAATGGCTTATTTTAAATGGTTACAAGCGTATAATGAGTTGTTGTTATTTCAAAATTTCCTCACTAATGCCGAGCAACGATTTAGAGGTGTAGAGCGTGGCGCAGAAGTTGGTGAACGTGCTCAAATCGATGTGGTAGAAGCCAGGATTGCCATTAATCAACGTCGTTTAAGCCTAGAACAATCACGCGTAAAACTATTGAAAGCAGCTTTAGAATTATCGACATTCTTATGGCTAGAAAATAATATTCCTGTGGAACTACAACCCAATGTCATTCCAGATGTTAATTCTGAGCCGATTATCGATATGACTTTTAGCATTAATCAATTACAAGATAATGAAGCTATAGTAGAAGCGCATCCTAAAATGATTTCTTTGGATTACAAATTACAAAGTTTGGAAGTTGATACTAGATTAAAAGCTAATAAGTTATTGCCAAAAGTGGATGTGGAATATAATTTCTTAACTGAAAATCCAGATGTAGCTCGTACGTTTAATACAGCAGAATATAAAGGAGGTCTTAATATTAGTTTTCCATTATTCTTAAGGAAAGAACGCGGGGATTTACGATTGGCAAAAATCAAATTACAAGACACAGAATTCGAAATCGATGCTACGCGAGTCAACCTTAGGAATAAGATAGATGCCTTACAACAAGAACTTGATTCTTATGTATTGCAAAATGATATTACGCAGCAAATGGTGACTGATTCCGAGCGCTTACTGCAAGCTGAAGAACGAAAGTTTGAACTAGGAGAAAGCTCTTTGTTTTTGGTGAATTCTCGTGAATCTAAGCTGATTGATAGCCAGTTGAAAGCCATTTCTATCGAGTTTAAGTTCTTTAGTACCAAGGCAAAGCTATTTAATAGTCTAGCTGTAAATCCTGAATTATAAAAACCCGTGAATGTCATTGCGAGCTTCGCGCGGCAATCTCTTAACTGTCGGTTTGAGTGAATTCTATGATTGAAATGAATAGAATTCACTCGAATTGACATAATAGGTGGAGAGTTATTTGGAATTTGATTTTTGTAGATTGATATTTGTTGCAAAGCAAAACTATGAACGTACATTTTATTGCCATTGGCGGTGCAGCCATGCACAATTTGGCTTTGGCACTTCATAACAAAGGCTATAACGTTACTGGGAGTGATGACGAAATTTTTGATCCCTCAAAATCAAGGTTAAAAGCTAAAGGTTTATTGCCGGAAGAATTTGGTTGGTATCCAGAAAAAATCACATTAGATATAGATGCTATAGTCTTAGGAATGCATGCCAAAGCGGATAATCCTGAACTGCTAAGGGCCCAAGAGTTAGGTCTTAAAATCTACAGTTATCCTGAATTTTTGTATGAGCAAGCCAAAAACAAAACACGTGTTGTTATTGGTGGAAGCCATGGTAAAACAACCATAACCTCTATGATTTTACATGTAATGCATTATCACGATAAAGATGTGGATTATATGGTCGGAGCGCAGTTGGAAGGATTTGATGTGATGGTAAAACTGACTGAAAACAATGATTTTATGGTTTTGGAAGGGGATGAGTATTTAAGCTCACCGATGGACCGACGACCAAAGTTTCATTTATACAAACCGAATATTGCTTTGTTAAGTGGCATTGCTTGGGATCATATTAATGTGTTTCCAACCTACGAAAACTATGTCGAGCAGTTTAAAATCTTTATTGATTCCATTGTTTTAGGTGGTAGTATTAATTACAACGAAGAAGATGCTGAAGTCAAACGTGTCGTGGAAGCTTCGGAGAATCAAATACGAAAAATACCCTATACGACTCCCGAGTATACCGTTGAAGATGGTGAAACTTTATTAGAAACTCCAGAAGGGCCTATGCCGATTGAAGTCTTTGGTGCGCATAATTTAAACAACTTAGCAGGTGCCAAATGGATCTGCCAGCATATGGGTATAGATGAAGATGATTTTTACGAAGCCATTTCTACCTTTAAAGGGGCGAGTAAACGCTTGGAGAAAATTGCAGAAAACTCTAAAAGTGTGGCTTATAAAGACTTTGCGCATTCACCAAGTAAGGTAGAAGCCACGACGAAAGCGGTTAAGGAACAATATAGCAACAGGGCTTTGTTGGCCTGTTTGGAGTTGCATACCTATAGCAGTTTAAACGCAGAATTTTTAAAGGAATATAAAGGCGCTTTAGATGCTGCTGATATTGCTGTAGTGTTTTATTCACCGCATGCAGTTCAAATTAAAAAGCTGGAAGAAGTAACACACGAACAAATTTCAAATGCTTTTCAATGTGATGATTTAATTATCTACACCAATCCAGATGATTTTAAAAATTTCTTGTTTTCTCAAAATTTTGAAAATAAAGCGTTGCTCTTAATGAGCTCAGGCAATTATGGAGGTTTGGATTTTGATGAGGTTAAACGATTGTTTTAAATTGATTTCACCGCCTTTCATACAATATTTTGTTTTTCAAAGCGTTAAATTATTTAGTTTAACCAACCTCAAAAAAGATAAAGCAGCTTTACGTTTCAAAGTATTAGTCAATCACAACAATCATGAAACGAACAGTTTATTTATGCTTTCTCGCCTTAGTAGCCTTTTCTTGTTCCACCTCGGATCATAATCAAGATCATCAAGATCCAAGTTCAAATTTTTATGCGCTCACCGTAGGCAATCAATGGGTTTATAAAAATTACCAATACAATGCTACGACGCAGACCTATGAGGATACTGGTGTCATTGATTCTGTAAGCATTGTAAGCACTGAAGTTTTAAATAATAAAACCTATTACAAGTTTAGACGATGGACCACAGGTAACGAAGCTGGCATTGCCTTTTGCAACCCTAACGGTGAGCATTTTGAGTTGCTGAGGGATTCTTTGGGCTATTTGGTGAAAGACAATGGTAGAATCAAATACACTAATAATCATTTCACGGCTCGAGTTTTGACTACCTCAGATTGGGGAACTGTCTATGACCAGTTAATTGCCTTGGATAATGAGATTACCGTTGAGGCTGGTAGTTTTATAAGCACCTACTCGCAACGTTATGCGATTTTAAATAATGGAAGCCAATCCCCAGGATTGGATCATATTTATTATGCGGATGGCTATGGACTTATCTACAATACATCCTCTTTTGTAAGTGAGGATATTCCATCGATTGTAAGACGATTGGATAGTTATTTAGTAGAAGAGTGAATTGGTTTAATGAATTATTTAGTCGCTGCTTTCGTTTTAAAATAAGCATAGAAACTTAATATAATAGCAAAGGAGGACACAATGGTCATCACAGTGCCTGGCATAAACTTTACATAGCCACCCAAATCCATAAATAAAAAATAGCCTAAATCCGCTAGACCACCAGTTATAGCGGCTAAGAAAATGGCATTTTTATTGCCTTTCCAAACGTAAAAAGCAGAAATAAACGTCACAACACCAATCCAAAATAGGTTAAAACCATGTTGCCCAATTATAGCTCCTGAAGCTTTTGGATAATCCACTCTGAGAGTATCTGGATCCACAGCATCTGCGATACCGGCAACAGAGGCGGTAATATCATCTGTTAATATACCTCGCATGGTCATCACGCCAGCAAGCACATGGACAAGTCCCCATATAATCCAAAGTATTGTAGAAATTTTAAATAGTAGCGCTAGGTTTTTCATTTTAAAAATAATTGGTTTATTCAAAAATGCGATAACCCATTCACTTTTGCATTAATCTAGATTAAGAACGTACTATTTTTTGATGAGCTTGCGCTTTAAGGTACTCAAGGCTTCTGGTGTGATACCTAAATAAGAAGCGATCATTTTTTGGGGTACGCGCTGTATGATGTTTGGATAGGTTTCCAAAAAATGAGCATAACGCTCTTTAGCTGAGTAGCTCATAAGCATAATAATTCGTTTTTGTAAAACGGCAAGTCGTTTTACCAAAGGTTTTACATTTTGATGTTCTTTGGAAATATCCTTTTCATGGACTGTAACAATGGAATCTTCGAGGGCATCAATAAACAAATCACATGGAGCCTCTGGTGACTGGTTGTCAGCGATGGTCCATCCTTCTGGAGCAAAAATAAAAATATGTTCTTTGCCTTTTTCATCGATACTGTAACCTCTCAATAAACCCTCGTGAACATGATAGATTTTTGAATTTAATTCACCACTTCGTTGAATTATTTCCCCTTTTTTTATAGCCCTTTGATGCATGAATCAATAACTTAATTTATAATAAAGATAGAACTTCTGTTTTTGAGGAATGAATTTTTTTGTAGAATAAAATCAATAAAGAACTATCTAATCTGTGATACTTCTTCTTATCAGAGTGAAGACATTCCATCGGTTGTGAGGCGGTTGGATTCTTACATAATGATTAGTTGGGAATTTTTGAAGTGGTATTTCTTTAAATAATTACTTAGGTAGTCCTAAAATATAATAGCCTGCCTTTTTCCCATTTGGTTTTTGGGCTTGGGTTATTTCCCAACTATAAGATTCATTTCTAAAATCCTTTATGAGATATTCTATATCATTAAATGTGTAGATTCTCATTATTGAAGCTTGTCCATCCCAAGCATAGCACAATGGGATAATAGGAATTAGATAGGTAAAGAGTAATTGACTCCAGCTCAAAGGTTTTATAAAAGGCGTCATAAATAATGCCATGATAAAGAGTATCGCTAAAGATAACGGCAATAGCAACCACCAAAGTAGGGTTGGAATGGTGTTTTCCCCAATTTCATAAATCAAGAGCACTTCCTTATTATCTTGTGCCGATTTTAGAATACGTTTAGCAACATCTGGAGGCATATGGTGAAAACTATTCATCATGGTTTTTAACCCTGTTGGTGAATTACCTAAACTAGTGGCATCAATCGAATTTTCATTATAAGACACATTAGCAATGTTACTTAAATTTATTCGTTTTACTATTTTAGGATTTGGATGCAGGTCGGTTAAGAGTAATTGAATTTGTTTTTGATTATTCTTATTTAATTTTTCAATAACCTCTAACATAATACCTCCAGAGCCTGAGCCCAAATCAATAATTTTAGAAAAGTCATTTCTTAGTTTGATATTGGAGATAATTGAGGCAATTATATCTGATGTACCCATCATTTTTTGTAATACAACTAATAGATTGGTCATGCCAGTTCTAATGGTACTTGGAAACCAATTTAAATCTTCAAATTCAAAAAGTTGTATACGTTTCATACACTTCAGAAATTAAAAAACCTTGTATGCAAATTCCTTTGTTGAAGTTTACTTTAGGTGCTTATTAAAGAAAGCAATAGTCCTATCCCAAGATAGTTGTGCGGCTTTCTTATCATAACGCGGTGTTGTATTATTATGAAAACCGTGATTAACTCCAGGATAGATATACGCCTCATATTCGATATTATTTTCCTTGAGTACTTTTTCGAATGCTGGCCAGCCTGCATTTACTCTTGTATCTAACTCACCATATTGGAGTAAAAGCGGTGCTTTAATCTTTTTAGCATCCTCAGCTTCAGGCTGTCTGCCATAATAGGGCACTGCGGCACCAAGATTGGGTAATCGTACAGCCATCATATTAGAAATCCAACCACCAAAACAGAAACCAACGACACCTACTTTACCATTACAATCCTTATGGTTTTTTAAATGGTTGTAAGCCGCAATGAAGTCTTCTAGCATTTTGTTTCTATCGCGTTTCTTTTGCATGGTTCTACCATCATCATCATTCCCTGGATAGCCGCCTAAAGGTGATAAGGCATCTGGAGCTAATGAGATAAAGTCGGCCTTAGCAACACGCCTTCCAACATCTTCAATGTATGGATTAAGTCCACGGTTTTCATGGACAACCACGACTCCAGGTAGTTTTCCTTCATGTACTTTGGGTTTGGATAATAAACCTTTAATGGTTTCGCCACCTTTTGGTGATTCGTAGTCGATAAAATTAGAATCAAGGGTGGGGTCATCTGGTTTCACCAAGAGCGTATCAATATAATTTGGGGACATGAAGCTTAGTAATGATGGCACTGTTAAGCCACCAACAGCATAAATAGATAGCTTTTCAACAAATTGACGGCGGTTGAGTTTATTGTGTGCATAGTCATCGTAAAGATCAAAAACTTCTTGTTTGATGTCTTCTTTTTTAATGTCTTTCATTTTTAGCTGTTTTAGGATGGTCTCTTAAAGGTATTGATTTTCAGAATACTTTATCCAAAAATAAGCGGATACTTTCTTGATTAGCCCGTATCAATTCCTCTCTAGCGGCTTTCATGTCACTCGTTTTTTTGTCTTGTGAGAGTTTAAATTTGCCTTCCCAATGGGCAATGTCTATTTCAAACATTTCAATGTAATTGAGATTGGTATTCAAACGTGGATTGTCTGGCTCTAGCACATATTCATGGTCAGGTGCTTCTAAAAATTCGGTCATGGTTATTAGGGACTGCTTTAAAGCTTTCTTGCTCTCAATAGCTTTTACTATACCTTTTATGTGGACTTTTATGTAGTTCCAAGTCGGTAGTTGAGTTGTTGAATACACAGTCGGTGAAATATAGCATTGTGGACCACCAAAGATGATAGTAACATTGTTATCATCTTTGAGTAATTGCGCCTGAGGATTATAAATATCAATGTGTCCGATCAGTTTTCCTTCATCATAAACCAAAGGTAAATGCGTAATGAGAGGTTCATTGTTTTTTACCGAAATTACCGTAGCTAAAGGATAGGTTTTAATAACATCAATCATGCGATTGATATTATCATTTTGATGATGTTTTGGGGGATAATTCATTATACACCAAATTGTCTTAAGTGATGATCTAAGTGCTTATATTGCATTTGTCCCCACTGTTGAGCTGTAAAATAACCAAAAGCGGGATGAGGTTCCCATTCAGCTTTTTCTCTTTGTGCATAAGCTTCATCAATTAAAGTTTCAAGATTATTTTTTTCAGCATTAAAATCTTTCTCATCTTTTGTTTTTAAGAATTTAGCAGTTGGAAGCCCTTTTTTCCAGGGCTTATCATTATACAATGATTTTTTAAAAAATAATTTTGCTAACCAACTTGGCTTCATTCCATAATCGGTTTTTCCTAAAAGAATATTAAGTGGGCCTTGACAATGCCAAACCATTTGTCCAACATTCATTTTTCCCCAATCGGCTTCTGAATTTTCATTGAGTTTATCCATTCGGGCTTTGATTTCATTATAAGCATTCTCATCAAAAATAGATTGCATAAATATTGATTTAATTAGATGCATAAAATTACAATTTTTTATCTTTAAGGCATGTCAGAAAAATCGATTTCACTCTCCATAAAAAAATGGTCACAAGATGATCAACCTAGAGAAAAACTAAGAGATAAAGGGAAAATTGTATTAAGTGATGCTGAGCTCGTTGCCATATTAATTGGTTCAGGAAGCAGAGAAGAAAGTGCTGTGGATTTATGTAAACGTATTTTAGCAAGTGTAGACCATAATCTTAATGCTTTGGGAAAACTATCTATCAAGCAATTGATGGAATTTAAGGGGATAGGTGAAGCTAAAGCCATAACAATTGCAGCAGCTTTAGAACTTGGAAGACGTCGACGATTAGAGGACGCTTCAATACTCAAGAAGATAACATCGAGCCGTACAGTATATGAAATTATGCAACCAATTTTAGGCGAATTGCCTCATGAGGAATTTTGGATATTATATCTTAATAATTCTAATAAAATCCTTCATAAAAATCAATTAAGTAAAGGTGGAATTACTGGGACTTTAGTCGATGTGCGACTAGTCTTAAAGAATGCCCTAGAGGTTGGTGCTACATCCTTGATTTTATGCCATAATCATCCTTCTGGGACTTTAAAGCCAAGTCAGGCCGATAAAGATATTACTCAAAAACTGAAATCAGCGGCACAAAGTTTGGATATCAAGGTTTTAGATCACCTTATTATAACCGAGAAAGCGTATTTTAGTTTCGCTGATGAAGAATTGTTGTAATGTTATTAGTCTACACCCATAAGATTACACCACGTTTAAAATATACCTTTAAACATATATGCAAACGCATTCTCAATATAGAAGTGGGGTTTACATCTAAGGTTGAAGATTTTATTGCACACAACAGCTTAAAAATGTCTTACACAAAAAAGCCGCTAAGTAGTGAGTTCTTTGTGCGCAGCAATAATTTGTTGTTTGAACAGGGTTTGTCTGATATCGATATTACCGTGCAACAGTGGGATGAGACCAAAGGGTTTTTTCCAACAGGAGAGCGCAGCGATTTGCCATTCGATATTTTTGCAGCATCATTCTATTTATTAAGCCGATATGAAGAATATCTCCCTCATGTAAAGGATGACTATGGACGATTTATGGCACAAGAGAGCTTAGCTTATAAGCATCGGTTTTTGAATCAACCCATAGTAGACATATGGGCATTTAAATTGCAGGATGTTCTTAAAAAGCGTTTTCCCGATTTTATATTCTCCGAGAGAAGCTTTAAGCTACAGCCTATCATTGATGTACCCATGGCTTATTACTTTAGAAAAAAAGGATTGCTCCGTACTATAGGAGGAACCCTTAGTGATATAGGTAGGTTTAAGTTAAGGCAATTATATCAGCGTTACTCTGTTCTTATGGGATTTAAACGAGATCCATATGACACTTTTAAATGGATTATTACAAAACAGAAACAGTGTGATTTTAAATTTATGGTCTTGTTTTTAATAGGAGATTATTCAACCTATGATAAGAACATAAGCATCAACAAAAAAGAATTTGTATCGCTTATTAAATCTGTTGCCGACTATAGTGATGTTGGTCTGAAAGCTTCTTATTTTGCTTTGGAAAATATTTCGGTTTTAAAGAAAGAAAAGCTTAAGATGGAAAGTATTATTAACTCGGAGTTAAAAGCCGTAAGGCATTCGTTTTCCAAGTTAAACCTTCCGAAGTCCTATAGAAATCTAATTGAGTTAGAAATCAACGAGGATTTTTCAATGGGCTATGTAGATACCTTGGGTTTTAGGGCTGGCACATGTACACCTTTTCAATGGTACGATTTGGATTATGAAGTACAGACACCGTTAAGAATACACCCTTACCATTGTTTGGATTATGCTTTGTTAAAGTACGATTCACAACTGGACAAATCCGAACATTTACAGAAACTTATGGATGAGGTAAAGGCTGTAAATGGTACCTTTGTTCCCGTATTCCATAATTATACATTTAGTAATATAGAACGTTGGAAAGGGTATAAAGCACTTTTTAATTTAATTATAGAAACTGTTGAATGAAGGATAGGGTAAAACATGTGTTTTTTGACTTAGACCATACACTTTGGGATTTTGACAAAAACTCTGGATTAACGTTTAAAAAGATTTTTGAGTTAAACCATATTGATGTGCGCTTAAATGAATTTTTAGAAGTCTATGAGCCGATCAACCTTAACTATTGGAAACTCTACAGAGAAGAACGAATTTCTAAGTCAGATTTACGCTATGGAAGACTGAAAGATGCTTTTAATGCCATAAAAGTAGACGTTGACGATACAACAATTAACCAGTTATCAATTTTATATATTGAGTATTTAACGACGTTTAACCATTTATTTGAAGGTGCTTCCGAAGTTTTGGATTATTTAAGAGATAAATATGAATTACATATTATCACCAATGGTTTTGAGGAAGCCCAAGAGCGAAAATTAAAGAATTCCAATATACGACACTATTTCAAGACCATTACAAATTCTGAAATGGTTGGCGTAAAGAAACCCAATCCAAAAATTTTTAATTTTGCTTTAGATATTGCCAATGCTAATGCTGAAGAAAGTATAATGATTGGAGATAGCCTTGAAGCAGATATAGAAGGAGCAGATCGCGTTGGCATGAATACTATATTTTTTAATGTTAGAAAACAGAGTTTATCGATACCCTATAAAGCTATCGATCAATTAATAGAGATAAAAACACTACTATAATGAGGAATTTTGTCATCATACTTTTTGTAATATGTACAGTTTTGAGCGTAAAGTCGCAATCTAAGACTAAAGACTACAAATACATTATTGTGCCATTGCAATATGATTTTTTAAAGGGCAAGGACTCATATAGATTAAATACCCAAACCAGATTTTTACTTAAACAGGAAGGATTTGATGTGTATTTTGATGAAGGAGAAGAACTCCCAGAAGATCTTTTTAATAATAGATGCTTGGCGATGTACGCTGATGTTCATAAAGTGAAGGGTACATTTCTAAAAACAAAGTTGAAGATCTCGTTTAAAGATTGTTTTGGAAAAACAATTTTAGAATCAGAAGAGGGGGCGACCAATAAAAAAGATTTAGATATTGCCTATAAGGAAGCCTTGAAGAGAGCCTTTGTGACATTGAATTTTTCAAAACTGCAAAATACTTTGACTACGGAACCTGAGGTAATGGAAGAAGTTAAGCAAGTTGTAGAAGTCAAAAAGGAGACAAAAGAAATTACAACTGAAAAAGATGTAGTGGCTGAAAAAATAGAAGAAAAAGAAGTTTCAACTCCTGATACAAAAGAAGTTAATACTGTTGAAGAAAAGGAAGTGAAAAAGGAGTCAGTTACATCAAATACAAAGACAGATATTGTCTATTATGCTGAAAAAATTTCAGGCGGATTTCAATTACTAGATTCCGAACCAAAAATAGTTATGGTACTCTTAGAAACAGCTTCGCCAGATATCTTTTTGGTAAAGGATCAAAATGCCATGGTTATTAAAAGAGAAGGGAAGTGGGTTTATTCAGAAAATAAAGAGGGTCAACTTAAGGAAAAACCTTTGAACATTAAATTTTAATAACCGTACTTTTCTTTCCAGAGCGCTTTTAAATAATTGCGTTGCGCTTGTTCTCTAGCATTGTTTCCAGGGTCGTAAAGTTTAGTGTTTTTAATTTCTTCAGGTAAAAATTCATGCTCTGCAAAATTATTTTCATAGCTGTGGGCATATTTATAGTCATCTCCGTAACCTAATTCTTTCATAAGTTTTGTGGGAGCATTCCTGATAGACAATGGTACAGATAGATCTCCTGTTTCCCTAACTAGTTGTTGCGCTTTATTAATAGCTTCGTAAGCAGCATTACTTTTAGGTGAACTTGCTAAATAAGTAGCACATTGGCTTAAAATAATTCGAGATTCAGGATTGCCAATAACAGAGACCGCTTGAAAGGTATTGTTAGCTATAACCAAGGCCGTAGGATTGGCATTGCCAATATCCTCACTAGCTAAGATTAAAAGGCGCCGAGCAATAAATTTTACGTCTTCACCACCCTCTATCATTCGTGCTAAGTAATACACAGCGGCATTGGGATCACTACCACGTATGGATTTTATAAAAGCCGAAATGATATCATAATGTTGTTCGCCTGTTTTGTCGTAACGTGCTGCCTTATGCTGAACTTGTTTCGTGACAAGTGCATTAGTAATAACGATAGGTTCATTTTCAAAAGACGTTACCAACAACTCAAAAATATTGAGTAGTTTTCTAGCATCTCCGCCAGAAAGCCTTAAAAGAGCTTCGGTTTCCTTTAACTTAATGTTCAGTTTAGAAATTAACTCGTCCTCTTCCATCGCACGTTTCAGTAATGCTTCTAAATCGGCTTTATTAAAAGGATTTAAAGTGTAAACTTGACATCTTGAAAGTAAAGCGGAAATGACTTCAAAACTAGGGTTCTCGGTTGTGGCCCCAATCAAAGTCATCCAGCCTTTTTCAACTGCTTCCAAAAGCGAGTCCTGTTGCGATTTACTAAAACGATGAATTTCGTCAATAAAAAGAATAGGATTTTTAGCGGTAAAAAGGCCTCCACTTTTTTTGGCCTTGTCTATAACATCCCTAATATCCTTTACACCAGAATTTATAGCACTCAATTTGTAAAATGGTCGTTCAGATTCGTTGGCAATGATATTGGCCAGCGTTGTTTTTCCGATACCTGGAGGACCCCAAAAAATGAGGGAAGGAATAACTCCGCTTTTTATTTGTGCGTACAACATACCATCTTTCCCAACCAAATGTTGTTGGCTTAGGTAGTCTTTGAGCGTTTTTGGGCGCAGTCGTTCGGCTAAAGGAGTGTTCATAATTCAAAATTACAAAATGCGAATATAAAGTGCGTGTCTATGACAATTTTTCATGGTATCATATTTTGGTTATAAATTTGAAGTAATCATTGAAAATTTACGATGTCCGCAGAGCAATTTAAATATTCAAATTCAATAATTATTTACCCATTACTCATGGTCTTTTTAATATGGCTGGTGTTTTGGTACCAGATAAATATTGATTATGGTATTAAATCGTTTGGTATTAAACCACAAAAAATAGAAGGGCTTTTAGGAATTTTCACCAGTCCTTTTTTACATTCGGACATTGACCACCTGTATAACAATTCCATTCCGCTTTTAGTATTGTCATTATCGCTTTTTTATTTCTATAATAGAATTGCTTGGAAGGTTATTCTCTATGGGGTTTTATTATCGGGTTTGTTGACATGGCTTATCGGTAGGCCAGGTAACCATATCGGTGCCAGTGGATTAATTTATGTTTTGGTGAGTTTTATATTTTTTAAAGGGGTTTTCGCAAAACATTACCGACTAATTGCTTTGTCGTTAATGGTTATATTTTTGTATGGAAGTATGATTTGGTACGTATTTCCAATTAAGGATGGAATTTCTTGGGAAGGTCATTTAGGTGGACTAATCTCAGGCCTCATTTTTGCTTTTATATTTAGAAAGCAAATTGCAAAACCAGAACGATACAAATGGGAACAACCCGATTATAATGAAGAGGACGATCCTTTTATGAAGCATTTTGATGAAAACGGAAATTTTATAGAGGTTCTACCAGAAGATGACATTGAGCCTGAATCAGAATCCAAGCAAACAACACAGATCAATTACATTTTTAAGAAAAATAAAGATTAAGTTTTGCTTAGGGTAAAAATTTAAACCTGTTTTAATCTCACTAATCATTAATTACGCTGTCTCACGGCTTCATATAAAAATGCTCCACAAGCCACAGAAACATTTAAAGATGCTATTTCACCTAAAATAGGAAGCTTGGCTTGTTGGTCCACGACTTTTAAAACTGAAGGATTTATTCCTTTACCTTCAGAACCCATTATAATAGCGCATGGTTCTTTAAAAGATATATTGTAGATGAAATCATCGGCTTTTTCGGTAGCAGCGATAACTTTAATGCCTGAGGATTGCATATGGAAAACAGCATCCTTAATGTGGTCAACTTTGCATATGGGTATTTTAAAAATGGCACCAGCACTGGTTTTTATAGTGTCGCCGTTTATGGGAGCCCCTCCTTTTTTCTGTATGATAATACCAGAAACACCTGTACATTCTGCAGTGCGGACTATGGCACCAAAATTTCTGACATCATTCAATTGGTCTAATAATAAAAATAAGGGGGTTTTTCCAGATTCAAAGGCGTTCATTACAAGGTCGTCTATAGTATGAAAAGCAATCGGTGAAATTTGGGCAACTGCACCTTGATGATTGCCTTTGGTCAATCGGTTTAGCTTTTCAATAGGGACATAAGAAGCGTTAATGCCTTCGGATCTAAGTAGGTGTTCGAGCTCTTGAAAGAGTTCGCTTCTTGATCCTTTTTGAACAAAAACCTTATCAATCGTTTCACCCGATTTTATAGCTTCGATTATTGCCCTTATTCCAAAAATTGTAGTGTCTTTTTTCATTAGTTGCAAAGGTATAGAAACCTAACTAAAAAGTGGCCGTTAAACTTACATGGACTTTTGAGTCCGATAATCTAAATTGTCGATTTTCAGATTTTCCACTAGAGTAATTTAATCTGAAAAGCCCTGCGTTAGTTAGCAAACCTAATCCAAACCCAAAACCAAATAATTTTTCCTTCGCATCTGTAATTTGGTTTTCAAAATATGCTGCATCCAAGACAGAATGTACGTATATGCTATTACTTAGGCGATAACGGTACTCAGTATTAATAACACCGAATAGATTTGCTACTAAGCTGTTTTCTTCAAAGCCACGAATAGAATTGATACCTCCAAACCTAAACAGTTCATTATCCAGATAATCGTCCGATGTGAGGATGGCTCCATTAAGTCTGGCATAAATGCTATTCTTGGGATTTAAATTAAAAATCTTGTAAGTGTTTAAATTAAAAACAGTTTGACTTTGACTTCCCAAATCATTTTCTCGATTTCCAAAGCCGGCCGATAGGTCAAACCAAAAGTTTATGGGGAACAGTGGGTCGTAAAATTGTGATTTGGTGTAATTATAACCTACAGTGTAATAATTAGACGTGTAATCATTTAGAATAGAGGTGTCATTGTCTAAAAGATTTGTTGAGTTCGTAGAAGTTATTCCTGCAGCAATTCTGTGCTGTGCATTAATTTGGTAATTAATTTTTGCATATTGACTTGCATTTGAGAACGTCGTATCCTTTCTAAAAATATTTAATCCAATTTGTAAGCCAATGGGCGAGCCAAACAAATATGGTAAGTCGGTATCTACCCTAAAGGTTTGCTGATCAATCTCGTCGCTTTTGTAGAAAAGATTTAAGGTTTCACCAAAGTTTAAATTATTTATCAATCTTAAATCCAGATAACCATCAAATTCAATTCTATTGGTATTTTCATTGGTGCCGAAACCTAAAAAACCATCAAAGTTATTAACCCGAGTTTTTTCTAAGTATAGATATAAAGTTGTAGAATCTTTTGTAAAAAGTACTTCAGGATCTCTTATTTTATTGGCAAAACGCAAATCATCCAATAGCTCTACTTTGTCCTTAATGTCGTTTAGGTTTAAGGTTTTGCCAGTTCTTAATTTCATAAATCTTTTTATGTAAGATTGTGGAAACTTTTCATAGCCCTTTACGATGATTTTATCAATCCGTCTTTTCTGATTAGAGACAATTTTTAAATCCGCAGATATCAAGTCGTAAGTCATTTTAGAAATATTCACTAACTGTAGCGTTGAAAAAGGATCTCCTTGCTCTGCGACTTTTGAATTGAGTTCATTAAGTGAAGACTCTAGTTGGGCAATATCCAATTCAAAAAAATGATCACCAGAAGTATGGTCTATAAAATTTAATAGTTCTGTATTAAAGATTGAATCGTAATGAATTCTTATTCGATTTATTTTTTCACCTAAAAACATTTTAGCTCTAAATAAGGTGTCATTTTCTTTAGTTACAGAATCTAAAGTGGTGTCTATATACCCTAATCGCGTTAGTTTGTATCTTAGCGTATCCAGTTCTGATGTGATACTTAAATAATTACTAAACTTCTTTTTGTAGCCAATAGAATCAACAATTGCTGTTTTCCGCTCACTTTCAGGCTTAACCTCCAAAGAAAGCGATTGACTGAACGTCTCATTGACAAAAATCAATAAAAAGAATATAAAAAATGAGTATTTTTTTTTCGGCATTTTCAGGCTGTCCTGATTCTTATTTTTATTAGTCTCAAATCTAATTTATAACGTAAAAATAGACCATTATATATATGTAAAAAATGAATCCTATTATTTCTTCAAAAAATAAATTCTCATCTATTTGAATTATAAATTTATATTTCTACCTTTGCAGCCCTCAAAAGTGAGGGTTAAACAAATATTTATATAGTAATATATGCCAACAATTTCACAATTAGTACGAAAAGGAAGAGCCAAAATAACCAAGAAGAGTAAATCGGCTGCTTTGGATTCGTGTCCGCAAAGACGTGGTGTATGTACTCGTGTTTATACAACAACACCTAAGAAACCTAACTCAGCAATGCGTAAGGTAGCAAGGGTTCGTTTAACAAACGGAAACGAGGTTAATGCATACATCGGTGGAGAAGGTCACAACTTACAAGAGCACTCGATAGTATTGGTTAGAGGTGGAAGGGTAAAAGATTTGCCAGGTGTTAGATATCACATTGTTCGTGGTGCATTAGATACAGCAGGTGTTGCTGGTCGCACACAACGTCGATCTAAGTATGGTGCAAAACGCCCTAAAAAGTAATTTAAAACTTTAAGAAGAAGACATGAGAAAAAGAGCAGCAAAAAAGAGACCACTTTTACCAGACCCAAGATTTAACGATCAGTTGGTAACACGTTTTGTGAACAACATGATGTGGGATGGTAAGAAGTCTGTAGCTTTTAAGGTATTCTATGATGCAATTGATATTGTTGAAGAGAAAAAAAATAATGACGAAAAAACAGCTTTAGAAGTTTGGAAAGACGCTTTATCTAATGTGATGCCTCACGTAGAAGTACGTAGCCGTCGTGTTGGTGGTGCAACCTTCCAGATTCCAATGCAAATTCGTCCAGACCGCAAAGTATCAACAGCTATGAAATGGTTGATTGGTTATGCGCGCAAAAGAAACGAAAAATCTATGGCACAACGTTTAGCAGCAGAGATTTTAGCTGCAGCTAAAGAGGAAGGTGCGGCCGTTAAGAAAAGAGTGGACACTCACAAAATGGCAGAAGCAAATAAAGCATTCTCACACTTTAGATTTTAATTAAGAAAATGGGAAGAGATTTAAAATATACTAGAAATATAGGTATTGCAGCACATATTGATGCTGGTAAAACAACTACAACAGAGCGTATCCTTTATTACACAGGTGTGTCTCACAAAATCGGTGAAGTGCATGATGGTGCCGCTACAATGGACTGGATGG
>NZ_JANQOM010000090.1 GCF_028289625.1 Winogradskyella sp. | reverse complement strand
GACTAATACATCTAAAGTTAACCACAGGCCTTTAAAAGTAGCACATAAGGCAGCAGCTCATCGCGACTTAAAGCGAGTTGGACGTAATATTGATTTGGTTATTGAGGAAGAATTAATTGATGATAAATTGTTGGAGAAGCCTACTAAATTATTAACTTGGAAAATTTTATATGATCAAAAATACCCCCAAAGATTTCAACTTACTAGTAGAACAAGCTGTAAGTGAAAAAAACTATGCGCATATGCGGCCCGTGGTTGAAAAAGAATTATTACATTATGATTTACTGTTTATTCTCGATAAAGCTAATTTACTGGATAAACTAACTTTTCGAGGAGGAACTTCGTTACGCTTATGTTATGGTGCAGCAAGATTTAGCGAAGACTTAGACTTTGTAGGTGGCACAAGTTTCACAACATCAGATCTAATGGGTATGAAAGACTGCATAGAGAATTATATTGGCGATAGATATGGTTTGCCAATTACGGTTAAAACACCTTCTGAATCTGATGATAAAAAAGTTAAGCAATGGCAACTAAATCTTACGACTGCTCCTGCGCGAAGAGATTTGCCTATGCAAAAGGTCAAAATACAGATTTGTAGTGTGCCAGCTTATACAAGAGAGCCTAAGGCATTAAAAATCAATTATGATTTTTTACCTGATGGATATGCTGATACTTTAATTATGACAGAAAATATAGATGAAATAATGGCAGATAAATTAATTGCTTTTGTTGCTACAACTCGATATACAAGGCATCGGGATATTTGGGATTTGCGATGGTTAAAGCAGCAAGGTGCAATGATTAATGCAAAATTAATTCTTGCCAAAATTAAAGATTACGGTATTACAAATTACGTGGATAAACTAGAAAAAGCGCATTATCAAGTGGATGAGATTATTAGAGGAAAATCTTTTTATGATGAGATTTCACGTTTTGCTCCAGAAAATGTATTAGAACGTACCCTTCAAAAAGAAAAATTCAAAGACTTTTTAATTGCTGAGACAAAAGAACTTTTTTCTGAAGTAAGAAAGCTTTTTTATGATAAGCAGGAAAGTGATGAGTTTTATATTTAGAATCTTACTTCAGGAAAATAATAGAATTTAGCAAGTAGCTAATTTAGGTTAAAACTTATAAAGGTAGTGTAACATTCTTTCTGTAAATTCAAATTAGGCTTTAAATTAGTTAGGCCACCATCCTCTGATCAAACTAGAAAGAAAAAATCGAAGCGAGGTCAATCAACTAGAAAAGCAGGTGGCCAGCCTGGTCGCATAGGAAAACAATTAAAACCTGTTAGCGACCCTGACAAAATAGAACGGTTGAATATTGAATAGAATAACTTGTAAAAGTCACAACTTAGTTAGATTTATTTGTAAAAGTCACAACTCGATCTGACAGTTTGGATTTATTGGACAAGTTTTTCGTCCGCCATCTCCGAACTTTTTTCAAGCTCATTGCAATTCGCGCGCTGTTGATTTTGATTTTTATAATCACTTTCTGTCGAGCGCGCGATGCTGGCGAAATCGTTAAAGGTTTCTGTCGAAACCTTTAACTCTTCGCCTAGCTCAAATTTATTATCTTTAACCTCGGCTTTTCTTGCAAGATCTTTTTCGATTGCTAAATGTTTTGAACCTATAAATGTTTGCATTGGCGTTTTTCCATAACAATATTTTCCAGAATGTGGACGTAGTTCATTATAATTTCTCAACCAATCTTCAACATCTTCTTGAAGCTCCTCTAATGAAGTATAAATTTTTTTTCGAAAAGCAATATCGTAAAATTCCTGTTTCATTGTACGATGAAATCTTTCACAAATTCCATTGGTTTGTGGAGAACGAGCCTTTGTTCTAGAGTGGTCAATATTTTCTATTCCTAGATATAATTGATAGGCATGATTCTCTGGCAAACCACAATATTCGGTTCCTCTATCCGTTAATACACGCAATAAACCTACATCTTGCGATTCATACCACGGTATAACGACAGCATTTAACATATGAGCTGCTGTCATTGCGGTTTTTTCTGTATAGAGCTTTGCAAAAGCTACTCTAGTATAAGTATCTACAAACGTTTGCTGATAAATTCGTCCAACTCCCTTCATCGTTCCTACGAAGTAAGTATCTTGAGAACCTAGATAGCCTGGGTGCTCAGTTTCAATTTCCCCATGGGCTTCTTTTTCTTTTTTAGATTTTTCTAAGGCTTGAACTTGCGACTCTGTTAATACCATACCTTCTTGGGCTGATTTTGCTTCCAATGCTTTTAGTCTTTTTTTAAACGTTTCCAAATCGTGGCGTAACCAAACTGAGCGAACACCGCTTCCTGATATTATTATTCCTTTTTGTTTTAATTCATTAGATGCTCGATGTTGACCCAGCGCTGGATTTTCTATTGCAAGCTCAACCACGGCTTCTTCTATATAATCCGGAACTCTGTTTTTTAGATTCGGTTTTTCCCGACTCAATTCTTTTAATGCTTCTTCTCCACCATTTTCATACAATGATTTATAACGGTAAAAAGTGTCTCTAGAATAGCCTAGCACTTTACAGGCCCTTGAAACGTTACTTAACTCTTGCGCTAAATCAAGTAAACATAGTTTTGGTTTTATTATTTTTTCTGCTAAAGTAGTCATATCTGACAATCCTCTTATTAGTTAGATTTATTATCAAATCAGATTCTAGTCTAATTTGATGCGATTGTCAGATCAAGTCTAAACTCATACA
>NZ_JANQOM010000051.1 GCF_028289625.1 Winogradskyella sp. | reverse complement strand
AATTTCTTTAAAATTTTTTTAATGGAAATTGTTTAAGATTAACAAATCTTCAATACTGGCTTACTGCGAAAACGTTTTCTATAAATATTATTTATATATATCATAAAAAACATATATAAAAATATATAAAAAATCAGTGTCATATTTGTACTACTTAATTAAAATTTAATTTTAATAGAGTTTTGTCGATAAAAATATATCATAGTCCATTAGAGATATAGATATAAACAAGGGAAAGAACTGTTAAAAAGAAAAATTATAAAGTATTACAAGCAGCTATGGAGCATGGCATAGATGCTGTTAAAATAGAAAACTTATATATGTTCGATGGAGTAAGGGGTTACTCGTTAGGACAAGGACAGTAAAGAGTTTTCAAAACTTACATTCCAAGAACCCTAGAGAGTTAGTGATATAAATCTTGGAATGTAAGTTAAAAGTTTAAAGACACCATGACATTGGTAGATTCAAGATTGGTAAATTTTTTCATAGGTTGTTACATACTAATTATTCTACTTCTGTGTATTGTTGTGCTTAGGTCACAGAGGAATCTTAAGAGTAAAATAGTCTGGTTAGTATTATTGTTGTTTTTACCTGTGCTTGGTGTCTTTTTTTATGTAATGTCAATTACATTTAAGACTAATAATATAGTCAATATTGATTAATAGCCCAACTGCAAAGTTGAATAAGACTGCCTTGACCAAGGTGGTCTTTTTTTACCATTCATTTATTTTATTGCTATCTAATTTTATAAAAATGAAAAGTAAAATAGTAAAACCCCAAAGTCCTGAGCCACCATAACTAAAAAAGGGAAGTGGTATCCCTACAGTAGGGATTAGTCCCATGACCATACCAATATTAACGGTAAAATGAACAAATAGTATAGAAGCCACTCCATAACCATAGACACGACTAAACTGCGATTTCTGGGCTTCGGCAAGATAGAGCACCCTAGTTATAAGGAGTACAAATAAAATAACAACGAAACTGCTACCAACAAATCCCCATTCTTCGCCAACAGTGCTAAAGATATAATCGGTTTCTTGTTCTGGCACAAACTTACCTGTTGTTCTTGTACCTTGTAAGAAGCCTTTGCCTATTAAACCACCAGAGCTAATAGCCTGTTCGGATTGAATAAGGTTATAAGCCTCTCTTTTTCGCATTTGTTCTAGTTTAATAGGGTCTTTTTCTAACCTTAGAAATATTGTAATTCTGTTTTGTTGGTGAACTTTTAAACCATGTTGGTAAAATAATTTCACACCATAAGAAAAGCCAATAGCCACCAATAAAACCAATACATATTGAAGTACAGAAGCCCTTTTTTTCTTTCTAAGAAAATAACGAGTTACTAAAACTAGCGCAGTAATAATACCTGATATAACAATTCCATACTTTAAGGTGAGAACAGCCAAAATGATTAGTGATAAAGCGACAACAAGATAAATCTGTTGTAAACCCTCTCTGTAGAACACAAAGAAAAAAGCAAGATATACCATGGTGCTACCAGCATCATTTTGAAGTAAAATAAGTAATGCAGGAATAAATATTATAGCTGCAACGCGTATTTGGTCTTTTAGGGTTTGCATATTGGTTTGCAAGTCGCTGATATATTTAGCGACTGCTAAAGCCGTTGCAAATTTAGCAAACTCACTAGGCTGAATCGTCATACTGCCAATGCCATACCACGAACGTGCACCATTGACATCTTTCCCAAAAACAAATAAACCTAATAAAGATAGAATAGCGACTACGTAGATAAGACTAGCAAACCTTTCGTAGAATTTAGCTTCAAACGATAGTATGAGAATAATTAAAACAAAAGTGAGGCCTATAAAAATAAGTTGTTTTCCATAGAGTTGGGAAGTGTCAAAATAGCTGGTAATGTCTCCCACATGGGATGCAGACAGGATATTGATATACCCAAAACCCACCAACAATAAAAATAGAATTATTGTAAGCCAATCAAATTTAAATCGTCTTTGATTTTCTCTGAGCATAAGTTTATCACCTCGGTATTTCGGCTTTCTGTTTTAAAAGATTCTGGAATGCTTTTTCATCAATAGCTTCAAGGGTTGTTTGCCGATTGATACCAAAAGGTTCATTTGAGAATGGTTTTTGATATTCATGTTCAAGAGAATAGCGAAGCACAAAATTCTCCATGTCCTTTCTCGTTATTTCACCTTTCATATAGTACTCAATCATCAGGCTGGCCATTCTTCCTGCAAATCGACTTCCAAAGTAGCCATTCTCCACAAACACAGCTATAGCTATTTTAGGGTTATCCTTTGGGGCAAATGCAACAAAAATAGAGTGGTCGGTTAACTGAGTTTTTAGGCTGTCTATTATAGCAAAGTTTTCGGCAGTTCCGGTTTTGCCGCAAATTTCAATATCTTTTACCCGAAGCATATTTGCAGTACCTTTATTGTAAACATCAAACATACCTTGTACCACGGGCTCAAAATGTTGCTTATCAATAGTTGTATGTTTTGGTGTAGTAAATTTTGAAGGGATTTTTTCGCCTTCAATTTCTTTAATAATATGTGGTGTGTAAAAATAGCCGCGATTACCAATAGCTGCAGCCATATTCGCTAACTGAATAGGCGTTGCTAAAACTTCGCCTTGTCCAATGGCATTAGATATGGTAAAAGTTGTATACCATCTATTTTTGCCATAGCCTCTATCGTAAGTCGCCGCTGTCGGTACTTTTCCCGGTTGCCCTACGGAAAGGTCATTGTTGAGGTAATTCCCCAAACCAAAACTTTTTATATGCTTGCTCCAATTGTCCATACCTTCGGCAGGCGAATCATATTTGTCCATAATTCGTCTGTATACATTAGCAAAGTAAGCATTGCAGGATTCATATATGCCAATATTCATATTTGCAGGGCTTCTGTGGGCATGACATCCCATTTTTCTATTACCATAACGATAGCCCATAGCACAACTAAAACGTTCTTCGGTTGTAACAACACCTTCTTGTAAAGCTATTAAAGCATTGAGTGTTTTAAACGGCGACCCTGGTGGATACATGGCCTGTAAACCTCTATCAAATAAAGGTTTTGCAATACTGTCCTTGTAGAGTTTATTGAAGTTTTTTGAGCGATCTCTACCTACTAATAAATTGGGATTATATGATGGACCAGAAACCATAGCTAAAATTTCTCCAGAACTAGGTTCAATAGCGACAATACCACCACGTTTATTAGTCATTAATAACTCGCCATAGGCTTGAAGCCTGGCGTCAATTGTTATAGTAATGTCTTTCCCAGGTACAGGTAAGGTGTCTAATTTCCCTTCCTTAAAAGGGCTTAAGTCTTTGTTGAATCTATCTTTTTGAATGAATCTTATGCCTTTTACTCCTCTAAGTGTTTTTTCATAGGTTTTTTCAACCCCTTGTTTCCCAATCAAATCACCTAATTTGTAATAAGGCTGTTTTTCTATGATGGTGCGATTTACTTCACCAATATCACCCAAAACATTTGCTCCAATTGTAGTTTGATAAGAACGTAACGAACGTTTTTGAATATAAAACCCAACATATTTCCACATTTTTTCCTGAAGTACTGCATAATCCGTTTTGGAAAGTTGCGAAACAAATGGAGAAGGTAATCTTGGGGAGTAATTTTTAGCGCGCTCAAACTTTTTATTGTAATCTTCTTTGGAAATTTTTAGCAATCTACAGAATTCATCTAACGCTTCATCACTTAATGGCTCTACCTCTCTGGGAATTACCATAACATCGTAGGATGGCTGATTTGCTACTAAAAGCTTACCATTTCTATCATAGACATAACCACGTTTTGGATAGGTATATTCTTTTTTTATGGCACTATCTTCAAAAACATCATATTCATAACCACCGTAGATCTGTAGATAAAACAAACGTGCTATAAATACCAAACCAACAAGGATAACAGTAGTTAAGAGTAAAAGTTTTCTCATTTTTTGTTTCGACTAAATAAAATTATAATCAGGATACAAAGAATTATAGTAAAAATACTGGAGAATAACGTCTTTTTTAATATTAAAAGTATGCTGGAGATGTTAAAAACCTCTAGAGAGAACAAGACAAGATGATGTATTAATGTGCCAAAAGAAATATAGGTGAAAAGACTGCCTATTTCTGTATTGTTGAACTTTATACTCTGGTGTTCGTATAGCATACCAAAAGATGTCTTTAAAAGTACAGGTCTTGCGTAAGCCAATAAAACCGACGCTGCAGCATGTACACCACCAGAATCTAAAAACATGTCAATCAACATTCCTAATAAAAAACTAGATAGCAATAAAACCATTCTATTATCTCTTATCGGAAACAAAAAAATGAAGATGATATAGATATATGGATTAATATAACCCAAGAAGTTGATATTGCTGCAAATAATAACTTGTACCAACAACAATGCAACAAATCGAATGCCATTTATGCCGAGAAAACTATTCATTATTGCTATTTTCAAGGTCTATAATTTCCGCTCTGTCTTGATGTTCAATAATATAAATAGTGCCAATATTAGTCATGTCATTGAACAGTCGTACTTGTATGGTGTACGTATCGCCACTAATGTCTGTTTCGAAGCTATCAATGCTTCCGATACCTATGCCCTTTGGGAAAATCGCAGATTGCCCTCCTGTGACGATTGTATCCCCAACTTTTACAGGTGCAAACTTGGAAACATCTATAAGTTGAACAATTTCAGGTGAATCCCCATTCCATATAAGCGAACCTATATGATTAGAAGCCTTTAGCTTAGCATTGATTCTACTTTTTTTATTCAGTATGGAAAGTACCGTGGCATAATTGCCAGATGTATTGTCAATTATACCAACAATACCTTTTGATGTAATCACCCCAAAATCTTGTTTAATACTGTCATTTTTGCCTTTATTTATAGTAAGGTAATTGTTAGTTAGGGAATAACTGTTTTTATAAACTTCGGCAGTAATAACTCTGTAAGTCTGATCAGAATAACTTGTATCAATAAAGGAGTTATTTACTGAAGAATTTAAATTAAATAATGCTTCTCTAAGTCTTTTATTTTCTTCTGATAATAGCTCATTCTCCTTTTCTAAGCCAAAATACTTATCCACTGAATTTGAAAAACTATAAACGCCACCAGTTATACCATTAGCAGAATTTATAAACTTACTTCTGTGGTAGGAATGTGATTGAATGGTTAAAGCTAAAGCAATACTAAAAAGAAATAAAAACAACAGAAAGGTTTTGTTTCTTATAACAAAATTGATGATTTGTTGCATTATTTACTTTTTATTTTATCAATACGCTCTTATATTTTGATAAGTTTTTAAGAACAATTCCAGTACCTCTAACCACTGCTCTTAAAGGGTCTTCAGCGATGTAAACCGGTAAGTCCGTTTTTTGGGATAGACGCTTATCCAAACCTCTTAACATGGATCCGCCACCTGCTAAATAAATACCAGTATTGTAAATGTCTGCAGCTAACTCTGGTGGAGTTTGGGATAATGTCTCCATCACTGAATCTTCAATACGAAGTATGGATTTGTCCAAAGCTTTCGCAATTTCACGATAAGAAATCTGAACCTGTTTAGGTTTTCCGGTCAATAAATCTCGACCCTGAACACTCATATCCTCTGGTGGTAGTTCTAAATCTTCAGTTGCGGCGCCAATTTGAATCTTAATTTTTTCTGCCGTTCTATCACCAACATAAAGATTGTGTTGCGTACGCATGTAGTAGATAATATCATTTGTAAATACATCACCAGCAACTTTAACAGACTTATCACAAACAATTCCGCCTAATGCAATGACGGCTATCTCGGTAGTTCCCCCTCCAATATCCACAATCATATTTCCTTTTGGTTGCATAATGTCGACACCAATACCAATAGCAGCTGCCATAGGTTCGTGGATTAAGTACACTTCTTTTCCGTTAACACGCTCACAAGATTCTTTTACAGCGCGCATTTCTACTTCTGTAATTCCTGAAGGAATACAGACAACCATTCTCAAAGCAGGATTGAAAAACTTCTTTTTTAAAGCAGGAATATTTTTTATGAACAAGCTAATCATTTGTTCTGAAGCATCAAAATCCGCAATAACCCCATCCTTTAATGGTCGTATGGTTTTAATATTTTCGTGGGTTTTGCCTTGCATCATATTGGCTTCCTTGCCAACCGCAATGATTTTTCCACTGATACGGTCTCTTGCTACAATGGAAGGATTATCTACAACAACTTTGTCATTGTGTATAATTAAGGTGTTCGCAGTTCCTAAATCTATGGCTATTTCTTCAGTTAGGAAATCAAAAAATCCCATGTGCTATTCTGTAAATTAATTTGGGTTATAAGTAATACGTAAAATTAATAAATCCTTTAAAATAAACACTAGTTAATTCAATTAACTTCAAGTACTAGTTTAAATGAAAGATATTCATCATGATTGCATATGGTGTGTTAATCGCATTCTGTTGTTTTTCAATATCTTAAAATAGTTTTTTTAATTGTGTTAGCTGGCTAACATTTTTTGAAAATTCATGAAACTAATTTTATGAAATCAAAAAAAGCATTAAAAAAATGAAGCAAAAATTACAATTCAAGACAATGATTAAGGTAATTATAACCTTATCATTATTTTTTACAGGATGCCTCATTAGTTCAGCTCAAGGAGCAACTTTTACGAGTGTAAATCCTGCAACAGATGTGTTAACGATTACCAATACGGGATCGTCAATGGTAAATATTACAGATTACTGGCTGTGTTTAGGACCTGGGACTTATGTTAGGGTAGGTACTGTAACTCCAATAAGTGGTGATTATATGCTATCTGCTGATGAATCGGTGACATTATCCTATAATGTTACAGAAGCACAAGATGGATTAAGTCTTTTTAGTACCAATACTTTTATGTCTTCTGACCCTAGTGTATTAGTATCTTATGTCCAATGGGGAGCTGCTAACCAGCCTAGAGTTGGACAAGCCGTTACAGCAGGGGGCTGGGACGATGTTAATAATTTTGTATCTGGAAACGGTCCTTATACCACTGTTAACGGTGGTTCAGCTGCAGCATGGTCAACATGTGAAGCTGACGCGGCCGCCATCCAGATCGTTGGCGGGGGCACCGAGGCCACGATATGCGCCAACGACGGTGCAGCCGACCCTATCGACGTGGAGATTGTTGGCATGGGTGTAGGGGCCAACAACGGCTGGGTGATAACGGATCAGGGCACGGGCGAGATCTTGGGCTTGCCGCCAGGGCCACCGTTCGATTTGGAGGGAGTATTCGCAGGTGTATGCGACGTATGGTACATCCGCTACGAGGACGGACTGACCGGTCTGGCCATGGGCAACAACGTATCAGACCTTATGGGCTGCTTCGATCTGTCTAACCCTGTGAGCATAACGAGGAACGCACCTGACGCGGCCGCCATCCAGATCGTTGGAGGGGGCACCGAGGCCACGATATGCGCCAACGACGGTGCAGCCGACCCTATCGACGTAGAGATTGTTGGCATGGGAGTAGGCGCCAACAACGGCTGGGTGATAACGGACCAGGGCACGGGCGAGATCTTGGGCTTGCCGCCAGGTCCACCGTTCGATTTGGAGGGAGTATTCGCAGGTGTTTGCGACGTATGGTACATCCGCTACGAGGACGGACTGACGGGCCTGGCCATGGGCAACAACGTATCGGACCTTATGGGCTGTTTCGATCTGTCTAACCCTGTGAGCATAACGAGGAACGCACCTGACGCGGCCGCTATCCAGATCGTTGGCGGAGGCACCGAGGCTTCTATATGTGCAGATGATGCTATTCCTGATCCGATAAATGTGGAGATTGTTGGTACTGGAGTAGGGGCCAACAACGGCTGGGTAATTACGGACCAGGGCACGGGCGAGATTTTGGGCTTGCCGCCAGGGCCACCGTTCGATTTGGAGGGAGTATTCGCAGGTGTTTGCGACGTATGGTACATCCGCTACGAGGACGGACTGACCGGCCTGGCCATGGGCAACAACGTATCAGATTTATCTGGTTGTTTCGATTTATCCAATCCAATTTCTATAACACGACTCGCAGGAACAGATTGCGATGCTTTGAGCATTGACGAATTTGATACAGCATTTGATTTTAAAGTATTCCCAAATCCTTCAAAAGACGTTGTTAATATTTCATTTAATGTGACCAGAATATCAGATATAGAAATACAAGTTATTGATATGTTAGGTAAACAGGTTTATACTATCAATGCTACAAACGAAGAAGATATATTTATTGATATCAGTAACTTAGAAAATGGTACTTATTTTATGAATATTACAGATATAGCTTCAGGAAATAGAATTGTAAAACGTATGATTAAAAACTAGTCATAGATAGTTTCGTAAATGTTAGGTTAAAAAAGAAAGAGCATCAATTTTGATGCTCTTTTTATTTCTAAAGTTTAAACTTTAATGTTTAAAGTGACGTGTTCCCGTAAATACCATAGCTACATCTTTTTCATTGCAATAATCAATGCTTAATACATCTTTGATGGAACCACCTGGTTGAATTACGGCAGTAATACCGGCTTTATGCGCTATTTCCACACAGTCAGGAAATGGGAAAAAGGCATCACTTGCCATCACTGCACCTTCTAAATCGAAATAAAAGGATTTTGCCTTGTGAATGGCCTGATTAAGGGCATCTACCCGACTCGTTTGACCTGTACCGCTAGCACATAACTGCTTATTTTTAGCCAATACTATGGTATTAGACTTTGTATGTTTGCATAACTTTGAAGCAAAAATTAAGTCTTCAAGTTCCTCTTGAGTAGGTGATGAGTTTGTGACGGTTTTTAAGTCTTCCAAAGCATCAGTTTTAGCATCACGTTCTTGTACCAGTGTACCATTCAAGCATGTTCTTACGGTAGTTTCTGGAAGCTCTACATCGTGAAGAATTAAAAGAATTCTATTTTTCTTACCTTTTAAAATATCTAAAGCCTGATCGGTAAAAGAAGGTGCAATTACAACTTCGCAGAACAGTTTGTGAATTTCTTCTGCGGTTGCATTGTCAATTTCGGTATTGCTAATTAAAATACCACCAAATGCCGAAACAGGGTCGCCTGATAAGGCACTTAAGTATGCTTGATGAACGGTTTTTCGTTGTGCAAAACCACAAGCATTATTGTGTTTTAAAATTGCAAATGTTGGGTCTTCTCCTTTAAATTCTAAAATTAGATTTACTGCAGCATCAACGTCAAGTAAGTTATTATAGCTTAATTCTTTACCATGTAATTTGGTAAACATGGCATCAAAATCACCAAAGAAGAACCCTTTCTGATGTGGATTTTCACCATAGCGCAATACCTTACCTTTAGTCTCACTTATTTTTAATACTGTTTCCTCGTGATTTTCATTGAAATAATTAAAAATGGCAGTATCGTAATGGGATGATACATTGAAGGCTTTAGCTGCAAATCGTTTTCTGTCATCTTCAGACGTTTCACCATTTTTAGATTTGAGTAATTCCAAAAATTCAGAATAATCTTCAACCGAAGAAATACAAGTGACATCAGTGTAATTTTTGGCGGCTGCTCTAATTAAAGAAATGCCACCAATGTCAATCTTTTCAATAATATCTTGATGGCTTGCACCCGAAGTGACCGTTTTTTCAAAAGGGTAGAGGTCAACTATAACCAAATCGATTTGGGGAATTTCAAATTCTGCAAGTTCTGCCATATCACCATCATGGTTTTGGCGATTTAAAATACCACCAAAAACTTTTGGATGTAAAGTCTTTACCCGCCCTCCTAGAATAGAAGGATAAGAAGTGATATCCTCAACAGGAACTACGTCAATGCCTAGGTCTTTGATGAATTTTTCTGTTCCACCAGTAGAATAGATAGTGACATTAAGATCGTTAAGTTTTTTTACGATTGGTTCTAATCCGTCTTTACTAAATACAGAAATTAGTGCCGAGGATATAGTTTTGTTACTCATAATATTATGTTCTGATTTTGATGCTGCAAAAATAAAAGAATCAATAAGATTATCTCATTCGTAAAGTCAGTTTCTTTAGGTTTTTTTGTAACAATAGATTGTTAAAAACGTCCTATGTTTAAATTGTTTTAAAACAACCATTTTATGCTTGTCTATTTAAGAGTATTCAAAGAGAGTTTTTCATTTGCACTAAATGCCCTTAGAAATAATAAGCTACGAACGTTTTTGTCACTTTTGGGTGTTACGGTGGGTATCTTTTCTATTATAGCAGTTTTAGCTGCTGTGGACTCTTTGGACAGAGACATAAAAGAAAATCTTTCAGGGCTTGATAAGAACACTATGTATCTCACCAAGTACTCATTTGGCCCTACTGACGTCCCAAGATGGAAACGCGATAATTTTCCACAAACAGAATACGATGATTACGAATTTGTAAGACGGAATATACCTGATATCGAGGAGTCCGCCTATGTCATTTTTGGCGGTAATGAGACCATACGCTATCAAGCAGAAACGGTGTCTAATGTAGAGGTTACACCTATATCACATGGCATTTACGTTATCGATGATTTAAAAATAGAACAAGGGAGATTTTATTCGGAATTAGAGTCAGATACAGGTGCACCTGTTATCGTCATTGGTTCAGAATTGGCAGAAAACTTGTTTGGGGAATCAAACCCAATAGGGAAAGTAGTTAGGGTTTATGGTAGAAAATTGACGGTTGTAGGAGTACTTAAAAAATATGGGTCAACTTTAGGAGATTCACCAGATGGAAAAGGATATGTGCCGGCAAATTTTGTTCGACGATTCAGAAATGGTGGTGTTAATGGTTTGCCTGGAGCGGTGGTAATAAAACCAAAAGCTGGAGTTGACATGGGAGCATTTGAAAGTGTGCTAAGACAAAAATTCAGGGCTTACAGAGGTCTTAAAGCCAATGAGG
The DNA here is from genome assembly GCF_028289625.1 of Winogradskyella sp. Lineage (GTDB taxonomy): Bacteria > Bacteroidota > Bacteroidia > Flavobacteriales > Flavobacteriaceae > Winogradskyella. The sequence continues at coordinate 1,066 of NZ_JANQOM010000051.1, read as the reverse complement.
AAGATGATTTTTTTGTTAATAAACTTTCGGGTTTGGTGTCATTCATAGACGCGATTATCGGCACCTTAAATCTAGTGGGCTGGGTGATTAGTGGTTTTTCATTATTGGTCGGTGGTTTCGGTATTGCTAACATTATGTTTGTGAGTGTGAAAGAGCGCACCAATTTAATTGGAATTCAAAAATCCTTAGGAGCTAAAAACCGTTTTATCATGTTTCAATTTTTGTTTGAAGCTGTAATTTTGGCTGTGGTAGGTGGTTTTATAGGGCTGTTTTTTGTTTGGATTACCTCTTTGATTATGAATGGTGTTGTTGGTGAAGACTTTACATTTGTACTATCATTTGGCAATATGTTTTTAGGCTTTGCTTTATCAACATTTATAGGTTTAATATCTGGTGTGATACCTGCGTTTTCTGCTTCGCGATTAGACCCTGTTGAAGCTATACGTACAGGAATGTAAAATACCTTCACAATATTTTAGCATTCTATACCCATATTTAAAGTATAAAGCCATTATCTTTAGGAATCTTTTAATTATGCCTTATGTTATTATATGTACGCTTACTTAAAGAGAGTTTCTCATTTGCATTTAACGCACTAAGAAATAACAAGCTTCGAACCTTTTTATCCTTATTGGGAGTAACCATAGGTATATTCTCTATAATAGCAGTGCTAGCTGCTGTAGATTCTTTAGATAAGCAGATAAAATCCCAATTGAGTTCTTTAGATAGTAACACGATGTATGTGGCTAATATTTCTTTTGGTCCAACGGATGTGCCGAGATGGCAATACGAAACATTTGATGAAATCTCTTATAACGAATACAAATTTCTAAAGTCTGGTTTAGAGAATGCTGAGCATGTGGCCTTTCAATTGTTCGTGAGACGCGAAAGTATCAGATATGAGTCTGAATTAGTAAGTAGTGTTAATACAGTTGTAGTGTCTAATGAGTTTACTGATATTCAATATTTGGAGTTTGATAAAGGTCGATTTTATAACGAATCAGAATCTAATGCTGGTAAGCCAGTGGTTGTCATTGGCTCTGAGATAGCCGAATCATTATTTGGA
>NZ_JANQOM010000073.1 GCF_028289625.1 Winogradskyella sp. | reverse complement strand
CTTTGGTGTTCAGGATTATAATCTTATGGTTCAGGAAGCCATCAACCGTATACAAACTTTTGAGAATGTTGAACGTGTTACAGATTTAGCTAGAACTATTGGGTATACATCTGTAGGCCATGATATCATTTTTGGACTGCCATTTCAGACGGAATCCGATGTTATTGAAACCATCAAAAAGACAGAAGCTTTGATGCCAGATCGTATTGCCTTTTATAGTTATGCGCATGTACCATGGATAAAAGGGAATGGACAACGCGGTTTTAAGGATACCGATTTGCCTAGTGCAACATCTAAACGACAACAATATGAAACTGGCAAATACTTGTTAGAGAAGGTGGGTTACGTAGAAATAGGCATGGATCATTTTGCATTAAAAACCGATACGCTTTATAAAGCCATGCTAAATGAAACCTTGCATCGCAATTTTATGGGCTATACGGCATCAAAAACACAAGCCATGATTGGTTTGGGAGTATCATCAATTAGTGACAGCTGGTATGGGTTCGCACAAAATGTAAAATCCATAGAGGAGTATTATCACCTTGTTGAGGAGAATATTATCCCAGTTTATAGAGGTCATATCCTCAATGACGAGGACCTTAAGATTAGACGACATATTCTTAATTTAATGTGTCATTTTAAGACCTCATGGGTAGAACCCGAAATGACCTTTGCTGAATTGCCGGAAGTTCTTATAAAACTGAAAGAACTAGAACTCGACGGTTTAATTGCCTTTGAAAGAAAGCAGATGACCGTAACTGAAAAAGGGAGACCTTTTATAAGAAATATTTGCATGGCATTTGATTTGCTATTGCAACGCAAAAAGCCAGATACCCAATTATTCTCAATGACCATATAAAACGAATATCATGAAAAAAATTATAGTACCCATAGATTTTTCGGAGCATTCAGAATTTGCTCTAGAGGCTGCTGCGAATTTGGCCCAAAAATATGGTTCGGAACTTATCATATTGCATATGTTGGAATTGTCTAATGCGATACTCATAGCAGATGAAAATTCAATTAATGAAGAAGCTGTCTTCTATCTGAAACTTGCAGAACAGAAATTTGAAGCTTTTTTAGATAAACCTTACTTGGATGGCATTAAGATTACTCCAATTGTGAAGCATTTTAAAGTTTGGAGCGAGGTTAATGAGGTCGCCAATAAATATGACGCCAATCTTATTGTTATGGGCTCTCATGGGGTCAGCGGCGTAAAAGAAGTATTGGTAGGCTCTAATACAGAGAAAGTGGTACGTCATGCCGATGTTCCGGTGTTAGTGATTAAGCACAACCCAATTCTGTTGGATTTTGAGAATGGTGTCTTTGCTAGTGATTTTTCAGAAGAAGCCATCACACCTTATCTCAATGCCAGAATTACCTTCAAGAAGCTTGGAGCTAAAATGTATTTGGTATACGTAAATGCGCCAGATGGTAACTTTAAAAGTTCTACCGAAATTGATAAACGCGTCTCGTTGTTCTTGAAAAAAGCCGATGGCGATTTAGACAATCTTGATAACGTACACGTAGTTTCGGATTATTCTATTGAGAAAGGTATTTTGAATTTTGCTAATAATATTGGTGCCGATTTAATTGCTGTAGCCACACATGGTAGAAAAGGCTTGGCGCATTTCTTTGAAGGTAGCATCTCTGAAGACATTGCGAATCATTCCACATTACCTGTTATGACTTTTAAAATATAGTTCTTGATGTTTATTAGTTTGTGTTATTTAATATCAAGTTAAAACGCCAGGGATTGATTTCCTTGGCGTTTTTTATTTAAAAAGAATAGTGTTTGATTACAATTTTAAAAACGGAACCCGATTCTTAAATGTAAATTTAACGCTAGTCCACTTTCTTCAGGGAGGATTACATTATCTTCTTCAAAATAATGAACATATCCGATTCCTATCCCAGTCTCGTAGGTAAAATGTTTGCCAACATTGCGTCGTATTCCCCATGTCGGGATTATTGAAATATCACTAATAAAAGTTACATTATCATCAAGAGAACCAATGACAACGTCTGGATGATAGGTAGTCTTTATGGAAATAAAGTTTCCGCTGTTTCCATCTATTCGTCTGTTCTTCGACACTCTTTTATTAAGGTTGTAATACCATCGCGGCTCTAGGGTTATAGCGGGAACTAGGATAAAACCTCTGCTTCCCACAAAATTATTGCTATAAATAGCAGCATCTAGTCCCAATTCGCTTCTTAGGGCAATGGTATTAGATAATTTAGATTCATTATGAGCCCAAACACCTAGAAAGCCAGTTTGTATACCAAATGTAGATTTTTCGACACTAGCCTGCTGTGCAGTTGACTTAAGGGTTGCGATAAATAAAATAAGAACTAGAACGGTTTTTTTCATGATTGATTTTGGATTATGTAGTGTTTTTATGAAACAAATTCTGTACCAAATAAAATAAAAAGGGGATTCATTCATATATTAATGACAATCAATAGCACTTGAAGCCGCTTCTATAATCGGAGCAGGTGAGAGGTAGGGAATGCCCAAGCCCAAACCTCTTAGGATAAACAAAGCACCAATAATAACTACAAATACTGGAATCGCCTTTTGTATACGTTGTTTAATGGTTTGGTTTAGGAATTTGCCTAAATATATAGCAGAAGTCATTAACGGAATGGTCCCTAAACCAAATAATACCATGTAAAAACTGCCTTGCAACAGACTACCTGTAGCAACAGCTCCAAAAACGGCCATGTAGACCAAACCACATGGTAAAAACCCATTGAGGAAACCAATAGTGATGAAGGTATCTGCTGTTTTTTTCTTAAGCGCTTGACCGAGGTTAGATTTTATTTTAGAAATGATTTTATTCAGAGGCTTAGATAAATTGTATTTGGCAAAGGTCTTGTAAGGAATCAACACCAAAACAATCATTATTAGACCAATGGCAATAGACAATTGTTGTTGTATGCCAAAGATATATAGGCTTTTGCCTACTAAGCCAAAAACCAGACCTATCAAGCTATAGGCTAATAATCTGCCGATATGGTAAATGCTTATTTGACTTACTTTTTTAAATGAATTGGAACGATCCACAGGTAACATAAAGGCTATGGGTCCACACATACCAACACAGTGTAAACTTCCCAATAAGCCTAATATGAATGCCGAATACAGCATTTAGTAATTGATTTCTTCTTTAAATAGATACGCATTGTTATTGTAAGTCCAATCTATCTTAATGTTCCAGCGACCACCTAGTAAACGATTGTCAGGTATGAGCAAATTGTGGTTAGATAATGAAATAAGAGTTTCAAAATCTAGTTGTTTATTAGATGGTCTATATAGGAACACTATACCTTTAATGTCTTTAATATTTAAATCTTCAGGGAAGGTAATAAGAATACCTTCTTGGGTTTTTTGCCAAGATATATTGGTCTTTAATGCTTTGGAGTTTTCTTCTTTATCTATTTCGGTCTGAAACTTTAATTCTTGCTGATAATAATCTTCTACCACCAAGTCGTGATCATACTCGTCATTGGCCGCCATATTTACCACAAAGTACATGATAAAACCTATGAAGCCTATAAATGCTATAACGATTGCTGTTCCCCAATTTATTTTCATGACGTCTTAATTATAATTTCTCGGTCCTAGAAAACCTACAGTAGTGGTTTCGATTAATTGATCATTACTATAGATGTCTATTCTCAGTTTATTGTTATCTCCCGATAGGTCGCTTCTTTTCAATTCTATGAATAAAGTGCCTTCTGCAAACTCTTGGGCTTTAACCATAAATTCATCGGATGCAGAAACTAATTTTATCTCACCATCCATACCTCTTAATTTGAAGTTTACATTTTCAATATCATTTGAGGTTTTGTTTACCAATTTATAGGTATAAACATTGCTGATAATATTTTCGCCTTTTTGTTCGTAAGATTGACCAGGCAATCTCAGAATACGTGCTTCGATATCATTCCTTAAGGTTAACATTCCCGCCAAGACACCAATTAAAATAACCAACACGGCAATATAGCCTTTCATACGTGCTGTAAGCTTAAAAGGTGCTTTCTTTTCTATATTTTCCTCACTGGCATAACGGATTAAACCTTTTGGGAGGTTGATTTTTTCCATTATCGTGTCGCACTCATCAATACATGCCGTACAATTCACACATTCCAATTGCGTGCCATTTCTAATATCGATACCAGTAGGACATACATGTACACACTGAAAACAATCAATACAATCACCATGACCTAAGGCTACTCTATCTTCATTTTTCCTAAATTTCTTTCTACCGTTTACACCTTCTCCACGTTTGTGATCATAAGCAACAACAATAGATTTATTATCTAAGAGTACACCTTGTAAGCGACCGTAAGGACAAGCGATAATGCAAACTTGCTCTCTAAACCATGCAAAAACAAAATAAAAGACTCCTGTGAAAATGATAAGAGGAATCAGCGTGCCTAGATGTGCTGATGGACCTTCTATAACATAATTCATGAGCTTATCTCCACCAATGAGGTAAGCAAGAAAGATATTTGCAATTAAAAAGGACACCACCAAAAATATAAACCACTTTAAAAGCCGTTTCCTAATTTTTTCGGCATTCCATTTTTGCCGATCCAAACGCATTTGCTTGTTGCGATCTCCATCGATCCAATATTCAATACGTCTAAAGACCATTTCCATAAAAATGGTCTGAGGACAAATCCAACCGCAAAATATTCTTCCGAACCCTACCGTGAATAGTGTGATAAAGACCACACCTATAATCATGGAAATAACAAAAAGATGGAAATCTTGTGGCCAAAACGGAAAACCAAAGATGTTAAAACGTCTGTCTAAGACATTAAACATCAAAAATTGGTTACCATTAATTTTTACAAATGGTGCTGCAAATAAGAACGCTAATAAAAAGTAGCTTACTATTTTTCGCTTATCGTAATACCAGCCAGAAGGTTTTTTAGGGTATATCCAGTTGCGCTTCCCTTCTTCGTTGATGGTGCCAATGGAATCTCTAAAAACTTCGTTTGCTGGCGTTTCCATTTTTATAAGTTTTGGGACATTTCTTCCTTTTATTCGTCTGTTTCTGCTTCTGCTGTTTCTTCAACTGCAGCCTCAGTAGTTTCTGTAGCTTCAGAATCGTCTTCCGAACTATTGCTATCCGCTTCACTGGCAGTTTCATCTACCCATATATCACCTTCAGCAGGTTTAGGTTCAGCAGGAGTAGTCCCTTGAAACTCTAAAACATAACTTGCAACTTGTGCCATTTCAAGAGGTGATAGCCCTTCTTTTTTCCAAGATACCATACCTTTACCATCACGACCACCTTCAGAAATTGTGCGGAATACATTTTTTATGCCACCACCTAAAATCCAGTATTCATCAGTTAGGTTAGGACCAATTCCGCCACCACCATCGGCTTTATGGCAAACCACACACTTACCTTCGAATATGGCCTTTCCGGCGTTTAAATCAGAAGCTTCGGTAAGTACTTCAACGGTGTTGACATCAACTAAATTCTTTGCAGTTCTCTTATATTCTTCGATAGCACGCTGTGCTTCCGCATATTCAATCTCATATTCTGCAAATTGGTCATCGGCATTAAAAATATGATAGCGCGCCATATAAACCACTCCGAAGATAATCGTTGCATAAAAGCCATAGAGCCACCAAGGAGGAAGACTATTGTCTAGCTCTTTAATGCCGTCATAATTATGATCTAAAATAATCTCACCTTCTTCTTCCATCGGTCTAGAACCTAGAAGTTTTTTGTAGATGTTTTTTATCCAAAGTACAAGTTTTGAAGGTGCTGCTTTTTGAGCATCGTATCTTGCCTTGGCTTCTTCATCTAAACTTTGGTAGAGGATATTGTCCATAGAGCCTACGATGCCTTCTATAGCTAATAATATGAGTAATACTAATAGTAAGAATAGCATTATAATAGGTTGCTCCATAAACGCTGGTTGATCACCAGAATCAATAAAGTACTCTACGAGGCCAACAATAGCAAAAAATACCACTGGGACTCTTATGTATGATGGAATTAAATGTCTCATGATGTTGTGTTGTTGTTATGGTCTAATGGTAAATTACTAACAGTCGTGATATATTCTTTTTTGGCTGTAATGACCCAATAAAATAAGGCTACAAAAAAGATAAAGAATATTAAGAGTGATATTATCGGATATATCTCAATATCCGTAATACTTTCCATATGATTTTTTACAAATTTCAGCATAATCTTATTGGTTTTGAGCGGTTTCGTTAGCGATGTCTTTTACTTTTATGTCCGTACCTAAACGTTGTAGGTAGGCGATAAGTGCAATAATTTCTCTGTCTTTCATTTCTACATAATCTTCTCCATTGGCAAGAGCTTCTTTCTTACCGCTTTCAAAAGATGCGGATAAATCAGGATCTTCTATTAAGCTGTTAACAATGGTTTCAGATTGTGCATCCATCAGTTCCTGCGCATTGGCAATCTCTTCTTCAGTATAAGGAACACCTAGAGAAACCATAGCTTCCATTTTCTTTTCGGTCATAGACTTATCCAATTCATTTCTAATTAGCCATTGGTAAGCTGGCATTATAGAACCTGGCGACATTTCTTGTGGATCGTACATATGTTTGAAGTGCCATGAATCTAGATATTTTCCTCCAACACGATGTAAGTCTGGACCAGTTCGCTTACTTCCCCAAAGGAATGGATGGTCATAAACAAACTCTCCAGCTTTAGAGTACTCGCCATAACGCTCTACCTCACTTCTAAATGGTCGTATCATTTGTGAATGACAGCCCACACAGCCTTCTCTTATGTACAGATCACGACCTTCTAATTCTAAAGGTGTGTATGGTTTTACACTACTAATCGTTGGGATATTGGATTTTACAACAATCGTTGGAATGATTTGAACTATACCACCAATTAATATGGCCACGGTAGCATAAATCGTTAATAATACAGGTTTACGCTCTAACCAAGTGTGCCAACCCTCACCAGCAACTCTGCGTTTTGATACACGTTGTAATGCAGGTGCTTCAGCTAATTCATCAGTGACTTTAGAGTTTGATCTCACAACGGTCATAATGACGTTATAAACCAAGATGAGCATACCTATAAGGTATAATGTACCACCAATAGCACGCATCCAATACATTGGGATGATTTCAGTTACGGTTTCTAAGAAGTTACCATAAACTAAGTTGCCTTCTGGTCTAAATTGCTTCCACATACTAGCTTGTGTAAAACCAGCGACATACATTGGTAAAGCATAAAGAATAATACCAAGTGTGCCTATCCAAAAATGTACATTTGCTAATCCTATAGAATGAAGTTTGGTCTTAAACAGTTTAGGAATTAAGAAATAAATCATACCAAAGGTTAGGAAACCGTTCCATGCTAAGGCTCCAACATGTACGTGGGCGATAATCCAATCGGTAAAGTGGGCAATAGCGTTAACATTTTTAAGCGAAAGCATAGGACCTTCAAAAGTAGCCATACCATAACCTGTAATGGCTACAACCATGAACTTTAGAACAGGATCTGTACGAACTTTGTCCCAAGCTCCACGTAAGGTTAATAAACCGTTTATCATACCTCCCCAAGATGGTGCTATCAACATTACAGAGAACGCAACACCTAAATGCTGTGCCCATTCGGGTAAGGCTGTATATAGCAGGTGGTGAGGTCCTGCCCAGATATATATAAAGATTAAGGACCAGAAGTGCACAATAGATAATCGGTATGAATATACAGGTCTATTAGCCGCTTTAGGTACAAAATAGTACATTAAGCCTAAGAACGGTGTGGTTAAGAAGAATGCAACGGCATTATGACCATACCACCATTGTACTAAGGCGTCTTGAACACCAGCATAAACCGAATAACTCTTAAGGCCACTAACAGGTAATTCTAAGCTATTAAAAATATGAAGTACTGCAACAGTTACGAAGGTGGCGATATAAAACCAAATGGCAACATATAGGTGGCGTTGGCGACGTTTTAAAATGGTTCCGATCATATTTATACCGAAAACCACCCAAACCAAAGCAATGGCAATATCAAACGGCCACTCTAGCTCGGCATATTCCTTGGATGTGGTAATGCCTAAAGGTAAGGTAATTGCCGCTCCGACAATGATTAATTGCCAACCCCAAAAGTTGATGTTACTCAGTAAATCACTAAACATCCTTGCTTTAAGTAAACGTTGCAGAGAGTAATAAACACCCGCAAAGAGGGCATTACCCACAAATGCAAAAATGATAGCGTTTGTATGCAATGGTCTTAATCGGCCAAAACTCAGCCACGACACACCATCGGTCATGTTTGGGAATAAAAACATGAAGGCCAGGATAAGTCCAACTAGCATCCCGACCACACCGAAAACTATGGTAGCGTAGAGAAATTTTTTAACGATTTTATTATCGTAATAGAATTGTTGCATTTCCATATTGAAAGATTTAGTCAGTTTTTGTATGTATTGATTCTTTAGAATGTTGTTCTTTTACGAGTTCGTCTTCAAATAACATACGTACCGATGGCGTATAGCTATCATCGTATTGACCAGATTTTACAGCCAATAAAAAAACGATAAAGAAAGCTATGCCAACAATGACGCTTACCGTTAAGACAATATATATAACACTCATACCTATTTGAAGTTGTGATCCAAATTTACTGTTGAAGCTTTTTTTAAAACATGACTTTTATCATGTCGATTTTTTTTATTTTAATTTTCGTCCTAAAATATTGGTGCAAATAGTCGTAAAAACCACAATACTTATAGAACTTAATGGCATTAATATAGCTGCTACAACAGGTGCTAATTGACCTGTAACAGCAAAATACAAACCGATGACATTATAAATAAATGAGAGTACGAAGCTCCACTTTATAATTTTAATTGCGGATTTTGATGCCTTTATAAATGGATATAAATCCTTGAATTTCGTAGCATCTAATATGGCATCACAAGCAGGTGAAAATACATTTACATCCTCAGAGATAGAAATACCAACATCGCTTTGGGCTAATGCACCAGCATCATTAAGACCATCACCTACCATTAAGACTTTTGCGCCTTCAGATTGATGGTATTTAATAAACTCTAATTTATCTTCGGGTTTTTGATTAAAAATCAATTTGGTTTTAGCCGGCAATAGTTTTTTTAAGTTTTCGCGTTCTCCTTCATTATCTCCAGACAGAATTACTAAATCGAAATGCTTTTTTAGTTGATTAAAAAGCTTGGCAACACCTTTTCTATAACTATTGTAAAAAGTGAACTTTCCTTTATAGGTATTATTGCTGCTAATATGTACTGTAGTATTTAAAGTTGGGGATATCCCAGGGTTACCAACAAAACTCGCAGATCCAATCTTTAGACTTATATCATCATGCTTTGCTTCGATGCCTTTGCCTACATGTTCTTCAAACTGGTCGAGCGTTATGATATTATGCTCATCCAGAATATTGTATAAGGTTCTACTCAAAGGATGGTTAGAACCTCGTAAGGAATTCTTCAGTACTAGACTTTCAGATTCCGATAGATTTTCACCATCATATTTGGCATTACTTCTTTTATTAGATGTTATGGTACCTGTTTTGTCAAAAATTATGGTGTTAATCTGTGCCAATTGTTCTATAACACTTGCATTTTTAATATAGAATTTCAGCTTGCCAAAAATGCGTAACAGGTTTCCAAAAGTAAATGGCGCAGAGAGGGCAATAGCACATGGACAAGCAATAATCAATACAGCCGTAAAGACATTCATGGCTTTACTCGCATCTGTAAATAACCAAAAGGTTGTTGCAATAATAGCAATAGTGAGAATCGCTATTGTAAAATGTTTGCTAATGGCATTGGTAATATTTGTAAAGCCATCTTCTTTATTTTTATTGAACACATCGTTACTCCATAGTTGTGTAAGATAACTCTGCTCAACAGATTTAATGGCTTCCAGTTCTATGACACCAGCAGTTTGTTTACCTCCTGCAAAAAGTTTATCTCCAGATTGTTTAGAGACGGTTTGGGATTCACCAGTCACAAAACTATAGTCTATTTTTGCCCTTCCATTGATTAATATACCATCTACAGGAATTAACTCTTCATTCCTAATTAACAGACGGTCCCCTTTTTTAATATCATAGACTTGAATGGCATTTTCGTCACCATCCCTGTCAATTTTGGTTATGGCAATCGGGAAGTACGATTTGTAGTCGCGTTCAAAAGAAAGGAAGTTATAGGTTTTTTGTTGGAAAAATTTCCCTACCAAAAGAAAGAAAACAAGACCAGCTAAACTATCGAAAAAACCTGAACCTATATCGAATGCGATTTCTATTGTGCTTCTAATAAAAAGTACTGAAACGCCCAGAGCAATGGGCACATCAATATTCAAGAGTTTTGCTTTTAGGCCTTTGTATGCAGAGATAAAATAATCTTGGGCGGAATAAAATACAACTGGAACAGCTAAAGCAAACATGAGCCAACGAAAAAAATGCTTGTATTTCTCCAACCAGAATTCGTTAATTTCGAAATACTCAGGGAAAGATAAGAACATGATATTTCCAAAGGCAAAACCCGCGACCCCAAGTTTGTAAATGAGTGTTCTGTTAATGTGTTTTTTGCCAGATTCAAAATCGTCTAAACTGATATAAGGCTCATAGCCTATGGAGCTGAGTAATATAACAACTGATTTTAAATCGGTTGTTTCAGAATTATAAGTGACTCTTACTGTTTTCTTACCAAAATTAACTTGAGAGTCTGAAATATTTGGGTTAAGCTTGTTGAGGTTTTCAAGGATCCAGATACAAGAACTACAATGAATATGTGGTATATAAAGTGTTGTGATTTCAACGCTATCACCTCTAAACTCTGTGAGTTTTTCAATAATATTCTCCTGAGATAGAAAATCATATTTGCCCTCTACCTCTTTTGGGATAGCACCAGGCGCATTCTGCAAATCATAATAACAAGTTAAATCATTATCGCTGAATATTTCGAACACGGTCTTACAACCATTACAGCAAAATGATTTTTCTTGAAATACAACTGGGTGATTGCCACAGTCGTCACCACAATGAAAACAGGCCTTGTTTTCCATGATATAATTTGCTCATTAATACCCAATTACAAAAGTGATATATCCTTAACATATAAAAGATGATAATTATCAGCTTTTTTCATACCTTTATAGAACTAATGAAATCGGTATGAGTAAATGTGAATCATGCATTGTTAGGGAGTTTAATTCATTAAAATCCTTAACAAGAGATGAACTCGTTAGGGTCTCGGCATGTAAAACAGGAAAATTCTTCAAAAAAGGTCAGGTAATTTTTGAAGAAGGAGAGACACTCAATGGCGTTTATTGCGTTAAATCGGGTGTCTGTAAATTAACAAAACTAAGTGAAAACGGGAAAGATCAGGTTGTAAAACTTGTCGTTAAAGGCGGTTTGTTGGGCAAGCGTTCTTTAGTAACGGAACAGAAAACCAATCTCAGTGCTGTGGCATTAAACGATATGGAAATGTGTTTTATTCCTAAGAGTGAAATTATGGATGATTTATCTAAAAATCCCAAATTCACTATGGACGTTTTAAGGGAAATGGCGCACGACTTAAAGGAATCTGATGAGTCTTTAGTTAACATGGCCCAAAAATCTGTAAAGCGGCGAATGGCTGAAATTTTGATGTATATCCATGACAACTTTGGTACGGATGATGAAGATTATTTGAGCATAGTTATATCTCGTGAGGATTATGCAAGTATTGTAGGTACAGCGACGGAGTCGGCTATAAGGATTTTGTCCCAGTTTAAAAAAGAGGGTTTAATTTCCACAAAAGGAAAACAGATAAGACTAGAGGACTACGGCAGTCTGAAATGGATGGAGTAAATCTGTTCTTAATTTGCTTTAATGTCCTACAAAAAGTACCAAACTAAGTATTCTAATCAATTCCCAGCGATAGAGGATTTGGCGAAAGAAGCAAAGAAGCGTATGCCACATGTTTCTTGGGAGTATTTGGAGTCCGGGACGGGTGACGAAGCCCTATTAGAACGCAACAGATTAGCTTTTCAAAACATTCAATTCACACCACGGTTTTGTAATGGACACTTAGAAGCTGCTATCAATACTGTACTTTTTGATAAGCACTACCCTTGTCCTATTGGTATAGCTCCAGTAGGATTAACGGGTCTTATTTGGCCTGAAGCTGAACTTGTTCTTGCTAGAGCATCGAACCGATTGCAAATACCATTTTGCCTCAGTACAGTTGCTACTGAAACACCAGAGCGTGTAGGTCCTTTAGTTGGTCAGCAAGGTTGGTTTCAATTATATCCACCTAAGTCTTTAGATCTGGCCTTTGCACTATTGGACAGAGCAAAACAATCAGGATTTCATACGCTAGTGGTAACGGCCGATGTACCAATGGCTAGTCGTCGTGAGCGTACAAAACGTGCTGGAATGCGCATGCCACCAAAACTCACTCCTGGTCTAATTTGGGATGGGATAAAGCATCCTTTTTGGACGTACCATACTTTACGTAGAGGGTTGCCAAGGCTCAGAACGGTTCAAGATTATGCACAACAAACCGATTTTAAATTTGTTAGTGGTTTTGTTGGCAATCGATTGGGTGGTACTCTAGATTGGGATTACTGTAAAGTATTGAAGGCATATTGGGATGGTCCTGTAGTAATAAAAGGCATTCTACATCCAAAAGATGCTGACAAAGCCATTGAGGTTGGTATGGATGGTATCTGGATATCTAATCATGGTGGACGTCAATTTAATGGTGCACCTGCTTCGATAGAGGTTTTATCGGACATTTCGTCTATAGTGGCCAAGCAAGTTCCTATAGTATTTGATAGTGGTGTGCGTACTGGGTTGGACATTATGCGCGCCTTGTATCTAGGTGCAGATTTTGTGATGCTAGGCCGACCGTTCTTATATGGAGTTACAGCATTAGGCAGGTATGGTCCTGACCATGTTATACATATTCTTAGCGATGACTTAAAGAACAATATGGTTCAATTAGGTGTAAGTTCTATAGAAGCGCTAAAGTCTTTATCCTAATTAATTTCAGATAATAAAAAACTGTCTGAAATACATCTTATCAATGCACTCCAGACAGTTTATTTATTTCTCTTCCGTAAAACTATTATTTATTCGGATTCACTTTCAATTTCTTGCGATTCTGTTTCGCCATCCAACGGCTTGTCTTCTTTGAGATACTTATCTAGAAATTTTACAACGCTGCTGTAAGCTTCAATCTGATTTTCTTTCTTAATAAACCCGTGACCTTCATCTTCAAATAACACATATTCTACTGGTACTCCATTTTTTCTTACACCAGCTACAATTTCATCAGATTCCACCTGCAGTACTCTTGGGTCTTGTGCACCTTGCAGTACGATTAAAGGTTTAGTAACCTTATCCGTGTGAAATAATGGCGAAATTCGTTTTAAACGAACAGAATCAGCTGAATAAGGATCACCTAATTCTTTGTAAAGTGCTTCTCTAAACGATTCCCAATACGGTGGAATACTTTTAAGTGTACGCATCCAATTGGTAACTCCAAAGAGATTGACACCGACATCAAATTCCTCAGGTGTATAGGTTAGTGCTGCCATAGTCATATAGCCTCCATAAGAACCGCCAATAATGCCTATTTTATTGCCGTCAATTTGAGGTTGTGTAGCCAACCAGTTCTTGCCTTCAACACAGTCTTGTAAGTCTTTTTCACCATGGTTTTTATCATCCATTTGAAAGAACGTCTTACCATAACCACTACTACCTCTGTTATTTACTGCTAATACTGCATAACCTTGATTCACCATGTATTGAATCAGCGAACTAAAGTTTTGACGTGTTTGACCTCCAGGTCCACCATGTACCCAAACCATTGCAGGTACTTTATTGTCCTCCGATGCTTGATGTGGTAAGTAATAAATAGCAGGTATCTCTACACCATCAAATGACTTGTATCGAATCACTTTTGCGGTGACTAAATCCTTTGGATTAATATCCTCATTTAGCACATTGGTAATTCTGTGCTGAGCTTTAGTTTCGAGATTATAGGTATATAAGTCTGAAGGCGAATTAGATCCACCAACGTACATACGCATCCATTTTTCATCATCACTAAAACTAACACTTGTTATACTCTTGTCTTCGAAATCGGGAAGTTCTAATGGTTTGGAAGTTTTAGTGTTAGTGACTTCGATTGCATTTTTCCCATCTTCATTAACATAGACCACCATGTAAGTGCCTTCAGACGTAAAGCCGCTACCTAAAATATCCCATGATTTTTCGACTACCTTTTTCTTTTCTTTCGTCCCAAAGTCATATGACATTAAATAAGAGAACTCAGCACCATCATCTGTAGTGTAGTAGAATTTGCTGTTGTCCTTTGAGAAATCCTGAGCAGAATTGGAACTTAGATTATCATTTACTTTGATAGTTTCTTTGGTACTTGCATTAAAAATAAACAAGTCACTATCGTTGGTATTTACCGTTTTAGATAAGGCAAAGTAATTCTCATCTTCGGACATGCCTGTAAAATTCATACCATCATTATTTTGATATAGAATTTCAGATGAGTAGTCGTCGATAGACATTTTATAAACATCAAAAAATCTAGGATCTCTCTTATTAGAACCATAGTATAGGTGCTTATCATCCTTAGACCACCCATAAAAATTTGATTTAGCACCTTCGTCTGGTGTAATATCCTTGATGGTGCCATCTAGTTCCCTTACATATAAATGATCAATTTCATCACCATTTCCATCAGCACTAAGTAGCATTCTATCATCTTCTGGGAAATAAGAGTTTGCAAAATAAGAGGTACTGTCTGATTGTGTAATTGCTGTCATTTCACCTCCTGTAGATGGAACCGTATAAACATTATAAATGCCTGTACGATTACTTGAAACTAAAAGCTTACTATTGTCTGAAGAGAAACTTCCTCCTCCTACGGCTTCATTGTCCATAAATTGCTCAATCGTGTAAAGTTGGACTTCACGTTGAGCTAAGTCATTGTCTTTTTTGTCCTCTTTGCAAGAATAGACACATAGAATAATTAATAAGACTAGAATTTTTGATTTCATATGATTGATTTTATCGATTAATCCGTACTGAATATTTTTACTTCCTTAAATGGGTTGATTTGAAGTTGGCTCATTTGGGTTTGATAGTCCTTCCAAGTGGTATTGAAGAAATTATTGGTTTCACCAAAGATTTTATCTAATGCATTTTTAGCATGTTCAATAAGTGTTGTTTCAGTTGAGGTCAAACCAGTTTGACTGTTGTTTACATAACTTCTGGCCAAACCTAAACGTTGCATAGGCGTTACTTCAGGATTTCTGGTTATGCCTTGACGCTTATCTACTTTGCCTATATACTTATTTATAAGACTATCAATAGTTTTTACGGTTTCTTTTGAAAGCTTTATTTGATCTTTAAACCTATCTTTATCAAGTTTAGAGAGCTCTTTTTTATAATCTTCTGCAATAGTTTTACTCTCTACTAATTGCTTTACAGCATCAGCAGCAGTCTGCTGTAGTTTTTCTAGTTGCTTAAGCGTAGCATAAACTTCATTCGTATTCTTTTGGGATACATTAAGTCTTGGGTCGGATTCCACTTTTATGTTGGTCTCGGACTTTAAATCGCCATAATGTAATACAGCTCTGTATGTTCCAGGCTTAACACTGACACCACCAGGTTCTCTATTACGTTTTCTAATAGTACGTGATGGGTAATTCACGCCAGCTTCATTCATATACCATGTCCATTTGTGTAGGCCATTTTCCTTTGGAGCTTTTCGCTTTAGAGTTCTAATCAGACGGTCTCCGTCATATAGTTTTAAGGTTAGTGAATCCCATTTGACTTTTTTATCTTCCTTTTCTTTTTTGGAGGCTGAGGCAGTTGCTGGGTCTGTCGTAGTGCTCGAAGCCTCATCGGTTTTATCATCATCTTTATTGCCGTCCACTTCGAGAGCCTCAGTGTCCGACTGTTCTTTTTTATTAAAAAGATAAGTGAATCTGGCACCACCTCCACGGTTTTCACCATGGTACATAGCATCACCACCAAAACGACTACCTGTTGGTTGTTGGTATGCGGCTTGATATGCCGTTGGAGGATCAAATAACTTAATATTCGATTTCATCACACTATTGTTTTTAGCCATTTCGCGAAGTGGACGGATATCATCCAGTACCCAAGCCGCTCGTCCGAATGTTCCTATGACTAAATCGTCCTCTCTTGGTTGAATCACCAAATCTTTGACGGATGTTGTTGGGAATCCTTCGGTCCATTTTGTCCATTTTTCTCCTGCATTAATAGAGATATACAAACCATCATCAGTACCTAAAAACATAAGGTTAGGTTCAACTACATCTTCAACAATAGACAGTGTGTAACTTTGTACATCACTTCCGTCAACTATACGTTGCCATGTTTTGCCATAATTTTTTGTTCTGTAGGCATAAGGTTCATAATTAAAGCGTCTGTAATCGTTAGCAATTAATAGTGCTTCACCTTTGTTTTTGTGAGATGCTTTTATTTGGGTTATCCAACTACCCTCGGGCAAACCCTTAATGCTTTTGGTGACTTCGGTCCAATTATTTCCACCATCCATAGTGTAATGCACACGACCATCATCTGTACCAGCCCAAAGCATATCTTTTTCTAATGGGGAAGGTTCTATCACCAAAACCGTACAGTGATTCTCAGCACCTGTGGCATCCATAGTTAGACCACCACTTTCGGATTGTTTTTGCTTTTCAGGATCGTTAGTAGATAAGTCAGGAGAAATGACAGTCCATGTTTCTCCTTTATCGGTAGATTTATGTACAAACTGACTTCCAAAGTAAATGGTACTATTATCAAAAGGGTCAATATTTATTGCTGAATTCCAATTGAACCGCAATTTTATATCAGGATCTGGATGCGTTGGTCTAACACCATAGTTATTACCTGTTTGCCAATCGTAGCGACTTACATAACCTTGCTGACTCATAGACCAACCATAACGCGAATCGTCTCGGTCTGGCACGACATCAAAACCATCACCAAAGCTTATTTCTTGCCAATAACTGTTACGTATACCTTGCGAACGCCATACATAAGCAGGCCCTCGCCAAGACCCATTATCTTGCATACCACCGTAAACATTGTAAGGAAATTCATTATCGACTGCAATGTGGTAAAATTGTGCTACAGGGAGATTGCCAATAAATCGCCAGGTTTTCCCTC
>NZ_JANQOM010000049.1 GCF_028289625.1 Winogradskyella sp. | reverse complement strand
TATACGTTCAGCACCTCTGGGATAGTAGGGCAGGATGTCCAACTCCTTTAGGGTAGCCTTGATTTTGGAAGCCACAGATTCCAATTGCGACTTTTCTTTCTGCCAATAGATGATGTTAAAATGACCGCGGATGACACGGGATTGGTCGTCCTGGTTGATATGGTCACGTATTTCCGAGACCTTTTCAAGAACCACCTTGTTCTGCGAACCGAAGTTGGAACTCTTTTGCAGTTCCTCAATCTTCTTGTCTAAGAGCTTGCGCCACTTTTGTTTGTCATCCAAATACAGGATTTGGTTGACGATATGGTCCTCCTCCAAGGTCAGTCCCAGCCCATCGATAAAGCCCTGGTGGAAATTAAAGGCGTCCGAGGTATAGGCTGGATTGGAAATGCTGCTTTGGACGTTTTCCCCAAAACAGAATTCACTGTTAATGGCCAGCATTTCAAAATGGTGGTCGCCGACTTGAACCCCTTTGTTGCCTAAAAGGATGTCGGTATCCACATCCTCGGCAAAGCCATTGAAATAGTCACGGGTATTCGCATCAAAAGTTTCTGGCCGCATTGGTTGCAGGGAAAACTTGCGACTGTTGTTGAGATAGTTGATTGCATCCGTGACGTTTTGGACAAAGTTTTGCAACCGTTCATCCTGCTCTGTGGGCAGTGCTTTGGGAACCTTCAGAAACGGATTGCAGTATTTGGATTGCTGCATCCCCTTGTTATGGGCGAGGATAAAATAGAGCTGGCTTTGGTGTTCCATATACTCCCGCCCCTCAAAATGCACCGCGGTGGCCTTTTCCAAAAAACTGGTTTGGGGCAGGGTGGAAGCATCAAAAGCTTTCTTTCGGTAGGTGTCCTGTTTGTGGATGATCGTACCAATCGGAAGGGATTTTAGGGCTTGGAACCAAGTCGCATGCAGTTCCTCAAAATCCGTTTCGGATAGGGAATGGATCTCGGGAAGGGATAAGTTATATACCAAAACTACATTGCCATTACTGGCATAGATGGTTTTGCCTTCCATGGCCAGAATGGGGGAACGAGATGCAAAATCAATGGTCTTCATACGCCAAAAAGCTGTTTTTTCTGTTGCTGATATGCTTCGGAAAGGGATGGCCCAATTGGAGCAATTGTGGCCGATGAGCCACTTTGGTCAGCATCACATAAAGCAAGGGATTCCAGAGCAAAGCTCCCAAAATGCTACCCAGGCCAAAGGAAAAGATGATGACCATAAGCGAACCGATGACCGAGACCATTTGAAGGGCGAATAGGGTCAGAGGCAACCCGAATATGAGTGCCCGCTTGCGTATATTTCGATACACTTCGTATTTTTTCATAAGAAATAGATTAACAGGTCTTTTGAGACTTAGACCACGATTCCAATGAGATAGGTAAAGATTCCCACCACGGCCCCTGCAATCAATACAAAGACCAGTACCCGCGTAATCCCTTTTTTGAGGTCGGCATTTTCCCCAAAGAAGTGCCCTGCATTGAACAGAAAGCCTATCAGAAAGATGACCCCCAGGATGATGGGAAAGATGGCCCGGATGGTATCGGAAACGTCGTTGACAGAATCTTCGATACCCCCAATTTGGGCAAAAAGTGAGTTTGAAACTAGTAGTGAAAAGAAGGTAACAAACAGTGATTTTCTCATATCAAAAGTGTTTTAGAGTTGATAGTTTTCGATATTCGAAAAGTACTATCACAGCTATTTAAAACACTTGATATTCAAATATTTGTGAATAAAATATTATTAATTTTGAATTAAACTCTTATGCCGTTCTCTGATACTAAACTGTATGAATTTTGGGTTTTGACTTGTTGAAAACCTTGGATTCTAATATAGTAGTAATCTCCAAAAATATTAAAACCAACATCTTATTCGATATATCCTTTTGCTCAGGGCATCTTCTAGTATTTTTTTACAAAAAAATAGGTGAGCACTAGCAATTAAGAATTGTTGCAGTAGTTACAGTTATAAGTGTAGTTTATATCTTGTAACATGAAGTTTAGAATAGATAAGATTTTTGAACGTGTTAAAACTTTGGACGCTCTTCGCGAATTATTGTTAAAAAATCCAATTGTTGAAATACAAATACCAATTGAAAACTTCTACCGAACTAGTAGAGATACAATGCTCGACTTTTTAAGTCTATCTCATCTTGCAGAAGGAGTTGCAAAGCACGGTAAGGTGCTCAATGGCAATTATGTATTTGGTAAAGGTATGCAAGACTATTTTACTATCTCATTAACGAAATATGAAATAGAAAGCTTTTCTAAGTTTTTGTACTTGCATTCATATGTAAATAGTAACGAAGATTTTTATTCATCGGACGAACATTGGGAATACATTGAAGACCTCGATGGTTTTGAGGATAATCTAGAAAATACACAGTTTTGTTTTCCTGAAATCATTGACCGATATTATGCGAATCTTGTGAATTCGGGATATGCTGAAATTGCGCAGGAAATCGAATCTATGGATGGCGTTGAAGCCGCAGAACACTTTCTTGAGATTGAATACAAAAAATATCCTGAGAGATATTTTCATTATTGGCTAAGTGCTCATTCAAATAATTGTAAACTAAATGTATATCTTTCTAAGGACGCTTGGATTATTCCTAACAAGTACGACTTCACGGAAGTGCTTGTAAAACTTGGAGAAGCTGAAAAAAAAGCGGAATATATAAGGTCTTATTCTTACAAAGTTAACAACAACCAGATAATTTGTAATGATAAAGTAGCTATTTGGTTTAAGGTAAGCTCCGAGTTGCGACATGCGAGAAACTGTGCTGATGTGGCTCTATCAAAATTTAGAGGTTTAGTAGCCGAACTAAGTGAGACGGAGTATTACCTTTCCAAATATGCTGACATATTAATAGTCAAAGACACATTTTTTTCATATGTGTTTTTCATTCATGACAAAAAGCTTCGTACAAAGGAAATTCAGGATATACGGGCCAAATTAAATCCCTTACACACGGTTTTGGGAAACATACTTGATGTGCAATTTAATAGTGATGTTAATTGGCAACAACTGGATGATGAAAAGTTTGAGCTTTTATGCTACGATTTGATTTACGAGCATCCCAAGTTTGATGAACGTACAATTAGAAAAATGGGCAAATCAAAGTCACGTGATGGGGGACGTGACATTACCGTAATGACAAAGTCAGTGAATGGCAAAGAACCAGAACTTTATGTTTTCCAATGTAAGTTATTAAGTCCATCTTCTTCCCTAACTAAAAGTAAGGTTCCTAATGCAGCGAATGTAATAATGGAATATGGAGCCAAGGGTTACGGCGTTTTTACTAATGGTATTATAGACTCTACTTTATATGACATGCTTGATGGTTTTAATGCCACCAACGGTGTATACACCAGAGAAAATTGGGGGAAGCTGGAACTGGAAAAAAAACTTGCCGAAGATAGTTTTTTAAGAGATAAATATTTTGATACTAGTTAGAAAGACAATGATAGCTGGCCATACAGAATAGCTAGGAATTCCTTAGTTTTCTTAACTTTTCAATAACTGATTCTACTTCTTTAAGTCTTTTTTGTTTTTCCTCGTATGTCGGGTAAATTGTACTTTCCTCAATGTTTAATTTCATATACTCGAGAGACTCCAAGATTATATTTATTTCTAGTTTTTTTAGTTCCATTTAAGATATGTTTAGTACTGTACCAACTGATACTTCATTTGATAAATCAGGTCGCCTAAGTTCTCATTTTTATCCTGAAGAATGGCGTTATTTATCTTCTTGTTTATAAGTAAAGTCAAAAATTCCTTCATTTTGATAAAATCTTTGAGGCATTCTTTTTTGTGCCCATAAATAATCACTTCTGAAACCAACTCTACAATTACGTTTTTGTATGCTTCTAAAGTTTCTTGTGTTACTCCAGAGTTTGAAAACATTTTATCATTTTCAATCTCTTTTAGTTCTGTAGGTAATGATCCAAAACCGATTGACTTTTTCATCTTTGCTTGTCGGAACGAGCTTTTTAATAAGTCCGCTGAATCACATGCTAACAGTATCAAATATTGAGACTTAAAAACACCCATTTCATTTAACTTAAAAATTGGTTTTCTGACAAATTCTTTTGATTCTCCACCATAAAGCTGGTTTTCTTGCCCATGGCCTAAAAAGAGAATTACAGAACCAGATTCGACAGTACTAATTTTTTCTTTACACTCTTCATAGGATTTATCGGAAGGATGGATTTCTATGACATTTAGTGGTACTTTTTTTTCCTTTAAGTTGTTTACGATTCCATACAGAAAAGCAGTTGTGGGGTCTATTGAAATAACCACATGTATCATTCTTCCCCAATACCGTTAAGTTCAATCAAATGAGCAATAGTTAATTCAGCGATATTTTTTTGAAATTCAATCCCATTAGGTAATTCTTTATCTATTTCCATCGCTATTTGTTCTAACCGTTTTCCTTTAAATTTTGGATACACGCTTTTGAAGACAAATTCAGGATACTTTTCTAGTTCTTTGACAAGCATTGAATTAAAGTCAAACTTCATACCTTCCTTAAGTAACAACAATGCAAGGTCATCCGCTAGATTTTCTCTTTTCAAAAAGTCGTCAAACTTTATGCGAATTAATTTACTCAAGTCATCAATGGAATTTGTTTTTTTTGCGAACTTATCTCCTTCTGAAGAGTACAAAACAAACTTAGAGCGTCTAATTCTATGTCTCTTACTATGGCTTTCGTTCTTAATCCATTTTAAAATGGTAAAGCCATCTAACGGGTCATTTGCATAATGGTAGTCGCATGCAACCAGATCGTATGGCTCACTAAAATGATCTTCATTAATCGCTTTTTTTATCGCATTGAAATCTAAGATGAATTTTTCAGGATCAGCGGGGTTTTTCTGTTTAAAATCTGGTAAATTCAAATTGATTAAATGCTCATCAAGAGTAACACCTCTTCTCTGAAGGTTCTTACGTAATTTATCCACGATTTCCTTAATTGGTCCATCATCAATAAGTAGGACTTTCTTTACGCTCATAAAGCCTTGAATATTATTTCAAATGCAGCTCCGGAAAGTAATTTTCCATTTCCTAAAAAATGAATTTTATTTCCCATTTCTTCCAAAAGGTTTCTAGTGTAAAACAATCCAATCCCAGATCCACCAAAACCATTTGGAGCTTGTTCTCGTACACCCAAATCAAATATCCTATCCGGTTTGTTTAAGTGCTTTTCAACCAATCCAACACCATCATCCGATACAGTTAAAGATAATTCCTTAGCGCTAAGATTTTTGAAACTAAACAAAATAGTATTTGCCCCCCATTTTATAGCATTATTGATTAAATTATCAAGAGCAATGGATAAGTTGAGTATACTTGTGTTTTTGGTCAGTTGAGAGTCGTTTAACTCAAATACAAACTCGATTTCATCCGCAAAGGTTTCACCATATAGAGTAACATACTCCTGTATAAACTTTACAATATCAATATTACGCCTCTCTATATCTTCCTTTAAGTCGGATCTGGTAGCAAACTCTGCCATCTTCAATGTTCTTTCGGCATTAACTTTGATATGACCTAATCTCTTGATTACATCTTTTATTATGTAGTCATTTTCGGTAATATCATCAATCAAGTTGTCCAGACCGTCTCGAATTTCGATGTTGTTAATTTTTATGGTATGGATAAGGCCATCTGCATCAGGACTAAGTGTTCTTCTAGTAGCTAATAAATAAAGGTTTTTTTCCTTTTCAATGGCAAGATCTCTTTCCGCTTTTTCCGCCTTGGCTTTGTAAGATGAAACCTTTTTTTCGTTTGATTGTTTTTCTAGAGCAAGATCTTCCAGTTGCTTCTTTAAACTCTCAATTAATAAAGCTTGTTCTTCAATTGTTTTCTTGTAATCTTGAAGTCTGAGTATAGCCTTTGTAGTAGCTTCATTTGTGCTATACTTGGTCAAATCCTTTAGTTCTTTTTCTAATTCTAAATTCTGTTCCGCTTTTTTTAATAAAATTCTATTTAGGGTATCTGGATCTACTCTTTTTTGCTCAAAATCCCTAATTAACTGTTTGAACTCTATCTCTGACCTTTTACGCTCTTCGTCAATTTTCTGAGTAATTAACTCCTCATTAATGTATAACTCCAAAACATCGCTTGTACGAGCTGAAATTATTGAGTGTATCGCTGCATAAGTCCTTCTTTGTTTAGTATAATCATCTTCTCTGTATAACAAATCATCCTCTGAGGTTTCTCCAGCAACAATTTTCATCTCAATTTCTCTAAGCTTTTTTGCCTCTTCTTTATTTTGGCCATCATAGACAGAGCTGTCCCAGTTCAAACCATCGACCACATACCTTTCAAGTCTTCTATGGGCTTTATAGTAGAAGCTATCGTTTCTGTCGGAACTGGTCAAATTTTTGTAGTAATCGTTTTTTACGATTCCTTCCCTACTGGATATAATTTGAAAATCATTGTTCTCGTCGAGAATTTCAATTTGACCAATAATATCTCTCAAACCTAAATAGCGTCTGGTTCCCTGAGCTTTTCTTTGATCCAACCGCAACCAGTCATTACCAACATCTCCGTAAGGAGATATTCTGAAACCGTTAATGAAAAGAAAAATAGAACCGTAGTTTACTGCTTGGATTCCCGTTTGTCTAGTGAAGAATGCTTTAGCATAGGGATTTAAAAAGTAAATAGATACTTTAACATCCTTAATGAATGGAAAGTAAGGGTTTTTCTCTTTTAACCAGAAAATTGTTTTTCCCTTGTCTTTTAGCTCCGTGTATATTATTCTGCCCGAATCTAGAGTTTTTGACTCAATACTGGTGGATTTGAAGTCTAGTTTATTGAAAATTCTACTTTCCACCTTACCGATGAACTTGTCATGAGCATTTTTGGCATCATTTTCATTAATAAATTCAGGGGCATAGATATGAACACCGAAATCATCATTTTCAAATGCTTGATTTGGATTGATAAGCTTTTCTAGATATTTTTTTAAGGAAACAAATTTTTCCGTATTCCAGCCTGTGATTTTTTCGTTTTTGTCTTTTACCGGGTACGCCCAGGAACTTCTAAGTTTAATAATCTCTAAGATTACCCCTTTTTCAAAGGGTTTGAAACCAGCTTGTGCTAGTTCAGATTTGGATAATTCTTCAAAGTTGAGCGGAATTGTTTGGATTTCCATTTTATCATCTTCTACCTCAAAAAGTTTCCAGTCAATTGTAAGCTTAATGTATTTTTCTGATTTTTCAGTTTTTGCATAAAGATTTAGAAATTCTCCTAGACGATCACAAGAAAACCGTCCAACACCTTTGGCTCCTGCCATTCTCCTTTTGTGTTGTCTTTTGTTGGTCTTCTTATCAGAATAAGCAATGTTTAACCATTTATTCTCAACATCTGACATATCCATTCCAAGACCATTGTCTTGAATTACTATTCTTGATGTGGAATTGGAGAATGTAGAGACTTTGTCATCATCATTTGTTTTTAGATTTAAAAACGTTACGTCAACAGTCTTTGCATCGGCATCAAACGAGTTTTTTACTAGCTCAAGAATTGCGATTCTGTCATCATTGATTAAATCCTTTCCAATGATGCTTTTTAATTGAACATTAGTTTTGAAATGAAGTGTCTTTTTGTTTGGCATTGATTAGCTGATTAGTCTTTTTAAAACCAATCCGCTCTGTTCACCAAAAAGAGGAGGTATTGCGTTTCCAATCTGGGAATACCTTGGTACT
>NZ_JANQOM010000064.1 GCF_028289625.1 Winogradskyella sp. | reverse complement strand
TAGCAGCAAAACGTTCTCCCCAGGCCTCCATCTTTTCGGCCCACTCCTTACCAAACTTTTCGCCAAACTCCTCTCCCCATTTTTCCATATCCTTGGCATATTCTTCACCAAACTTTTCGCCCCAAGCTTCCATTTCTTTGGCCCATTTACCCTCAAAACGCTTACCATACTCTTCTCCCCATTTTTCCATTTTTTCTTGGTAGCCAGACTCAGCAAATTTCCTTGCCCAGGCTTTCATACTTTCCCGTAATTCCTCACCTCCTTCTTTCTCATAACGTTTGCTCCACTCCGTAAGATACTTTTCACCGTCTTTTTGATATCTGTCGTAATCAAAATTTATGGTCCTGATACCATCTGGTAATTCTGGTAACTCAGGAAATTCCGGCATTTCTGGCATCTCAGGCATTACTGGCATTTCTGGAAATTCTGCCATCTCTGGCATTTCTGGCATCTCAGGCATTTCTGGCATCTCTGGCAAGCCTGCTAATTCAAATTCCAAATCTCGTAATAATGAAGCATAATCGCCTTCGTTAAAGCTACTAATGGCTTTACCTCCTCTAGATGAAATGATAACACGATCATCAGAACCTTCAACTTTAAGATTCCACGCTTTAAGGGCTCGCTTCAATTCTTCTTCCGATAACTCATCACTCTCCAGGTACGCTTCAACCTCTACGATATCCTTATTCCAAGTACTGATTTCAATTTCCGCATAACTGGTATTTAAATCGACTACAACATCCGCATTAACCTTTATAGATTGTGACGTTTTACTTAACTTCTTTTGTGCATAACCAAAGGTAGTTAGGAGGCACAACACTAAAATTCTAATTGTGTTCATAATTTTTCTAATTTTAACTGTTCGTTTTTTGACTTTATTCGCCGTAGCCTAGGCAAAGGCGAATTGATTATTATAATTATTTTGTTTTATTTAAACATTCTCTGCTATAAAGGAATCGTCATTAAACTCCTCTAATTTATCCTTAAGATGTGTCACCAAATTCAATCGCAGCTTTAAATTATTGATTAATGCATCTAGGGTGATAGAGTTAGGTCCGTTTTCATTGAGCTCTATGGTCAGCTTTTCGTACTCGTCATTTAACTCCTTAAGTCTTTGGATATAGCCATCAACCAAATCCTTATTCTCTGGCGTTAACTGCACTTTGGACAATTCTAGGTTAATACTAGCTAGATAGTAATCTTCTACTTTTTTCAACTCTGGTGAAAATTCTCCCATAGATTTGATATTATTTTCCACAACCTTTTTCTCATCGGGAACAATTTCTCCTCCTGACCCTTTAAAAAACTGATAGGCTCCAAAGCTTAAGCCCAACAATACAACTACACTTGCCGCAATATTCAAGAAGTTAAAACCACTCGACTTTTTCTCTACCGGTAGTTCCTTTTCAAGCTTTTCTAAAAAGCGTGCTTCGTGACCTGCCGACATCTTTGCACTCTGTACTTCTGAATCCTTTTCGAATAAATTTCTAAGATCTTGTGCCATTTTTCTTTGTTTTTAATGCTGACTGCAGTTTTTGTTTCCCTCGAGACAACTGTGTCCTTGATGCGACTTCTGAGATATTCAATATTTCAGAAATCTCTTGGTGGTCGTAACCCTCAACCAAATAAAGCATCACAACATATTTATATTTTTCTGGCAATTCTTCAATTGCACTTTTAACTTCGTCTATCGTAATTTCATCATCAACAAGCCACTCACTCTCATAATCGGCATCGACCAAATTCAAATGATGTTCCTCTAATTCTATTAAACGTTGTCGTTTTGATTTTAAAACATCTATACATCTATTAACCACAATACGCTTTAACCATGCACCAAAACTCACTTCAGCTCTATATTGATCTAGTTTAGAAAATGCCTTTATAAAAGCTTCTTGGACAATATCCTCGGCTTCCATAGTATCTTTCACAAAACGAAGGGCAACTATAAGCATACCATTGCAATACTGATTGTACAATTGCATTTGCGCTTGCCGATCGTTCCTTTTGCATTTTTCAACAATATGGATTTGAAACGTGCTAATGATTAATTGGTTTTGGTTGATTTCACTCTAAAGACGACACAAAAATTTAAGTGTGGCAAAAAAGCTTAAATTTTATAAGATTTACATAAAATTAAACGTTCTGCTCTATAAATTTAATGAATTGAGTTATCTTTAAAATTTAAACTAAATTCGCTGATTAGAACTGTCTAAGATTGATAATTATGCTAAAACGCTTACTCATTCTATTATCTATAATAGCTATAGGATTACTAGTATATTGTGTATTTGTAGAAAATATATTTTCGCCTCGATTGAGTCCGAAGGATAAGGCTAAGATTACCTTAAATGATTTAAAGCTTGAAGTAGAATACAATAGGCCTTCTAAACGTGACCGTAATATTTTTGGTGCCCTCGTTCCTTACAACAAAGTATGGAGAACTGGCGCCAATGAGGCTACAACTTTTGAGACCAATAAGGACCTAATGATTGACGGTATGGTTTTAAAGAAAGGCAAGTATACACTATGGACCGTCCCTATGGAAGACACGTGGAAAGTAATGTTCAATACCAGACAGTACCAATGGGGAGTCAATGAAAAGATGGAACCCATGTGGGACCCAAATTTTGATGCTATCGAATTAGAAGTGCCTGTACAAGATATAGAGGAGATTGTAGAAAAGTTCACCATTGCTTTTGACAATAAAACCGGTAATCTAAAACTCACTCTAGCATGGGATCAGACGCTGATAGAAATCCCTTTGAACACCTATCCATCAAAACCTTAAATCTATTCTAGGTGCCGGAAAACAAAAAAACAAACAAATCCGCTTTGCATGAACATGAGGGTATTGAGCCACCAAAAACCCTTAGCAGCGATTCTGCAGAATCCATAAAAGCCAAGCGCAAAAAGCAACCTTCAGTTGATGATTTAGTAAATGGCATTACCTCTGGAAATATTACGGATTTAAGTAGAGCGATTACTTTAATAGAGAGTACCAATCAGGCACACACTGCAAAAGCACATGAAATCATTACAGCCTGCTTGCCGCATGCCAACAAATCCACAAGGATTGGCATTACAGGTGTTCCTGGTGTTGGCAAGAGTACATTTATTGAAGCCTTTGGAAGTTACCTTACCAGCATAGACAAAAAAGTTGCAGTCTTAGCCGTTGACCCAAGTAGTACATTGAGTAAAGGAAGTATTCTTGGTGACAAAACCCGAATGGAAGATTTAGTCAAAGACAAAAATGCATTTATAAGACCTTCCCCTTCTGGCGATTCGCTTGGCGGTGTAGCCAGGAAGACCAGAGAAACCATTATTCTATGTGAAGCGGCTGGGTTTGACACCATTATTATTGAAACCGTTGGAGTAGGACAAAGTGAAACTGCCGTACATAGTATGGTCGATTTCTTTTTGTTACTGAAACTCGCTGGAGCAGGCGATGAATTACAAGGTATTAAGCGCGGTATTATAGAAATGGCAGATGCT
Organism: Winogradskyella sp.; assembly: GCF_028289625.1. Classification (GTDB taxonomy): domain Bacteria; phylum Bacteroidota; class Bacteroidia; order Flavobacteriales; family Flavobacteriaceae; genus Winogradskyella. The sequence continues at coordinate 47,987 of NZ_JANQOM010000064.1, read as the reverse complement.
ATAGTCATCAATAAAGCTGACGGAGATAATCTTAAGGCTGCAAAATCCGCAAAAGTTGAGTTTAATAGGGCGTTACATCTCTATCCTGAAAAAGACTCTGGCTGGTCTCCTAAAGTATCACTATGCAGTGCATTGAAACAAGAAGGTATTTCTGATATATGGGAATTAATACAAGACTACTTAAAAACGACATCTTCAAATAATTACTTTGAGCGAAATAGAAACAACCAGAATAAATTTTGGTTACTGCAAACCATTGAAGAACGCTTAAAGTCTGATTTCTACAAATCAGAAAAAATTAAGATCGAATTAAAAAAGCAAATCAAATTGGTTGAGGAGGGTAAAACGACACCCTTTGCTGCTGCGGAATATTTGTTGTCACTTTAACCTTACTTGTCTTCCTGTGAAGGCAGGAATCTATCTTACGATTATGAGATTCCGCATCATACTCCAAAAAGCTCAGCACTAGAGTGTGGAATGACAAACTTCAGGGTTTTACACACAATTTGCCTTAAACCATTCTACCTGAGAATGTACACTCTCTAAAAGTGTGGTTTGCGGATCGTAGTTCAACAAGCGTCTAGCTTTATCTATATTGGCTTTGGTACGCAACTGATCACCAGCGCGTTTTGGTTTTATCTCGATTTTGATTTCTTTTCCTAAAACTTTACCCACAGCATCGATACCATCTTGTGTTGTGTGCTCTACTTCGGTACCAAGATTAAAAATTTCACCATCAACGTTATCCTCATTACCTATTACACTTACAATTCCATCAACAATATCACCAACATAAGTAAAACTTCTTAAGTGCTTATCACTACCCTCGTAAAGTGGAAACGGTTCGTCCTTTAATCCTAAATCAATGAGTTTGGTATACATTTTTTCAGGACGCTCTCTTGGGCCAATCACAGAATATAAACGTAAGCTACAGGCTTGCATTTGAAATTCCCTACTCTTCTGAAGCACCAATTGTTCAGCGGCCAATTTAGTAACACCATAGTGCGATGCAGGTTTTGCCATAACATCTTCGGGATAAGTCGCTTCTAAACCATATATTGAGGATGTCCCAATATTAACGAATAACTTTAAGTCTTTACATTCCAAAGCAAAATCAATAAGATACTTTGTAGCAATAATATTATTGGTAAAATAATCCTCAAACGTAGAGGTCTGAGAAATACCTGGCTGAGCTGCAAAATGGAAAATATAATGAAAGTCTTTGGATAATAGGTTATATTCTTCAGGATGTCGCAAATCCATCTTAATGATTTCTGCGCCTTTTTCCTCAACAGCTTTGGCGTTCATTTCCTTGAGTTTTAAGCTGTAATAATCACAAAAGTTATCGACACCAACAACATTATGACCCAAGCTTAATAAACGTTCTGCGGTATGAGAACCAATAAAACCTGCTATTCCTGTGACTAAAATATTCATGGTTAAGTTTATAAACGATTTAAGGCAAAGTAAAGCGATTTTTAGGTTTAAAGCAATATGCATTCGCTGTAATACTAAAAAAGCATACTTTTGTGCCAGAAATTCCATTAACGACATGAAATACAAGTTAACCATCATTGTTCCTGTATATAATGAAGCGGATAACCTTGAACGTGTAGAGACTGAACTTTCTAATTATCTGAAAATTGCCTCGGTTCCAGCATCGGTTTTATTTGTTAATGATGGCTCTAAGGATAATAGTCAAGCTTTAATTAAAGGCATTTGCCAACGAAATGAAGCTTTTGAATATGTGCTTTTTAAAGACAATAGAGGGCTAAGCGCAGCAATAAAAGCTGGTTTTGATTATGCTGACACAGAGTTGGTTGGTTATATTGATTCTGATTTACAAACATCTCCAGAAGACTTCAATATGCTTTTAGAGCACATTGATTCACACGAATTAGTGACTGGCGTACGTGCAGACCGTAAAGATTCGTTCGTGAAAAATATGTCATCAAAAATAGCCAATGGTATCAGGCGTGCTTTTACCAAAGATGGCATGGATGATACTGGTTGCCCACTAAAAATTATAAAGACCGATTATGCGAAACGGATCCCTATGTTTAGAGGTTTACATCGTTTTTTACCTGCTATGATTATGCTGCAAAATGGTAGAGTTATTCAAGTTCCTGTGCGTCATTTCCCTAGAATTGCAGGTACGGCAAAATTTGGACTTTGGAACCGTCTTCTTGGCCCATTGATGGACTGCTTTGCGTATTTATGGATGAAGAAAAAATACATCAACTACGATGTGGCTAAAACCAGTAAATAATTGTCAGTTTGAGCGCAGTCGAAAACCTTAGTATCTTTATGTCTTTCTGCATTTCGACTGCGCTCAATGTGACAGAAAAACTATTAATCAAAATTTCAATTTGAAAGACTGGATTATATACAGCATTGGTTTTTTGGCGCAGATATTATTCTCGTCTCGACTCATTATCCAATGGATAACATCTGAAAAACAGCGCAAAGTCATTACGCCAACGACATTTTGGACGTTAAGCTTATTCGCTTCTTTTCTCTTGTTTATTTATGGTTATCTACGATTAGATTTCGCCATTATGCTTGGGCAAAGTTTAACCTATTTCGTTTACATAAGAAATTTACAACTACAAGGACAATGGCAGAAGTATCCTGTATTTATGCGATATTTTCTCTTTATAGTCCCTATTTTAATTGTTATTTTTTATTACAACAATAACAAAATCGATATCGATCTACTCTTTAAGAATGAGGCTATACCCTATTGGTTATTAATCCTTGGAATCATTGCCCAAGTTATTTTCACCTTACGCTTCGTATATCAATGGATACATGCCGAAAGACACAAAGAATCCACTTTGCCCATGGGATTTTGGGTTTTGAGCCTAACAGGAGCTGCCTTAATTTTAACCTACGCTATTATCAGAGAAGATCCCGTTTTATTTGTTGGTCATTTATTCGGAATGGTTATCTATGCACGTAATGCTTATTTAATACGACGTAATTAATGATTAAGCTTATTGAAAAATATCCTATTCCAAGTCTTGTACTTTTCGTCATAGTGATGTTGGGTTTCACTATTGATGCCATTCCCGTTACCATTATGGAAGCTCGCAATTTTATATCAGCCAGAGAAATGCTTACTGATGATAATTGGATTTTGACCACCATGAATGGTGAAGCGCGTTACCAAAAACCACCATTACCAACTTGGATTACAGCTTTTTTTGGAATGCTTTTCGGTATTAAATCGGTATTAGCCTTACGTTGGCCAGCACTACTTTTTTTAGCCAGTATTGGTATTTTTACCTATTTACTATCAAAGAAATTAGAACTCAACAAATCGCACAGTTTAGTCAATGGATTTGTCGTTTTAAGTTCATTTTATGTCATTGGTATCATCATAGAAGCTCCTTGGGATATTTACACGCATAGCTTTATGTTAATGGCATTGTATCAGCTTTACATAATGCTTAAAAATGAAAAAACAAGCATTGTACAAAGCTTGTTATTTGTGCTATTTATAGCAGGTTCTGTATTGTCCAAAGGTCCTGTGTCGCTTTACGTATTGTTCTTATCATTTGTTATTGCTTATGCTTTTGCTTATAAGTTAAGAGGTACCCTTTTACACTTTTTAAAGCTTATAAGTCTTTTGATTTTCGGCATTGTTTTGGGAGGTTGGTGGTATTTTCATGTTCGTGTGGCCGACCCAGAGACGTTTACGGCTATTGCTTCAAAGGAAACGTCTAATTGGAGCAGTTATAATGTAAGGCCATTTTACTATTATTGGAGTTTCTTTGTACAGAGTGGACTTTGGACGATTCTTGCATTTATAAGTTTGCTTTATCCTTATATGAAATCTAGGGTTTCAGATTTAAAGGCTTACAGATTTAGCTTTTTCTGGACGATTATTGCCGTTGTGCTTTTATCTATAATTCCTGAAAAGAAATCGCGATACTTAATGCCCGTTTTAATCCCTCTTGCCATCAATATTGGCTTTTATATTGATTATTTAATTAGGGAATTCAAAAATCTTAAAGACAAACGCGAAACGATTCCTGTTTACTTTCAGTTTGGGCTAATTGCAACCATAGCACTTCTATTTGGTATCATCGGATTTTATATAGCCCCTTTTAGCAACTCTCTAGTGTTAATCAATTTTATTGCTGCCCAAGTTGTTTTAGCAATCATAGGTTTTCTTATGCTGTGGCATTTGAAACAAAAGAGTATCAAGGTCGTTTTCTATCTGTGCCTTGGATTACTTATGAGTTTAGGTGCCTTAGGACTTCCGTTAGCAAAATTGAACATTCAAAAAGACTTTAAACCTGTTTCAGAATTGCGCAATACGTCTATACCCTTATATAGTTTAGGAGATGTTTCGCCTGAAGCGATTTACGATTATGGTGATAAAATTCCGAAATTAAACACTTCTGAAGGCTTGGTATTACCATCCGAAAAAGAGTTTAATTTATTAACAGGTAAGGAAAACCCAAAGGATATCCCAGAACTGTCCAAAGTATATCGTATTATATTCATTGATACTTACGACTTAAATACAGCCAAAAAAGGAACAAGAGGGCATCGGTCGCGCTTGGTGAATCAGATGTATCATTTATCTCGAAAACAGTAATTTCAGGTACTGGTAAATCGTTTCAGAGCATACGTATTCAATCTATAAAATCCAAAACCTGCTAAGGCTCCAAAAGTCATTCCACATAAAATATCAATAGGAAAATGAACACCTACATAAATACGGCTATAGGCGACTAAAAATGCCCAAAACAGCAATATGAAAATTAGATTTTTAAAATAAGGGCGTAATACCAAACCACCAAACACAGCAGCTGCCATAGAATTAGAGGCGTGACCAGAGAAAAAACTACGGTTGGTACTACATCGGTCTGCAATAAAACGAATGGTATCCTTAATTTCATCACATGCGCACGGTCTAAAACGCAATACCGAACGCTTTACCAAATTAGTGGTTTGATCCGTGAATAAAATCATCAATGTAATACTCACCATAATGAGCAACAAGGCTTTCCATCCCAATTTTCTATAGATAAGAAACAGCAATAAGGCATAAAGCGGTACAAAGGTCAATTTGTTGGTAATAGCCAACCACAACCCATCCCAAGATGAAGACCCAAGTCCATTGAGAAATACAAAAAGTTCGGTATCTAAGTCTAAAAGCTTATCGAGCATTAATCGTCGTAACGTGCTACTTCCCTATCATAGAACTCAGTAGCTTGTCTGATATAATTTTCGGTTTCGGTTTCCAGTTCCTGTTGGTCGTGCTGGTCAAATTCTTCAAACCATTCTACCTCATCATTTTCAAGGTTAATGATAAATCTCGGAAATTCGGTATGAACGATATAAATCGCATCGGGATAATCCGTGTTATCTCCTAGTATGAATTTGGGTAGTGTCATTTCTTTAGTTTGAAGTTTGAAGCACCTTGCTTGAAGCATGTTTGTTATAGCACAAAAATACAAATTTAGTTAGTAGTTAAAAGCACTATTAAAATCTAGATGTCAGTTCGAGTATCCCGACTGTGGTCACTGAGCGAAGTCGAAGTGTAAACGTCGGGATGTATCTAGAACCATTTGAGTTAAAAATACCTCTCGATAGTTCAGCTGAGCTTAGTCGGAGTACAATCACGCTACAGCGTAACCACTCGAAGTGACGACTCGGCACTTATTGCGCCTCTTGGGAAATTAACTTTTTAGTTAAATAGTTAAACCGAATATATAACAAAATTGCGGCAGTACTTAATCCAGCTATTAAGCCTAACCATATTCCTAGGCTGCCATAAGCATCTTCTTTACCTAGGAAATAACTTATTGGAAATCCGACGACCCAATACGAAATAAATGTAATTAGGGTTGGAATTTTAACATCCTGTAAGCCGCGTAAAGCTCCAAGCGCAATGACTTGTAAACTATCACTGATTTGAAATACTGCAGACGCCAACAATAAGGTCGCTGCAATTTTTACCACCTCAGCGGTATCCATGGCATTGGTAGGGTCATCTAAATCAACATATAAATCCGGTAAGGCTTTGTGAAACACAACAAAGATGATAGCAAATACTACAGCAAACATAAAACCGACTAAAAATATAGATTCCGCTATGCGTTTTAAATTCTTATAATCTTTAAGCCCTTTCTGATTACCGACACGAACCATAGCGGCCACACTTAATCCCATGGCCACCATAAAGGTCATTGAGGACAAGTTTAAAGCAATCTGATTGGCGGCTTGAGCATTTTTACCCAAAAGCCCACTGAGCCAAATCGCTGCCGTAAAAATGGCGACTTCAAAAAACATTTGCATGGAGCTAGGAAAACCCAAATTAATGATTTTGTTGAGCGATGTTTTACTGAGTTTAAAGAACTTAATATTGGTCACATAGGCTCTGGATTTGTTTCGTTTTGCCAATAACCACCATAGGAAAAATAACATTACAAAACGCGATACTAAGGTCCCTACCGCAGCACCTACAATACCCATTTGTGGAAACCCCAACTTTCCAAAAATCAACACATAATTGATAGCTACATTTAAAATATTGGCGACAATGGTGGCAAACATAGGATACTTAGTTAACGATAAGCCATCACTAAACTGCTTAAAGGCCTGAAACATAATAAGCGGCACCAATGAAAAGGCCACCAATTCTAAATAAGGAATGGCTAAAATGACCACTTCTTCGGGTTGGTCCATCACATACATCAAAGGCTTAGCGATCAGTTCCATTAGAAATAATAGAATGCCTAAAACGGTACAGAGAAAAAAACCATGTTTAAACACCGACTTCCCCTTGACAAAATTTTGCTCAGAATCAGCTTCTGCCACTAAAGGGGTAATAGCCGTAGAAAAACCAATTCCCAAAGACATGGCAATAAAAATAAAACTGTTCCCCAAAGAGACCGCTGCCAATTCTGCTGAGCCCAATTGCCCCACCATCACATTATCCACAAAGCTGACAAAGGTATGCCCCAGCATCCCCAACATTACGGGAGAAGCCAATCTAAGATTATAACGAAACTCTTTGGTGTAGAGACTTAAAACCATGCCGCGAAGGTAGCATTTAGGTTTTAGTTAAGCGAATTAAATTTAAAGGTGAATTTTGGTTATTGCGCTTAACGTTTTGCCATAGTTATTTTTCTAAATAATTCCAATCAACATGAAAATCAACTAGCAATGATTCGTCCTTTTTCAAATTGTACTTAGCCAAATGGTATACACCTTCAGATATTTTTTCAAGTCCTAAGAGTTTTGTTTTGCCCCCATCCAGTTCAAACTTGTATGCATCTGGTTCTTTTGTAAATAGCTTTTTTAAGCCGATTATCGAAGAAAAATCAACAATTATTCTGGCCTCTAGTGTATCCATTTCCATTTTCATACCTATATCCTCATTACCTTCTGTGAACCCATTATAATAAGTTGTCGCTGAGAAATAGCAATCACTATCATCAACATTTTGAGAAATAAATCCTTTGAGATTCTTACTTGGCAAGTCAGTAAAGGTCAATTTTTTCCAAGGATACAAAATATTTTGGTCAACTATTCCACTTGACCTATCGGTCAGTTTAATTGAGTTATTTTTTATGTTGTATTTGTTAAAGCGATAGTAATGGTATTCACTAAATACATCAATCTCTTCTTCAAGTCTATCATTATACCTAGAGTAAACAGGTCCATCTTTTGGATTTTTAATATGTAGATATTTAACGTAAACAGTTTTTGATTCTTGAATTAAAGGAACATTTTTCTTTTTATCCAATTCGAGCTCAAGATTTTCTTTTTCCTTTTCAATAGAACTTTCCCAATCTTTTTTGTCTTTTTCTTGCTCTGTTTTTAATTTAAATAATTCATCTCTATGCTCATTTTCTAACTTTAAGAGCTTTTGCTCGTTGTTACTTTTGTAATGACGAGCTATAACAATCCAACCAAATGCAAGCAAGGTTCCAATTGCAGATAATATTACCATTAAGGTTTCAATGTTATAGTATCCCTCCATATTATTCAATGTATATTTTATTAAACAATGACTTATCTTTCAAATAATCTTTTAAATAGGTATCAATGGTGTTTGCATTTGGTCTATAAATGAATGCTCTTCTAGGATATATTCTGTCATTTGCCCAAAACTGATTCCAATATTCTGTTGATTCTATAAACATTTTTGTAAAGCCTATCTCTTTAGCTTTATCAAATTTTGTTTCGATTTCTAAACATCCATTGATGCACATATCAACATAAGATTGAACAATAGGAAACTCTTTGTTAGGGAAGTTTTTTTTTAGCGCTTCAAAGTTGACAAATTCGTTCAAATATGTCCAAACCTTCATATTATTGTCTTTGATATCAAATAGAAAATCAATAGCTTCTGATTCTATCAGTTCTCTAGAATATCCTTTCTCTCGGCTATCCAAACCCTCTATTTCTTTCTCACTTACTTTATAAATTACTCCATTGACTGTTGATTTAGAGTCTCTTATACAACCTAAAAATGTAGTTGACAAACTATTTCCTCCTGTTCTTGCGAACCATCCTCGCTTTAATCCCTTAACTATAATAGGATAAACATTCTTCGCATTGGGTGTAGTTCGCAATCTAGATTCACTTTCAATAAGTGAACCATATCCAAATATGTAGTTTTGTTCAGTCATAATTATTGCCAACAATTAGATAAAGTCAGTTTTAATACTTCGGCTATGCTCAATACAGGTTGACTTTATCATCTGTTAAGCGAAGTTAGCTTTTCCATTCGAAGAAATCAATACTTAGAACTACGTAATTTTAATCAAAGTGAAGCTATATTTTTCTTAGCCTCCTCAAACTCAGCCACCATATCCTTTACGATCTCAGCTACCGGTTTTATATCGTGAATAAGTCCAGAAATTTGACCAATCTCCAATTCGCCATCATCCAAGTCGCCTTCAAACATACCACGTTTGGCTCTTGCTCTACCCAATAAGTTTTTCAATTCTTCTGCGCTTGGCCCTGTTTTATAGAGCTCTTGGACGTCGTTGAAAAATTTATTTTTAATAAGCCTTACTGGTGCCAATTCTTTTAAAGTCAATTGGGTAGCTCCTTCTTTAGCATCGACCACCACTTGTTTAAAATCTGGATGTCCTGAGGATTCTTCACTCGCTACAAATCGGCTACCCACTTGTACCCCATCAGCTCCCAACACCATACAAGCCAACATAGCGCTTCCAGTAGCAATACCTCCAGCCGCTATCAAGGGAATTTCTAGCTGCTCTTTTACCATGGGAATCAAAGTTAAGGTTGTGGTCTCATCACGTCCATTATGACCACCTGCTTCAAAGCCTTCAGCTACAACAGCATCCACACCTGCGGCTTGGGCTTTAAGGGCAAACTTTACGCTACTCACTACATGTACCACGATAATCCCCTTATCTTGCAACCAAGAGGTCCATGTTTTTGGATTTCCTGCAGAAGTGAACACAATTTTTACACCTTCGGCAACTATAATCTCCATAATCTCTTCAATATTTGGATAGAGCATTGGGACGTTTACACCAAAGGGTTGGTCGGTCGCGGCTTTACATTTCTGGATATGCTCGCGTAAGACATCGGGATACATTGAACCTGCACCTATTAGCCCTAGAATACCAGAGTTACTTGCTGCAGAGGCCAAGCGCCAGCCGCTATTCCAAATCATGCCTGCTTGGATGATTGGATATGTGATGTTAAACAATGAGGTGATTCTGTTTTTCATGATAGAATTGTTGTTTAGATGCTTCGACTGCGCTCAGCATGACACTAAAGATTGATAAAATTCGTCAATTCGATTGACTTTAGCGAATGTGAATGAGAGAAATTTGTATCGAGAATGAGAATTTCAATATTTGACTAGTTCTCGATACCTGTTTATCAAAAAGGTAGATAATTTTTTTGACTTCGACTACACTCAGTCTGACAAATACCATTAATTCTTAAGCTTAAAAAAGTACAGCGTTTATTGCTTAATAATCTTTAAGGTTCGCGATTGTGACACTGATAAAAGTTTCATAATATAAACACCAGAAGACAGTTGTTCAAAATTTATAGAATTTGATGTTACACTTACTTTAGTACTTAAAACTTCTTGACCTAGATAATTGAATAAAGAAACTTTAAATTCTGTATCAGAAGTCAAATCAAAATTTAGTTGATTCTCTACTGGATTCGGATAAAAATCGAAGCTTTCTATAGTTTCGTCTTCTGTCCCTAAGGTCCGTACCAAAGCTAAATCTGGTATACCGTAACCCAAAAAGTCGTCTGGCATGGTATATTGCGAAGCAGATTGCCTTACAAATTCCATCACTTCTACAGGTGATACATCAGGAATGGATTGCCATAACGACGCGATACCACCGCACAGAATTGGCGCGCTAAATGAGGTACCATTATTCTGGGTAATGTTGTTGTTTTCATCTATCACGTATGCTAGTCCTGCTCTTGCGACAACATCCGGTTTCTGATAACCTACCTGCGCTGCCCCACCTTGAGAACTAAATGCCACATAATTACCATTAGCATCAACACCACCAACAGAAAGCACATTAGGGGAATCTGCTGGTGCCCCAACAGTCTGCCATGAGCTAGCCCCAGAATTTCCAGCACTCACCACTACTAAAATTCCTTTTTCGGCTGCGATAGATGCTCCTTTGGTTATAAAGGCCGTTTGGCCATTCATTTCTGCTGGTGTATAATTGTAATTAGCATTGTCATACTCTGTATAGCCCAGTGAAGTATTAATCATATCCACACCCAAACTATCAGCCCGCTCTGCAGCCTCTACCCAATAACTTTCTTCTACAGGATTTTCACTTCCAACATCTTCCGTAAGAAATAAATAATAAGATGCGTCTGGTGCAGTACCTACATACTCATCTTGAATATAAGCCGCCATAGTACTTAAAACTCTTGTTCCATGAGAACTCGCAGCATTGGCATATACATCTGCATTGCGATTTACAAAATCGTAGCCATCCAACAAGTTACCATTATTTCGTAATCTTTGAAAAGCACTCATGGTATTAACATTAGGAAAGCCAGAATCCATCACCGCAATGGTGACTCCTTCTCCCGTAAAATCATTAAAGTGTAAATTGTCCGCATTAATCATTTCTACTTGGTTTTGCGTATCACCATATGTAAAAACAATACTCTCGTTTTCAACTTCCATTTTATCCTGAACAGTTTCTACACGAGAACCCAAATCCGACAAATTAGTATTTGCAAAATCAATACTATCTACATAAGCTAAGCTACTCAGGGCAGAAATATCTGCTTGAGTTCCTCTAATATGCACTGCATTAAACCATTTAGACTTAGCCATAACAGTAATTCCTGTCTGCATTTTTAAATCAGCGATATAAGGCTCATGTACAGGGACATCCCTACTGTCTAGAGCAATACCACGATGCAATTTTCTATCTAAGGCCTTTTGTGTGAGTATAGATATAGGATTACTTAGAGCGGCAGATTCATTCGGCTTATCCGTAAAATACACCCAAGCATCTTCTTGTGCATAGCTATTTATTGTGACAAGGAGCAATAAAAGCATGGTTAATTTTCTAATCATGACTTTTCTTTTATTGCAATTTAAGAAATAACTCCAGATCCCAATAATTCATTGTTGACGTACCAAGCCACAAATTGACCTTCAGTGATAGCAGATTGTTTATTTTCAAACTCTACATAAAGCCCAGCGTTAACTTTATGAAGTGTTGCTTTTTCCAAAGGTTGTCTATAACGTATCCTTGCCATAACGTCCATAGTCTCGTCTTCGTTTAAAGCTAAATCTTGGCGTACCCAATGCAACTCGTCATTAGAGACGAATAAGACACTGCGCAATAAACCTGGATGGTTTTTACCTTGTCCTGTATAAATAACGTTTTCTTCAACATCTGTTTCAATAACAAAAAGCGGTTCCTTTGTACCACCGACTGCCAAACCTTTACGCTGTCCTTTTGTAAAATAATGTGCTCCTTGATGCTGACCCACCACTTTTCCATCAGCAATTGAATATTTCGGCTTCTTTGCCAAATAGGCCAACTCACCTTCTTTGGTGCCAAACTCTGGTTGGCTTTGGTTATAAATATCTAGTGTATCATTAACCTCAACAATCACCCCTTCTTTGGGTTTGAGCTGTTGTTGTAAAAAATCTGGTAATCGTACTTTACCTATAAAACAAAGGCCTTGGGAGTCTTTCTTTTCTGCCGTGATTAAATCCTGTGCTTTAGCTATTTTCCGCACCTCTGGTTTGGTGAGTTCTCCTATAGGAAATAAGGCTTTAGCCAATTGTGCTTGCGATAGCTGACACAAAAAGTAAGATTGGTCCTTATTATTATCTACACCAGCCAATAACTGATGAATTTCCTTTCCGTCTTTTTCAATAGTCGCTTTACGACAATAATGCCCTGTTGCTACATAATCTGCACCAAGTTCTATAGCAATCTCCATAAAAACATCGAACTTAATTTCACGATTACATAAGACATCTGGATTCGGTGTACGTCCTTTTTCGTACTCGTTGAACATGTAATCCACAATACGTTCTTTGTACTGCACACTTAAATCTACGGTTTGAAACGGAATGCCTAACTTTTCTGCAACCAGCATGGCATCGTTACTATCCTCTAACCAAGGGCATTCATCTGAAATGGTCACCGAATCGTCATGCCAGTTTTTCATAAACAAGCCTATAACTTCGTAACCTTGTTCTTTTAAAAGATAGGCTGCGACGCTAGAATCTACTCCTCCCGAAAGTCCAACTATTACTCGTTGCATAGGTATATTTGTCTATAAAACCAGGGCAAAATTACAAAATAAAAAAAGCAATCCTATTGCGATTGCTATTTGTAAATCCTATAGATAAGATAGCTTTAATCTATTCGTATTTTTTGATGATTTTTTGATTCGTATGGTCTATTTCTTTCTTGATTTTACCACTCTCATAGTATTTCCAAATGCCACTTTTTTTATTGTTTTGATACTTACCTTCGGACGTTACAAGGCCTTTAGAATCGTAATACATGGTATTACCATTTAGTTTGCCTTCTTTATAGTCGGATTGACGTAACAACAAATTATCTTTGGAATACCATAGGTAAGAACCTTCTAGTTCTCCGTCTTTATATTGTGCTTTTTCAGCGATATTGCCATTTTTATAGAAAACGCTACGTTCGCCTTCGAGTTTACCATCATTATTATAATACTCCACAATCATTTTATCAGATGAGCCTTTATGGTAGTAAATCCATTCACCAACATAGCGCTTACCATTCATTTTACCTTTGCTAATGATTTTGTTTTTGGAGGTGTAAAATGTCACTTTAGTGATACTATCGGTTTCATTAAAAACTTTTATAGCACTCAACACACTTTTACTGTTAGATAAGGTGTAATACTTAAAGGTATCGATTTCCTTACCATGCCTAAAAGTCCCTTCATAACGCTTTTGATCGGTCTGATAATAATTTTTTGTCCATAAACCGTGACGTTTACCGTTTTTATCAAACTGATTAACCGCTTTTTGAGCATAAACGAGTGTTAAAATTATTGTAAAAATAAATGAGAGATAAACTTTTTGTTTAGCCATTTCGTACTTTTGATTAAACAAACTTAATTGTTTGTAGCAATGTTGAACAATTTTAAAAACTCAAAAAAATGAAATTTATTTCAAAAACTTTCAAATTACTGACAGTATTTCTATTGGTTTTAGGTGTTACTGGATGTAGTGACGACGACGATGGTAATCCGCAACCAACTGTATGTGCAGCTGACGCTGGTACACTTACTGCAAATGCAACGCCTGTTACATTAACTGATGGGGCAGCGGACATTAGTGCAACTCCAAATGGTGATATTGTAGTACCTACAGATTATGAAGTGACTTATGTATTAACTTCTGGAACTAACTTAACTATTGAAGCGGCTGGTGCTACACCAAACTTCACCGTATCAACTACTGGATCTTACACTATTCATACATTAGTTGCTGAGACATCAGATGATAATGATTCAAATTTCTTGGATCTTAGTGTTATTAATTTCGGCACGACTACTGGTGGAGACGTACTTGACATTGTTACCACTAACAATATCTGTGCTTCATTAGATGTTACTGGTGCACCAATCGAAGTGATTGCATCTATTTTGGATATTGCAGACGATGCGGGATTAACTATTTTGAGTGATGCTCTTGAGTTATCAGGTTTGGATGCAGCTATCGATGGATTCTTAAGAAATGGTGATGAATTTACTGTATTTGCACCAACGGATGACGCTTTTGTAGCATTGTTAAATGACGTACCAGAATGGAGTAGTCTGAATGATATTCCAGCTGCTACTTTAGAAGCGGTATTATTATATCATGTCTTAGGAGTGACCCAAGCAGCACAGGATTTTGTATCCGCAGGCGAGGGCTATGCCAATACGCTTTCAACAAATGGCCCAGATGATACTGCATTAAGTGTATACTTTAGATTTGACAGTGAGGTACAATTAAATGGCGGAAGTATGGCTGAAAAGGGTGCAAATGTTTCTAGCCCTGATACTAACGTTGGAAACGGTATTATACATGTCATTGACAAAGTATTGTTATTACCAACTATTGCAGACTTTGCAGCTGCTAATCCAGCATTGAGCAGCCTTGTGGCAGCCTTAGGTGCAGCTGATAATTCGAATTTACCTGGAGGTACAACATGGCTAGGTACTGTTTCTGGTGACGATAATACGACGCTAGCCCCATATACTGTTTTCGCACCAACTAATGATGCATTTGCTGATTTGCTAGATGAACTTGACCCTTCAGGTAATACAGGACTTGGTGATTTAGACCCAGCCTTAGTTGATGATGTCCTTACGTTTCATGTAGTTTCAGGAAATAATGTACAGTCTAGTGGATTAGGTGCTTTGAATGGTGTTATACCTACTCTTGGTGGGAACTTAGATTTAGATGGGACTGTTATTACTGATGCCAATGGAAGAGAAAGTAATATTTTGGCATCATTAGGTTTGGTAGATATTCAGGCAACTAACGGTGTTGTACATGCGATAGATACAGTTATTTTACCACCGCAATAAAAAGGAATTGAAAAAGAAAGATCGAGGCTGATTACCTCATTTTTATATTGATTGATTTAGTTAGTAAAAAAACCCAGACAGGTGTCTGGGTTTTTTTTAGTATTAAACCTATCTTTAACTCTTCATGGAGGATTTAACTAACTATAAAATAGATTTTCCCTTCTTCTTATGGTCACCTAAAAAGGCCAAAACTATTATCAATGAGCATAAAGATCAAATCCATTTTCTCAACGAAGAAGGAACCAAACTAATACAACAACTTCTTTTTACTTCGAAAATGATAGGAACAAATGATAATGAGGATTGGCACTTCTTTTATAAAAATTACTTCAAAGATGTTAAATCGATAAGCATCCTTGAGGGATTCTAATAAAGAGATTAAAAAGTGGTAACATAACTTAAATTACATTTGACAGCTATGTTATTGCTGATTTAGACCGAAGTGGTCACGCAATACTGATGACGTGGAAAATGGTTATAAAGTATTGGAAAGGGCTTTTCTTTGCCAACGATATGGTAATTTTCAATCAAAGCTTAAACTGGTGTTTGTACTATAATCATAACTAACAACTTTGTTTTGGAGAGCAAAAAATCTATAACAAAGAGATTGAATATCAAAAAGCACTTTTGGTCAATGACATATTAAAAAAGCTCTAGTTTTCACTAGAGCTTTAGATTATCATTCTTTTTACTATTATTTTTTCTTACGCTTTTGTTGCATTTGTTTTTGTTGCTCAGCCTGCTCCATCATCTCAGCCATTTTTCGCTGGAATTTGTTTTGTTTTTTAGGTTTGCTCTTACTCACTTCAATCTTCGCTAAAACTTTATCCTCATCAATAATGTAGTTTTTAATGACTATCATAATACCAATACTAATCAAGTTTGAAATAAAATAGTACAAACTCAATCCTGAAGCATAGTTATTAAAGAACACTAACATCAACAATGGTGAGAAGTAAATCATGTACTTCATCATTTTGCCCATGTCTGGCATGCCTTCTTGTGGAGGTCCTTGCATGGCCGTTTGTTGTCCTGTAGTCATTTTCATGTAAAAGAAAATAGCTATAGCTGCCAGTATTGGGAATAAGGCCACATGGTCGCCATAAAATGGAATACTAAATGGTAGTTCTGCAATAGAATCATAAGAACTCAAATCGTCAACCCAAAGGAAGCTTTTCTGTCTTAAATCGAAAGCCGTAGGGAAAAACATAAATAAGGCATAAAATACTGGTATCTGCATCAATCCTGGTAAACAACCACTCAATGGACTCGCGCCTGCTTTGTTTTGTAATGCCATGGTTTCTTGCTGCGCCTTTAACTTATTGTCCTTGTACTTGGCTCTAATGGCATCGAGTTCTGGCTTCAATATTTTCATTTTTGCTTGGGACAAGAATTGCTTGTATTGTACAAAGGATAGCATAATTTTAACCAAAACAGTCATTACTATAATAGCAATACCATATGGTAAGAAGCCACTCAAAAATGCAAATAGCGGTATGAATAAAGCTTTATTAATCCAACCAAAAATTCCCCAACCGAATGGTATACTTTCCTCAAGGTCTTTATCATAAGTTTTTAAAATCTTAGCATCTGTTGGGCCATAGTATAATCCCAGATTTTTATTCACTTCTCCTCCACTAAAAGCCAATGGAATTTTAGAGGTATATAACTTTGTAAACAACGAATCTACTTCCTCATCTTCAACTAGATTTTTGGAGGTCATATCTACTTTGCTAAACGGGCTATCATTAGCTACCAAAATAGAACTGAAAAAATGCTGTCTATACGACAACCACTCGATATCTTGAACCGTTTCCTCATCATCACCCATCTGAGATAGTTTCTCAACACGGTCTTTATCGTGCATGTAGGTCAATCGTGTGTAACGATTCTCGTAACTTATACTTTTAGCATGGCGCATCCCTTTTTGCCTCCAGTCCAAATTGATTGGTTGGGACGTATTAAAAACTCCACTTAAACCTTGAGATCTGATTGAAAAATCAATCATGTAATCATTGGGTTTTAGCTCGTATCTATACTCAAGAAAATCGGAATCTGATACTTTAAGTTTCATGGATACAACCGTATTCTCACCGCTTTTACTTACCGTAGGCTGAAACGGAAAGTCTTGTGTGTTTAAGGTTCGATTATCTGAAGTACCAAACGTTATGTTGAAATTACTATTCTTATCCTTTACCATATAAATTGGTAGTGAATCGTAATCCACAAATTTCTTCAACTTAACTTGAGCTAGTTGACCTCCTTTTCTGTCAAACTTAAGTTCAAAAACGTCTGTTTCTACTGTAGTTTGGTCCTCCCCCTGCAGTTCTAAGGCATATGCAAAAGAGCCTACTTTACTTTGAAGGGCCACACGCTCAGTTGAGTCTAAGACTTTGGTATTACTATAATCTTCCTCTGTAGTAACAACTGCTTCGTTCTGTTTGCTAGATTTTTGCTCGGCTTCTACTTGCTCCTGCTCAGCTTTCTTTTGCGCTTCAACCTCTTCAGGTGTTGGTGTATTTTGGTACATCATATACACCAAGATTCCAAATATTAAAATGAAACCTATGATTGAATTGATATCGAGTTTTTTTTCTTCCATAATATGTTCCGAAAATACGGATATATAATTAATGATTTAGAAGACTCAAAAAGTCGTCCAAATTTCATTTAACGCCAAAGTGGCATATTATTTCTTTTTCTTGTATTTTAAGGCTGCTGCCACAAATGCCACAAATAATGGATGTGGACTTGCTACAGTACTCTTATACTCGGGATGGTATTGCACACCTATAAACCAATTATGACTGGGTATTTCAATAATTTCAACAAGCCCTGTTTCTGGATTCAACCCTGTAGCCTTCATGCCTGCTGCTTCAATCTGAGCTTTATAATTGTTATTAAATTCAAAACGATGTCTATGGCGCTCTTCAATATTACTTTCATCGTAAACTTTAAAAGCAATACTATCCTCTACAATATCACAAGCCCAAGCACCTAAACGCATAGTTCCTCCTTTATTCACTATATTTTTTTGGGACTCCATTAAATCTATAACAGGATGTGATGTGTTCTCATCCATTTCTGTAGAATTTGCATCACTGAGATTTAGAACATTTCTAGCATATTCTATAACCGCCATTTGCATACCCAGGCAAATGCCTAAAAATGGAATATTGTTTTCCCTAACAAATCTTACCGCGTCAATTTTCCCTTCCACTCCACGCTCTCCAAAGCCAGGCGCTACCAAAATACCGTCTAAATGTCCTAATTTAAAGTCGATATTGTCTTCATTTAAATATTCTGAATGGATGGCTTCCACTTTAACCTTGACTTCATTTTCTGCACCTGCATGGATAAAAGCTTCTAAAATGGATTTATAGGAATCCTGAAGCTCAACATACTTACCTATTAAACCTATAGTGACTTCACTTTTAGGGTTTTTGTGACGCTTCAAAAATTCATTCCAACGCTCTAAATCAGGTTGGCCACTTTTAAGATTGAGCTTTTCCAAAACCACCTTATCCAAACCTTCCTCAAGCATAAAATTTGGTACATCATAAATAGTTGAAGCGTCAATAGACTGGATAACCGCCTCTTTTTTTACATTACAAAAGCGTGCGAGTTTTTCTTTTAGGCTATTAGTTAATTGATGTTCTGTTCTACATACCAGTACGTCAGCGTGTACTCCACTTTCCATCAATGTTTTCACACTATGTTGCGTCGGTTTGGTTTTTAGCTCTCCTGCAGCGGATAAGTATGGAATTAAAGTTAAGTGAATCACCAAGGCATTATTATCACCCAACTCCCATTGTAATTGCCGTACCGCTTCAATATATGGTAAGGATTCAATATCACCTACGGTGCCACCTATCTCTGTAATTATGATATCATACTCGCCAGAATTACCCAGAATCTGTATTCTATGCTTTATTTCATCAGTAATATGAGGAATCACTTGAACCGTTTTCCCTAAGAATTCACCACGTCGTTCCTTATCAATAACACTCTGATAGATTCTACCTGTAGTAACATTATTGGCTTGAGAGGTAGGTACATTTAAGAAACGTTCATAATGGCCTAAGTCTAAATCGGTCTCTGCGCCATCATCAGTAACATAACATTCTCCGTGTTCATAAGGATTTAAGGTACCTGGATCTATATTGATATAAGGGTCTAATTTTTGAATGGTCGTTCTGTAACCTTGTGCTTGTAAAAGTTTAGCTAAAGATGCGGCTATAATGCCTTTTCCGAGAGAAGAGGACACACCTCCAGTTACAAAAATATACTTAGGGTTTGTGGTCATGTTGCGTTTTGGTTACTGAGCACTTCGACTCGGCTCAGTGTAGCACTTTGTCAAAGTATTAAACGCAGGCAAATTTACAAAATTAAACGAGTAATTTAAGAATTGTTTAGGTTTATTGGTATGTTAAACAGTTTAATCTGCTTGTTTCCCAAAATCACGTTTAATGGTTTGGATTATATCCTCCAGGCCATTGATTTTAATATCGTGCATTTGTGTCATCATTCTGCCCAACTTTCCTTCAGGAAAACCTTTCTGTTTAAACCAAGTGTAGTAATATTCTGGAATATCGACAAGATATTCACCTTTGTATTTCCCAAAAGGCATTTTATAATAGGCTAGTTCTATAAGTGTTGCTTTACTACCTTCCAATTTACTGTGACTTATACTTTTCGAGTTTTTTTAGCTCTTCTTTTATGTAGGTATCCCAATACTTTTGCGCTTCGACATTTATGGAATGCTTGGTTTGGTCGTCATAAGTTTTTTGGGTTTTAGTCAACGCTTCATTTATGGCTTCATGAATCTGATTCATCTGTGTTTTAATGTTCTGGTTAACTACTAAACGCTCCAAATGCTGCCTAAATTTACGTGCGTAAAGTTCCGTAATATCAAAGTGCAATTGTTCATGGCTTAAGATATAGTCATCTGCTTTTTTGACTAAATACCACGATTTATTAGGGTAAAAATGCGCTTCTACAGAAGTGGTAAATCCAATAATTTTACGACCAGATGTTTTTACCGAATAGCCGAAGGTTATGCCTGAAGCGGTTAATGCTACGGCATCAGAATTAGGGTTCGGTTTACCTCTAAAGTCTTTCCATGTGAGTTTGCGTTCCTCATTCCATGACATAGTTTCTTCATTGGAATTGATTCCAACAAAAAGAAACACTAGAGCTAGTAATACATATTTTAATTGCATTTATTGCCAGTTGAACGTAATATCCTTTTCGATATCTGGATGTAAACTGTAATGCACAGGACAGGTATTAGCCGTACGTTCTAGAATAGTCTTGGTTTTTTTATCAGTCTCGAATGGAAAGTTAAGCACCACTTTAATCTTTGAAATTCGCCTTGGATCACTTGCCATGGTTTTTGTAACCTCGGCCGTGGTTCCAGACATATCAATAGCCATATCCCTTGCTTTAATCCCCATCACCGTCAACATGCAACTTGCCAATCCTGTAGCAACAGTATCTGTAGGTGAAAACGCTTCACCCTTGCCATTATTGTCCGTAGGTGCATCGGTAATAAAGGTATTCCCTGATTTTAGATGTACACTCTCCGTTCTGAGGTTGCCTAGATAGGTTACTTTAGAGGTCATATTAATTGGCTTCTACAATTCTTAAATTATCGTACTTCACAATATATACAGCTTCATTGATATAACCACCAAACAGCGATTTGTTATATCTAAATTTATTCTCTACATATTCTGTCTCAATAATATCGGCAGAAGCTTCATACAAATTGTCTTCTGTGGCTAATCGCAGTAAAGTATCTAAAGTAATGTCAAAACCACGAGCCACATATTTACTTGGCGATATGCCATATTTTTTTCTGTAGGACCTAACAAAACTTCTATGCTTAGCTTCATCAAAATCCTTGTTGACTGAAGGATAGTGAAACTTAAGGTTAGATAAATTATTATTATCTATATTCTTGCCTTCAAAAGCCCTGTTTTTATCCAAGGTGACCAAAACAATTTCAATATCATCTTCATCAGAAATATGACCATTAAGTAAACTTACAACACTAGAGGCAAATGCATTACTATTGGTCTCAAGAAAAACTATGGTTTTTCCGGGTTGAAAAACATTTTCTAATTCTGTATGATAAATGAAATGTGCATCCTTTCCTGTTTTCTTATCTGGTTGTGAAAATATGAGTTTTGCACTCGGAAACTCGGACTTTAGCTTTTCGGCGGTTGAACGGTTTGCCCGATCTGAAATGACCACCACCTTTGATTTTAGACTATCTTTTTTCACAAAATCAATCATAGCCCTTTCAAATAGCTTGTCTTCAGGAATCGTCTGAAACACATTACCATAAACCTCCTTAGGCTTATTTAACGCTGCAATAACAGGCACTCTACTACGACGTAATGCCATGGCCACCCTATCAAAGCTCTTTTCTTCCATTGGCCCTATAACAGCGTCATAACCTGAAAAATCATTTTTCTCTAATAGCTCTCGTGTTCGAGATGCTTGGTAACGTGTATCCAAGACCTTTAAATCGGTAGAAATCCCTAATTGCCTGGCCGAATCCAATGCCATTCTTACACCAACATGAAAATCTAGAACAATCGACAACAATTTATTGTTTCGTATCATAGCCTTTGTCTCTTCAATTGAATCGGTATCGATTCTATCTAAGTGGTAAGGCATCATTAAAGCCAATTTTTTAGTTTTAAAATTCTTCAGATTTGAGGTTAATTTGGTTGTTTCAAGATCTGAAAGATTTGATACCGTATCTATTGAAGCCGGTATTTTCAAGACCATACCTGCTTTTAATCCACCATCTTTTAATTCCGGATTTAAATCTTCTAATTCTTCTTGAGTTAAGCCCGTTTTTAGTTTTAATCTATAATAGCCTTCTTTTGGCAATACTTCATAATAGTTATAAAGGGAATCAATTGGTTTTTCTGCCTTGTCTTCAATATTAGGGACATTAAGTTCGTCACCTGGCTGAATAATAGGCTTCATGTTCGGATTAAGGGCTTCCAATTCAGCTACAGTAATTCCAAATTTATAAGCAATACGCCATTTCCCTTCTTTGGGTTGAACGGTATATTTCTTAACGGTATTCTTATAACTTTGCTTGGAAATAAAAGTCTTAAACCTTGGTATTCTAATCTTGTCCCCTTTTTTTAGATTTTCGGAATACAAAAAACGATTGGCTTTTTTTATCTCTTCTTCAGATACACCATATTTTTGAGATAATCCATAAAGGGTTTCTTTGCGTTTTACCTTATGTTTTTTATAGCCTATTAACTCTCTGGACTCTTCTTCAATAGGTTCATTTTTAACCTTTGAATTCGGAATGATTAAAATTGTATTTGGTCTTAGGCTAGATTTAGCATCGGGATTTAATGCTAAAATATCGAATGGTGTTACCAAGTACTTTTTGGCTATACTCTCAATCGTTTCGCCAGCCTTAACGGAATGCTCCGTATAGTTTTGAGCACCAAGATTCAGTGCTAAGCCTATTAGTATAATGATTAAAAGCTTCTTCATTTGTTTTGTTTTAGCTAATCCAAGTTTGGAAACAAAATCAACTTATAAGTCACTTTTTATTCCCACTCTATTGTTGCAGGTGGTTTAGAACTGATATCATAAACAACCCTGTTAACACCTTTTACCTTATTTATAATTTCATTTGAGGTCTTTTGCAAAAACTCATAGGGTAAATTTACCCAATCTGCCGTCATACCGTCAGTACTTTCAACAGCTCTTAAAGCCACACATTTTTCATAAGTACGTTCATCACCCATCACACCTACACTATTTACCGGCAACAACATAGCTCCTGCTTGCCATACTTTATCATATAGGTTCCAAGAACGTAAATTATTAATAAAAATGGCATCTACTTCTTGTAATATACGTACTTTCTCGCGAGTTAGATCTCCTAAAATCCGAATGGCCAATCCAGGACCAGGAAACGGATGGCGACCTAACAAATGTGAATCCATATTCATAGAAGCACCAACACGTCTTACCTCATCTTTGAACAAGGCTTTAAGCGGCTCTACAACTTTTAGTTTCATAAAATCTGGTAAACCACCAACATTATGGTGACTCTTAATCGTAGCACTTGGACCTCCTGTTGCCGATACACTCTCAATCACATCGGGATAGATAGTGCCTTGTGCCAACCACTTCACATCTTGTATACGATGTGCTTCATCATCAAAAACCTCAATGAACACACGACCTATCGTCTTTCGTTTCTTCTCTGGGTCGCTCTCACCAGCTAAGGCATCCAAAAAGCGTGCCGAAGCGTCTACACCTTTAACGTTTAATCCCATACCTTCGTATTGATGCAGTACATCTTCGAACTCATTTTTTCTCAGCAAGCCATTATTAACGAAGATGCAGTAGAGGTTTTTTCCAATCGCTTTGTGTAACAACATAGCAGCTACAGAAGAATCTACTCCACCCGATAATCCTAAGACGACTCTATCGTTTCCGAGCTTTTCCTTTAATTCTTCAACGGTTTCCTCTACAAAGGCATTTGGTGTCCAATCTTGTTCAATCTCACCAATTTTAACCAAAAAATTATGTAACAACTGATGACCATCCGTAGTGTGATAGACTTCTGGATGGAACTGAATGCCATAAGTATCTTCACCTTCAATCTTATATGCTGCATTTTCAACGTCTTCCGTGCTGGCTAATAAAATACCGCCTTCTGGCAATCGCTTTATGGTATCACTATGGCTCATCCAAACCTGACTGCTTTCATGAATATTTTCAAAAAAATCCTCATCGGTCTTGATAAAACCTAAATGGGCACGACCATATTCGCGCGTGCTGGATTCTGCCACTTCACCACCAGAAAAATGTGCTAAATATTGGGCACCATAGCAGACGGCTAGCATAGGTTTTTTTCCTCTAAAGCCTGAAAGGTCTGGATGCAGCACATCCTCTCCTCTTACTGAATTTGGGCTGCCAGATAAAATAACGGCTCTGAAGCTGTCTGAATCTGATGGAATCTTATTAAATGGATGAATTTCGCAATAGATATTTAATTCTCTTACACGTCTTGCTATAAGCTGTGTATACTGCGATCCGAAATCTAAAATTAGGACTTTGTTATGTTGCATGTGCAAAAATAGAAATTGATTTTAGATTAATGATGAACCTTAGTCGGTTTTTAGAGGACAATTATTAAGACATTGTCAACATTACAAAATCGCCAATTAAAGGTTGAAGTGATTTCATTAACTCCGTAATTAAATCATCTCCATACTGTAAATAGAGTTCAGAAAAGTTGGTATTTCGCTCTTGCAAACTTTGATTGGGAAACAATTGTTCTTGCAAATCAGTACAGCGTTCTATTTGATCTTTTAGCTTTCGTTTTTGCGCATTTAGCAATCGCTTTTCAAGATGCTTAAGCCCTTTTATTTGTTTTACCTCCTGAGCTTTTACAGCACCCAAGAATGATTTGTCAGTGAATTTGGCTAATTGATGGAGATCTTCAAACTGTTCCTCCAGATGCTTTATTTGATCCGAAAAATCAATATCTATATTTGAGATTTTCCTAACCTTTTTGTTAATAAAAGTATTTCTATCCAAGAATAAATCCTGATCAGATATCTCTAATTTTTTTAGTTTTTCAGCTTGCTTTTTTGTCTTTATCAAAGCAGAATTTCTGAGCAACAATACAGGAAAAGTAACACCTTGTGCTTCAAAATTAGACTTTAACTGCAGCCAATAGATGATTTCACCTCCTCCACCAATATAACAGAGATTGGGCAGTATCACTTCTTGATACAATGGGCGCATGATGACATTTGGTGAAAAGCGTTCCGGGAATTCTTGAAGATGCTTTAGTAGTTCTTCCTTATTCCAAGATATGTCAGTTTCTAAAACGCTAAACTTATCATCATTAAAAACTATGCGTTCCCTTAAACCATCACCAATATAAAACAGATTGATGTCTCTTGGATTCACTTGAATCTTAAGCCCTAATTCTTCTAGTGTTTTATTTGTCTTTGACACATGCTCAAATGCAGTTTGACCCAAAAGCTCTTTTTCCATATGGGGAATAAACAAACGCTTTAAGTCACTATCATCTGCATCTAAAATGACCAAACCATACTTTCCGAATAACTCATTAGCTAAATAACGTGTAGCATCAGCCAAATTATTATGATTAAGATATGCTTCTTTGAACCATGCTTTTAATTGATCAGCAAATTGACCTGAGCCAAATTCTGCAGAAACGACCTGATAAACCTCTTCTAGACCATTGGTTTTAAAATGACCAACCGCGCCTTTTTGTTGAGAATTCCACTGGATCTTTTTTCCTTTAAAATTGAAATAATTGATTTCTTCAAAGTCATGATCTTCCGAAGCCATCCAATATACAGGTACAAAATTATAATCTGGATACGCTTGTTTTAACTCCTTCGTCAAATTAATAGTAGAGATAATCTTAAATAGAAAATACAAAGGTCCTGTAAATAGGTTAAGCTGGTGCCCTGTAGTAATGGTAAACGTATTTTTAGAAGCTAAGCTATGTATATTATCTTGAGTCAGTTCTGAAGTTTCAATATTAGAATATTGTTTTCTTAAAACATCTACCAACACTTCTCTTTGTAATTCTGAAGCAAGTTCAGAGCTTTGCTTTTCTTCAATCTGAGCTTTGAAATTTTTTATCGTTGGAAAACGGTTGTAAAGCTCTTTTAATTCTGGCTTTTCATCTAAATAATCGCAAATAAAATTAGAAAAATAATTGGTCGCTCTAAAAGGAATACAGTCAGTTGGCATATCATAATTTAACGAATGTGTAAATATACATTATGTGATTATTCTAACTGCTAATATTTAGTTAATTCAAAACTGTAAGTATCATATTCTAAAAATCACTCTTTATATTTACGAGTTTTCAAAAAAAACCAACAACACTCATGCGCAACTTATTCTTAATTCTTTTCATCGCATTACATACTTTATCAACGGTTTCCTCTCAAAATATTCAAGCACCAAGTGAGTTTTTAGGTTACGATATTGGCACACAATTTAGTCGTCATCATCAAGTGGTTGATTATTTTAAATCTGTTGCCGAAGCCTTACCAAATCAAGTTAAATTAGAACAATATGGAACTACGTACGAACGACGACCTTTATATTTAGCCTATATATCTAGTGAAGCTAATATCAAAAATCTTGAAACCATAAGACAAAATAACCTTAAGAATACGGGATTATTGCCAGGCTCACCAAGTGCTTCAGACGTCGCTATAGTTTGGCTTAGCTATAACGTGCATGGCAATGAAGCCTCATGCACTGAGGCCGCAATGCTTACACTTTACAGGCTTTTGACAGAACGAAAAGACCTATTAGAGAATACCGTAGTAATAATAGACCCTTCCGTAAACCCAGACGGAAGAGACCGCTATGTCAATTGGTATAACGAGACCGCAAGTCAACCCTATGATATTGATCGACAGGCTAGTGAACATAGGGAGCCTTGGCCAGGTGGACGACCAAATCACTACCTCTTTGACCTAAACAGAGATTGGGCTTGGGCCACCCAAGTAGAAAGTGAGTCAAGACTAAAGGTTTACAACAAATGGATGCCTCATATTCATGTCGATTTTCATGAGCAAGGCATGAATGAACCTTATTATTTTGCACCTGCCGCTGAGCCCTTTCATGAAATTATTACTGATTGGCAACGCGATTTTCAAACACAAATTGGTAAAAACCATGCTAACTATTTTGATGCTGAAGGATGGCTATTTTTTACTAGAGAACGGTTTGATTTATTTTATCCGAGTTATGGAGATACCTATCCTACATATATGGGAGCGATTGGTATGACCTATGAGCAAGGTGGTCATGGTATGGCTGGACTAGGCATCTTAAATGACGAAGGTCATGTGCTTACCTTAGTCGAGCGACTAACGCATCACACCGTTACAGGTCTTTCTACTGTTGAAGTGGCTTCTAAAAATGCTAAACAACTCAATGCCGAGTTCGCAAAGTTCTTTGATAATTCTAGCTTAAAATACAAGAGTTATGTAGTAAAAGGAAATACGGATCATTTAAATGGTCTTAAGACACTTTTAAATAAGCACGATATTAAATTCGAGAGTGCAAGTGGTACTAAAGTTTCAGGTTATAATTATAGCAGCGGCCAACAAGGAAGCATGACTATTGATGATAAGGCTTTAGTCGTACACACCAACCAACCAAAAGGTAAAATGGTAAAAGTACTATTTGAACCCAATGCCAAGCTATCCGACTCTCTTACCTACGATATAACAGCGTGGTCAGTACCTTATGCATATGGTTTAGACGCTATTGCAAGTACTACAAAAGTAAATAGTAGTACATTTTTAAAAGAAAACACAAAACAAGTTTTACAGAATGCCTATGGTTATGTAAGTAAATGGAATTCTTTAGAAGATGCTCAATTTTTAGGAGATCTATTACAACACAACTTCAAGGTTAGGTTTACTGAAAAACCCTTTAGTTCCAACGGTTCAAATTTTGAACGTGGTTCCTTAATTATCACTAAAGGCGACAATAAGTATATTAAAGATTTTATTGGTAAATTAAACAGCTTAACACAAAAACACAATCAGCCTTTAACACAAATAAATTCTGGTTTTTCGCAAAGCACACCAGATATTGGTTCGCCAGACATTAAATTAATCAACAAACAAAAAGTTGCTGTATTATCTGGAAAAGGTACTTCGTCATTGAGCTATGGAGCTATTTGGCACTTTTTTGAACAACAATTACACTATCCTTTAACGTCAATAAACACTGCTAATTTAAGTCGTACCAATCTAGATAAATATAACGTTTTAATCATCCCAAGTGGTTATTATGGTAGTGTTTTAAACGAAAGTAATATGACAAAACTCAAAGATTGGGTGCGTTCTGGAGGTAAAGTCATTGCAATAGATGGAGCTTTACGAAGTTTTGCGGATAAAGACGGTTTTAGCTTAAAGTTTAAATCATCCGAAAGTGAAAATGATGATGATAATCTTACACCTTATGCAGAACGCGAGCGCGAGTATACCAATAACCTCATTACTGGTGCTATTTTTAAAACCAAAGTAGACAATACACATCCTATGGCATTTGGTTATGATAATCATTATTTTACCCTAAAATTAGGGAGTTCGGCCTACAGCCTTTTAGATAGCGGTTACAACGTTGCCCATTTAGACAATACCAAAGTTTACTCTGGTTTTGCGGGGAAAGATGCACTAAACAATCTCAATAACACGTTAGTATTTGGTGAAGAGCGTATGGGTAGCGGTAGCTTTATCTATTTTGTGGACAATACCTTATTTAGAAGTTTTTGGGAAAACGGAAAGCTCTTTCTAGCCAATGCTGTTTTCTTTGTTAATAACAATGCTTACGAACTATAAAACCACCAATCAAAAATAAATCATGAAACGTATTAAATCAATTGCCTTTAGTTTTTCAGTCCTTCTTACAATCGTTGCATGTCAGCAAAATGAAACTGAAGAAACAACTGCAGAATTTAAAGTGGATTTTGAAAAATTCACATTAGACAATGGATTACAAGTCATTCTCCACATCGACAGATCAGATCCTGTGGTGGCTGTAGCACTAACAGCACATGTTGGCTCTGCTAGGGAAAAAGAAGGTCGTACAGGATTTGCCCACTTATTTGAACATCTCTTATTCCTAGAATCCGAAAATTTGGGTAAAGGTGGTTTAGACCAAATGAGTGCTCGCATTGGAGGTTCTGGTGCTAATGGCTCTACAAGCCGAGATAGAACCAATTATTTTCAAACCGTGCCAAAAGACGCCTTAGAAAAAATGATTTGGGCAGAAGCCGATAAACTAGGTTTCTTCATCAATACGGTGACCGAGCCTGTTTTGGCCAAAGAAAAACAAGTGGTTAAAAACGAAAAACGCCAACGTGTGGACAATCAACCTTACGGACACAACTCATATGTCATCAACAGCAATTTATATCCACAAGACCATCCTTATAGTTGGGAAGTCATCGGTTCTCTAGAAGATGTACAAAATGCGACCTTAGATGATGTAAAAGAGTTTTTTAGACGTTGGTATGTGCCAAATAATGTGACTTTAACCATAGCTGGTGATATTGATATTGAGCAAACCAAAACTTGGGTAAAAAAATATTTTGATGAAATCCCTCGAGGTAAGGACATTCCAAAAATGGAAAAGCAGCCTGTCACCTTAAAATCGTCCAAGAGTTTGTTTTACGAGGACAACTTTGCTCGGGCACCAAGGTTAACACTAACTTGGCCTACAGTGTATCAATACCATCCCGACTCTTATCCGTTGCGTGTATTGTCCCAATACCTTACTCAGGGGAAAAAAGCTCCATTGTATAAAATACTAGTTGAAGACCAACAACTTACCAGTAACGTAATCATGTTTCAACAATCCTCTGAAATTGCAGGCCAACTAGCATTGCGTGTAACGGCATTTGATCAAACAGATTTAAATACTGTCGAATCTGCAATAAGGGATGGGCTTAAGGATTTTGAGTTGAACGGTATTTCCGAAGAAGACCTCAACCGAATAAAAGCTGGGCAAGAAACCGATTTTTACCAAGGCCTATCAAGTGTTTTGGGCAAAGGATTTCAATTGGCACAGTATGAGATTTTTGCAGGTGACCCAGGCTTTATCAATCAGGATGTAAAGAATATTTTAGCAGTAACATCAGACGATGTTATGCGTGTCTACAAAACCTACATTAAAGATAAAAATCATATAGCAACAAGTTTTGTTCCTAAAGGTCAAAAAAGCTTAGTCTTGGACAACTCGCAATTAGCTGAAGTGGTTGAGGAAAAAATTATCGATGGTGCCGAAGAAGCTTTTGACCCTAGTATTACAGCCACCTATGAAAGAACACCGAGTAGTTTTGACAGAAGTATAGAGCCACCATATAGTACGAGCCCAGAATTAAACATACCTAAGGTTTGGAAAAAAGAATTAGACTCAGGTATTAAACTATTCGGTATTGAAAACGACGAAGTACCACTGGTTGAGTTCGAAATGCAAATTGCTGGTGGACTATTACTCGAAAATAAAGTTAAAGTTGGTGTTTCAAATCTTATGGCTAACCTTATGACTAAAGGCACAAAAAATAAAACACCCGAAGAGCTAGAAAATGCCATTGAAAGTATAGGTGCTAGTATCTATGCCTATGCTACAGATGAGAATATCACGATAGCAGGGACAACACTTTCTAAACATTTCGACACAACTATGGATTTGGTTACTGAAATCTTGCTAGAGCCACGTTGGGATGAAAAAGAATTTGAGCTTATAAAGCAAAGTACCATTAGTAGTATACAACGTAGTAAAGCCAATCCAAACCGAATTGCAGAAAACGAGTTTGCCAAATTACTCTATGGCGAAAATAATATCTTGGCCTATAACAATAGTGGTACCGAAGCATCTGTAAATCGCATCGGCCTGTTAGATTTAAAAGACTATTACAATAAGAATCTTTCTTCAAATCTAACAAGTATGCATATCGTTGGTGCTATATCACAGGAACAAGTCATCAAAGCACTTGAAAAAATCAATACCGAATGGAAGACCAATGAGGTTAACATACCTGAATTACCTTTGCCAATACTTCCCGAAAAATCAGTTATCTATTTTTATGATGTGCCTGGTGCTAAGCAATCGGTAATACGTTTTGGATATCCAGCACCAAAAGTTACAGATAAGGACTATTATCCAGCCACAGTGATGAATTACCGTTTAGGAGGTGGAGGTTTTGCTTCGCAATTAACTCAAGAATTGCGAGAAAGTAAGGGTTATACTTATGGTATAAGATCAAGATTTAATGGCTCAGCCCATGAAGGTTCTTTTAGAATTAGTAGTAGCATACGCACTAACGTTACTTATGAAGCTACAAGTTTGGTAAAGCAAATCTTGGAAGACTATGGTGAAAATTATAATGAAAAGGATTTAGAGGTCACTAAAGGCTTTACTATTAAAAGTACAGCCAGAGCCTTTGAAACGCTTGGTGCTAAATTGAATATGCTTAGCAATATTAGTAATTATGGTTTGGCAGATGATTATGCAAAACAACGTGAAGACATTGTAAAAAATATGACCCTTGAGGATATTAAAGCCTTAATTGAAAAATACATTAAGCCTAACCAAATGATTTACTTAATTGTTGGTGATGCGAAAACGCAATTAGAGAAACTTGAAGGTTTAGGATTTGGCAAGCCTATATTATTAAATAAAAATGAAAATTCACTATAAGAAAAAAATCAACAAGCAGAATCTTATTTTTGGAATTGTTTGGCTATTAATCGCGGTAATTCAAGTAAGCATAAATGAACAACCTAAATGGTTTCATTACATGTGGTTTGTGTTGGCTATACTTTATTTTGTCCTGTATTATCAACAAACAAAACCCAAATATCTGCTCATTGAAAACGAAACCCTAAAGGAAAACTGGCTTTTGGGAAAAGCCATTAAACTCGGAGAAATCAATTCCATTAAACATTTTGCTGGAGAGTATATTTTGAAAGCTGAAAACATGGAATTCAGAATTAGTATCGATCGTATCGAAAACGATTCATTATTAAAACTTGATGAGAAACTGAAATCCTTAAATGTAGATTGGTCTTGATTATTTGTTTGATTTCTAAATAGTTTCATTAATTTTAAGCACTAACTAAAATCATATCATTATGAAACTAGGTGCCTTTTCCATTAGCCTTGCTGTGAAAGATATTAAGGCTTCCAAAGCATTTTATGAACATTTAGGGTTCTCCGTTTTTGCTGGTGCTCTTGAACAGAATTATCTCATTATGAAAAATGAATCATCATTAGTAGGACTGTTTCAGGGCATGTTTGAAAACAATATTTTGACCTTTAATCCCGGTTGGGACCAAGATGCCAATACCTTAAAACAATTTGACGATGTACGTGATATTCAAAAACATTTAAAATCAAAAGGTATTACTCTGGCCAGTGAAATTGATGCTCCCGATTCCGGACCTGCAAGTTTTGTAGTCTTGGATCCTGATGGTAACGCCATATTAATAGATCAACACATCTAAATTATGACTTGGGACGATGCGTTAAAAATCTATGATGATATCGTTGAAGCCTGTGGCAGTTTTGAACGTAAAGGCAAAAAAATGATTTACACTTCATCTAATGGCTATATGTTTACTTTGCTCAATAAAGCTGCCGAAATAGGCATACGTTTGCCAAAAGATGAAGCTGCCAAGTTCATGAAAACTTATAATACAGGCCATTATTATTCTTATGGCGCTAAAATGAAAGATTATGTGTTAGTACCAGAATCACTTTGGTCAGATAAAGACTTGATGGTTAGCTATTTTGAGCAAAGCTTTGCCTATGTTAATACCTTACCACCTAAATAACTAATTGAGCCTTGAAACGAGTAGCAGTACAATGGATTGTTAAAGATGTAAAAAAATCGATTGATTTCTATTCAAAACAATTGGGTTTTACCATTGATTTCGTTGGTGATGGTCCTAAGTTTTCAATCTTAAGTCGAGGTAATTTCTCAGTGATGTTAAGACAACTAGATGAAGACAGCTATGCAAGACCCAATAGAATTCCATTTATAAAAGCAGGTTGGCACACTAATGGAAAAGAAGCTTGGGATGCTTACCTTTGGGTCGAAGATGCAGACCAACTGTTTAATGAATTCAAATCCAGAGAAGTGTCTATAATAAAGCCTATTGGAAACACTGAATATGGTAATAGAGATTTTGAAATTGAAGACATTGACGGTTACATCTTATGTTTTGGTCATAATATTAGTTAAAATATAAGACCGTTTCGTCTTTCAAGACTTACAGATATTATCTTTACAAAAACTCTTGTCGCAAGCTAAATGCCTCAAACTGTCATTATTTCAATCTTTAAATATCAAGGCGCTCGCAAAAAATGGAAAGCCTTGGGTCGTATGGGTCGATCACCACTGATTAAGGCCTCAATTCCTGGTTTAACGTTTTGGAAAGCCCTAGGTAGTGGTAGTGGTAACGGGTTTTCTATTTGGCCCGATTTTTCCACTTTTGGATTATTAACCGTTTTTAATTCCGAAATTGAAGCCAAAGATTTTTTAGCATCAGATAGTATTGGTTTATATACAGAAGAATGTAGTAAACATACTCATGTTTTAATGCATACCGTTAAAGCACATGGGAAATGGAGCCAACAAGAACCCTTCGTTGCAACTAAAGCATATGAAAAATCAAAACCACTAGCAGTAATAACCAGAGCGACTATAAAACCAAAATTAGCTTATAAGTTTTGGAAATATGTCCCATCAGTTTCTAAATCTATGGAAGGACATGAAGGTCTGATTTACTCAAAGGGTATTGGTGAATGGCCCCTTTTAATGCAAGCTACTTTTTCGCTTTGGAAAACAGGTGATGATATGATGCAATATGCCTACCAAAACAAAAAGCATGCTGATATGGTAAAGAAAACAAGAGCATTAGAATGGTATTCCGAAGAGTTATTTGCACGTTTCCACCCCTTTGAGATTTTGGGAGATTTAATTGATTAAACTTTATAATACTACCTCGGCATATAAATCAAAGTCCTCAGCATCAATAATCTTAACTGTAGTGAATTCCCCTGTTTTTAGATATGTATTTGCGGCATTAATTAAGACTTCATTATCCACATCAGGTGAGTCAAACTCTGTTCGTCCCACAAAGTAATTCCCTTCCTTACGGTCAATAACCACTTTAAATTCTTGGCCTATTTTAGCTTGATTTAATTCCCAAGAAATCTGCGATTGTATTTCCATGATTTCATTAGCGCGCTGCATCTTTACGTTTTCAGGTACATCATCTACTAAGTTATAGGCATGTGTATTTTCTTCGTGGGAATAGGTAAAGCACCCTAAACGCTCAAATCGCATATCCTTGATCCATTCCTTAAGTATTTCAAAATCTTCCTCGGTTTCGCCAGGGTATCCAACAATCAGAGTCGTTCTTATAGTTATTCCAGGTACTTTAGCTCTAAATTCTTTGAGCAACTTTGTAGTCTTTTCTTTTGTTGTACCACGACGCATACTCTTTAGAATAGCATCGGATACATGCTGCAAAGGAATATCTAAATAGTTACAAATCTTTGGCTCTCGTTTCATAACATCTAACACATCCATTGGAAAGCCTGTTGGGAATGCATAATGCAAACGAATCCAGTCAATGCCATCAATTCTCACTAAATGTTCAAGAAGCTCTGCAAGGTTGCGCTTCTTATATAAATCCAGTCCATAATAAGTTAAATCTTGAGCTATTAAGATTAACTCTTTTACACCATTAGCAGCAAGCTTTTCAGCTTCAATCACTAAATCCTCTATGGGTGTACTTTTATGCTTACCACGCATTAAAGGAATGGCACAAAAGCTGCAAGGTCTATCACAGCCTTCAGCTATTTTTAAATAGGCATAGTTTTTAGGCGTGGTTGTTAAGCGCTCACCTATCAATTCGTGTTTATAATCAGCTCCAAGTGCTTTTAATAAACTTGGCAACTCTGTGGTTCCGAAGTACTGATCTACATTTGGAATTTCCTTTTCCAAATCTGGTTTATAACGTTCACTCAAACATCCTGTTACAAATACCTTATCCACATCACCTTCTTCTTTTTTCTGCATGTAATGTAAAATGGTATTAACGCTCTCCTCTTTGGCATTGTTAATAAAACCGCATGTATTAATAACCACAACATTACCTTCTTGCTCGTGCACAACATCCTTACCACTAGCTTTAAGTTGACCCATTAACACCTCGCTATCGTAAACGTTTTTACTACAGCCAAGGGTGACTACATTAATTCTATTCTTCTTAAGTGTCTTCGTTCTCATGCGCTTATGAATCAGTTTGCAAAGATAAAGAATGATTTACGATTTACGATTTACGATTTTG
Organism: Winogradskyella sp.; assembly: GCF_028289625.1. Lineage (GTDB taxonomy): Bacteria > Bacteroidota > Bacteroidia > Flavobacteriales > Flavobacteriaceae > Winogradskyella. The sequence continues at coordinate 12,954 of NZ_JANQOM010000064.1, read as the reverse complement.
GATTTTGGATTTTGGATTTTAACTAATTATAGTCTTTTGGTGCAACTCTGGCTTTAGAAGTCTGTTCGTAGACATAAGCCCATTCTAATAACTGTTTTTCTTGCAGTCGCTTTGCAATAAAGGTCAATCCCTTAGGAACACCTTTATCCGTGTAACCCATTGGTACTGTAAGCGCTGGATATTCAGCCACTGCTGCAAAACCAGCATGGTAATTATTAATGGACAAGAAGCCATCTAAACGCTGTGCTTCCATAGGTACATCAAAATATTGTTTACCATTTGTGCTTAAGGTATCTTTAATAGCTTCTAAAAAGGCTAAGTCACCTTTATCATCTACAATACCTTGAAATAATCTTTGTCCGTAAGGCATAATCTTTAAAGAATCTTTTAAATTAAAAGCCATCACATCGGAAACTGTTCTTAAGGAAATGGATGTATTAGCATAGTTGGCCATGTAAGCTGGCAAATCTTTTTTCATGTCAAGGTTGAGCAAATTCAGAAAATTAGGTAAGCCCAATTGTTCTTCTTCAATCTCTACAATCTCTGCACCTTGTTGTTTTAAAACCGCAATAGCCTTTGTGAATAAGGTATCTTCCAGAAGTCGCTTAGGAGCGCCAAAGCGTTTACCCTGAAGACTTGAATTCTTGAGGTTTTCGGTATAAAATCCAGATTCCCACATAATCATAAATGATTTGGAATCGGTTTTGTCTTCACCAAAAATAACATCTAAAACTATGGCATTATCCATAACTGTCCGAGTGATTGGTCCTGCCGTATCCAAGGTCGAAGAAATGGGTACAATACCACTGCGACTTACCAAACCTATGGTAGGTTTTAGACCTACTACAGAATTCTGACTTGAAGGCGATAAAATAGATCCAGAAGTTTCACTACCAATGGTTGCTGCTGCAAAATTTGCCGAAGCCGCTACTCCACTTCCCGAACTTGAGCCACCTGTATCGATAGTACGTCTGCCATATGGATTCAATGTTTGCCCACCAATGGCTGAATAACCACTTGGGCAATCACCGCAAAAGAAGTAAGCCCACTCACTTAAGTTTGCTTTACCCAAAATGATAGCTCCTTTAGATTTGAGTTGTTTAACTATAAAAGCATCATCAGTCACATTATCCTTTAGAGCTACTGCACCAGCTGTAGTGGCCATACCCGAAGCATTGATGTTATCCTTTAGAAGGATTGGCATACCATATATTAAATGACCAGAATCTGTCTCAGCCTCATCTAACATTTTAGCTTCCTTAATCACATTTGGATTGATCGAAATGACCGAATTGAGTGATAAATCGTTTTCTCTATCGAACTTTCGGATGCGATATAAATAGAATTTTGTTAACTCTTCAATAGTATATTTTCCATTACTGATCCAGCCCTGAAGAGATGGAATATCTTCTTCAAGCACCCAAACTTTCATAGCATTGTAATCAGACTCAGTGAAGTCCTCCATTTGTGGATTAATTTCAGCCCAAATGTCTGCTTCGGTTAAATTCTTTGAATCCAAAACTTTAAACTCCCTGAAATCCTTAGTTGAAATGGCGCTTAAATCGTCTTTAGGTTTTACAGTTTCAACAGATTCAGATTCTGAAATGGGTTCTCGGGCTTCTCGAGAGTCAGTATCTTTACAGGAAAAAATAAACAAGAAGATAAATAGAAATAAAGGATAGCGCATAGTTAGTATTTTTTTATAAAAATACGAAACGGTTAGGTCAAAGTATAATTTAAAAAATTGCTATTACGCAAATGGGTAAACTTTCAGTTTCGTTTTACAGGTAGCAGCAATTGTATTATGCTTATTTTTAGTGTAGTAACATACTTCAATAAAAGGAAAAAAGCGATTTGAGTTTTTACCCAAACCGCTATAGGCATATACACCTCTTGGCCGTAGTTTTACTTCATATACTTATCGAAGAAGCCTACCATTCTTTCAGGATGAATTCCAAAGTAATTGTAGGCATCAAATCGTCGTGTCGTACCTTCTATCCAAAACAATTCTTTATCCTCAGACGCTATGGTATCAAACAAACGCTGTCCAGAAGTAGGATTATCTGTCCAGCTATCATCTTTTACTTGGGAAACAAAATATGGCATCTTTACTGATGAACTAAATGGAATTGGTGTCATCTCATCGCTGGTATATCCGCCTAATTTCACTTGCTCGTACGTCATAAGGTCATAGTATTGACCTACGTCCATTAAATTGGCAAAGGTTTGCATACATGGTCTCATTTCTATGGTCATTGGGCCAAAAAAGCACACAACGTTTTCAAACAATTCAGGTCGTCTATAAATGGCTTCAATCTGTGCGTTACCACCAGTACAACGGCTATAAAGTGCCACTTTCATTTTGCTATACTTAGGATGATTATCGACATATTGTTTTACACCTACACAGTCTCGCCACTCGTAACGGCCAATACCACAAATATTGTTATTGGCTGTTCCGCTGTTGCCATGATTTCTTAAATCATAAGCTATAATATTGTAGCCTGCACGAGATAAGTGTCCCATATGTGCAATAAAATCTACTTCCAAATCATCTACGTTTGAGAAAGGCTCACCGAAGTGTCCTACCAATCCTGAACGGCTAAATGGAAATGGGTGGTTGATGATAATCAACTTATCACTTTCGCCAGTAACCGCAGGAATGTACCAACCCTCTAATGGCACGCCATCAGCAGATGGGAAAAAGATGTCTTTCCACTGGTTCATACCGTGCTCAGATGGTAATTTGTGCACTGGTGTACGGAATGGCGGACGTACTGAAAACTCTGCCAATCCTTTGATTTTGGCATAATCTTCTTCTGATATACTTTTTTGTTGCTCCAAAGCATTTTTATAAGCTTCTGCACCCATTCTACTTTTTAGAGTATGGTCTATGGTATCGGGAAATCGTATGTGTTCCATTTTTTGATTTTAGTTATTGGTTGAACAATACATCAAAGTTAGAATATGTACTACATTCTAGACTTTAAGGTTTTACGGAATTAATGCCATTATTTACTGTTGACGAAATACCGAAGGTGTAATCCCCGTTTCCTTTTTAAAAAATCGGGTAAAATAAGACGGTGATTCAAAACCTAAGGCGTAGGCAATTTCACTTATGGAATGGTTTGTTTTTCGCAATCTGTCTTTAGCGATATGAATTAAGAATGTATTGATGTGCTTCTGAGGAGATTTATCCGTAAAATGCCTAATCAAATCGCCAAAATAATTGGTCGTAAGATTTGCTTTGTTGGCAAAATACTGAACAGATGGCAGTTTTATCTCGCTTTCAATTTCATAGTAGTTTTGTAAATTCTTGTAAAAATCAGCAACTACTTTATTGTAAATGTTTTTGCGCGTTTCAAATTGTCTTTTGTAAAACGAGTTGGTGTAGGACAAAATCAACGAAGCATAGGATAGTAATACGTCTTGCGAAAAATTGCTTTTTGAATACAAATTATATGCTTTTTGAAACAGACCCAACAGTTCTGTTTCTTCTTCTTTTGTAAGAAAAAGTGCTTCATGATTTTTGTAATGCAGAAAAGAATACTCTTGGGCAAAACGCCTAAAAATTTTTGAATCCAATAAAATATGATAGCCCGAAAGCGGTTGAGTAATGTGCCATTCTAGCGTTTTTTGCGGTTGGCAGAAGTAAATGTAGGAATCCGCTATATCGTATTCTGTCTGCCCTATATCTAGGTTTTTATCATAGCCACATTTTATGGCCAACAGATAAAAATCTATACAGATAGCTGGAGATTGCTGGCGCATATTTTGACAATCATCATACTTGGTGAAATGTATATGATGGTTTTTGGGTTCTTCTCCATTTAGGTACGAAAGAAACCTTGGTATGTCATACGTTTTTTCCATTTAGGTAAAAATAAGGTTTTCCCTTTAGCTGAGATTTCTTTTTTTACGGATAGAATAGGATTTTTTACTTTTTTCTTATGGTTACAATAACGTTATCGTATAACTCTGCTTAAAGTTAATTTAAGTGTACAGATTAGCGAGTGACGTATAGCAATTCCGAGTGGAATCGAATATGGTTATGCATTACTATAAGACGTTTTTTCATCTATTTCAGTCAGTAGTACAGTTTTCTTTTTTAACATGTAATATAAAGGGTGTAAAATAACTATTGCCAATGCAATGAAATAGTGTTTTAACTCAAGATTTAAAGTGTCCTTTGTGATAAGATAAAGTGCTTGAAGCCCGAAAACGATTAGTAAAATCAAAATCCCATATTTGTATAGCGTCAGTTTTAGAATTTTTGTTTCGCTTTCAAGAATATTGAGTTCAATTTTTTTGCTCCGCTCCCAACCTAACTTTGCATATACTTCGTGTTTTCCGTATTCCACATCATATTCTTGGGTTTCGCCATAATTTATAGTTCCGATTTTTTTACCGTCAATATAAATTTCAATGCCCACTAATTGACCTATCCATCCAGTATGTCTTTCTATTCTAATTTTACCCATCAATCTTGATTCAAAAAGATTTCTTATAAAGATAATAAAAGACCTCACAGGTTTTATGCTTTGACTATTGCTAAACAACCAACCTTTTGAGGTCTCAATATTTACAATTTATTGATGAGATGCTGAAACAAGTTCAGCATAACAAAACCTAGTTATATCACTTAAAAAACGAATCGACAAACTCGTATTTATTAAAGACTTGCAAATCTTCAATACCTTCCCCTACACCAATATATTTTACAGGAATTTTAAACTGATCGCTAATTCCAATCACCACACCACCTTTGGCTGTACCATCTAATTTAGTAACCGCTAAAGAGGTTACTTCTGTTGCTGCCGTGAATTGTTTAGCTTGTTCAAAAGCATTCTGCCCTGTAGATCCATCTAAAACCAAGAGCACATCATGTGGTGCATCACCTATCACTTTTTGCATCACACGTTTTACTTTAGATAACTCATTCATTAAGTTTACCTTATTATGTAAACGACCTGCTGTATCAATAATAATAACATCTGCATCTTGATTGACACCAGATTGCAAAGTATCAAAGGCAACGGAAGCCGGATCCGATCCCATGTCTTGTTTTACCATGGGTACATCTACACGATCTGCCCAAACTTGTAATTGATCAATGGCAGCGGCTCTAAAGGTATCTGCCGCGCCCAATACAACATTTAAACCTTTCTTTTTAAACTGATAGGCTAACTTGCCAATGGTTGTTGTTTTACCGACACCATTAACACCTACAACCATGACGACATAAGGTGTTTTTTTACCATCTTCTTGGTTAGGTAATTCTGGAATGGTATAATCTATATCTTCCCCAACATTAGTTTCGGATAACAAGCCTGCAATTTCTTCTCTTAGAATTTGATTGAGCTCTGAGGTGCCTAAATATTTATCCCTAGCCACGCGTTCTTCTATGCGCTCAATGACTTTTAATGTTGTGTTTACACCAACATCGCTAGTTACCAGCACTTCTTCAAGATTATCTAAAACATCATCATCTACTTTAGACTTACCCGCAACCGCTTTATTTAACTTGGTAAAAAACGAAGATTTAGATTTTTCTAACCCTTTATCTAAGGTCTCTTTCTTTTCAGAAGAGAATATTTTTTTAAAAAAACTCATATTGTGTATTTGCTTGGCTAAGTACAATAACCTTGCCTAATTGGTTAGCTGCTAAGTTGTCATATTAGCGTTCAAATATAGACATAAAAAAACTGCTTTCAAATGAAAGCAGTTGTACATCGTATTTATCTAAAATAGATTATTTCTTGTTCAAAAAGTCATTGACAAGTTCTGGTGCCATCACTGATTCTACAAACATGTAAGCTCCGGTTTTAGGAGATTTTACCATTTTAATAGCTTTTGTCAAACGCTTTGATCCTGTCTGTAAAGACGCTACTGATTTCTTTGCCATGATTTCTTATTTTATCTCTTTATGAACTGTCATACGCTTAAGGATAGGATTAAATTTCTTAATCTCCATACGGTCTGGCGTATTCTTCTTATTCTTTGTTGTGATATATCTTGAAGTTCCTGGCATACCAGAAGCCTTGTGCTCTGTGCACTCTAAGATAACTTGTATTCTATTTCCTTTCTTTGCCATTGTAAATTGACTTTAGCTTGTAAGCTCTTATTTGTAAAATCCTTTTGCTCTAGCTTCTTTCAAAGCCGCAGAAATACCAATTTTATTTATGGTCTTTAATGCAGATGTTGAAACCTTTAACGTTACCCACTTATCTTCTTCAGGGATGTAAAAACGCTTTTTGATTAAGTTAGCATTAAACTTGCGCTTAGTTTTATTCATGGCGTGGGAAACATTGTTTCCAACCATTGCTTTTTTCCCAGTAAGTTCACAAACTCTTGACATTGTATTCTCTCTTTAGGTATGTTATTTCAAAACAGGGTGCAAATTTAGTAAATAATTAAAGTTTGACAAAACTAAAACCTCACTTTTTCAAAATTTCTTTTTGAAGCATTTCAAAAGCCTTATTGGTGGCTTTCATAACTACCTTATCGCGGTGATTACCAAAATTATAAACCTCAGAATACACAGCATCTTCTTTTGCTATGGCAATCCATACAGTACCAACCTCAGCGTCGGAATCACCTTTTGTAGGACCAGCATTTCCGGTAGTACTAATTCCATAGTCCGAACCAAACAAATTACGTACATTAATGGCCATCGCTTCTGCTACTTCTTTACTAACCACGGAATGGGATGCAATGTCATTTTCAGAAACTCCCAAAACAGCAACCTTAGATTTTGTAGCGTAAGTCACAACACTACCTTTAAAATATCCTGAAGCACCTGCATTAGTCGTAATGGCTTTTGCTATTTGCCCACCAGTACAACTTTCGGCAACTGCAATTGTTTTATTAAACGTTGTTAATTGTTTACCAATAATGGCCTCTAAAGATGACGCTTCTTCAAAGCCAACAAATATATCTTCTATCTGAGGCAACAGTAACTGTATTTGTTTTTCAAGTTCTGTACTAAGTAAGTTTTTGTCCATAGATTTACCAGACAAGCGTAACCTAACTTTACCCAAATTCGGTAAATACGCTAATTTAATAAAGCTAGGCAATGCGTCTTCCCAAGCTTCGATTCTATTAGCTATAGCGCTTTCACCAAGACCATAGGTAAGAAGTGTTTTATGTCTAATATATGGAAAATGGTATTTGTCCCTTAGAGCAGGAATGACTCTGTCTTTGATTAAAGCTTTCATCTCATAAGGTACTCCTGGCAGTGACACAAAGGTTTTACCGTTATTCTCTAACCACATGCCTGGTGCCGTACCATATTCATTCATAAGTACTCTTGATTTGGAAGGTACCATGGCTTGATGTCTATTGATGTCAGAAATTGGTGTGCTGATGTATTTTTCGAATAACCACTCTATATGCGCTAAAACCTTTTTGTCTTCAACTAAATAATCATCAAAATACTCACAGAGTGTTAATTTAGTAATATCATCTTTTGTTGGGCCTAAACCTCCTGTTATTATGATAATATCTGCGTTTCCTTCGGCTTCTTCAAGTGCTTTAAGAATATGTTCTTTATCGTCTTGTACCGACGTTATTTGATAGACAGAAATACCTATCTTATTGAATTTTTTTGCTATAAATGCGGAGTTGGTATCTACAATTTGCCCAATGAGAATTTCATCACCAATTGTTATTATTTCTGCTTGCATTTATAATCCAAAATCAGCTTTTATCTCGTTCGTAGCATTCTCAACGGCAATAAGAACTTTTTCAAGTTGCGCTTCAATATTTTTATCCTCTTGCTCAAATTTTCCCCAATCTTGTACTTCTATAAGCTCATCATAAACCCCCAAATCGAATAACTCAATCGTGGGCTTCATCTTATGTGCCGCTTGATAGGTCTCATAAAAATCCATTTCTGGTACAGCTTTTCTCAAGCGTTCTGCATCTTCAGGAACTTCCTCTATAAAAGCTGCCGCCAATGCCATAACGAAATCTTCGTCATTATCAGCCATCTCGCGTACACGTTCTAATCTATAATGTTTTGCCATTTATTTAATTTTAATTGAAAACAGTTCTTGGCCCTCAATATATCCTTTTAATTCGTCGTTTGCAAAAACCTTACCAACACCTGAAGGAGTGCCAGTAAAAATAATGTCCCCTATTTTTAAAGTGAAATACTTAGAGACATATTCGATAAGCTCATCAATCTTCCAAAGCATTAATTCTGTATTACCAGACTGCACAACTTCATTATTTTTCTTTAAGCTGAAGTTTATATTATTTACATCTTCAAATTGCGATTTGGGTAACCACTTACCTATAACTGCTGCACCATCAAAAGCTTTTGCTTTTTCCCAAGGTAAGCCTTTAGCTTTTAATTGGGCTTGAAGATCTCGTGCTGTAAAATCAATGCCTAGCCCAATGTCATCGTAATACTTATGTGCAAATTTTTTATCGATGTACTTCCCTACTTTTTTAATTTTCACTAAAACCTCTACTTCATGATGTACCTCTTCCGAAAACTCTGGAATAAAAAAAGGCATCTTTTTTAATAATATGGAAGTATCTGGCTTTAAAAAAACAACAGGGTCTGTAGGCTTTTCATTTTCAAGCTCTTTAATATGGTCTGTGTAATTACGACCTATACAGATAAGTTTCATATAAAAAGACTGTTAGGGATATACTTTAGATATTTAGCCCAATTTATTATTAAACTGACGTAACTTAATGGCAGTTAACACTTTTTTAGTATACAAAGGAAAATCGGCATTGAGCAACCAACCAAAATAACCTGGCTCCTGTTCTAACACATCCACCACACGTTTACCCTTATGTTTACCAAAAGCAAAACACTCTTCGCCATCTTTATTGTAAGATAGAAAGCCGGCAAAGTCGGCAAACTTTCTTCGTGAGCTGAACTCCGCTAAGAACTTGGTGTCATTTTCCAATTCATCATACTTGGATAGTTGTGCTTTCAACACCTCATAAGTGGCTATGGTATCTGCTTCAGCACTATGGGCACCATCAAGGTTTTTATCGCAATAAAACTTGTAAGCGGCACTTAGCGTACGTTGTTCCATTTTATGATAAATAGTTTGTACATCTACAGCGACACGGTTTTTCATGTCAAAATCAACCTCAGCACGCAACATTTCTTCTGCCAGTAAGGGAATATCGAAACGGTTGGAATTAAAACCACCCAAATCCGAATCTTTAATTAGATGATGTACTTCTTTTGAAATTTCCTTAAATGTCGGAGCATTTGCAACATCAGCATCCGAAATGCCATGTACCTTGGTCACTTCTGCTGGGATAGGAATAGTTGGGTTAACACGTTTAGTATAGGTTTCTTCTTTACCGTTGGGATGAACTTTTAGAATGGATATCTCTACAATTCTATCTTTGGAGATATTGATACCTGTTGTTTCTAAGTCGAAAAAACAGATAGGTTTGTTAAGATTGAGTTGCATGTGCTATTAATTTTCGCAAAGGTAGTTAGAATAAAAAAAACACCTTCTATTTCATTACAATAAGATTTGATATTATTAAAAAATGGACGAAATTAGTTGTCAACTTTTCAATCAATATCAGTATTATGAAACTATTGGGTCGATTCCCTTCTATACTCTTGAAAACAAGTATTTCCATATTTATTGTCAGTCTAATTTTGATGCTTAGTGTAAGTTGTAAAAGTGATAAAAAGATAACTCAAATCACTATTGAGGATGGAGAGTTTGTTCCACATTGGGCAAAAACCATAGTGTGGTATCAGGTATTCCCTGAACGTTTTAGAAATGGAGATCCAAGTAACGACCCAACTATGGCAGATATTGCTGGAGCCGACCCTCAAGAACCACCTAAACAATGGCAAGTTCACCCTTGGGGAAGTGACTGGTATAAACTACTTGACTATGAGAAAGCTAACGGAGAGCCTGAGATGTGGAAACATATCTTAAGACGACGTTATGGTGGCGACCTTCAAGGCGTTATCGATAAGCTCGATTATTTAAAGGATTTGGGAATTAATGCCATTTACTTGAACCCTGTTTTCCAATCTCCGTCATTACATAAATACGATGGTGAAAGCTACCACCATATAGACCCCAACTTCGGCCCAGATCCTGAAGGCGATAGAAAGTTAATAGCTTCTGAAAATCCATTGGATCCTTCGACTTGGGTATGGACGAGTGCAGATGAATTGGCCTTAAAGCTCATTGAAGAGGCACACCATAGAGATATGAGAATCATCTTTGACGGTGTTTTCAATCATTTGGGTTATAACAGTTTTGCCTTTCAGGACGTATTAAAAAATCAGCAAAACTCACCTTACAAAGACTGGTTCATTATTAAATCATGGAAAGATGAAGAAAAGGGCACCGAATTTGATTATGAAGGCTGGTTTGGTGTAAAATCACTTCCAGAGTTGAAAGAAGACAGCACAGGCATCGTCGATGGTCCTAAGCAATATATCTTTAATGCCACAAAGCGATGGATGAACCCTAAAGGAAAAGGAACCGCATTTGGAATTGATGGTTGGAGATTGGATGTAGCCTTTTGTATTGGCCATCCATTTTGGAAGCAATGGCGAAAACATGTAAGATCTATTAATCCTGAAGCCTATATGACCGCAGAAATCGCTGATACGCCAGAAAAAGTTAAACCTTATATGCAAGGTGATGAATTTGATGGTGAGATGAATTACAATTTTGCATTTTCCTGTGCTGAGTTTTTTTTCAATACAGACTCGACAAAAACGACAGCAAGTCAATTTAATGAGCGACTGAAAAATCTCAGGGAGCTTTACCCTAAAGGCGTAGCCTATGTGTCTCAAAACCTCTTTGGAAGTCATGACTCCAACAGAATTGGCTCGCATATTGTGAATCGCAATAATGGGATAGGAAATTTTAGAAATTGGGGTGATTATTTTAATGCCTCTAACGCACTAAATAACTCAAGTTATTCCACCAGAAAGCCGCAAGATGAAGATATCGTCCTTCAAAAATTATTTGTCATTATGCAAATGACCTATGTCGGCGCCCCTATGCTCTACTATGGAGATGAAGTTGGGATGTGGGGAGGAAATGATCCTGATTGCAGAAAACCCATGATTTGGGATGACATCACCTATGAAGATGAAATATACAATGCAGACGGCTCAACGCACACTCCTGATAAAGTGGAAACAAACACCGCATTACTTGAACACTATAAGACTTTAATTGATATCAGAACATCCCATAAAGCGTTGCAATTAGGGGACTATAAGACACTCTTAACTGATGACAATAAGAACATTTTGGTTTTTGAACGTGCTTATAAAGACGAATCGATAATTGTGGTTATAAACAATGGTAAGGATGAGCAGGTCATTGATATTCCTGAATTGAAGAATACTTGTTTCGAAGACCAGATTAGCACCAGAACTTTCAATAGCGATGCCCAAATTACTGTAAAAGGAAAATGGGGATTAATTCTAAAAGCATGTCAATAGGAATAAATCCAAATTCTTCATTAGAATTTAACTGTGGGCTCAAAATGAAAAACCGATTCATGCTGGCACCACTGACCAATCAGCAAAGTCATGAGAATGGGAGTTTATCTGAAAATGAATTTCGTTGGCTGACCATGCGAGCCAAGGGCGGTTTTGGACTGGTCATGACTTGCGCTTCTCATGTTCAGGAAATTGGTAAAGGTTTCTCTGGTCAGCTAGGTATTCTTTCTGATAGCTTAATGGAAGGTCATAAACGATTAGCTCAAGAAATTAAATCTCATGGAAGTTTAGCTGTTGCGCAATTACATCATGCAGGTATGCGATCGCCTTTTGACGTCATTAAGCAAAAAGCCGTATGTCCGTCAAATAGCGAAAAACACAATGCAAGAGCACTGACTTTAGATGAAATACATCAACTAAGAGACGATTTTATTGCATCAGCAATACGCGCTAAAAAAAGCGGTTATGATGGTGTTGAAGTTCATGGAGCTCACGGTTATATCTTAACGCAATTCCTCAGTTCAAAAATCAATCAAAGAACAGATGATTATGGAGGTACACTCCAGAATCGTTCGCGATTACTTTTTGAAATTGTTGAAGGTATAAGACATGCATGTGGTAATGAATTTCTATTGGGAGTTAGATTGTCTCCTGAACGCTTTGGTATGAAACTAACTGAGATTAAGACCTTAGGCCAACAATTGATTGATGGTAGCAAGATTGATTTTTTAGATTTTTCACTTTGGGATTGCTTTAAAAAAGCTGAGGAGTTTCCAGATAGTAATTTGAGCTTGCTTGAACATATATTTCAACTTGATCGTAAAAATGTAAAATTTACAGTGGCGGGAAACATTAGAAATGGAAATGATGTGAAAAGGGTTTTATATACTGGTATCGATTTTGTGACTATTGGTCGTTCGGGTATTCTTCATCATGATTTTCCTTTAAAAGTTATGGAAAACCCTAACTTTCAACCTATTGAAAATCCGGTAACTGAAGCTTACTTAAAATCCGAAGGTCTTGGAAACAAGTTTATAGATTATATGCGTCGTTGGGAAGGGTTTGTGAAATCGTAAAACAAAAAGCACAGCTTTTTCGACTATGTTTTTGTTTTTTATTATGAGATTCCTGCCTATAAAGAATAACAATTAAATCTCTCTGTCGGTATCCCAAGCTTCCAAATAATCTTTTACGGCTTTGACAAATTGTCCACCAAGTGCACCATTAACAACACGATGATCGTAAGAATGTGACATAAACATCTTATAGCGAATACCTATAAAATCCCCTTGAGGAGTTTCAATGACTGCAGGTACTTTTCTAATGGCGCCCAAGGCTAAAATACCAACTTGCGGTTGGTTAATAATTGGCGTTCCCATAATACTGCCAAATGTACCGACATTGGTTACCGTATAGGTGCCATCTTGTATATCGTCTGGATTTAATTTGTTTTCTCTCGCTCTATTGGCCAAATCATTGACTTT
>NZ_JANQOM010000059.1 GCF_028289625.1 Winogradskyella sp. | reverse complement strand
TTCTTTTGCCAAGTGCGTTAAGCTTCTAACCACATCGTCTCCAAAAAACGCTGGGTCGCCCAAAACAAATGCTATTTCTTCAATAGGTTGTTTTAATACTTTAGCGATATCCTTTACCAAGCGATGTACAATAGGTTGACCTGCAACTGGAATTAGAGGTTTAGGAACAGTTAAACTGTGTGGTCTAAGGCGAGAGCCACGACCTGCCATTGGTACTATTATTTTCATAAGCCTATCTTAAATCCTTTCCTTTGCAAAGGACTTTTTTTATCTTTTATAATTACTATTTATCGTTTTATTATTCATTTTTTATTTTTTCCTTTGGAGAACTAGATGGTCTTTACTTGATTCCTGTACTGCCAAAGCCTCCTTTACCTCTAGTTGTTTCGGAAAGTTCTTCTGTTTCTTCCCATTCGGCGCGTTCGTGCTTCGCTATGACGAGTTGGGCTATTCGTTCTCCATTCTGAATGGTAAAATCCTCTTTAGAGAGGTTGACCAAAATTACACCGATTTCTCCTCTGTAATCGGCATCAATAGTCCCTGGTGCATTTAAAACCGTTATTCCTTTTTTCGCAGCAAGGCCGCTTCTGGGTCTTACTTGCGCTTCATAACCAATCGGTAGCTCGATAAATAATCCTGTACCTACTATGGTGCGTTCTAACGGTTTAAGTATTCTAGCCTGTGTAAGGCTCGCTCGGAGGTCCATACCAGCTGAAGCAATGGTCTCATAGTGTGGTAAATTGTGTCTGGATTTATTAATTATTTTAATCTTCATGATATTACCTTTTTAAGACTTTTCTTAGTTGGTTCTTTTCCAACAAAATAACCAGTCCCAAAAATACAATTAACATCGCAATACCTGCAATATAAATACCTCGATATTTATAAAAAGATAACATTGAAAAACCTATTGAAATAGTTAAGTAAAGTCCTATTTTTTTAAGATTATATGGAATTGGATAGTATTTCCTTCCGAAGTAAAACGACAATAGCATCATACTGGCATATGCCACCAAGGTGGCTATCGCTGATGCCTTATAACTATATTTTTTTATGAATACAAAATTAATCGCCAATGTTATAATAGCTCCAATTACCGAAATGTAGGCGCCAAACTTTGTTCTATCTGTAATTTTATACCAAACCGACAAGTTATGATAAATCCCAAGGCAAAAGTTGGCCAATAAAATGATTGGTACAATCCACATAGCTTCCCAGTAAGCTTCACTTCTAATAATGAAAGGCTTTATAACATCTGCAAATACAACTACCGTGAGTAGAATTACAGAACCAAAAGCAACAAAGAATTCTAAAATATTGGCATAGTTTTTTTGTGGGTTATCTGTCTTTGCATGACTAAAAAAATAGGGTTCTATCCCTAAGCGATAGGCCGTTGCAAAAAGCGTCATGAATAAGGCTAATTTATAACAGGCAGAATACATCCCTATTTCGCTTTCGGCAATATCGGCGGGTAATAATTCTTTTAATAATATTCTATCGAAAGTTTCATTAATTGAGAAGGCAACACCAGCTATTAATACCGGAAAAGCATAACGAAACATTTGTTTCCATAAATCCTTATCAAATTGATACTTGATTTTTGTATAGAATGAAAGCATTGCTAAGAGTGTAATTGCACTGGCTACCAGATTAGCAATAAAAATATAACTGATTTCAAAGTTTGGTTTGTAAATACTTTCAAATAACCCACTTCTTTGGGTCAATTGTTTTAAAGCGAGCAAGAAGAAAAGGTTAAGACCAATGTTAACAATGACATTCAAAAGCTTTATAAAGGCATATCGCATCGGTTTTTCATTAGCTCTAAGCCACGCGAAAGGAATAATGACCAAGGCATCTAATAACAATATCCAAATCACTAAGTTGATGTACTTAACATCAATGTCAATGCCATTTGCAATCTGATTCTGAAATAGCAATGCAATGACAAAAAATCCTAATGAAGAGATGATTAGTGAGATGGTTGCTGTGTTTATGACCTTGGCTTTATCGTCTTCTTTATTAAAAAAACGGAAAAAGGCGGTTTCCATACCGTAAGCCAAAATCACATTAAATAAAACGAAATACGAAAAGATTACGGATACAGTACCGTATTCAGCAGGATTTGCAAGTACAGCTTCGCTTGTATATAGCGGTACCAGCAAGAAGCTTAACATTCTTGGTAGTACCGTTGCCAGACCATAAATAAAAGTTTGTTTAAAAAGAGATTTAAATCCGCTCAAGCTTTGTAGTTATTGTAGGCCTCAAAAATATTAAATATAAATGGCTCTTTTGTTGACTTCAAAATAAAAAAGCCTTACTAAAAAGTAAGGCCCATTTTTCAATTGTATCTAAATCTAGTTATCGTTGTCTTCATTTTCATCTAGTGATGCCATACCATCTGAACTGCTCCTTGTATAAATTGTAGGAGGACCATTTTCATAGTAAGTCCCTGCGACTTCGTTAAGTGTCTTTATTTTATGATACTTTGTTTGTCCATTTTCGATATAACTTATTACGCACTCATCTTTATCAAGATTGAAAGGATAATCAGATGGTTTTTCAGCTACTTTAAACGTATAATGACGTGAAGGATTCTTCAAAACAGCCATATACTCTTCATTTTTTTTAACAAGTTTCCCCTTTAGATTTCTAAAATAGATTTCATCGAAAACAATGCCTTTATTGACATCAGAAATTGGTATAAAAACATTTATACCTGTACCTCCAACTTTAATACCTGCATACCATTCTTGAAAAATAACTGGTTTTACAGTAAAAGGGGTTTGTTCCTCAAATTTTACGTCTGCAACTTTTGAGCTAGCACACTGAAAAGTCAATAACAATGAGATGACAAAAACGATGGCATAAATTGCCTTTTTTAGTTTTTCCATTAATAAGTAGGTTAAGATTTGGAAAGGCAATTTATGAAAATAATTGGTTTAATCGGTTTTTTTTGCGTTTAATCGACGAACGGCGAATTAATGTAGCACTTTGTAAGAAAAAAACCCAACACTACAGAGTTGGGTTCTATAATTTAACATGTTCTACTAATTTATAAATAGCTTAGTGGTTAAGTGCCTCAGCACCACCAACAATCTCAAGGATTTCGTTGGTAATTGCAGCTTGTCTTGCTTTGTTATAAGTCAGTTTTAACTGGTCTCTTAATTCTGTTGCATTATCGGTTGCCTTGTGCATTGCTGTCATACGTGCTCCATGCTCTGAAGCAAAAGAATCTCTTATCGCCTTAAATAACTGTGTTTTTAATGACTTTGGAATTAAGGTTTCAACAATTTCTTGCTTAGAGGGTTCAAAGATGTAATCTAGGTTTACGTTGGTATCACTTTCGATAGGAACTATAGGTAAAAATTGCTCAGTCATCACGATTTGAGTAGCTGCATTTTTGAAACTATTGTAAATCAATTCTACCTTATCAAAATCACCTTCAACAAATTTATCCATAATCATCTGGGCAATTTCGGCAACGTTATCATAAGTTAAGTCATCAAAAACCTCACTCTTATTGGCAATAATACTTCCTTTTTTTCCAAAAGCATCATTAACCTTCTTGCCAATGGCCAAGATTGAAACTTCTTTATCAGCATAATCTGATAAAATTGTATTTACCTGTTTAATAATGTTTGAGTTAAAGGCACCTGCCAAACCTCTATTTGATGATATAGCAACTAGAAGTACCTTTTTCACTTCTCTTTGATCAGCAAATTTACTTCCACTATCGGCATCTAATGTTGCGCTTAGACTTTGAAGCAATTCCGTTAACTTATTAGAGTAGGGACGCATTGCTGTAATGGCATCTTGGGCCTTCTTTAACTTTGCAGCAGATACCATCTTCATGGCACTGGTAATCTGCATCGTTGAAGATACCGAAGATATTCTATTACGTATTTCCTTTAAGTTTGCCATTTCTTTTATTTGTCATTCCGAATTTTAATTCAGAATTTTTATAAATCTTATTTGAAATCCTACCTGTTCAGGGCAACATTTTTTAAGCCGTAAACTTTGCTGAAAGATCTTTAGTCACACTGGTTAGTGTATCGATAACCTCATCAGTTAACTTACCTGATTTAAGCGTGTCTAAAGTATCTCTGTGCTTAGCGTTTAAGAATTCTATAAAATCCCTTTCAAATTCTTTTACTTTATCAACAGGAACATCTCTTAACAAGTTTTTAGAACCAGCATAGATAATGGCTACCTGATCTTCTACTGTATAAGGATCATTTTGTGCCTGCTTTAATATCTCAACATTACGCCTTCCTTTTTCAATAACATTTAATGTTGCAGCATCTAAGTCTGAACCAAACTTAGCAAATGCTTCCAATTCACGGAACTGTGCTTGGTCCAACTTTAATGTACCTGCTACTTTCTTCATAGATTTTATCTGTGCCGAACCACCTACACGAGATACTGAGATACCTACGTTAATTGCTGGACGTACACCAGAGTTAAATAAATCTGACTCTAAGAATATCTGACCATCGGTAATAGAAATTACGTTTGTTGGGATATACGCAGATACGTCACCAGCTTGAGTTTCAATGATTGGTAATGCCGTTAATGAACCACCACCTTTTACTAATGGTCTTAAAGACTCTGGTAAATCGTTCATGTCCTTAGCGATATCATCATCGGCAATTACTTTTGCAGCACGCTCTAATAATCTTGAGTGTAAGTAGAAAACGTCACCTGGATAGGCCTCGCGTCCTGGTGGACGACGTAATAATAAGGATACCTCACGATAGGCAACCGCTTGCTTGGATAAATCATCATAAACAATTAAAGCTGGTCGGCCAGTATCTCTAAAGTATTCACCGATTGCAGCACCCGCAAATGGTGCATATACTTGCATTGGTGCAGGATCTGATGCGTTTGCAGCTACAATAACTGTATAAGCTAAAGCACCTTTATCCTCTAACGTCTTGGCAATATTTGCTACTGTAGACGCTTTTTGTCCTACCGCTACATATACACAGAATACAGGCTCTCCTGCATCATAAAATTCTTTTTGGTTTAAGATGGTATCGATACAAACTGTAGTCTTACCTGTCTGACGGTCACCAATAACCAACTCACGCTGGCCTCTACCAACAGGAATCATGGCATCTATAGACTTGATACCTGTTTGTAATGGTTCATCTACTGGCTGACGAAAAATAACACCAGGTGCTTTACGCTCTAATGGCATTTCATATAAATCACCTCCTATTGGGCCTTTACCGTCTATTGGGTTACCTAAAGTATCAACAACTCTACCAACCATTTCTTCACCTACCTGAATAGAGGCAATGCGATTAGTACGTTTTACCGTAGCTCCTTCTTTAATTTCTTTTGAAGGCCCTAATAATACAATACCAACATTATCTTCTTCTAGGTTAAGTACAATACCTTCTAATCCGCCTTCGAATTCTACTAATTCTCCGTATTGCGCATTTGAAAGTCCATAAGCACGTACAATACCATCACCAACAGTTAATACTGTCCCTACTTCGTCTAATGAAGCACCTGCTTCAAACCCTGAAAGTTGTTGTTTTAAGATTGCTGATATTTCAGCTGGTTTTACTTCTGCCATCTTTATTTAGATATTAGATGTTAGATTATCTGCTCTAACTATTCTTAATTTAATGTAAATTCTCTTTTTAATTTATTCAATTTGTTGGCGATGCTAGCATCGTATTGCAAGTCCCCAACACGTAAAATGAAACCACCCATGATGGACTCGTCTACAATATTTTCTATTTCAGTTGATTTGCCAGTAAGTTCTTTAACTTTAGCTAGTACTTTCTTCTCCAAATCTTTGGTGAGTGGAGTTGCTGAAGTCACTTTAGCCACTTGCGTATCTCTTAATTGGTCGTATAATTGATTGTACTTATTTGCCACATCGCCAAGTAAGGCAAGACGCTTGTTAGCAATCAGTGTATCGATTAGATTTATTGTTGACGTACTATGGCCGCCAAACACAGAAGTCAATACGTCTTTTTTGTCTGCTGAACGTACAACAGGACTCTGAAGCATTGCGCTTAAATCGCTATTCTCAGCAATTGCCGATGCAATTTGCTTCATATCAGCATTAACAACTTCAGCCACATTGTTTTCTGTAGCCAAGCTAAGGACTGCTTTGGCGTAACGTATCGCTGCTCTAGATTCTGCCATTGATTATTAGTTTAATGTTGTTTCACCTAACATATCTTCAACCAATTTTAATTGCTTGTCTTTGTTAGATAATTCACCACGCACCACTTTTTCCGCAATATCTATTGATAATCCTGCTACATGACTTTTCAATTCTGCCATAGCGGCTTTCTTTTCACTTTCTATTGCTGCCTGTGCCTTTTCAATAATCTTACTTGCTTTTTCCTGTGCTTCTGCTTCGGCTTTAGCTATGGTTTGCTCTCTTATCTCACGAGCATCTTTTAACATTGCTTCGCGCTCTGCACGTGCCTCTTGTAAAATACGCTCATTGTCTGCATGAAGGTTTTCCATCTCTTTACGTGCATTTTCAGCGGAGGCCAAGGCATCTTTAATCCCCTCTTCCCTTTCGCTAACAGCACCGAGAATTGGCTTCCATGCAAATTTTCTCAATAAAAAGAGTAAAATTAGGAAGGTAATAACCGTCCAAAATACCAATCCAAATCCAGGTTTAATTAAATCCATGTGTTATAATTCTTTTAATCTAAATTTTATTATTCTTAACTAAAGTTTCTAAGAATGATAAAAATTACAGAAGCAACCAACCGTTACTTCTGTAATTCGTTGCAATCATAATTATACGATCAACGCTGCTACAACGCCGAATAACGCTACCGCTTCTACGAAGGCTGCTAAAATCAATGCAGAAGATTGAATCTTACCGTGCATTTCTGGCTGACGTGCCATAGCTTCCATGGCAGATCCTCCAATTTTACCAATACCTACACCAGCTCCGATAGCCGCTAAACCAGCTCCAATAGCTGCAATTCCAGTAATAGTCATAATATAAAATTTAAATTAATTAATGATGTGCTTCTTCTGTTGCCATTCCAAAATATAAGGCCGACAACACTGTAAATATATACGCTTGTATTGCTGTAACCACAATCTCGATAATCCCAATGAACAATGAGAATGCTACCGATACTGGTGCAACAGCAACAGATTTAAAAATAAATATCAAAGACATTAACGCTAAAATGATGATGTGGCCCGCTGTAATGTTAGCAAACAAACGAATCATTAGCGAAATTGGCTTTGTAAAAATCCCGATGATCTCTATAGGCATTAAAAATATCTTCATCGGCACAGGAACTCCCGGCATCCAAAAAATATGCTGCCAGTAGTTTTTATTGCCACTAAATGTGGTAATGATAAATGTAAATACCGCTAATACCATAGTAAATGCAATATTACCACTTAAATTAGCTCCATTTAAAATTGGAATTAAACCAAAGATATTGTTAAGCCAAATAAAGAAAAATACCGTTAATAGATAGGGCATGTATCTTTTGTACTTGTGTTCACCAATCATCGGTTTGGCAATTTCATCTCGGACAAACACAATTAGCGGTTCAACAAAACTCGCAATACCAGAAGGTACGTTATCCTCTGATTTTTTATAGCGTCTCGCTGCTGAAAAGAAAATTAAAATTAAAACGGCCACCGAAACCCACATCATAAACACGTTTCTCGTAATTGAGAAATCCAAAGGCATTGCAGCATTAGTAGGGTGTCCCTCTTCGTCTAATTTTACTGCTGTTTCCCCATCGTTAAGTTGGTATATTTTTTCGTGTACATTAACAAACTTACCACCATTCTTTTCAACAACTTCGTGACCATGATAATCGTGATGAAATTCAGACGACATAAATGTTGTTAATCCGTTGTCTGTCCAAAGAATTACTGGCAATGGGATTGTAATATGTTTTTCATCTTCTTTACCCTCATTCAAGGTTAAGATATGCATACCGTAAGCATCCTTAACGTGATGCATAATCATTGACTTTGCGTCGAATTCCTTATCTTCTCCTTCTTCTTTAGTATCTATGGCAAAACCAAAACTAAATACCGATAAAAACAGAACTGTAAATGCTGTACGCTTTAAGGTGCTTAATGTCATTCTTTGTGGCTTTAAAATACCTTGTTTTAAATTCGGTGCAAATGTACGCACATTAAATGAATTGACAAACAATAATTTTCAAAGGATTTTAATCTGTAAAAATCACCAATTTCGAGACTATTAAAGACTTCCAAGAATTATTGTTTTTGAAGGAATTTTGTCAGTGCAAAAACCTCAAAAAACAGATACAAAAAGTAGGGGATAAAAAAGTTAAAAACATCGGGTTGTTTGTTTTCAACATCAGACAAAATAAGTGGTAATAAAAAGAGAACTGCCAATACCATCTTAGAAAAGGTCATAATCATGAATACATTAAAGATATCGGTTTTCCCAGAAGAATATCTGTAATTAATTACCGTATACAAAATCAATGTAATGATAAAGTGAAAGCCGTAAATCTGCCAAACAGGGAAAAAGAAATCCATCTCTGAAGCGAAATGGTGTAATAAGTAGCTGTGGATGGCAAACAAAATCCCACTAATCCCCAATAACTGGAGAATGAATGACGTTTGTCTTTTCTTAAATGCTTGCATCTAATTGTCTTTTGAGGCTGCAATAATACGTCTAATTACAAAAACAATTGATATAACTACAGATAATAGGGATAAAATTACCGTATATAAATTATGTTTATTGGGATATGCTTCATCAAGCTTTACACCTGCATAGCTGCCTATACCAATAATGGCAAACATCTGAATTGCTATTCCCGAAAAACGAGCATAACTATTAAGCCTGTCTTTCTGGTTTTTGGGCAGTTTGCTGTTCTGGTTGCTTTGGTTTGATTGGCTCATTAGGTAATGCTTTTACGGTACCCTTCATGCTACAAGTGGCGTTAAATGTCGCGCCTGGCTCAACGGCCAATTTGCTTGTGTGGACTTCTCCCTCAATATGTGCTGTAGATTTTAAGGACAATGTTCCAGATAAAATAAGCTTTCCGGAAAACTTACCCTCAAAATCTGCATTTTCCCCTTGCAATGTCCCTTTTATGAAACCTGACTTTCCAATAACAATTTTACCTGAAGTCTTAACATTACCCTCAACCGTTCCATCTATTCTAAAAGGGCCCTGGCTTGCTATATCGCCTACTATTTTTGTGCCTTGCGCTATAATATTCTGTTGTGTACTTGTTTCCATAGTTTTGTCTTGTTTAGGTTTTTTGTTGTCTGAGGAAAACATCGTTGATTTGGTTTTTATTTATTCTAGTTTTAGATAAGCGTTTAAATTTTTATGTCGTTGAATAATTGTATAATTAGGGGAGGATATTGCAAAATAGTCTTTAGTGATTTTTGGTTTTACTGGTCTTCCGCGTTTATCTTTTTCATCAGATACCAACAATTGTGCAAATCCACTAGCTCCTTGTATACTTGTTAGACCGTGAACCACAACAAATGTCGTGTTTTCGTCATATACGTCCTTTGAAGTGCTTAAATCAAAATAGGTTATTTTTTTCTCAATCTCTTCATCTAAGGTCTTCATAAAAGCATCAATATCTTCGCCTGAACCATTTTCAAATTGATATACAACATTGAAATGCTTTGGTTGGTCGTCGGGTATAAAATCCTTTTTTGCCAAAGCTGGAATTGCATTTTGCAAAAGCTCTTCTGCTTTTTTACCCTCTTCTGTGTTAGCATAAGTCAAAGCAATATAGTTAATACCTTCCTCATAGGCTTCAAAACCATAAAGACGACCCTTAGCAGAGGCTTTTAAAATCTCAAACTTAGGCACAAAGGTATCCCCTTCTAAACGTTTAATCTGAACCTCGGCTTCGGCAATCACCTCGGCGTACTCCTGATTGTCAAACTTTTTGTAAAGATTAGTATATATTGCCTCTGGGCTGTTGGCATCTTTAGATAATTCAGATTGAGGATTCAATAATATCTCAGCATAGCGCGAATTTGGATGGTCGGCAATAATATCGGCTTTCATAGCTTCCGCCTTCCTTAATAGCCCAAGCTCTGTGTAGATTTTATAAAGATTATATTTTGAAGGCAAAATCAGCCTTTCTTCAGGTGAATTCTTCAACAAATCTTCAAATCGGGATTTTGATAACTCGAGCTCTCTAAACTTTTCCTTGTAAATGATTCCTAATTGGTAATATGCAAAGTTTCTTTCTTTAGCTATACTATCAATGGCCACTTGCTCCGTTGGAAGTGATGCGATATAAGTTTCGGGATTATAGCGTTCTTCATTGCCAGTGACTTTAGAAACACTTTCTTTTTCACTACTATTTTTTATACTTGAGCGTTGATTTGATAACCTCCAATTGTCCTGAAGTTTGCGGTCGCCCCAAATTTTCAAAAATTCATTTTTTCCATATGCAACCGTTGTTGGATTATAGAAGTAAAAATTACTTGAGCCTCCTTGATTGGCACTTTGTCTTTTACTAGTGATTTCACCTGGTAAGGCACTTGGACTTATGCTTGATCGTTGCACGTTATTTCTTAAAGCAGATGTGTTGGTTGTTGCCACTTGCCTTTTTAATTGTTCTTCTTTACGTCTTTCTTCCTCCAAGGCTTTTTGTTTAAGCTCTTGAGTATATTTGGAATAAATAGCAAGCTGCTCTTCTTTCGGAAGACCAATCATATATAGTATACTATCGTTAGTCTGAGCAATGCCCTCATAATAAATAACGTCATCTAAGTTCTCGCGCTTTCTTTTAATGACTCTAAAAGGCTTAGAATTTGGAGTCATAGCAGTCATCGTACTGTCATAATAAGCTCCAGCGGTCTTGTAAATATTGCGGTCAAAGTACATATTACCCAACGTCTCATAATTGAGTGCTCTTAAGTACTTATCTGAAGTGATTTTTCTAAGGGATTTATTGTAATAAGCTTCGGCTAAACTGTCGGAAGCATTGTTGTTGCGATGATATTCGGCAATGCGATAATAGATTTTATCGAGAAAAGGTCTATTCTCCCTGTTTTCTTCTAACTCTGTAAGATATTCTTGAAAAGCCACCTCATCACCATCTAAAGCATCAACATTATAAGACTTTTCTAAGTGGGCATTGATGTAAAACGCTCTTGGAATTTGCCTATGCATATCGATAATAGCATCAAACTCCATATTAGCACTATCTTTTTCCTTAAACTCATTGTAGAGTTGACCTCTTATGAAGTGGTAGCGCGCCTTTTCTCGCTTTACCTTTGTGTTTTCTGCAGCAACACCCAATAAAGCTATAGCACTATCCTTGGATTTGAGATTAATATACGCTTGTGCCAATGCCGCAGTTGCATCTGCCAAATCCTGCCCCTTTATAACACCTTCTTCTTCTTTTAGTAAACGTTTCAAGCGTTTTATGGCAACCTCATCGTTATTTAATCGCATATTGGTTTTTTCGCGCCAAATCTTTACCTGATTGATTTTATCGCTAGTAGGATATTTGTTAAGGATATTATTAAATGCTGCCAACGCTGGCACAAAGCGTTGATCGTAATAGCGCGCTTTCCCTAACAATAAATAGGACTCGTCTATTTGGGGATTTTTTTCTTTGCCATTAATATTCATGCCATGCTTCTGAATGGCTTTAATGGCTTTTTCTTCAGCACGTTCAAAATCAGCATTTTTAGATTCGCCTGGCAGGAAGATATCATCACTTACAGTCATACGTTCAACTGGTAATAATTCCCAGAAGTTCTCTGTAAATGCATCATTAATCGCAAGTTTTCCACGCTCTAAAGCTATATTACCATTGTATAGAATGTTGTATTTAGTGCCTAAGGCATGAAAATTTCTATTGATAAAAGTGTCTTTCTTGCGCGAACAACTTTGGGCGATAATCGCTATTAAAAAAAATACTGATATGGTTTTTACGTGAATCTTCAACGTTGGTTCTATTTGATTAATAGATAACTAAACTATTAAGGTTTTAGTGTGCTTAGCGGTAAAATTAAACATCTTTTTGAATTTTTGATGTTATTAAATTGTTTTTCGAGGAATCGCAAGGTTTTCGTCAATAAAAAAGCTTGTGATGTATTAACACCACAAGCTTACATAAAATTATTGATTTAGTGCTTTATTCTTCTCCCTGTGAAACAGTCATATTGCTGGCAAAATGCGCCTCCAATTCTTTTAAGGTTGTAGGGTTGGTTTCCAAATCCTTAACAATATCACCTTTTTCAAGCACCACAATACGTTCACACACATCCGTAACATGCATTAAATCGTGACTAGAGATTAAAACAGTAACACCTTGTTTTTCGGCCAAATCCTTTAAGATTTTCTTCAAACGAATTTGCGTTGTTGGGTCTAGATTGGCAAAAGGTTCATCTAAAATGATAACATCAGGATTGCCAATAAGTGCCGCTACAATACCCACCTTTTTTTGATTTCCTTTACTTAGGTCTCTGAGATATTTCTTCTTTCCGAGAATCTCGTCATTAAAAAAATCTTCAAATTGGGAAGTTAGTGTATCCACATCTGCTTTGTTCTGACCTCTTAAGTCTCCAATAAAATAAAAGTATTCGTCTGGTGTTAAGTACCCAATTAAAAAACTCTCATCTATAAATGATGATGTAAACGGTTTCCAGTCTTCACTTTGATGAACAACAACACTGTTGTTAGTAACATTACCTGTGGTTGGCTTTATTAAATCTAGCAACAAACTGAAATAGGTTGTTTTTCCCGCTCCATTATTACCTACCAATCCAAAACTTTGGCCTTTTGGTATGCTTAGTTCTTCTATGTTTAGAACGGTTGTTCCGTTATATGATTTTGAAAGGTCTTTTGTATATATCATGATATGTGAATCTTATATTTTATTAGTTGTCTTGACTAAAGGCGTCAATCATTTTGTATTTTGAATCTAAGTAGCGTTGCGTAATCATCCTCATTAATTTTTTGTGAAGTACAATACCTACTATACCTATAAGGATTAAAAAAGCTAAAGCAACTTCAAAAGCTACAAAATAATTTAAGATAGAAAATAGAATTAGTGGTATCAACATTATAGGCAACCCAATAATCCACTGCACAGCCCCTGTGCCTTGATAATTGAATGCAGCTCTTTGATTTAGGTCTATTTTTTTTCTGTTAAACGAGCCACCATATAACATTATGTGCGAATTGATTCCAATATTATAAACTGCAGCTGCAAAATGAACGGCTAGAATTTTCCACCCAAAATAGATGTATGGGATGCCTAACACAAACATAATAGCTACACTTAATATCATAAGAATAAATTTAGACCTTAAATATTGCTCGTACTTTATATTTTGGCTCATTAACATTTTATAGTAACCACTGTCCCAAGCTGGAATAAACTGACCAAATGAAATCAAGAATATTCCTGTTGAGAAAATTCCGACAAATGAAGCGGCATACAACGAATCTCTATATATAGGTTGGGTGTAAAAAAACAAGCCATAAAGTAACCCAATAACCATTAAAAAAGCTGAAGACTTAGTCCGTTTGTTTCTCCAAATGAGCTTTAAATCTAGCTGCATAAAAGGGGCTATATCTCCAAATCGCTTGGTCCAAGATAAATTAGCAACTTTCACTTCTTGTACTTTAGATTTTAAAGACCCATCCAAGAATAATTTATCTCTAAGTATTTTAAAATTGTACCAATAGCATAGTAATAATATTGCTGTTGGAATAAGAATGAGAATAGGATTGTTGGCAACGGCTATTAATGCGTTACCGATTGCCGATTTAATGGGTAATATATTGAAGTAGTCCAAGCCATAAAGTGTTCCAATAACAGCGATAAGTGGTAAAAAAGAAAGCTCTTTTTCGGCTGAGAACGCTTCAACAATAAAATTGAAGAAATTAATAATGAATACCAAGATAATCATAGTGAACATCCATGTTATAATCATGGGAGTCGCATAGTCATCTCTGATAAGCATAATGCTAAATGGAATAATCGCAAAAAGCGGTAAGAAATTAAAGAAATTCAATGCGGATTTTCCTAGCACATAATTAACGATTGTAGACCGTTTAATAGGCAATGTGAGTAAGGGTTTAACACTCATTACAGGTAATTTCTGCAAGAAGAAACGCATCATAAGATCTATCATAATCCAAAAAAACAGAAACCCATTAGCAACAACAAATGGATCTTGTTCTGGATATACCTTCTTAATTATTTTAAGAAGAAAAAAACCAAAGAATGAAAAAAGAACTATAAAGTAAAGGGCAAAAAACACCAAGAGAATATTAAGGCCTAAACTTTTTTGCCAATATGAAGAACGAAAGTACTGCTTCCATTCTAAGTTAATAAAATGCTTTATCATAGCTAATGGTTAGTTTTTTGAGTTAGTATGGTTTTGACGCAATTTGTTACAAAACTATGTCATTTTATACTCTAGATAGGTTATAACGATTAATTCCTCGGCTTTTTTGGGAATAACTTCTAATGTCATCTATGCTACAAAAATATCAATACGGTTAATAATGCCAAATGGCCCTTATCTTATTAAAGAGTTCGTGAGAATTACTCATAATTAGTAAGGCTTGGTATTAAAATGAATAAATTAACAACTTGTATTTTGTATTTGATCTTCGTTTAGCTTCATTACATCAAAACTTTCATTTTCAATACTTTTTTTAGTGCAAAACGGTAAACTTTATAACCGGCAAACATCATAATTAAATAAATCGTCATCACTATTGGCATCCAAATATGTAAGTAAGCCTTTGGTAAAAATTGAATTGGTAAATTCATCATGATTATTCCAAATGAAAAATAGAAGAAGCCATATTGTATGTTTACTGATTTTCCTAATTTTTTAACCAGAGACCTAACTATTTCTATCAACATAATTAACATAGGAAACCCAAGCACAAGAAATGACAAGAGTTTTAAAGCCTCTGGAAATCTCGTAGTAATCCAATAGAAAACTAAATAAAGCATAATAAAACCGATAAGATATTTTGGTTGCTTAATACAATTCCATATTTCTTGAAAATGCATTTTTCTATAAATCTTATTGGTATGTTTCCAACTTTGTATGTGAATAAATTCAAGATTACTATCCCAATTTGCATTTTTTAAACTTCTTTTAAACAGCGTTTCAAAATCTACTAATCCTGAATAATTTTCCATGTCTGAAACCAAATGATCTACCATTTCGATTCTTACGTCCCAATATTTAATACCCTTATCTTTAAGGTAGTTGTCAATGTATTGTATCTGTTCTTTAGTGAGTTCCACGGTTTATATAGATTTATATTTTAATCTGTACTGGTTCATTATGTGATAAGTCAATTGTAACAACACAATAGGAATCAAAATCATAGTTGAAACAACCACTGAAATAATTACATAATTTGCAGTTTCTGAATTGAAATAACCTCTAAAAAGTATTCTTAAAAGATTTAGTAATTGAAAGAAAACCATATATACAAAAACTAATCTTTCAACTCCAGAAAACCTTGATAGTTTAAATACTTTAAGCATTACAAAGTACAATATCAAGAATGGGACTATCGATGCGTTCGGAAACCAATAAAAAATGTCAACTATTGAATTATGTCCGTTTATTGTCATGACTTTATAACTTATAAAAACCAATAAGATAAAAGCAATAATTGCTCTAGGTTTACTTAACAGTCTAAAAAGTCTTTTGAAAATACCCTTATCTACATCTCTCAAAAACTTTTTATTATTCTCTAAAAGATTTGCCTTGCTAGCAACCATGTAATCCTTAAAAACTGAATAGAAATCTTCAGTTTTTTGCAACTTCATTTGTTTTTCGATTGCAGAACCTACATGATCAACCATTTCCATTCTTATGTCAGCATAGAGAACATCAGAATTCTCTAAGTAGTTATCAATAAAATGTATTTGATCTTTAGATAAGCTATTCATGCGTTATGCCAATTTAGGATTTACCAAAGCTTGCATCGTTTTAATATACTCTGCAAGTTCATTGAGTTTATTTACCGTTTCTTTAGATCCGGTTTCGGTAAGCTTGTAATATTTACGAAGTCGATTATCTACCTTAACTACCTCAACGTCCAGAAGACCCTCAGCCTCAAGCTTATGTAAGGCAGGATATAGAGCACCTTCTGTAATATTGAGTTCACCTTTAGTGATAGTTTTTACTTTTTGTGTGATTTCATAACCATACATTTTATCGTGCTCTTTTAAGAGCTTTAGAATAATCGTATTGAGACTGCCTTTATATAATTTAGAATTACGCATTGAATCTGTCTTGTTGACACAAATTTATACATAATTTTCTTATGCATAATAATCTTAGGTATATTTTAACAATCGTTTTAATTTAAGAAAATATTAAGTCTTTGTGATTAGTTTGCCTTATGTGAGCATTGGCAGATTGCTTATTTTTGCAAAAAAAATCTGCTATGTCGCAATTTCATGAACTGAGCATAAAGTCCATTAATCAAATCACTGATAAATCTGTTGCTATAACTTTTAATATTCCAGAACATCTTAAAGCTAACTTTAGCTTTAGGGCTGGGCAGTATATTACCTTAAAAACTGCGGTCAATGGTGAGGAGGTTCGTAGAGATTATTCCATTTGTTCTTCACCAAAAAGCAGTGATATCACTGTTGGTGTTAAGGCTGTTGAAAATGGTACATTTTCGATCTATGCTAATGAAAAACTACAAGTAGGAGATACCATTGAAGTTGCCGAACCTAATGGTCGTTTTACTTTTGAGGCCAACGAAGCAAGAACCAGAACTATTGCTGCTTTTGCCGCTGGTAGTGGTATTACACCAATATTGAGCATTGCAAGAACGCTTTTAGAAGACGAGCCTTTTAGTAATTTTATTTTGGTTTATGGAAACAAGACCTTATCGGACGCCATGTTTATTAAAGAATTGCTTGAATTGAAAGAAACCCATGGTAACCGTTTTCATGTCCATTTTATTTATAGCCAAGCACAGGAAGAAGATGCGCTTTTCGGTCGAATAGAAAAAAGTACGGTAAACCTCATCGTAAAAAATAAATATAAAGGCGTCACCATAGAGACATTTTACCTATGCGGACCAGAGCCAATGATACATACGGTTAAAGACGTGTTACTCGAAAACAATGTTAAGGAAAAAGACATTTTGTTTGAATTGTTTACTGCGCCTACTGAAGCTGAAAATGGCACTGATGCTGAAGTGCCTAACGGTAATTCAAAAATTAAAGTCATCGTAGATGATGAAGAGTTTGAATTTGAAATGTCTCAAGAACAATCCATTCTAGAGGCGGCTTTAAAACAAGACATTGACGCCCCGTATTCTTGCCAAGGTGGTATTTGTAGTAGCTGTATTGCAAGATTAACAGAAGGTGAAGCTACGATGCGACAAAATAATATCTTAACAGACAACGAAGTAGCTGAAGGTTTGGTATTAACCTGCCAAGCGCATCCAACAACGACTACCATTGTTGTCGATTATGATGATGTCTAATTTTGACTATTGGATTTTTGGATTGTTATACCTTTAGATTACTGCCTTGCTTGTAATTACAACCTTAACTTTTGAGACTATTTCCTCTATTGCGATACTACCTGAGGCGTTTTCATAACCTTTGGGAAACTTATTGCCATAAACCGACGTTGGTGTTAAAGGGTATTCTTCCCTATCGGCAACTAAGGCATAATCCTCAGGTTGATTGAATGGCGCAAAACCAGTATAAGGATGTGTTACACCCCAAATAGTAATGACTTTTACGCCTAGCATTGCCGCTAAATGACCATTCCCTGAATCCATCGATAGCATGACATCGAGATTGGAAATTAAATCCAATTCTTCTTCTAAGTTTAATTTTCCAGCAACAGATTGTGCATTGTTATGCCTGCTTTCAAACTTTTTTAAAATCTCTATTTCTCTTTTGTCGCCACCAAACAAAATGATATTGTATTCATGTGAAAGTTCAGCAATAATTTCCTCCATTTTATCTAAAGGATACATTTTGCTTTTATGGGCTGCAAAAGGGGCAATACCAATAGTTTTGTTGTTGGCATTAGAAATAAAGGACTTTAGCTTTGAGGTGAGTTTGGCTTTCTCAGGAAATGAGGGTAGCGATAAATCAATTGAATATCCTAATTGTTCAAACACTTCAGCATAGCGTTGGTGTGTGGTTTTTAATTGCTTAAATCGTTTGCCTGAAGTCAATGCTTTTTTTTCGGCTCTGCCTTTATCTATTTGAATTATTTTCTTTCGGAAGAAAAACACCTTTAAGATCTTACTGCGCAAAACATTGTGTAAATCTGCTACAGCATCAAAGCCATAAACTTGTAATGCTTTTGAGAGTTTATAGAGTCCTAAAATACCTTTATGCTTCCCTCTTAAATCGGCAGCAAAAAAATCAACATTCTTTAAACTCTTGAAGCATGGCTTAAAAAATCCTTTTGAGACTACCGTTAATTTTAAGTCGGGATGTTGTTCGGTTAAAGCCCTTAACACAGGAACAGTCATAGCCACATCGCCCATAGCTGAGAATCTTATGACCAGTATGTGTTTTGGGTTTGGCATTTATTTCAGAATATGGAATGCTGCTGAAACAACACTTCGACTGACTGCACTCAGTGTGACAGCTTCAGGATAATAAGCTATTTCTGCCCTCTTAAAACGGGATTAAGCTCATCGTCATTGTACATCTTCATTTGCTTGTAAACTTTCATATACTTATCACCGTTAGCGATATCGTTAAGTAAATCATCGATGGCTGTGCTTAAATCCACACGTTGCTCTAACAACACATCGAGTTTCTTTTGGCAAGCCGCTTTGTGTTCTTCTGTAGCATCTTCCCTAACAGTTTCGAGATACATATGGTAAATTTTAAGCGCTAAAATGGATAAACGATCAATGGCCCAAGCTGGACTTTCGGAATTTATTTTGGCATCGCTTTTTACGGCAACGTCTTTATATTTATCCAAGAAATAACTATCAATAAACTCAACCGTATCTGTTCTGTCTTGGTTAGAAGCATCAATCATTCGCTTAAGTTTTAGAGCAGCGTCTGGGTCTATATTGGGATCTCTAATGATGTCTTCGTAAGCCCACTGAACGGTATCAATCCAACATTTTCTATATAATAAATGCGCAATTAGATCTTCATTTTTATCATATTTGTTTGTAAAAGATTGATCCACGGTATTTAACACTTTATAAGTCTTAATAACATCCTGAAATATAGTATTGGCTTTTTTTGAAAACATATTAGAATAGATTTAGAATATGCAAATATACTTTGAATTATTAACTTAGCCACCGAACCTAAAAGTTGATTTATGCATATTCACAATCTTTCTGAAACGCCTTCTATTTTAAATTCTTTTATTTCTGAAATAAGAGATGAAATTATTCAAAAAGATAGTATGCGTTTTAGAAGAAATATTGAGCGCATTGGTGAAATCTTAGGCTACGAATTGAGCAAATCCTTAAATTTCGAAGCGCTCCAAATAAAAACACCACTCGGTGTTTCCAATACTGTTTTACACAAAAAAGATATTGTTTTGTGCTCTATATTAAGAGCAGGTGTACCTCTTCACAGTGGTTTACTAAACTATTTTGATGCTGCAGAAAATGCTTTTATTTCAGCTTACAGGCAACATAAACACGATCCTGAAAGCTTTGAAATTATAGTGGAGTATTTAGCTTGCCCTAGTTTAGAGAACAAAACACTTATTCTTGCAGACCCCATGTTGGCCACAGGGCAATCTATGGTAGCCACTTACGAAGCGCTTAAACCCTTTGGTATGCCAAAAAAGGTTCACTTGGTAAGTGTAATAGGAGCTCAAAAAGGTGTTGACTATATCAGTGAAGTATTCGGATTAAATACACATCTTTGGATTGCTGCCATTGACGATACCTTAAACGACAAAGGTTATATTATTCCTGGATTAGGTGACGCAGGAGACTTGGCCTTTGGTAATAAATTACAACAGTAAACTTAGTATTGGGGTTATAAGCAGTAGTGATATAAAAACTTCCCTAAACCAGCTATCTGAGATAACTTCAATATAATTCGCCATTATTATGGCGAAAGGAATAAATAAAAATATAAACTCACTTCCATTTTTTATAGGAGCGATAATTGCAACCAAAATGGCTACTACTGCTGACCATGCTACTAAGAAAAAAGAGGGTCTCAATTTCTTATTCTTGTCTGGTAAAATTCTGAAGAAATAAATGAGTGTCCAGACAAAGGACGTAAAAAGGATCGTAAATTTAATTATCTGTTCTACACTATTATAAGCTGTAAAATCTAAACTGGCATAGCGTTCAAAATTGGTGGGTCTTATATAGGTATCATGGACAATGATGTTATATGCTATAAGCAGCAGAACCGCTGTTACAAAACCAACAAACGGAATAATGGTGTTCTTGACATCGTTTTTGGAATGGTATATTAATGCTACAATGACCAAGGCAAAAAATAAGATAGCCCAAAAGTAAAAAAATGTTGCTATAGCAATCCAAAAACCTGAATCGAATAATTTTTTCTTAACGTGAAGATTAGAATGTAAGCTTATTAAACGCCTCAAGGCAAAAAGCACGAATACATTTGCAAATAATAAATCCGAATATTTTAGAGCTTCAGGAAACATTCCAAATAACAACCCAAAAGTCATAATGGCATAACCATTCTTTTTGGTAAGGTTGTTTTTTGAAATAATAAAATCTAAAAGGAACAGAGAAAACAGAACAGTCAATAGTTTAATTATTGCCTTTAAGGTTTCGTCTAAATCGTAGAATAAGGAACTAAAATTGGAGATAGCAAAAATTAGAACAATAAAAACTGCAACTATAATGATATTAATAGGCTTAGATTTACTAAAAACGCTTGTAATCATTTACTGTTTTTGTATTTTTGCAATCGAACTGGCACTTTTCCCTTGTATTGGGAATTTATTTTAGGACAGCTAGTATTGTTGTATCAATAAAATTTAAAACTCTCTTTTGCGAGTAAATTTATAAAGTTATGAAAGATTTCTTT
>NZ_JANQOM010000055.1 GCF_028289625.1 Winogradskyella sp. | reverse complement strand
TTCTTTTTAAAAAGAAAGAATCAAAGAAAACTTATACTTATTATATTTTTAAAGAACGTTTATTCTTATTAAGAATATTAAATTTAGAACTATTATCCTTAAGATAGAAAACCAATAATTTGTTTTTAACTAATTATTGGTTTTCAATTATTTAAGATCATGGTTTAGTCCATGACCTTTTTACTACACTATCCACATCACCACTCTAACTCTTTATCAACTGCATTTTTATACTTTTTTATTATCTTTTCCATTTCAGTATGGGTAAACTCGTCTATTTTACGTATCACAAGTTCTTCCTCACCTAATTTATCTACATTATGTATAAAGAATAATTTTTTATCTTTTACTTTAGATATCTTTTTATAGAAAGATAGTGTCAGTTTTTCTATACTCGAATAACTTAATCCCGACGAGTTAATCAAAAAGCAGTCATATTGATTTATGAAGTCCTTTAAAAAACATTCAAAAAGATAAATTGAAAAACCATTACGATTAAAATCATAATTAATAATATCTGCATAATCAGATATTAAAATATATTTTTCACATGACTTTGCATTAAATGTGATACTTTTATTTTTTTTCTTGGCAAAAGATTTTATTAAGACGTCTTGTATATCATTGCTAGATGACAAGACAAAATAGGTTTTTGTATTTTTCATTTTCTAATTATTTAACTGGGAATTTATTGACAGAAAGACCTAAATCAGAAGGGTTACGAATCTGAAAATTACCATTATCTATTAATTGTTGAGCATATTTTAAATCCCCTGTTTCTAAGCCATATCTAATTGCAGCATTCATCCTATGATTTCCTTCTGTTAGAATATACTTCCCATTATGAATGACACCTGCTGCGCCTGAACTTGAAGAAAAATTTCCGCTTCTCATTTGAGTTAGATACTCACCAATTTTTGAAGTGTCAACACCTGTTTGAGCACTGAAAATCTGGTTTTTACTAGCAAAAGCGCTAACATCATCTGCATTTTTTACTATACCTGAAACAAGGTCATCAGCAACAGTGGTAACTTTGCTAATTTTACTAATATTTCCTAACTCAAAACCAGCGGCTGTTTCTGCGGTAAAAGCCATTATTTTTCCCAGTGCTGGACCAGCTACATCAGGATCAGTACTTTGAGTATCCTCAATGGTTTGAGATACATTGTCAACAATAGCTTCGGCAGTATCAACAGGATTCAATAAAGCTTTACCTAAATTCCACAGTCCTTTAACTGTTTCCACTGGATTTAATATAAATTCAGCAGTTTTACTTATACTTTTTCCTGCTTCTACGTATGCATTGACATTTGTTTCCACATTTTCTTTAAATGTCATATCGTAATTAACAAAAAATGGTTCTAATCCTTCAAGTTCTCTTGCATCTATAACTCGGTTTCCACTAAACACATAAGGCCCCCAATCCATATAATCCTCTGTGAGTGGGTCAATGTTAAAGAACCTTCCTATAGCTGCATCATAATTTCTAAACTTATAGCTATGCCAATTTAATCCTAGTTCATCATTCAGTTCTTGTTCTTGGAATCCAAATTTTCTGGCTACACTATTCACATTAGCGGAAACCACGTCATTGTACCCCTTGTGCTTTAGGCCAAATGGATAATAGTTATTCTCCTCAAGGATTTCCAAACTTACCGCACTAGGATTATTTTGGTTAACATCCATATAGGTCAAACGTATATTCCCCAAGTGGTCTCTGTACTGGTAGGCATAGTTGTAAGTGCCCGCTTTAGCTGCTGGCTCTACGTAGCCCTCCAGGTGCGAGAACATCTTAAGGCTGCCGTTCTCGTAGATAAAATTACCTGCATATTCGGTCGTTGTTCCCGTACTCACGATTTTTTTCTGTTTTACGCCTGTGGCATCGTAAATATACTGAATATTTCCACCAGATAGGGTGACCTGCGTCGGTAAATTGAGGTGGTTGTAGCTAATATTCGACGAAATGCCCTTGTTAAGGTCCCTCAGCATATTGCCGTTGGCGTCGTAGGTGTACTCGGTGGCCACATCCGCCCCGTCCTTAAAGCCGTGGCCGTCACTGCCGTTATCCAATACTTTTTTAAGTCGGTTGCTTCTGGCCTCATAGGTATAGACCAAATTGTCCATAGGCCCAAAGTCACTGCTGGTATTGCGGTTGGGATCGGCCACGATGTGGCCGTTTCGCTCCAGGGCCTTTATGTTGCCGTTCTTGTCGTAATCCACATTGCTGAGACGGTACCGTGTGCCCATGCCCGTACTGCCACCGTTAAAGTCGGCCTTGGTGATTCGGTTAAGGGCATCGTAGTGGTAGGTGTACCTAAACCAGGTATTGTCGCTTGCCGTCCTCCAGTCCACCTCGGCAATATTGCCGTTAAAGAGCCCTACACCGCTTGGGTTGTCGGTGTCTGTATACTTTATCTTAAAGGCAAACAGGTCGTCCCCAAGGTTGCCAGTATTGTTAATGTTCTTTAGCCAGCCCCTAACGTTATAGGCATACTCCA
>NZ_JANQOM010000048.1 GCF_028289625.1 Winogradskyella sp. | reverse complement strand
TTACTATAGTCTTTGTGATATTTTTGTTTTTCCAAGTTATAGAGAAGGATTTCCTAATGTTGTTCTTGAAGCTGGCAGCATGGGTAAACCGTCTATTGTAAGTGACATTAATGGAAGTAATGAAATTATAATTGACAACTATAATGGCCTTATCGTACCTAAGAAAAGTACGGATAAACTGTATAAGGCAATGCTAGGGCTCATTCAAAATAAGGATAGACTTCCTGCAATGTCTGAAAATGCAAGAAAAAATATTGTAGAGAAATACCAACGTCAAAACATTTGGGACGAAATGCTAAATCTTTACCAATCTTTGGAAAAGAATTAAGAGGCATTATAAACCAATTTGGAGAATGCAAAAATTAAGAAAATGAAAACAACCGGTAAATTTATTATTTCGTTGGATTTTGAACTTCTATGGGGTGTTAGAGATCTACAAACAACCGATACATATGGTGAAAATATACTAGGCGTTTGGGAGGCCTTGCCGAAAATGCTTAAAGCATTTGAAAAAAATGGGGTTAAAGCCACGTGGGCAACTGTTGGATTCTTATTTGCGTCCTCCAAAAAAGAACTTTTGAATTATTGCCCAACAAACAGGCCTAGCTATTTAGTTAAAAACCTTTCACCCTATAATGGTCATTTTGACCAATTAGAGGAAGAAGAGGAACAAGATAAATATCATTTTGCGTCTAAGTTAATCAAACTGATCCGTAAGTACCCTAATCAAGAAATTGCAACGCACACATTTTCGCATTACTATTGTCTGGAACGAGGCCAAACCAAAGAAGAATTCAATGATGATACTCTTGCAGCAATTAAAATTGCCAATAAGGATGATATTGAAATCAAAAGTCTAGTATTTCCGCGAAACCAATTCAATAACGAATATTTGGAGATTATAAAAAGCTTGGGAATAACATCATACCGTGGCAATGAGAGCGCTTGGTTTTATAATTATGAATTTGGGCAGGAAGAAAAACCAACAAAAAGAGCATTTAGGCTTTTAGACTCATATTTAAATATATCCGGACATAACTGCTATAGTTTAGAGGAAATTGGTAAAAAAGAACCGTATAATATCCCTTCAAGCAGATTCCTAAGACCATATTCGTCAAAATTAAAAATGTTTGAAGGTTTAAGGCTTCAAAGAATATTAAAAAGTATGACATATGCCGCAAAAAATGGTAAAGTATTTCATCTTTGGTGGCATCCTCATAACTATGGTACAGACCAAAAGGAAAATTTTATTTTTTTGAATAAGATCCTATCTCATTATGTCTTTCTTAAGGAGAAATACAACTTTGAAAGCTTAACAATGAATAAATTATCAGAATTATTAAAGAAAGAGCAGGTCAATGGATAAAAAGATAATAATGCTTACGGGAGGAGGCCCTTCTACAACCTTTATGTATAATGGGATTAAAGATTCTTTTGATATTTCAACAGTCATTCTTGAAGAAGGTAGTAGTATAAAGAAATTTATAAAAAGAAGAATAAAGCGTTTGGGCTATATAAAAGTATTTGGTCAACTCCTTTTTCAGACAACTATCCCAAAAATCTTACATCGTATTTCCCAAAAAAGAATTAAGGAAATAATGTCGGAATATAATTTGGAAGATAACAAAATACCAGATTCGGTAATCCTTAATGTAACTTCTGTAAACTCCAGTGATTGCATAGAGTTTCTAAAAAAGGAAAAACCAGATTTAATAATTGTAAATGGAACAAGAATTATATCTAAAAAAGTATTGAATTGTACAGATGCCATTTTTATTAATACCCATGCCGGAATAACACCAAAATATAGAGGTGTTCACGGTGGTTATTGGGCTTTGGCTAATAATGACCGAGACAACTGCGGAGTTTCCGTACATTTAGTGGATAGTGGTATCGATACTGGAGGTGTACTTTTCCAAGAAAATATTTCGCCCATAAAAAAGGATAATTTTTCAACATATCCATATCTTCAAATTGGCGAGGGTATTTTGCTGATGAAAAAGGCTATTACAAAATTTATGAGCGATGAACTAAAAGAAGTTTCTCCTAGAGTTTCTGAGAGCACACTCTGGTATCATCCGACCATTTGGTATTACCTTTCTAAAAGAATTTTTAAGGGAGTTAGATAATGAGACTCTGATTTGACTTACTCAGAGAGTTTTACGGTTGCAGAAATTATTGTTTTTATCTAAAATAATGTTATTTAGTTAAGATGTTTAAGAACTCCTTAAATAGATGGTATGGCACTTTTAAAACAAAAAAAATTGGTTTCAAAGATTATAGCTTTTTAGTACTAATCTTAATTCCAATCGTAAATGTTTTTCTCAATCTTGGTTTTATATCCGTTCTTATAAGTGTCTTATACCCCATTTTCTATTTTATAGCAATACTCATTGCAATTTATTCTCTTTGGAAAAAGGACTATATCTATTTATTTGTTCTAGGAGCGTGCCTCATCTACATAATGATTCAAGAGATAAGTATTGGTAAAAATGATTCGAATATAGACTCTACAACGATGAGTATATTAACGTATAACGTTAATGCTTTTAAAAATTCAAAGGACAATTCCAACACTGATTTGCCTTCAAAAATTGTTCAATTTATAAACGATAAAAGTCCGGACATTTGCATTTTGCAAGAGTCAACCTACAAAGTAGGCTTAAATATTAAGGCTTATGGCTATCAGTTTTTAGGTTTTAGGGATAGTCTGGAAAAATCACTTCTAACCATTTTTTCGAAATATCCAATTATTGATAATGGTTTTGTGGACTTTCCAAATACAAGAAATAATGCAATTTATGCTGATATACTTGTAAAAGAGGATACAATTAGAGTTTACAATACGCATCTACAATCATATAGATTAAAAGGAAACTTATCATTTAAAGAAATTGTTTATAATCTAAATACTAATTACTCAAAACAAATAGAACAAGCCCACATATTAAAATCCCATGCAAATAAAGGAAAGAAACCTACAATAATATGTGGAGATTTTAATGCTACAGCCTTTAGCTATCCTTACAAAATTATTAAAAGAAACATGAATTCTTCCTTCTCTTATAGGCATATAATTACAGGAAAAACCTATGGCTTGTTTAACTATCCTATGCGAATCGATCATTTTTTATATAACAATCATATAAACCTGGTAAGTCAGGATAATTTTCAATTAAAACTTTCTGATCACGAACCTATTTTCGTTAATATAACAATTAATTAAGAGTTATCTTAACAAACTTCTAATAGGCCAGCAAACAGTTAATATTGTCTTTAGGACAGTCGAATCAATTGATTTTAAATAGGTTCTTAACGGATGCTTTAGATGTTTTGAAGTTCTAAGTATTATATAAATACGCTTTAAAAATAGAATCGGGTGTTTTAGAGCATATTTTTTAAAGAACCAATTACATTCTGCAATACAGTTCAGTATAATACCTGTTGCGTGTTTGGGAGACATAGGAGTATTACTAATAGAGCCTTCGACACCTATATTGTAAATTCTTAAAACTTCGTTTATGCATTTCGTAAGATAGCCACTTTTTGCAACCAAATTCCACACAATACCTTCAGGGACAAATTTTATATTTAACATTTCAGGATTTACTCTAATACCTTTTAAAATATCCGTTCTCGTAAATCCCCATTTTTCACCCACAATTTTTTTAGACATCCAGGCATCAACAGTATCACAATAAAAAGGATCTTCGGGAAATAACTCCCCTACTAAATTTCCGTACTGATCTTTACACAAAGCTGTAACTGCTCCAACCCTTGGTTTTAAATTATCTGGTGTTTCTTCGTAAGTTCTATTATACACTTCTAAAGCTCGTGGCACACACTGATCATCACCATCAAAAGTAAGTAGAAATTCACCTTCGGCTAAATTAATAGACTGGAAGAAACAACTCATTTTATGCCTATTCTCTATATTATTTACATATCTTATATTAAGGCTCGAATCTTTTATGATTTCTGATATTACCTCATGTGACTTATCCGTTGAACCATCATTAATAATCAGCCATTCAAAATCTTCAAAAGTTTGATTAATTAGTGAATCATGCACTTTTTTTATGGATTTTTCACAATTAAACACAGGTGTAAAAACCGTAAATCTGTAATTATATTGTTGTTTTGGTTGCTTTGTATAAGTTGGTATTAAATTCTTAAAATACATAGTAACTGATTTATAAAAACTCTATTTAATACATTAATAATTATTTAAACTAAATGAACTTTTAACCAATACAGGTATTTTATTTATAGAGCAGTCCAATATAAGGCGATTACTTCAGAAGCAGAAGGTTTAATTAATATATATTTGATTTGCAAATATGTTTTTTAGTGCATCACTATTGCTTTTAGAGGTCTATTACCTCAAACAATTCATCTTGATTTTTTTTAGAAAAAACCATAACATGTTACCATATTATTAGTACACGGTCTTTCTTTCTCATCTGTTAATCATTAAATAAAACATAGTTATGAGATAATAATTTTTAATTTTATCTCATACGAATAAGTTTGAAGTCCTTGCAATAAAGTCTTAATTACCAGAATTGAAATCGTTTAAATTTACTTTTTATCGTGTTTATTTGGGAGGTCTGTTATTATTGATGCATCTTTAAACCATTGTTGAAGCGTGTCCCAAATCCCTCTAAGACATGAAATTGAGACAGTAATGTAAATTACTTAACAATTTTTATCTATGGAACCGAAAATATGGTTGTCATCCCCTCATATGAGCGGTACGGAAATGACTTACATTAAGAAAGCTTTTGATTCTAATTGGGTAGCTCCTCTTGGCCCCAATGTTAATGCTTTTGAAGAAGATTTGCAAAACTATCTTAATGATGATCGCCATGTTGCTGCTTTATCGTCTGGTACATCTGCTTTGCATT
Source organism: Winogradskyella sp. (assembly GCF_028289625.1). Classification (GTDB taxonomy): domain Bacteria; phylum Bacteroidota; class Bacteroidia; order Flavobacteriales; family Flavobacteriaceae; genus Winogradskyella. The sequence goes on along the minus strand of NZ_JANQOM010000048.1, from coordinate 10,833 downwards.
TAAGTCTTATCCTGTTGGATGTAGGCTATGGTGATGAGGTCATCTGCCAGAGCAAAACATTTTCAGCATCAGCAAATCCAATTATCTATCAAGGTGCAACACCAATATTTGTGGATAGCGAAAAGGATACTTGGAATATTTGTCCACTACAATTGGAAATTTCCATAAAAGATAGAATTTCAAAAGGTAAAAGACCAAAAGCTATAATTGCTGTACATCTTTACGGAATGCCTTATAAGGTCAATGAAGTGCATGAGGTTGCAAAGAGATATGAAATTCCAATAATTGAAGATAGTGCTGAATCTCTTGGTAGTCATTATAAAAATCAAAAATGCGGAACTTTTGGTGATTTTTCAATACTGTCTTTTAACGGAAATAAAATAATAACGACTTCTGGTGGTGGTGCTCTGGTTACAAGAACCCAAAAAGATAAAGACAAAGCAGTGTTTTTATCAACACAAGCTAGAGACAAGGCGCCTCATTACGAACATTCTGAGATTGGATATAATTATAGAATGTCCAATATAGTAGCAGGTATCGGAAGAGGCCAGATGACGATTTTAGATAGTCATGTAAAGAAACGTCGTTCAAACCATGAACTATATTTAAATACGTTCAAAAATGTTGACCAGATTTCTTTTTTACGAGAACCTGATGGTCATTTTTCTAACCGCTGGTTATCATGTATACTTTTAGATTCTCTAGAGACAAGAGAAGGTTTAAGGTTAGCATTGGAAAAAGAAAATATTGAATCTAGACCTTTATGGAAGCCTATGCACCTGCAGCCAGTTTTTGAGAAAGCACCAAGCTATACAAATGGTGTGGCTGAAGATTTATTTGATAGAGGATTATGTTTACCTAGTGGTTCTAACTTAAGCAATAACGAACTAGACAGAGTTATTTCTGCCATAAATATGTATTTTGCAGTATGCTAGAAAATTTTCTAAATAAAATATCGCAACGATACGCCTCTAAATGGTTAGTACTGCTATTTGACATCATGGTAGTTTCAGCATCATTTTTCATTGCTTATTTAATAAGATACAATTTTCAATTAGATTTTGATTTTTCAATACTAATTAAACAAATACCTTATGTAATGATTACAGCTGCAATAAGCTTAATTTCAGTAGGGTCTTATAAGGGTGTAGTTAGGTTTACTGGGTTTAAAGATATAATTAACGTTATTATTGGAGCAAACATTCTAGCAACCATACTAATATGTTGCACTTTTTTAAGTAGAAAGTTGTTTGGTGATGATAGTATTTTCAACATTTCTGGGTCAATTATCTACATTCACTTATTACTTAACATTCTGTTCTTAATTGGTTCAAAATTATTCATCAAGTCCTTATACACTCAAATTACTCAAGATGTTCATAAAACAGCAAATGTTCTAATCTTTGGCGCTGGCAATTCTGGTATGTTGACCTATGATGCCATTCAAAATGACACCAAAAGTGGATTTCAAGTGGTTGGCTTTATAGATGATGACGAACGGAAAATAGGTAAAAAGATAAACTTAATAAAGGTTTATGGCTTTGATGAAATTACATATGATTTCATAAAAAAATACAAAGTTGAGGATGTCATAATATCCATACAGAATATTGACCCGACAAGATTATTGCAAATTACTGGAAATTTGTTTGCCTTAGGGCTTAAAGTAAAAATTGTACCTCCTGTTCAGAGTTGGATTGACGGTGATTTAAGCGTTGGACAAATAAAAGAAGTAAAAATTGAGGATTTACTAGGCAGAGAACCCATTAATATTAAAAATCCAGATTTAGAAGACCAGTATGATAACAAAGTTATTTTAATTACTGGTGCAGCAGGATCAATAGGTAGTGAGATATGTAGAAAAGCCAGTCTTTATAATTATAAGAAATTAATTCTTGTTGATAATGCAGAGTCTGCATTATATGATATACAACAAGAATTTAAGCAGCAAGGGCTTAAGCATATAGATGCCATTGTAGCCGATGTAAGGAACAAGACCAGAATTGATCAAATTTTTAATCAATACAAACCAAAGATTGTCTTTCATGCTGCTGCATACAAACATGTTCCTTTAATGGAAAACAATCCTTTTGAAGCGGTGAGTGTTAATATTGAAGGCACCAAAAATGTTGCAGATGTTGCTGTAAAGCATAGTGTTGATAAATTTGTCCTTATATCTACAGATAAAGCTGTAAACCCTACCAATGTTATGGGTGCAACAAAGCGTATCGCTGAGCTTTATGTCACCTGTCTTAAAGGAAAAGGCCATAATACCAAATTTATCACGACCAGATTTGGCAATGTATTAGGTTCTAACGGTTCTGTTATTCCTTTATTTAAAAAGCAAATTGAAAAAGGCGGTCCACTTACAGTCACCCATAAAGAGATTACTAGATTTTTCATGACAATACCAGAAGCATGTCAGTTAGTTCTAGAAGCTGCTGCAATGGGTAATGGCGGTGAAATTTTTGTATTTGATATGGGCGAGCCTGTAAAGATTTTTAATTTAGCCAAAAATATGATTATACTTTCTGGTTTACGTTATCCTGAAGACGTTGATATAAAAATTACCGGTCTTAGACCAGGTGAAAAGATATATGAAGAACTTTTAGCTGATGGTGAGAACACTAAGAAAACATACCATGAAAAAATAATGATTGCAAAATCGAGATTTGTTGATATAGATAAGGTAGAAAAAGGAATCAATAAGCTTACATCAATAAACTCATTAACACAACCATTGGAGATAGTCTCTTCTATTAAGTCTTTAATTCCTGAATATATTTCTAACAATTCAACATACGAAGTACTAGATACGAAAAATAATCCAAACTTATGAACAATATCAACCCATACAATATGAAAACTCTTAACTTATTAGTACCATTTTTAGTCATTGTTATGTTGACCTCTTGCGGATCAAAGAAAAATCTTGTTTATTTTCAAGACGAACCCTTGCAAGAAAGCGTATTAGTTTCAGAACCTAAGGAATTGATATACAAACCAGATGACATTCTGACCATTAATGTCTCAGCTCTAGACCCGCAAACCGTTGCTCCTTTTAACTTAACTTTAATTCCTGGTGGTAACGCCAATGATCCACTTGCTGCTCAAGGTGGGTTGCAACAACAAACTTATTTAATAGATTATGAAGGGAATATTGAGTTTCCTGTTCTTGGCACATTAAAAATTGCTGGTCTTACAAGGACAGAATTAACAGATATGTTAACAGAAAAAATCAGTGAATATGTCAATAATCCTATTATAAATGTGAGATTATCTAATTTCACATTTACTATACTAGGCGAGGTACAAAATCCAGGTACTTTTACCATTCCAGATGAAAGGATTACTATTTTGGAAGCGTTGGGTTTGGCAGATGATTTAACTATTTTTGGCAAACGTAAAAATATACTGTTGATAAGAGAAGTTGATGGTAAAAAGAAATACTCAAAAGTTGATTTAACCTCAGTTAACGTGGTAAATTCTCCAGTTTATTATTTGCAACAAAACGATGTTATTTACGTTGAGCCAAATAAAGCAAGGATTCGTTCTTCTACTTATAATCAAAATAATGCTGTCCTAATATCGGCCGTTGGGACATTGACTACTATATTAGCGATATTTATCGTTCAGAATTAATTTTACATGGCATCTAACACCTCTTCTGCATCTAGTGCCGCAAGGCAAACCGTCGAGAATCTTTTATCTCAATGGAAACTTATTTTGGTATGCCTAATTATTGCTATTGGGTTAGGCTTTCTTAATCTAAGGTATGCTGATAATCAGTATAACGCATCAGCGACCATAAAAATTCAAGATGAAAAACAATCTAAGAAGTTACCAAGTATAGAAGAAATTTCAGGTGGTGGATTGTTCTCCGATGGTGATAAGATTAAAGATGAGATGGAGATAATCAAGTCAAGAAATCTAATCACCAATGTTGTTAAAAAACTTAATCTTAATATAAAATGCTTTGCAGAAGGAAGTATAAAAGAAAGAGAAATTTATAAAAATCCGCCGTTAGCATTGAACTTTTTTGAGAGTGATTCCGTTGTTGACAAAAAAATGGGTAATATTTATATTAAAGTTAAATCACCTTCTGAGTTTTTGTTATTTGAAGATGAAGACAAATCCTTGATGTCAGAACGCAATGAAAATAATGGTAAAAGTTGTGCATTTGGCCAAAGAATACCTAGTAAGTTCGGCGATATATTAATTACACCTAACGTTGGCAGACATGCACCGGTTATTGGTAGCAGCTATAAACTATCTGTCACTCCAGTTAGTTTTGTTGTCAGTCGTTATCAATTTCTAATAAATTTAGGTGCTGAAAAGGGTTCGAGTATAATAAAAATTGATTTAAATGACACTGATTCATATAAAGCGATAGATATATTAAATGAACTCATAGACCAATATAATAAGGATGTATTGGCCGACAAAGAAGAAGTCGTTAAAGTTACTTCGGAGTTTATAAATAATAGGCTAGAACAAGTTTCAGAGGAACTTGGTCAAGTTGAGTCAAATGCAGAATTAATAGAACAACAAAATAGACTTGTGGCTCTAAACTCACAAGCTGATATAAATCTACAGAGCAAAAAGCAACTTGAAGAGCAAATCGCAACTACTGCTACCAATATTCAAATGATTTCTTACTTACAAGAAGAGATTAATGACGAAAATAGAATTAGCGATATGCTTCCTGCCAATATTGGTATTGGGGATGGTAATACTGCCCTGATTATAAAGAGTCATAATGACCTAGTTGCACGACGCGATAAATTACTCAAAACATCAAGTGAAAAAAATCCAGTAGTAGTTCAGCTAAATAATCAAATCGAGAGCTTAAAGCAGAATTTGGAGAATTCCTTATCCAGCATAAAGAAAACTTCAGAACTAACTCTAGATAATCTCAATAACGAGAGTAACCGGGTGAGTGGCCAATTATACGTAGCACCTACTAAAGCTAGACAACTAAGAGGTATTAAAAGACAACAAAGTATTAAAGAATCTCTATATCTATATTTATTGGAAAAAAGAGAAGAATCTGCCATTCGATTAGGAATGTACACATCGAGTGCCAAGATTGTAGACTCGGCATATTCGTCACACGTACCTGTCGCTCCAAATCACATGTTTGTTTATTTGGCATCATTTATATTTGGTATTGGTGCCCCAATAGGTTTATTGTACTTAAGAGATCTCATAGATACTAAGGTATATAATAAAAAGGAGCTTACAGAAATCCTTGATATCCCTTTTATAGGTGATGTTCCAAAAACATCAAAAAAGCAAAAACTTATTAATAAAATCGATTATTCACCAAAAGCTGAGGCTTTTAGGATTATCAGATCAAATGTAGATTTTATACTAAAAGATGTAACAGGTAGAGCAAAAAGACTCTTTATTACATCTACGCAAGCGCAAGAAGGGAAATCACATACCAGTACCAATCTGGCATCATCAATATCGTTCTCTGATAAGCGCGTACTTTTAATAGAAATGGATATAAGGGTTCCTAAAATATTAAAATATCTAGGGATTAACGAAAAAGTGGATAAAGGACTCTCAGATTATATTGCGGACAAATCAATTAAGCTACAAGATATTGTTTTTAAACATCCAGAGAACAACTTTTTGGATATAATACCATCGGGAACAATTCCACCAAACCCTTCAGAATTACTTATGAGTCCAAGAGTTACCGAACTCTTTAAATATTTTGAGAACAAATATGATTACATTATTGTAGATACTTCTGCAGTAGGTCTGGTTAGTGATACTCTATTGATTTCAGATTTTGCGGATATTTTTATTTATGTAGTTAGTGCTGATAATGTAGATATTAGAAGACTTGTTGGTGTGGCTCAACCGTTATATGACCAAAAACGTCTTCCAAATATGAACTTGTTACTTAACGGTGTTAAACCAGGTAAAAAAGGCTATGGATATGGCTATGGATATGGAGATAATCCTAGTAGAAAAAAGAAATGGTATAAATTTGGAAGATAATATTTAGTTATTTACTTCTTTGCATAATTAGAGTTTACGTCTTTTCTTTTCTGCCTTTAGTAATTCTAATTCTCTATTGGTTTGACCTACAACTGAGGTATTCTCTTCTGCTCTTCTTATTAAGTATGGCATTACATCCTTAACAGGCCCAAAAGGAATGTATTTGGCAACATTATAACCTATTGCGGCAAGATTATAGCTAATGTGATCACTCATGCCATACAGCTGACCAAACCAAACATTATTATCGTTCTTATCAATCTTATATTTATCCATAAGCTCCATAGCCAAATAGCAGCTTTCTTCATTATGTGTACCAACAAACAAGGAAATTTCACCAATATGCTCCAATATGTAAGTTAATGCGCTATTGAAATTATCATCCGTAGCCTTTTTATTTTCACAAATAGGAGAAGCATACCCTCTTTCTTCTGCTCTATTACGCTCTTTTTCCATATAAGCCCCACGAACAATCTTTATGCCTACTTTAAACCCTATAGCCTTACCTCTTTGATGAATCCCTTTAAGATATTCTAATCGATCCCATCGATAGCACTGAAGCGTATTATAAACTATGGCCTTATCTGTATTGTAAATACGCATCATTTTCTCCACCAAGTCATCAGCAGCATCCTGCATCCAACTCTCTTCACCATCTATCAATACTTCAACATCCTTTTCTTTTGCTAATTTGCAAACGGCATCAAATCGAGCTACAACCCTATCCCACTCTCTCTGCTCTGACTCCGTAAAATCCACACCTTCTGTTTTCTTTTGATATAATGCAAATCGTCCAAATCCTGTTGGCTTAAATACAACTATGGGCATTGCTTCTTTCTCATCGCAGAAATGAATGATCTTTAATATTTTTTCTAGGGCATTATCAAACTGCTGCTCTGTCTCTTTTCCTTCGACGGAATAATCCAAAACGGAGCTTACCTTTTTTAGATACAGCTTATCTATTACTGGTAAACAGTCCTCCTCGTTAACTCCACCACAAAAATGATCGAATACCGTAGAGCGTATTAAACCTTCAACAGGTAAATTTGCCTTAAGTGCAAAATTCGTCGCAGCAGTACCTATGCGTACTAATGGCTGGGAAGAAATCATTTTAAAAAGAAAATAGGCACGTTCTAATTCAGAATCGGACTTTAACGCAAAAGCGATGTCTGTATTTTCAAATAGTGAGCGATTTATCATAGGCTAGAAAATAGTTAATACAAATATATTTAATCCGTAGCTTACTTTTTTATTATTTTCACAGCATTAATTCAGGAATCTTTTAAAATGAAATCCATAGATACCAAAAATGCCATAGTTCACTTTAATGATAAGGCATATTCGGAATTAAACACATATATAAAGGCTTCTAACCCTTCAAAAATATTCATATTGGTCGATACCAATACGCACGAGTATTGCCTGCCAAAATTCTTATCTCTGCTAGAATCTGATAACATTATGGTTGAAGTTATGGAAATGCCCGAAGGAGAAGACCATAAAACCATTGATATTTGTACAGGAGTTTGGGAAGCCTTATCTGAATATCATGCAGATCGCAAAAGTTTGCTGATCAATCTGGGCGGAGGGGTGGTTACCGACCTTGGTGGCTTTGTAGCTAGTACCTATATGCGTGGTATTGATTATATAAATGTCCCCACATCGTTGTTAGCTATGGTAGATGCTTCTGTTGGTGGAAAAACAGGTGTTGATTTAGGGGTTTTGAAAAACCAAATAGGTGTCATTAGTGAGGGTAGTATGGTCTTAATTGATACATCTTTTCTCGAAACACTTCCACAAAACCATATGGTTTCGGGTTATGCCGAAATGCTCAAACATGGATTAATTTATGATAAAACCTATTGGGAACGCTTATTAAATCTTGAAAGCCTAGATATTTCCGATTTGGACAAGTTGATACATGATTCCGTTATCATTAAGAACAAAGTAGTCTCAGAAGACCCTAAAGAGCAGGGGTTACGAAAAATTTTGAATTTTGGCCATACACTTGGCCATGCTATAGAAAGCTATTTTCTGGGCAATGCTGATAAAACTCCCTTTCTACATGGTGAGGCGATTGCTATTGGAATGATTTTGGAGAGCTATATATCCTGTAAGACTTTAGCATTAACTGATGCAGAACTACGAGATATTGCCAGAGGTATTCTGAAAACTTTTAGTAAAACAGAAATCAACGATGAAGATCAAAAAATTATAATCGACCTTTTAATACATGATAAAAAAAATAGTCACGGGATTATTAACTTTGTGCTTCTTGAGGCGATTGGTCAACCAAAGACTGACTGTAAGGTTACCAATAAATTGATTTTAGAAGCTTTTGTTTATTATAATAGTTTAAATCTTAATTAAAGATAGTGTTCTTCAATAATGTGAAGGTGGTGGTTTTCATGACCAGTAATTATATATCCTAGTGCACGCACCGATACAGCTGAACCACTGGCCTTACCTACCCTTTGAAGCATGTTGTCATTAAAACTACCAAATAGTGAAATTGTAGCATTTCTCACAGCTTTATACTCATCAGTAATACTCTTAAATGTTCTACTTGTCGCATTGCCATTAAGAACATAATTATTTTGTTCAAACCCAGCTAATGGTGTTGTATCACCCCTTGCGATTCGCAACGCTCTGTAAGCAAAAATACGTTCGGCATCAATAATATGTAGCAATATGTCCTTAATCGTCCATTTGTCCTTTGCATAGGCAAAACTGTACTTTTCTTCAGGAATTTCAGATAAAAATGCAAACGCTTTTTCTAGGTTGATTTGCAATCCACCTACAATATCCAAACCGACAGCTTTATCAATATAATATTTATAATAAGGATGGTATTCTGTTGCATTTAATTGATTCGATATCATATAATTAAAATAAAAAAGCCCTTAGTGTCGTTACTAAGGGCTCAAATTTATGTGCCTTATTTATAATTCATTAAAAATAGTATGCATCAATCGTTTTTTGTCGTTAATGCTCTCTTCTAAAGATATCATTGTTTCAGTTCTATACACGCCATCAATATCATCTAGCATAAATATTATGTCCTTAGCATGCATCGTATCTTTAGCGCGAATCTTACAGAAAATATTGAATTTACCAGTGGTTATATGAGCAACGGTAACATAAGGTATACTTTCTATACGCTCTAAAACAAATTTAGTCTGCGATGTATTTTGAAGAAAAACCCCGACATAGGCGATAAATGAATAGCCCAATTTTTTATAATCCAAAGTTAAAGAAGAACCCTTAATGATTCCTGCTTCCTCCATTTTCTTTACACGCACATGAACCGTGCCTGCAGAAATCAATAATTTTTTGGCAATATCCGTAAAAGGAATACGTGTATTGTCAATAAGCATATCGAGAATTTGGTGGTCTACTTCGTCTAATTTAAATTTTGCCATAATTGAATAATCTTTAAACTTTATGCAAAAATAAAGGATTTTTATTATCAATTACGTATTTAAATAGAGTTTTTTTAAGGTTTTAGTACGATTTTTTCATTATTTATTAATACGAAATCGTTTTCGTTAGTAACTTTTATCTCGGTATTATCTCCATTTTTTACGATTTGTCCGTTCGCGTCAATTTCGCTGTGACCAAAAAAATCATCTAATTTGGAAATGGCTTCAACGATCGAGACAAAATCAATTGTTCTTCCATTCAATCGTTCCGTGTATTGAATACCTAAATCAACTAAACCTGAAGTCTTGTCCGAAATGTGTGCATTTCTTATAATGATATCATAAAATTGTTTACCGTTTTCTGGTATGTCAAAATAACCGTTGTAATGCATATCGTCAGTACCACTTGAAACAACTTGCAGACCCTTGAGAATCGCAATGAACACCAAACGCCTTACCTCTTCCCTATTATAATCATTGGGTAAATGACCAGCTTCGTACAAAAGTGTTGGTACACCTAGGCTCTGAAACGTATCGCCAACACACTCTATATTAAAACCATCATCGTATCTTGCCACACCATTAGGTATTTCTCCTTGCAGTAGCTGATTAATCTCAGCAATGATGTGCATTGCGACTTTTCTGTTAGCTGTTAGACTGCGATTATCATTTTGAGCTGGCGATAAAAATGACATGGTTGACGAAACCTTAGTATCACCAACATTATAAATGCTACGTTGACCATGTAAGTTAAAACAATAATCCGGTTTAAAATCATTGAAAACAGCTCTTAGAACCTTACTTTCGGGCTGGGAAAGCCTTTGAGCGTCCCTATTCAAATCAACAGCATTGGCATTAAAACGTGTATAGTACTCTGCGCCATCTGGATTTAGAATAGGAATAGCCATGATTGTGCACGATTCCAGAATCTTATTAGGAATGCCATTATTAGTCAAAAGTAAATTAAAGCAATCAAACAAAGCCTTTGTTGTGGTAGATTCATTGCCATGCATTTGCGACCATAACAATATCCTTTGTGGTCCTGTACCAAATTGCAAACTATAAATGGGTCTTTTTTCTACAGAATATCCTATAACCGAGTATGCAGATATTGGGAACTCTTTCAGGCATTTTTCGATATCCGAATTAGTGATATAACGTCCAAACAATTTGGGCGTTTTAACTAATGAATACAAACTATTGAGATGTTCAACTTTCATTTAAAATCTTAGGCGTTACAAATGTAACTATTTGATTATTTACAATTGTAAACAATTCTATGAAATTGAATTGTTACGATCGTATACACCTAAAGTTAATATTTAGCATTATAGATAATAAAAAATAAGGTTTAGCTTAATTAACATATAAATTAATATTTAAAAATATGTAAATC
>NZ_JANQOM010000046.1 GCF_028289625.1 Winogradskyella sp. | reverse complement strand
AATTACCCTTTGCTTTCCAGAAACAGTTGCTGCATTATTTTGGCCATAACCCGATTGGTAATACCTTTGTTTGATAATTTCTCTGTAGAGGGATAAATGGCTTGCATTGCAGAGCGTAAGTTTTTTTCGTGCTCGGATTGCAATTCCATTTCAGGATGCGGCATACTAAACTTGCCATTGTACCAGTTGGTTTTCCCGAAAATGACGTACGGTTGATCTATTTTAAGGCTCTCTCTTATCCATTTTTGACCTCTGAACCATACGAGCTCCATCATGCCTGTATCGTCTCTAAAATCAGCTACTAAGCGCTTTCCTCGCTTTTGCGCCACTTCTCTAAGGCCTGTAATTTTTCCAATGACTTGAACTTCGGCATTGTTACGTTGCAACTCGTTGATTTTATAATATTTGGTGCGGTCGATATAGCGGTTTGGAAATAGATTGATAAGGTCTTGATAGGTGTGAATGCCTAATTCTGAGCGTAACAAATCCGCTCTATTAGGCCCAACACCTTTGAGATAATCAATTGGAGTCTGTAAGTTTACGCTCATAAAGCTAATTTAAGTCATTTGGGGTTAAGTCGAAAGTGTTTTGTCATTCAGAGTCCTGATAGCTATCGGGACGAAGCATCTTCATTCTTTTTCGATTCATGCTTTCGCAGGAATGACAGAAAAATAGTATTTTGGCGTTATTCTTGTGTAGATTTGAATCATGAAGAAATTTCTGATTATTGTATTCTTTTTTCAGCTAGGCTTTTGCTTTGGGCAACAGACGGATTATGTGGATTATGAAAGGGTAGAGGCAACAATTGGCTTTGCTCTTGACTCGTCATTAGTTTATGGAAGTGGTAAGTATAGTTTTAAAATATTAAAACCTGTCGATTCCGTTTTTTTGGACGCCAAAGGATTTAAGTTGAACATGTCTCTTCCTGATTATGTGAATACTGGACTGACCCATACTTATGATGGCAATAAAATTTGGATAAAAGGCGATTTTAAAGAAGGCGTGACCTACGATTTTAATTTTGAATATGAGGTCATTCCTAAAAAAGCACTCTATTTCGTTGAACGAAATGGAGAACCACAGATCTGGACACAAGGTCAAGGCAAGTACACGAGCAATTGGTTGCCAAGTATTGATGATGTCAATGACAAGATAGAATTTGATCTTAAATTGTTGTTTGAAGATGGGTATGAAGTTATTTCTAATGGTGTCAAAAAGTTAGAGGGAAAGGTTCATCATACATATCAAAACAAATATTCTTTTGATATGAAACAACCCATGTCCAGCTATTTGGTTGCACTGGCTATAGGTAAATACGATAAAAAAACAGAAACCTCTAAAAGTGGTATTCCATTAGAATATTATTACTATCCTGAAGATTCACTTAAGGTAGAACCGACTTATCGTTACAGCAAACAGATGTTCGATTTTTTGGAAGAAGAGATTGACTTTGCTTATCCTTGGCAGAACTATAAACAAGTGCCTGTACACGATTTTTTATATGCAGGTATGGAGAACACGAGTTGTACAATCTTCTCTGATGCATTTATGGTTGACGACATTGGATTTAACGATAAAAACTACATCAATGTTAATGCACATGAGTTGGCCCACCAATGGTTTGGTAATTTAGTGACCGCAACCTCTGGAGAACATCATTGGTTGCAGGAAGGCTTTGCTACCTATTATGCTTTATTGGCTGAGCGCGATATTTTTGGTGACAACCATTACTATTTTAAGCTCTATGAATCTGCTGTTAATTTGGGTCGGCAGGATATTGATGGCAAGGGTACGTCGCTTTTAAACCCAAAGTCAAGTAGTCTTACCTTTTATGAGCGTGGTGCTTGGGTGCTTCATGCCTTGAGAACTTTGGTTGATAATAAGGTGTTTAAAGGTGCAGTGAAGAATTACCTGGAAAAACATCAATTTGGTAATGTAGAAACCTCTGATTTTGTAAAAGAAGTTGAACGATTATATGGTAAGTCACTAACTACTTTTGTGAATGTTTGGATTAAGCAAAAAGAATTCCCTGTGGAAGCTGCATTTGGTTTGCTTAAAAACGAATCCACATTTATCAATGAGTATTTGATGGTCGATTGCCAAGCCAAATCCTCAAAATGTACAGATTATCTTAAGTACTATGTCTCTGATGAAGCTAAGGTAAAGGTGATTTCCCAAGCACCAGAATTAGTCACTTCCGATACTTTTAAACATGGTTTAAAGGTAAGGCAGGCCATTTCTCAGTATGTGACTCAAATTCCCGAAAATCTTAAGACAGATTACGAGACGCTTCTCGATGATAAGTCATACATCACTATAGAAAATGCTTTATACAATCTTTGGTCTAATTTTCCCGAAGAGCGTTCTAAATACCTATCAAAAACCAGAAACATTGTTGGTTTTAGCGATAAGAATGTGCGCCTGTTATGGATTGTCCTGAATTTGAGCACTC
>NZ_JANQOM010000036.1 GCF_028289625.1 Winogradskyella sp. | reverse complement strand
GCATCGGTGACAAGCTTTCTAGGTTTACCGTAAATACCTTTCCAATTCAAATTATGTCCAAGACAAGATGCAACCGAATGACAATCAGAAACATATTTACTTATTTCTTCGTCACTTAATTCCAGTATACTAGCTGTTATAATTTGTACCATAGCATTATCTTTCCAAAATCCTGGTAAGTTTTGAGTAGTACGAACTATTACTTTAACTTCATTTCCTTGAATTAGAAGCTGATTAACTAAATACCTTCCTGTCGCACCGCTTGCACCCACTACTAAGACTTTCATTTCTTGTTTATGTATTTCTTTTAATTATCTTAACGATGCGGTTAATTATAATTTCGGATAAGTTCCATTCATATCCATTAAAATCAGTTGTATTAATGAATTGAACAACAACCGTGTCTATATCCTTATGGTATTCTGCAAGGCTCTGATAACCAATAACTAAACCTCCATGGTCGTAGACGTAAGGATAGATTTGCTGTTCTCCTTCATCAAATACAGAACCATCATTTAAGGCGCGCAAAAATATTCCGACATCTTCTGCTGTTGCTAACATTCCGTACTCATTAGCTTTAAAATCTTCATCATATCCAACATAATATCCACTCATTACATCATCTAAATCAACTTCGTTAAGCGAAAAAAAAGTATTTTTCAGCTCAAGTGGTATCAATATTTTCTCTTTGATATACTCATGGTGGTTATATCCTAATACATTATCCATAATCCTGCGAAGCAACAAATAATTCGTGTTTGAATATTCATATCCTTTATCAGGTTTAAAACTAGCTGGTAAATCGAGGGCAAATTCAAGAGCATCTTTACCATTTTCCTGTTCGTTTTCCCAAAAAGCAGGATTATCTGTAAAATTGGGGATTCCAGACCGATGTTGAACCATCATCTTCAAGGTGATTCTTTCTGCATTTTCTATTCTCCCTTCAAGTTCTGGAAAGTAATCGGCAAGCGTTTCGTCTAAAGATAAACGCTTTTCTTTGACCATTTTGGTGATGGAAACAGCTGTATATAACTTACTAATGCTGGCAATTTTGAATAATGATTTTGAATCAGCTTGTATTTTATTTTCGCGATCTTTCCAACCACCTGTATAAAACGCTGGTGGTTTTCCTTCTTCGTCAACATAAACAATCATGCCATCAAATCCATAACCAATGGCTTCATCTACCTGTTCTTGAACATTATCCGGTAGCGGTAAAATCCAAGCTTTTACCAAAATCCAAGGCACGAAAAACATGGATATTGCTGTTCCAACGAACAACAAAATTCGTACAATCCACTTGGCTTTTTTGTTTTTTATCATTTTCTTTTTAGTCTACGATTGTTATGTCTATTTCTTCTATAATGACATGCCCTAGTTCTGTTAATTGATTATACTGGTTAATCATCGTATCGAATTGCCACGCTGCCAAACTAATAACATTTCTATAAGCTGGTTTGGCCGTATATTCAATAAATGCTTTGTCATATTCGGACTGAGGGGTGGCTTTTGTGGCTAATGAATCTAATGACATAAATGCAGAAGCCAAGATTAGTGACCTGTCGAATTGCGTATCGAGGTAATTCTCTTGGTGAACCGTATATTGATTATAACTCCTTTCATTTTCAGCAATGATATCGACTAAACCGTGATATTTAGCCAAAAGTGAATCGAGTTTGGTGTTGTTTATCTTACCATAATATTCAGAATTTTTCAAAGACTCATAACCATCTGAATTTGGTTTGAAATAGAAATCGACAAAAGCAGAACCACTTATCTTGAACAAAAAAAGATTGTCATTTTCGGTCTTATTTAAGATGCTATGACGTGCTTTTTTACAGAGGTCTGCAATTTGTTTTCTTCCTTTTGATAATTCTTCTAATTGTTCTATATCTTCTACCGTATGCGATTTAATTTTAATCAAATATTCATTCAAAGCATTTTTATCTTTTATGGACTGATTCCAATTATTTATTTGTAATGCAATCAAAATTCCGATGACTACCAGTATGATTTCTCCAAATGCATATTTGAGGTATTGAATTTTTTTATTATCCAAAATTAGTTGATGCCTTATTCTTCTAAAGAACTTCATAGTGTGGTTCTAAATTACTTATTGCGTGTTAGTCTATGGTTTGCTGCGTTATCACTAATATAGCAAATAGGAGTGAACCCCATGTTTAGAAGCAGAAGAAATTCTGATTAGGACACGAGCGTAGTAAACTGGCGTTAGCAATTTCCGTAAGGATTTTCAGAAGTCAGTCCACAGTGACTAGTATTGACCTTGTCAAAAGAAATCGAAGGGTAGGTGAGAACGGCGCCATTACTTATAGCTATTGTCGACAGTAGTCTTTAATTTAATCGCTTGTTAAATATTTTTTGTTCTTTGTTTATTTTAAACCCGATTCTTTCATAAAATTTATGACTTTTCGTTCTTGCCACATTACATCTGACTCTAACTTTTTCGCAATTTTTCAATTCAGTCCATCCAATTACCTTATCCACTAATTTTTTCCCAATTCCGTTTTTTCGAAAATTATCATTGACAACTAAACCTCCTATCTCTACACAAAAGTCCGATTCTACTCGCATTGAATAAAACCCATGAATCCAACCAACTACTTTTCCGCTTTCGGTTGCAACGTAAATACAATTTTCTCGATGCTCTAAAATCCTTTTCAATCGATTTTGAATATCTGTATGTAGTGTCTTATAGCCTAATTGATTGGAAAGCTCTGTTATTGATTCTGAATCGCTTATTTCTGCATTCCTGATTTTAATTTCCACTTCGTCTTTTTTCAAATTACCGCCAACGGTTTTGTATAAAATTCAGTTACAACTAAGTTAGCAATTATTTTCGGTTTTAAAGGTGGATTCAGACCAGGTCCTTAGGCTTGATCGAAGGGTAGTTGAATCCGCTACATGGGCGAAGCTAACAGGCAGTAGCAACTATAGCCATTGCTAGCGGTAGTTATCTATATATTTTACCACTAATGAATCCGTTTTTTTAATCAAACCATTATCAAAAAGTGTATTTCGATTCATAAAAATTGCGATGGTAAGCGGTTTATTCAAATATCTTTTGGTCCAAGTATTAGTTCCAAACCAACCTCCAGTATGCGAAGCAGCAGTATCGGTTACACCCCAGCCCATTGCATAGTACCTTGTATCAGATTGAGTTGTATTAATTTTAGAACTTGGTTTAAAGATAATTTCATGGGTTTCTTTAGAGAAGATGGAATTGTTCCTTAGGGCAAGGTCATATTCGAAATAATCATTTACACTGGTGTAAACACCACCGGCTCCTAAAAGCCCATTTAAAAAATGACCGTCCACTTTATTCCAATTATCTAAACTATCTTTTTCATAACAAAATGCTCTTTCTTCAATATTAATTGGCTTTGCTAAGTTGAAAAAATTTGTTTTTTCCATCCCTGCTTTTTTAAACACATTCTCCTTAGCAAATTCAGCAAAATCTTTCCCACTTATCTTTTCTACTAGGCTTGGGATGAATTCATATATACCATTGTTGTATTGATATTTCTCCCCAGGGTTTATGAGTGTTCTATTCTTACTTGAATACCAATTTAAAACATCTTTGTTCTCTGCAATTTTTGTTGAATCCCATTCTGTAAAAAATGCTTCCTCGGCATCAGCTTTTCCAGAAGTATGATTTATTAACTGCTCAATTGTGGTACCATCCTTAAATGTTTCGAATGGAAATATTGTATAAACCGAATCATTTAAAGATATTTTGCCCTCATCAACAAGTTTAAGAATAGTTAAAGCAGTAAATTGTTTGCTCACGGAACCCATTCTCAAATTTGTACTTTTTGTAATTGGTTTTTTTCCTTCTAAATCTCTTAAACCATAACCTTTTCCAATCATCATTTGCCCATCATAAGCTACAAGTATGGCTGCTCCCGGTTCATTTTCCCCAATATGAGAATTGAAAAGTGAATCAATACTTATTCGCAATTGTTCTAATTCAATAGCACTATTTTCATTTTTTTTGTCAGAAGGTGACTTACATGAAACAAAAATGATTAAGAGTAGTATTAATGCGTTTTTCATATAGTTTGGTTTTAATTATTGCTTACAGCTTCGGCTATGAGTAGTTGCATTGAAAATTCTAGCGGAATTTTCGGCCGTTGAAATCAAGCCGTTTAAAGTTAAACTAATTTTGGGGTTTGCCATAGCAAGGCAATAAAATATAACGGTTGTTGTGGTTAGTGTTTTTCGTTCGGTAATGTTTTTTTATTTTAATTCTATTTCCGCTATTTTTATATTTCCATAATAAAGAGTGGCATTTTCTGTACTTTTTAGCATTGGAAAATACAAGTTTACATTTCTCTTTCTTAAAGCTTTAGGCTCAAAATATGATTCGTGGCATTCCTTATCAGGATTTTTAAAGCTTATTTTGTATTTGTCATATGCCTCATAGCATATCGGCATGGTTAAATTATTAATTCCCTCAAATTCATAATCCAAAAACGTGTCTTTTATATCTGGTTTATATCTTTTTTCCAAAGATTTGTATTTGGGTTTATTCTTAATTAATTTGATAAAATGCCATTTATCTGTTAAATTAGTATAGGCTACATCAATTGGCCGTAACCTTATACTGTCTTGGTAATCTACAAGTGAAAATTTGTTAGCGTCAAAAGGTCTTTTCTTATTATCAAGCATCTCAACTCTAATTTTTATATTGTATTGAACGACTTCTTTTGATTTTGTTCTAACATTAGTTACCATCCCTATAGATTGACTCGCTTTTTTAGCTTTTACATACTCAATAGTCAAATTGTCCTCTTGAATTTTAACTTGAGAATAAAATATTTGCATGAATAGAAAAATCAGTATTGTAAGTCTTGTGTTCATAATAATTTATTTAATAGGGATTTCGTTCGTTTATCTTATTTATCAAAAGTTTAAGGTTGTAAATTCAGTTCTGTTCATTTCGCCACATTAACCTGTTCGTGTATGGTGAGTATCCCAAAGGTATGCACAATAGCCTTATTACCATACGTTTTATTCTTTTATTAATTCCTTAAGCATTTTTTGAGAGGTTTTACTCAATAAGTTTGGTGTCTTAGGTCCACTTTGATTAGTTATAATAGATATTCCCAAATTATATTTTGGATAAATGAATAACCAATTTTGAGTACCACTTGTTCCTCCGTGATGATTGTATGAAGTTCCATATTTGTCTTTCCAAACTCGCCAGAAATAAGCTATTTTTAATGGATAACGCACCTCATAAAGTGCTTTGTGAGATTCTGAAACTATTGTATTTTTCTCATCGAGTTGTAATTCAATATAGCGCATTACATCTGTAATTGTCATTTTAATTCCACCAGCAGTTCCCCAAAGCGGGTTTACATTATTAGGCGCAGGTGTTGTACTATTCATCCAATATCCTTGAACTAGATTTTTAGTTTGCATTGAATCCAACTTAATCCCCATGGTTGACAAATTGTATTTATCAGCTATATTTTCTTGTAATAACTCATCAATACTTTTTTGATAAACTGTTTCTAAAATATATCCGATTAATTCTGCACCAGCATTGGAATACAAATAATTGACACCAGGTTCTGTTGTTATGGATACACCCTTTAAATCATTCAAGAATTTTTCTTTATCGTATGATTTTTCTAGTTTAAAATATTCGTCTGGTACTTCTTTAGTTAGTTTTTCATATAATCCGTTCATTTCTGAAGGAAGAAATGTTGGTAATCCGCTTGTGTGAGTAATTAAGTTCCTTACTGTTATTGCTTTGCTGTTATATTCTAAGTTTGAATAGTCTCCTTCTAAATAAATTCTAATGTCATCTTCTAGTTTAATTTTTTGTTCTAAAACTGCTTTCGCAACAAGATAACCAGTAATGGTTTTTGATACAGAACCAACTTCATAAACAGTCTTATTATTAGGTGGGTTGCCCTTTCCTTTTATTATTTCCCCAAAGTGTCCTGTGTAAACTTGACCGTCTTTATAGATTCCTATTGAAACAGAATTTATGTTCTTACTCTTTAAGAATTTCTGCCCGTTTTTTTGGATAATTCTTGAAATAATATCGTCTGAATTATTCTCCTGAGAAAATGATGTTCCAAATGAAACAATTAAAAAAAGAGAGATAAGGCGTAAAGAGTATTTCATATTATTTTTCGGATATTTAGTTCAATAATTAAACCATACTTTGCTTAATACTTAATTCGTTTGTCAAGTGTTTTACAACGGTTTTGGCTATGGTTTACTTCGTCATTTCGAGACCTTCAGTCTCTCGTGTCGTTACGGAATGGTACGCGAGTATCATTCCGCTGTAACCATAAATTTAGTAAAAAGGTTCGAAATTCCGACTGCGAACAACGAAGCCTTGGCGTAGGTTTGGAATTTCAGCCGCAATGAGCTATAGCCGTTGTTGCAAAAAGTACTTTTGTTTTAGTTACAGTTATTGTTGAAATATCCTTCAATATCATTATTTATAGCATTTACTGAAAAAAAGACATTGCCACCAATATTGTTACTCAAGATTAAGTCTTTAATTGCACAATAGTCATTTGTGTAAAGTGTACTTTGTCCCATATACAAGTCATTGCTTATATAGTTTAGATTCTCTAAGCCGTTCAAAGTTGTTAAGTTCATATTATCGCCAATATCAAGATTTTCTAAAGTAGTTATATTTTGAAATATTGACAGATTAGGCAAGTTTGTACTATAAATTCTAAGGTTTGCGCCGATAGATTGTAGATTACTAAAACCTGAAATAGAACTAAATGAAGTTCCATTATTACCATACAAGTCAAAACTACCACCAATCGAATTTAAATCATTAAAGCTATCCATATTTTCAATTCGACCACTTATATTTAAATCAGTCTCAATTGAATTAATATTGTTAAGAATATCAAGGTTAATTAAATTAACATTATAAAGTATATTTACTTTTGACACATTTCCTATAATATTATTTAAGCCAGTTAAGCTTTGAAATAATCCATTTTCAACAATAGAAACTTCACCTCCTACATTTGTTAGATTATCTAATTCTTCGATTGAATTTAAACCATAATTATTAGCAATAATTAAGCTTCCATTAATAGACTGCAATTCCGTCAAAGTATTTAAATTCACAATTGGGTCATCTGAACTATTAGTCTGAATCAATAAGTTATTTATACTTTCATAATCATCTAAATCGAAATTGTTTACCTCCGTTTGATTTCGGAATATAACATCTCCGTTGATAATTGGGTTGTCTTCCTGACTATTATTGCCAGATTCATTACTGCATGAAAAACTAAATATTAAAACTGTTAAGATGTAAATTGTTTTTTTCATATGGATTGTGTTTGTATTGTTTGCAACGGTCTCGTATAACCGCTAGTTACGGGTTTATTTCTTTAATATTTGGCTGGCACAGGTCGTAGCAATTCCGAGTGGATTCTAGCTTGCCCTGAGCTTGTCGAAGGGTAGTCGAATCCGCCGACACGAGCGGAGCGAACTGGCGGCAGCAAATTGCGGTTATACATTGTTGTAATGCGTTTTTATTTTTCATTAAATTCTTTTATCTCTCCAGTAAACATATTCATTCCGAAATGATAGTCAATTTCAGGAAAACAACTTGGTACAGCAATACTACCAGGACTTACAATAGTTTTTGGAATCCAAAATAGAGAGTTTGTTTTCTCATCGTATTCTATGGCAACGATTAGTTTGTCATTTGATACTTTTCTTTTTACGAGAATTGAGTTAACTGAATCTATTGGGATTATTTTTTTATTAACTGCATAATTTTCAAAATTCGGATACTGAAAATCTTTTATGATTTTTCCATTTTTATCCATTACTAAATTCACAGCCAACTTTTTAATTCCGATTTCAGGAATTTCGATATTAAATGCTGTAGTATAAACAGGATATGTGTATGTACTATCACAAACTTCTGGCTTTTCCCAATAATCAAATAGCAAACTGTCAATTTTAGAATTTTTGTTTGATGACTTTATTGGTTTGTCCGAATCTATATATCCAAAATCGAATTTTAGTTTTTTGAAATAGGGTTCTCCAATTCTTTTTCGGTAATAATTTTCAATAGAGTCTTTTATATTTTGTGGAAACACATTAAAATCATTCGTCTCAATAAAATAGCAACTTTCTATATGTTCATATGTTCCAGTTTTAACAACAGCAAGTTTTGGATATTCTTCAATTGAATAATTCTTACAGGAAATGAGAATAAGAAGAAATATTATTATTTTAATCAGATTTCTCATTTTTTGGTCAAATGTTTTACAACGATTTTGGCTATGGTTTACTTCGTCATTTCGAGACCTTCAGTCTCTCGTGTCGTTACGGAATGGTACGCTAGTATCATTCCGCTGTAACCATAAATTTAGTAAAAAGGCTCGAAATTCCGACTGCGAACAACGAAGCCTTGGCGTAGGTTTGGAATTTCAGCCGCAATGAACTATAGCTTGTGCTGTAAGCTGACTTTATTTCCGGTATCATTTAATTTAATCTTTTATTATAGTCAACCAAACTCTTTGTTACTAAACTGTCAATAATATTTTCAGGAATTTCGTGCTCTATTTTTTCACTACGTTTACTGGAAAACCAATACCTATATTTTTGATTACCCATATACAACAGAGAGTCTCTATAAAATAATGCTGAAACCAGTTCATATTCCACTTTAGAAATATTATCACCTATGTCTTGATATGTAGATGTTCCCCAAACACCACTAATATCAAGATTTTTCTCTATTGTGTATTCTATATTAAATGAAAGTAATAAATGATATTTTTTGCTCGTATAACTTTTTGGCAAGAGTTTTTTATCCAATAAGTTTTTTCGCTTTAGGCTCTTACAGCTTGTGTTCCATTCATCATTTAGACCTTGATAATATTGTATGTTTTTCCATCTACTATTTAGAGATTTCTCGAGTGATTTTTTTATAGTAGTTAAATCAAAAATAATATCTCCATCTGTATTGGTAACACTAAGAGTATCCTTATTTCTTTTTTTACAAATTCTGATTTCGTTTAATTGAATTGAGTCAATTTTTTGATATTGCTTTTTGTGATAAGTCAAATTTCGTCCTTTTTCCGAATATGAATTGTTGTACAACTCATAGTGTTGAAAAAGAAAACTTTTACAACCAAATAATAGCAGAACTACGAATAGGCATAATAATATTTTTATCTGATTAGACTTCATTAGTAGATTTTTAGGTAGGGTTTTGTTCAGCTTGCGTACAACGTTCTCGGCTATGAGTAGTTGCGTGGGTTAGCGATTAACTTTGCAAGTACGCACCGAGTTGGAAATTCCGCAGGAATTTCCAAAGTAGGCGAGTAGAAGCAATTACTTATAGCCATTGTTAGCCTTTCGTTTTTTTATTCAGTTTTAGATTCCGCTTTTAATTCAGTCAGTTTTTTATATCTCATAAAGCCTAATATTCCTAAAATCGCTAAAAGTATCGCTGTAGTATTTAAATCCAGCTGAAAGTCAGTCGAATTCACACTACCATCGGATTCAGAGCGCAGAATAAGTCCATATCGGAAATTTTCGAAAATCAATTCAGTTCCAAACATTTGAATTCCGTAGAAGATTATTGTTCCAATGTATCCATAAACATTGTTTTTGAACAGTAGAATTAAAAGTCCAATTGAAATAATCGTTCCGCCAATTATGTAGATATTATTATTCAGTCCCATATCGTACACAAAAAAGCAGAAAATCATAAAGAGAATATTTATGATGCTAATAATTGTAATTGCAATTCCGTAAATGTTTTTTTTCATTGAGTTCAGTTTGGTTAAATGAAGGCTAACGGTTAGGCTATGAGTAGTTGCGTGGCTTAGCACTTAACTTTGCAAGTACGCACCAAACTGAAAATCCGTGAGGATTTTCAGAAGTAGGCGAGAACAAGCAATTACTTATAGCCATTGTTGTACAACGTTTTTATTTATTTTTTAATATCTGTTCAACATATTTTCTGTGATTGTCAAATCCGTTATTTTCGGGATTTTCCAAGTCAATCATTCCATCAATTCCAGAGTCGTAAATCTGCCAATTATACTTTTTCGATAATTCAATCAAGGCATAAACTGCATTTTCTCAGTATAGTGAAAGCATAAAATTGCTTGAATGCTCGTTGTCGGCAAAAAAGTCAATTGTAAAATCAGTTCCGATTATTTCTCTGTGATTTCCGTCCTTTTTTAATTGGTCAAATGATTTTTCTAATATTCCGCTAAAATCAGTTGGTTCGAGTTGGTTTTCGTCCAGTTCAGCAACCGATTCTATTTTCTGTTTTGAATTAAAAAGTACAACATCCCAACTCATTCCTGTGCTTTTTTTAATAATTGTTCCAAACCAGCATTTTCCTTTTCCAACGCTTCAATCTCATCTCCGAGAATTCGATTATCATCTCTTAATTTACTATTCGTAATTCCTTGATAAATATTCCAAATCAGAGACAATCCAGCGATTCCAACACCAACCCATTTTACATAATCCATTTTTGGGTTTAAAGACTTTTTGTAAGCAAACCAATCTTTATGGTTATTCGCAATTTCAAGTCCAATTTCTGAAAATTTAATTGCGTGGTCAGTATGTTTTTCAAATCCAATTTTTAGTGGATAGTAACTTTCTCCAAAGCTCTTTTCACAAAATTCGCTTTGTCCGTAAGTCAAAATTGGTAGAATTGCTAATAATAAAAATGTTGTTCTTTTCATTCGTTGATTTGGTTTTAATGTTGCCTAACGGTTTTGTGTATGGCTCGTTGCGTATAAATTAGCGATTATTTTCGGTTTAAGCACAAGCCAGATTTTTAAATTTTACTATTTATCTTTTTTGTTGGAAATCGTCAAATTTAAAAATTTGGCGACTTTCCAAATACGCTATAACTTCGGCTAAGCGACTGAATAGCAATGAGCTATACGCGTTGTTAGGCACAGTTATTTTTCCATTTTTATTTTTCGAACAAATAAGTTTATGTAATTCACAAACATATCTTCTTGGTCATCTTGTTCTTCACTAATTCCTGAAATCAAATAATCATTCTCGCTTTTTTTGATAGAATGTAAAACGTAATAATGATTAGTGTATTTGTTGTTAAACTTAAAATATCTTTTATCTAAATTGTCCACGCTCCAATTAATTCCGTTGTTCAAACCCAAATTTAAAATCAAAGGTTTTCCATATGAATTTCCGACTATCAACAAATTGTGAGAACTTAAAAATTCAAAATCATTAATGTCGTATGAAGTAATATACTTTTTATCGAATTCTTCTTTTGTTGGTGGTGTGGTAGCCCAATATAGTATGGCTTTTTCGTAATCATAATTTCTCGGTAGTTCAAATTCTGAAACATTTGATAAGGATAAGTTTTCTTCAATTTTCCCAAAACCTATTTTGTCTTTAAGACTATTTAGATGACCTAAAGCAAATAAGGAATTATCGAATGGTTTTAATCTCTTTATTTTGAAGTAAAACCAGCTATCAGCTCGTTTCTTACCATTAAGATTTGAAGAATAAATAAACGAATTTGATTTAGTATAATGGTGAGCAAGAATATAGATTTTTTCATTAAAGACAACTATTTGTTTAGGTGGCAAAAATGAAAACTCATAATCTACTTTTTGTTTGAATTTAGTTTTCCAAAGAACACCTCCATTTTTATCTATACCAAGCTGACAAATAAATTTTGAATGAAAAAAATGACCAGCGACATATAAGTTTTCGTTGTCCGATGTAATGGCATCAAAGGTCAAATATTTTTTGCTGAATATATCTGAATAGTCTTTATTCCAAATTATTTGTCCGTTAGTGTCAAATTTGGTTATTTCAGTTCCGCAACTCAAAATAATATCATTGTTTGAGTCTATTATTACTCTTTGTTGAGCGCAAGTCTCAATTTCTTTTTTCCAGATTATTGTTCCGCTATTTTTAAATCTTGCTAAACTTCCATTTTGGGATAAAACAACAAAATCTCCATTCGAGAATTTGGCTGTTTCTATTGGTGGGAATTTGGAAGCATAGTTTGAGGAATTATGAGTGTAGCTGTCAATATCCAAATTCCAAGATTCTGAAATTTGACCTTGAACACAAAAAGTCAATAGTAGAATCAATATGTTCAGGGTGATTTTCATAATTGTGCCTAACGTCTCCGGCTATGAGTAGTTGCGTGGTTTAGCACTTAACTTTGCAAGTACACACCAAGCTGAAAATTCCCGCGGGAATTTTCAGAATAAGCCTGTAATAGCAATTGTTTATAGCCATTGTTGTGAGTAGTTTTTTAATAGTCAACAAAATCATTGTCGTTGACATAAAATTCAAATTCAGTTAATTCGGTGCTGTTAGTTGCTGGCATATCAAAAATCACATGTTGTGCTTGTCCTTCGGATGTCGTTCTTGTTAATTCAACTTGCCAACTCGAATTTTTGTCAACATAATACAAGCGAACGTTCTCAACTCCTGTTTCAGTCAAATTATTTGTCGCTCGGTAATATGGTTCTCGAATTCTGATTGGTAAAAATTGAACGTCAGAATCAAGTGTAATTTTAAGACTTACAGGAAA
The DNA here is from genome assembly GCF_028289625.1 of Winogradskyella sp. Classification (GTDB taxonomy): domain Bacteria; phylum Bacteroidota; class Bacteroidia; order Flavobacteriales; family Flavobacteriaceae; genus Winogradskyella. Next base: position 39,538 of record NZ_JANQOM010000036.1, on the reverse strand, counting down.
TACAAAAAGTACCTCGTAATTTATTTCTGTGTCTTCTCCTAAATTTTCTAATTCAGTATGATATTCTTGATTTAATAATCCAAAGAAATTTCCATCATTGGTGGCGTAAGTATCAAAGTCAAAATCGACCTCTAATTGATATCTGTCGCCTTGTCCGCTTGTAGTAAAAACAAAATCAAAAAAACCAGATGAATCTGTAGTTGTCGAATCAACATATTGAATGAAGTCAATATTCGGTGCTGAACCAAATCCAGGTACTAGATTGTATTCGCCTATTCTCAACTTATGGTTTGTTAAGGATAAGCCATTTTGGCTATCATACATTCGCCCGAAAACTCTTGTTTCTATTCCGCTTGGTTCAAATGTATCTTCACAAGAAGTTGGCAATAACATCAAAAATAGTATTAATGAGTACTCAAATTTTATTTTCATAGTATGCTTTTTCTCAATAGATGTCAATTGTTCTGAACAGTTGCGTTAAATTACCCACAACGGTAAAGTGTATGATTTCGTTGCGTGTTTCAGCACTAAAGTTAGCAAATAATCACATATAGAAAATTCCGCTGGAATTTTCGTAAGTAGGTTTTAACTAGCAATGAATTATACACATTGTTCTACGCAGTTTTTATTCGGTCAATTTCATTTGCTTTAATTACAATCGTATTTATTTTTAATCGTTCGTATGTTTTTTCCGCTTTGTATTTACATCTGTCGTCATTCGTTACAAAATAGTCGCAATGTGCTCCGTAAAACGTATGTAAAGAATCATCGAACATATTATTAAAATTCCCATCAGATTTATATCCTTTTAGGTCGTATTTATAAAACGTTTCTATCAGTTTTGAATAATTGTCGTTTTCGCTTGTTTTAGATTTTGGTCCATATAAATCCGAAATCTCAAAAATGTCTAAATGTTTGGGTAAATCCTTGAAGTTTTGTTTTACAGCTTTGAGCATTTCCTTGTTATTCTTTAGCTTATTCATACTTCGCATTAAATTTGCTTTAAATGACTTGTAAAGGCTATAGTCCGATTTCAGGCGACTTTGAAAGTTGAAAATATCTTCCATTAATGCATACATATTGTTTTCGGTTTTCGATTTTGGATACATTATTCCAAACATTGGGTCTTGTCGATAACCTAATTTCCATTCTTTTGGTAGTGGAATCATTTTGTAAAGCAATAATGGATTTGGAATTCCTAAATCCGAATCGAAAAGTTCGCCAAATGAATTGGGTTCAAATTCCCATTCAGAGTTCTTCTCATTAAAAAACTCTCTAATTTCTCGGAAATGCCAAACTGCATTTTTATTTCCCCAATATTGACAAATACAAAGATTTTTTGTCAGCCGTTCAATATTGTCTAAATGTCCATCTATATAGTTAGGGTTTTTCTGAAATCCACGAAATAAGTCATTCAGATGTGCATTTGAATAAGGAACAACTATTTGACCTGATAAAACTAAATTCTCCCATTTCGTATATAAATCCCGTTCATTTTCTTTGAGAGTTTCTTTCTTCTCAATTCGGTCGAAAATGTTCAAGTCAAAATATATGTTCATTGGTTAGGTCAAATTGCGTAGAACGGTCTCGGCTATGATTTCGTTGCGTTGAAAATTCCAGCGGAATTTTCGACCGTAGAAATCCAGCCGTTTAAAGTTAAACTAATTTTTGGGATAGGCGAGTAGTAGCAATGAATTATAGCCATTGTTGTGGTGCGTATTTATTTTTTCCGATATGCAGTCATTTCCATTGGTGCAGTCGGAATAGCATACATTGTTATTAATTCAGGCGTAACCTCTTTAATCGGAATTGAACTTCTCCTTTTTCCATCAAAATATGACACAATAAAGAAAGTTGAGTCTATTTGTTGAATCATTTTTTTCTCGCCCTCTTTTCGTTTCATTCGTTTGAGTGTTTCTTTGTCCCAAAGTTCTTTATTAAATTCAAATTCCGTCTCTCGTCCGTTTTCGGTCAGAACGAATGTCATTTTTTCAATATCTTCTTTTTTCAGCTTTGTGATTGTCGGTTCAAGCCGATAGAAGTCACACTCAAAAATGGCGTCTTTGTCATTAGATTTTCCATTTACAAACCATTTCAGATTATTTTTATTAATGACTTTGTATGTCGAAGTTTTCTCTTTTTTTAAGTTCAACAAATCACCATTGTCCATTATTAAAGTGGATGCTTTTTCTTTAAGTGAAAAATCCGTGTAAATATGAACACTATCGTTTTCAATTTCGAGCAGTTGAAATCCAGGATAACCTTTTTTTCCATTTCCAGGGTCAATGTCTTTCAATAACCATTTTCCATTTAAATTTTGTCCAGAAACTGAATTAAAAGTCATTGTCATTAATATTAGAAATACTGTTTGCTTCATATGCACTACAACGGTCTCGGCTATAAGTAGTTGCGTGGGTTAGCACTAAACTTTGCAAGTACGCACCAAGTTGAAAATTCCTTCGAAATTTCCAAAGTAGGCGAGAACAAGCAATTACTTATAGCCATTGTTGTGTGCAGTTTTTTTTAATAATTTTCCATATCAATTGCCTCTAAATCAACATCAGGAAAATTGAAGTTTTTAATTAATTCGCTCTTAGTAAAGATTTTACTTTTTGGGTCTAGAACTTTGCAAAGTAGTTCGTCTATCTCCTTTAATTCTTTTAAATCGATATCATTTAAAAGTTTTTGAGTTTTATTTATTGAATATCTAAAAATCAACGAACCTGCTTCTAAAACTCCACTGTTGAATTTAAGAATATTTCTCATTTCTTCTGAAAACCTCATAAAATTTTGAATTAACATTTCAAACCACCTGACGCTTTTTGCTCTTTCTATTTCAGATTGATATCTTTCTTTTTCATATTTATCATTAAGGGCATATTTTTCAATATCTTTTATAATAGGCTCAAAATCAGACAATGTTCTTCTTTCAAGAAATTTCCTGTTCTGAAAATCCTGTAGTAAGTCTGTTCCTATGTCAAATGCTTGAATTAAAGATTCCAATTCTTTTAGACGATATAGTCTTGGTTCGTTATATTTTAAGCTTTTATGATTCCAATTTCTATAATCTGGAACCATAGCTTTGAATTCATAGTATTTGTCGAGGAAATTTTTAACAGTATATTCTGTTTGTTTGATGATGTTGTCTCCTATATAAACACCAAACAATTTGTCATATTCGTGCCACCAAGAAACTACTAACTTTCGTTCAGGGTAGAAATAATAATGAGTTCCATTGCTTTTTTCAATAGCTTGAGGTTTGCCAAATTTTCGCACTATTCTTCTTGGACTGGTCAATTTTAAGTCCGTTAGAAATTCACCACGAAGAAGAAATTCAACAATTACAGACTTTCTCTCACTGTCAGCTCTATAACTTGCTTCAGAGTTAGATGAAATCCACAAAGAGCCATATTGAAATCCGTTTTCTTTGTCTGTTGGTATTTCTTCGACTGAATCGCCTAGTTTTAATCCAAAAAGGCAAAGATTTTCAGGGCTTAAATCTTTATCCAGTACTATCTTTTTATCGTTCGATATTTCCATTTAGTTAAGAGGGTCGAAATTGCACACAACGGTCAAGGCTATGAGTAGTTGCGTGAGTTAGCACTTAACTTGGCAAGTACACACCAAGCAGAAAATCCGCGAGGATTTTCATAAGTAGGCGAGAACAAGCAATTACTTATAGCCATTGTTAGCGGTAGTATTTTTATAATTTAATTAATTTGTCTCTTGATTCATCATAAATCAGAGTTTGTTGTTTTGGTTGCCAACCTTCTTCATCTGAATGATAGGTAAAGTAAATAGAATACTTGTATCCTCCAAGATGTTCTAATCTATATGGGCGATAATTTAATTCAGCATTTTCAATAGTCCATTTTTTAGATATTACTTCTGGTCTTCTCCCATAAGTTTTTTTTAATGTAAGAAAGTCAGAGACTGAAGTGAAAATAAAAATACAATTCCCAACACGTTTAAAATCATATATTTTATCAAATTCTTTTACGGTAGTTTCCTTACCATAAACATCTCGTTCAAAAACTATGTATTTGTCATTATGCCAATAGTATGTATATCCAAATTTGAATTCCGCATCAGGTCTTTCTATTTTAGAGGACATTACTGTACTCACAATACTACTCCTATTGTCACGAATTTTATTTTTTATTTTTGAAACATCTATCGTTTTGATTCTCCATTGACAATAGTTTTTATTGTAATCAATATAATCTTGATTGGATTTAATTTCAGATAGGTTTTGTATTGCATATTCTGAAAGTTTTAATGTAGTTTCAGCGTCAAACTTATTTGCAACTTGTCTGATTACGATTGTATTGTTATCAAAAATCGGTTTTTGATTAGTTGCTCCGTTCCAAGTATATTTTATTGCTCCTTTATCGAATGAAATAAAATAATCTGGCTCACAATCTCCAGTATAATGATGATTGAAATCGAGAAAAATTTGTTTTTTATAACCTAATTCAGATGCTAATTTCTCCACTAATTGTCCATATATAAATGCCTTATTAATTTCTTCATATTGAAATCCTGTTTTAATTCTTACTTTGACATTCCCATAATCTTTAATCATCCAAAAATCTTGATGAGCAAAAGCGCTTTTTGCATAAAAAGTTATTATTAGAAGTAATATTAATTTTTTCATTATTTGGATATTGAATTTTTACGAAACTAAATTAAGTTCCTTTTAAAGAAAATGCATATTGAGTGAAATGGTCATTTGAATTAGTAAGGTTGTTTTTGTATTACCGCTAACGTGTTTGTGTATGTTTCAGTTGCGTGGTTTAAGCACTAAAATAGCAAATAATTACTGAATGGAAAATCCGCGAGGATTTTCCAAAGTAGGCAAGAAGCTAGCAATTGAATATACACGTTGTTGGCATTAGTTAATAAACTTATGTCTCATAATCAACAGCACTTATAATTCCTTCTTCTACTAACTTTAAAATAGGATAAATACCGATTTGTCCTAATTCTATATAAGGAATATCAATTTGTGTCATTAGGATAGGTTTTAATAAAGAGACATATGAAACATCTTCTTCGTTAATATTTCTCGCAGGTAAACTAGAGCATATAAGTCCACATAAAAAACCTCTTTCATTAAAAACTGGACCACCACTCATACCACCATCATATCTTGAATTTGTCATAAAGCAAGGGAAGTTTAATCTGGAACTATCTCTTTTCTCAGGATATACTTCAATTATTTCACCAACTGATGTTGAAGCTTCATATGTTAGATTATTAAGACTCTTCTCTTTTATATATTTAGAATTCCCATAACCAAAAGCAGAAACTCTTTCACCTACTTTAACGGTCTTAAAATCAAGTGTTATTTTTTTCCATTTATAATCCAAAGCTAATTGGGATGCTGGTGTAAGCCTAAGAAAATAAATGTCTGTACTTGCACAAGGCCACATTCTTGTAATAGACCAAATAGATTTGTCTTTTTCGCCACCTAATGTCTGGAATGCAGTTAATGAAAATGTGCCTTTTATTTCGCCTGTTTTATTTTTTAAGGTTTTTTTGTCTTTGTTGTCATACTTGTTAAAAAAATCTTCAATTATGTGTTTTGCAGTTATAGCTAGGTAAGGTGCAATTATTACAGCAGAACCTGAAGAATAATAAAATCCATTTTTCTCACTGACTAGAGCTAATGTCAATTCCGTAATAACATCTGATTGTTTGGTTTTTTTAAATGATGATTTTTTTGAGAATTTTTTTCGATAATAACTATTTTTTCTTCGAAATAATTCAATTGAAGAATATTTCTTTTTAGAACGATGAACACCAAAAGACTTTGAAAACCTTTTTCCTTTTTTAGTTTTCTTGTCACCTTTTCCCATTTTCGAATAATTAATGCCAACGGTCTCGTATAACTGTCAGTTACATGTTAAATTAGCGATTATTTTCGAGTTAAAAACAGGCGTTAGCAATTCCGAGTGGATTTGCCAACGGTCCAATCCGCCGACACGAGCGAAGTGAACTGGCGGCAGCAAATTGCGATTATACATTGTTATACGCAGTTTTTTTATTTCTATTTGGTTTAATTATGTAAATCAGATAAGCAATTACAAAAATCAAAAGCGGTATCTGAAAAGTCAAATAATTAAATTTTTCTATTGGTATTTCAGTCATTCGTCTCACGATTGGTAGAATCATAAGAACAAAACTTAATATTTTTCCGAGTGTCGGTTTCCCATACTTTGTGAAATTTATAATGATTCCGATTAGTCCGCTAATTGCAAAAATCTGGTCACTATTTCCAAAATCAAAACTTGTAAAAATCAGCCATAAAATAAATGGAAGTCCAATCATTTGTCCCATAAGAATTATGAGTGAGTATGAAGTCAGAGAAATAATTTTCAGTTTATTATCCATTTATTTTTTCAACTCAGTTGCGATTTGGTCAAATTGCGTACAACGGTCTCGGCTGTGATTTCGTTCTAGATTAAAGATAATTAATACGATTTAATTTTCAATAAATTTTGGATAATAAAAAAGAGGGCAGAAGCCCTCTCCAATTAATCATATTGTAAACTCTATTCTGTGGCTTCTTCCATTGTGTGGTAAACGTTCTGTACATCGTCATCTTCCTCCAACTTTTCGAGCAGTTTTTCGACGTCTTCCATTTGTTCTGAAGTTAATTTTTTGGTTACCTGTGGAATGCGTTCAAAACCAGAAGAAATAATCTCAATAGTGCTTTCCTCTAAATAAGATTGTATACTGCCAAAGCTTTCAAACGGTGCGTATATCATGACGCTGGTCTGTTCGTTACCATCGGCATCTTCGTCGGTATCTTCAAAGATTTCCTCTACACCAAAATCAATCAACTCCAATTCCAATTCTTCCAAATCCAGTCCATCTCCATTAATCTTAAAGTTACAAGTATGGTCAAACATAAAAACTACAGAGCCTTGTGTACCTAAGCTACCATCACATTTGTTAAAATAGCTGCGTACATTGGCAACCGTGCGAGTATTATTGTCCGTAGCGGTTTCTATGAGTACTGCAATGCCGTGCTGTGCGTAACCCTCAAAGAGGACTTCCTTATAATCCCCTTGGTTCTTGTCAGTGGCACGTTTAATAGCGCGCTCAATGTTATCCTTGGGCATGTTTACAGACTTGGCATTCTGTATAACGGCTCGTAAACGCGAATTACTATCGGGATCGGGACCACCTTCCTTTACGGCTATTACAATATCTTTACCAATACGTGTAAAGGCCTTGCTCATAGCGGACCAACGTTTCATTTTCCTTGCCTTTCTAAACTCAAAAGCTCTTCCCATCTATTATTTATTTTAACTGTTGTGGCGTAATGCTGACAAATTTAAATAATTCTACTAATCGTTTGGTATATGCTTATCTAAAAACTTTTGGTTGACGATATTAAGACTATTAATAATCGATTCGCGCCTTTTGTTGAGATCTACATTGGTCTTATTGTACTGTTTAACGGCTTTGTTAAAATCCTTCACCATAGCATTGTAACTATCTATTTGTTCTTTAGTGCGTTTGCGTTGAGGCGTTTTTTCTAATGTGGCTTGGGCTTTTTCTAGGTCTTCATTTAGGACTAAAAAATCGGTAAGGATATTAACTTTATTATCGGCCTCATCAATAAAAAACTCAAAGGCTTTTTTTGTGGCCATCATAACGGATTTATCGTTTTTGTAATTTTCAACGGCATTTAGTATCTCCAGACCTTCCTTTGCACTTTCGCTAAGGGCATTGGCATTTTGTTGTATCGCATTAATATCTTTGTTATTAAGCGCGTCCATAAGATAGACTTCATTGATATAAACCTTAAAATAAATCAGATACATCTTTTTGTAATACCCGAAGACCTCATTGGATATGGCCATTTTCTTTCCAAGATCACTTTCACTCTCTATAATATTAATATTATGCTTAGCAGCAAAGGCATAATAATTGGCTTCGTATTCCTCTTGTATTTCCTCCATTTTTTTATCAGCCAACTCTTGCGCTAACATGTAGGCCTCCATAGCATCATAAGATTGCTCAGCTACGGCTTTCATGTCAATTATTTTGGCGTATTCATTATTAAGAAGATCTTTGTTGAATTGTAAGCGCTTCAGAAGCTGATCCTTAAACACGTTATCTTGATAACCCGAAGCTTTTCTAATTTTTGAAATGGCGCGGTCTAAGGTTTTTAGCAAGCTTTTTCTTTTGCTTTCTACATTTCTGTCACTCCTGCCATGAGCAATAGCCTTGGTATACCGCCACATTTTTTTCGTTATACCTTCTTGCTGCTCGGCCACAAAGTCCAAGTAGCTTATGGCTGAATCAAAATTTTGAGAGTACGTGCTTGTGGCTATTAGAAAAATCAAAAGGATGGTAATTTTTTTCATAAAGGATTTAAATTAAAGATTTATGATATCATTGATTATTAAATAGGCTTCTTGAATGTAAGGGTCTTGGCCCAAACCTTTCCGAAGCTTTTCATTTGCGATTTTATCATCTTCGTTATATTCTAAAATGGCTTTGGTCGAAGCATTATTAAGAACATTTAATTTAGGAAGACTCTGTTCTAGTGCTTTATTGTAGTCGTTGAATGCTGTTTTATAAGTAGCATTATCATTGAAGATATATTTTAGTGTCAACGGATAAGCACCTTCCTTATACACATAATCGTTTACAAAGATTGTGTTAAATGTCTTTATGGCACTAAAGGCGGAACTACCGTTAACACGGTCTTCGCTCTTGCTTTTTATGGTGCTTAGATCCATTTTTGGTTTGGCGCTATGCTTTAAAGTTACATTTACTGTACTGTTAGGTAAAGTATGCGATTTAAAAACTTCCTGCGATTTATAGTTATCATATATACTTGGTAATATTATATCTGGGATGACACCTGTTTCTTGATGGCTTTCACCAGTAACCCTGTAAAACTGCCCCATAGTTAACTTTATGAAATTGGTATTTTGATATTCGTTAACAGGTAGTATACTTTGGGATGTTGCTTTACCATGGGTTGTGGAACCTATGAGAACGGCTCTATTATAGTCTTGTAGTGCACCAGCAAAAAACTCGGATGCAGATGCGCTAAACTGATTGATTAAGATAACCATGGGCTTATTAAAAATGGTGCCTCGATTTGGGTCTCTTATGGTATAATTATCGTAATTTCTCATGCTCGATATGGCAACAGGCCCTTTGTCAACAAACATACCTGTTAATTCGGTAGCTTCTTTCATAGAGCCACCTCCATTAAACCTAAGGTCTACAACAAGACCTTCAATGCCTTCGCGTTGAAGCTTATAGAGTTGTTTTGCAACATCATTAGCTACTCCAAGACCATGTAATGATTCCAAATCGGTATAAAAACTATCAATGTTGATATATCCGATTTTAAGTGTGCCATCTATAACATATCCAGTAATAGAATTACTTTCTACTGAGACGGATGTTTTTTTAAGTCTAATGGATTTTATATCTCCATTTTGCTTTTTAACCTTAAATAACACGCTATTATTTTTAGAATCATTAATGTATTCTGTAATGGTTTGGTTAGAGATACAATAAGTCTCTAGGGTTTTATTATTGGCTTTTAATTCTAAGATGATATCATTGACTTCGAGCTCACTTTGCTTAGACGCAGTACTCCCTGGTGCAATATAGGATATGACGATGTCTCCATTTTTTTGCTTTTGGGTTGTTATGCCAAAAGTCTCTTGGGAATTGGCAATAGAGGTTTCGTATAAATTCTTTTCCGAAGCACTAAAATAGGCAGAATTTGGATCCTGATATTTTAGGAAAGCGTCTAAAAAAGCACTTTCAACCAAGCTTAAGACCGAACCCTTAGATTTTAAAAGCTCGTTCAGCAAGCAAATCTCATTATCTATGATTTTTAGCTTAACCGCACTTTCTAATACTTTAAAGTTGTTTTCTATTTGGACGAGGTCGCTGTCGTTTTCTACAAGTTTCCTTAGGATTTTATACCGCAGCTTTTTGTTCCAAAACCTAGCGATGGCTTTGTCATCCTTAAAATACAATCGGTCGTCATTAGACCTATAATAAAGACTGTCTTTTCCTGAATAGTCGAGGTTTGAATCCTTTAAAGACTCTAATATGGCTTTTGAATTGTTAATCCTCTTTTCTAAAATTTGAGCATATCGTGTTATAAAACCACAATCTTTATTCCTTATGTAATCGTCGAGTTGATATTGGTCTTTACTGAAGTCTAGAATGTCCTTGGAGGTAAAAAAACTCTGGCTTTCATCCATGCTTTTTAAAAATAACTTGTAGACACCAATCGACAAGCTGTCATTTAAGGGCTTGGGCTTATAATGAGAGGTTTCGACAATTTTTGCGATAGACACTAATTCTGAACAGAAGGTTGCTTCTTGACAAAAAGATGAAAACGCAGAACATATACATAAAAAAGAGGCAAGAGTCTTAATCATAGATTTGCCTATTCCTCAGCTTCAACTATAGCTTCAATAGCTTCCGCTAAATCAAAGTCCTTTTGTGTTACGCCACCAGCATCGTGAGTAGAAAGTGATATTCTTAACACGTTGTAAACATTGCTCCAATCTGGATGGTGATTTTGCGCTTCGCACTCAAAGGCAATACGGCTCATAGCGCTAAAGCAATCCTTAAAATTATCAAACTCTAATTCTACATGAATGGCATTGTCATAATACTCCCATTCTGGGAAATGCAGTAGTTTTTTTTCAATGGTAGATTCGTCTAATTTCATATAATTATTGAATAAAAATGTGTCACTTCGAGTGATTTCAATTTATTGAAATTGTATCGAGAAGTATTTAATATTTGAATTAGTTCTCGATAAATCACGCTAGGAGCGTGACACTCGAACCGACGATTTGTTTTGTTACTGAAAATTACAAAATATTAATTGACTTCAAAAGAAATTTAGCAACGAGAATATAGATATTATTAACTATTTCTGAAGTTCTTCCAAAACTTTATCGCTGGTAATTTGAAGATGCTTTGGTAATTTATTAAACTTAGGTAAAACAGCTAAATAACGGTCTTCGTTGGTTGTATACACATGCTTTAGCAAGACTTTCTTTTCAGTAATGATATCTAAAATATGTTTAACAAACTCATCATGATGAACAAGATCCGTACTGCCTAAGTGAAAAATGCCATATTTATTTCTATTAATAATGTAATGAACTTGCTGGGTTACCTTCTTATCGAGCGTAACATTCATTATTAAATTCGGAAAAATCTCTACGGAAGCATCGTCTGCTATCAACTGTTTTATTTCCTGAATTCTGGGGCAATTTGTACCAAAAACCATGGGCAACCGTAGTATGGCTACTTGAGTTTTGGGTAAGCGCAAGAGCATGTTTTCGATCTTAATCTTAAAGTGACCATAGATACTATGGCTTAAGGTCTTATCCAATTCGTAACTTGGGTATTTACTGTAAGCATCAAAGGCATTAGCAGAGGACAAGAAGATAATTTTAGATCCAGAATCAAGAGCATATTCAGCTACATGCTGGTGGGCAATAGTCTGCGCATGGAAATCCCCACGTAATGTAGAAATAATAATTGACGGTCTTGTAGCTTCAAGAATTTCGTAAACGTCATCTTCTTCGAGATTGTACTGAAAGAACTGTTTATTATTCTCAAATTCCTTCTTTGGAGTTCTATACGTACCAAAGGTTTTAAAATAAGGGCCTAATTCTTTGTAAATGGCATTTCCAATAAAACCACTGGCACCAAGGATAAGTACTTTATGTTTGCTTAAATTCTTCTTCATCTATCAAATCGACATTCAAAAACAGTGGTTAGCTTTTGTAAAAGGGCAATTTTATAACAGTTGCAGGTATGGCTTTCTTCCTTACTTGAATATTGATTTTGCTATCCACTTTAGAAAACACTTTTGGCACATAGCCTAAGCCAATTCCTATTCCTAAACTTGGGCTCATTGTCCCAGAAGTTACATTGCCAATGGTTTTTCCGCTATGATCTACAATATCGTAGCCTTGACGTGGAATACCTCTTTCATTCAATTTAAAAGCTACTAATTTACGTTCTGGTGTACGCTCTTTTTCGGCTTGTAATGCTTCACTGTTGGTAAATTCCTTATTGAATTTACAAATCCAACTCAACCCAGCTTCAATAGGAGAGGTGGTGTCATCAATATCATTTCCGTATAAACAATACCCCATTTCTAAACGAAGCGTATCCCTGGCTGCTAAGCCAATTGGTTTTATACCAAAATCTGCTCCAGCTTCTAATACCTTATGCCAGATTTGTTTTACTTCGGAATTTTTACAGTAGATTTCAAACCCACCACTGCCAGTATAACCAGTTGCGGAAATAATGACATGCTCTATACCTGCAAAATCACCAACAACAAAATTATAGAACTTTATCTCAGATAAATCATGACTAGACAAAGATTGCATGGCTTCTACCGCTTTAGGACCTTGTATGGCTAATAGCGAATAGTCCTCACTTAAATCGCGCATATCAGCTCCTACATTATTTTTTGATGAAATCCAGTTCCAGTCTTTTTCAATATTACTGGCATTAACAACCAACAAATAGGTTTCATCTTTTACTTTATATATTATGAGGTCATCCACAATGCCACCATCATCGTTTGGCAAACAACTATATTGCGCTTTTCCTATTTCGAGTTTTGCAGCATCATTACTTGATACTTTCTGAATTAATTCCAGGGCATGTGGCCCTTCAATCAAAAATTCGCCCATATGGGACACATCAAAAACACCAACAGCTTTTCTAACTGTTTCGTGTTCAATAGTTACACCTTCGTATTGTACAGGCATGTTATAACCAGCAAAGGGTACCATTTTGGCTCCTAATGCTATATGTGTTTCCGTTAAGGCTGTGTTTTTCATTATAAATTCATTCAAAATTAAGATGTGCAAAATTAAGTAAATTTTATGGCATAATTCAACCGCTTTTTAAGCGAGAAATATATTTTTATTATGTCTTTTGACTTTTGCTGTTGCTAAGAGTTTTGTGCTAAATGCCATTATGGACTCAATAAAAAAACCACCTTCATTAAGGTGGTTTTTGCTTAATTCTTTTTATGTTAGAATTGGTATCTTACACCTAAGGCAATATCAAAGCCAAGGTCATCCCTAAAATCCCCAAAGCCTAATTCTGGTCTAAAGTCTAAAGATAAAATGAGTGGAATATCAAAATTATACTCAATACCAATATCGCCAGCAATAAATAAGAAGGTGTCGTCATCGCCATCATCGACATCAAATGAACCCAAACCACCACCAGCACCAGCGTACCAGTTAAAATTGCCATCGAGCTCCCAAACCCATTGATAAAGCCCTGTAATTTTAAAGCCATCAAAACCATCACCGCTTCTCCAACCTAAGTTGGCTTCTAGTCGGTTATTATCACCAAGGGCACGCTGGTAAGAGATTTCGGTACCAAATCCGTCATCATCACCAATCCGCAATCCTATGGCATTATCAGCTATTTCTTGTGCATTAACAAACAATAGGCCAGTAAAAATTGCAACAGTCGTTAAAATTAGTTTTTTCATAATTATATCGTTTTTTATTGATTTCATTTATTTAAACAAAAATAACGCCAAAATTGTATTTATATTTGATTTCTTTGATTTTGTTTCCCTGCTTAAATTAGAGGGTTAAATCATAAAATCCACATATATCATAAACCCTATGGATACGCTTAAAGATTCATTTTTAGAGATTTTACGATCAGAACAATTGTTAACAGGTGCATCGTTAAAGGACCGTTATCACCATATTTGGCACATGGATCAACCATTAAATGTTAAAGCATTATTACTACCAGAATCTACAGAACAGGTAGCTGCTATTATGAAAATATGTCATACAAATGATCAACCAGTCATCGTTTTTGGTGGATTAACAAATTTAGTAGGTAGTACGGAGACCTATGGAGATGAAGTAGTAATTTCTATGGAACGAATGAACGGAATTGAAAAAGCCGATATTCAAAGTAGAACCATAACTGTTGAAGCTGGCGCAATTTTAGAACATGTTCAGCAAGCTGCGCTAGAGCGCAATTTACTTTTTCCACTTAACTATGGTGCCAAAGGTTCTGCTCAGATTGGTGGTGCTATTTCCACAAATGCTGGTGGGCTGCAAGTAATTCGCTATGGTATGACCAGGCAATTGGTTCTTGGGTTGGAAACGGTTTTAGCAGATGGTACTGTAATATCATCATTAAAGAAGATTATTAAAGACAATTCGGCCTATGATATAAAACAGCTATTCATTGGCTCTGAAGGAACATTGGGTATTGTTACTAAAGCTGTTTTAAAATTGGTGGAGTTACCTCAAAGTAGGGTTAGTGCATTTGTTGGAATTAACGACTTTGACAAAGTTGTATCGTTTATGCGCTACATGGATCAAGGTTTGGCAGGGACCCTAAGTAGTTATGAGTTAATCTGGAAAGATTCTTACATAACATTAACAAAAGACCCTTCTGTAGATCGTTCACCATTACCTGATACTTATAATTATTACGTTTTGTTGGAAGGCTTAGGGAGCCATCAGAACCAAGATGAAGATCGATTGGAAAACCTTTTAGAAAATGCTTTGAATGAAGGTTTAATTCTGGATGCAGCTCCTGCCTATTCGAAAACGGAATTGAATAGGTTTTGGCATATCCGCGAGAATGTGGATGCACTTGTAGCTGTTTGTAAATTTGATCAACATTTTGACATAAGCTTACCTATTTACGCCGTTGGTGAAACTATAGCGTCGATATCTGAATCTTTAGCTAAGATAAAAGGTGTTACCCACGTTTTTCCTTTTGGGCATATTGGTGATGGAAATATACACTTTATGATTGGAAAAGAAAATGATAGTGATGAATTGAAAATAGCAATAAATGATATCGTTTATAAGCCAATAAAAATGTTAGGTGGATCGGTCTCAGCAGAACATGGTATAGGATTACACAAAAAAGAATATCTACGGTTGAGTAGAACAGATGAAGAAATTGCGCTAATGAAACAATTAAAAAGAACTCTAGATCCCAAAAACATATTGAATCGAGGAAAGGTCTTAGATTTATAATAACAAATAGGTACTTTTTAAGGTAGCTTATTCTTTAACTTTATTTTTTGGTGGCTCAACGATAGTAATTGCAGCAATAAGATCTTTGACATCCATTTCCTTAAGCTCTTCGTCCGCAAAGAATGGGGAGAGCTTGTCATTACCGTAGTTGTAAATCTTCCAACGCTTAAATTGATACTCTAAAGCTGTAAAATTTTCAACCCAATCTCCTGAATTCAGGTAGGTTGTTTTTCCATTCTTGTTTTCCTTTACCAGCATTTTTGGTTGATGGATATGCCCACAAACTACATAGTCATATTCATTTTCTATAGCCAAATCCGTGGCAACGCTTTCAAAATCGCTAATGTACTTTACAGCGCCTTTTACACTGTTCTTAATTTTTTTTGAAAGTGAATAACGTTCTTTCCCCATCTTTTCCAAACACCAGTTTACAAAGCGATTTAAAAGAATGAGTATGTCATAACCCCAACTACCAAGTTTCGCTAACCATTTTGCATTTTGAATAGAAATATCAAACACATCACCGTGGAAGAACCATGCCTTTTTGCCGTCTAAATCTAAAACTAACTTATTTACTATTGAAATGTTTCCTATCTCAGTATCAGTAAACTTTCGCAGCATTTCATCATGGTTTCCTGTAATATAGATAACTTCTGTACCATTAGAGGCAAAATCCATTATCTTTTTAATGACACTCAAATGGGACTTAGGGAAGTATCGCTTTTTAAACTGCCATATATCGACAATATCACCATTAAGAATAAGTTTCTTTGGCTCAATACTATTTAAATAGGTCAGTAGTTGCTTTGCATGACATCCGAACGTGCCAAGGTGAACGTCGGATATGACTGCTATTTCAACTTTTCGTTTTAGATTCAAGACAAACTATTAATAACTGCAAATAACTTACTAATGTATTAATTGATTGTAATGCTAGAATTAATAATCCATAAGGAAAATGTTACTATAATGTTATTAAAGTTCACTAATCCCGAGGGTGGTTAACATTGCTGTAACATACTAAAAAAAGAGAGAGTATTTTTGTTTCTGTGATATTAGATTTACATTAGCACAAAATAAGATTTAATGGCAGGAAATTCCTTCGGAAAATTATTTAGGCTCACCACTTTTGGTGAATCACATGGCGTAGCCATAGGTGGAATTATAGATGGTTGTCCTTCAGGTTTAGAATTGGATTTCGATGCGATTCAGAATGAATTAGATCGACGACGACCAGGCCAATCTAAAATTGTAACACAACGTAAGGAACCAGACACTGTTGAATTTTTATCAGGTATTTTTGAAAATGTTACCACAGGCACTCCAATAGGGTTTGTGATAAAGAATAAGAACCAAAAATCCAAAGATTATTCGCATATAAGGGATGTTTACAGACCTAGTCATGCCGATTACACCTATGACAAAAAATATGGTGTACGAGATTATAGAGGAGGAGGGAGGAGCTCAGCGCGCGAAACCGCATGCCGCGTTGTTGCAGGTGCTATCGCCAAGCAATTGTTGAGTACGGTGCAAATATATGCCTATACATCTTCAGTAGGAGACATATTTATCAACAAATCATATCAGGAACTGGATTTTACAAAGATTGAATCGAACGATATTCGTTGTCCAGACGAAGCTTCTGCTGAGCGTATGATAAAAAAAATAAAGGACATAAGAAAACAAGGGGATACTATAGGTGGAACGATTACTTGTGTTATACAGAATGTTCCTATTGGGCTTGGTGAACCCGTTTTTGATAAATTACATGCCGAACTTGGTAAAGCCATGCTGTCCATTAATGCAGTAAAAGGATTTGAGTATGGAAGTGGTTTTGATGGGGCAAAAATGAGAGGAAGCGTTCATAATGATAAGTTTAATGAAGACGGAACCACACAAACCAATTTATCTGGTGGAGTACAAGGAGGCATTAGTAATGGCATGGATATTTATTTTAACGTTGCTTTTAAACCTGTCGCGACAACACTTCAGAAACAAGAAACGATAAATAGTTCTGGAGAGACTGTAGAGATGCAAGGAAAGGGCAGACACGATCCTTGTGTTGTTCCTAGAGCAGTACCTATTGTTGAGGCTATGGCTGCTTTAGTTTTGGCAGATTATTTGTTAATGGATAGAGTAAGTAGACTATAGATTGTCATTCCTGAGACTATGTTCGCTAACGCTATAGTGTTGGTGCAAAGCAGGAATCTCATGATAGGTGAATCAATTTGTAATAAAAACATTACCGCTTTTGCGGCAAAAAAACATGAAAAAACTCGCACTACATTGGAAAATTATTATCGGAATGATTGTTGGGATTATTTTCGGATTTATAATGAATTCAGTAAATGGTCAGCAATTTGTAACTGATTGGATTTCACCATTTGGTACCATATTCATTAATCTATTGAAGTTGATTGCCGTTCCTTTAATATTAGCCTCTTTGATTAAAGGTATTTCTGATTTAAAGGATATTTCAAAAATTAGAGATATGGGGTTGCGTACAATAGCTATTTATATTAGTACAACGTTAGTAGCTATTATTATTGGTTTATCTATCGTAAACTTCGTTAAACCAGGAACCGGTATGTCCGAAGATACCTTGACAAAGATAGAAATGAAGTATAAAAATGATGCAGGTGTCACCGATAAATTAGCAAAAGCAAGTGCGCAAAAGGATGCTGGTCCACTACAAGCCTTAGTGGATATATTTCCCAGTAATATATTTCAGGCCATGGGTGAAGCTAAGATGCTTCAGGTTATTTTCTTTGCCTTATTTATCGGCATTTGTTTGTTGCTTATCCCAGAAGATAAGGCCAAACCCATAATCGACCTCTTTGATTCCCTCAATGAAATCGTTATGAAAATGGTAGATCTCATAATGCTGTTTGCACCTTATGCCGTTTTTGCATTGATGGCTAATGTAATTATTGCGTTTGATGATACTGAAATACTTCTAAAACTTCTACAGTATGCGCTTTGTGTTGTAGGTGGCTTATTGTTAATGATAGGATTCTACTTAGTGCTTGTAAAAGTGTTTACAAAAAAATCACCTATGTGGTTTCTCAATAAAATAAGTCCTGCACAATTATTAGCCTTTTCCACCAGTAGTAGCGCTGCAACTTTACCAGTAACCATGGAGCGGGTCGAAGAGCATATAGGTGTAGATAAGGAAGTTTCTGGGTTTGTGCTGCCTGTTGGTGCTACAGTAAATATGGATGGTACCAGTTTATATCAGGGTATTGCAGCCGTTTTTATTATGCAAGTCATTTGGCCAGAAGGTCTAACCTTCACTAATCAATTGGTCATTATCCTTACAGCGCTTTTAGCATCTATTGGAAGTGCAGC
The DNA here is from genome assembly GCF_028289625.1 of Winogradskyella sp. Classification (GTDB taxonomy): domain Bacteria; phylum Bacteroidota; class Bacteroidia; order Flavobacteriales; family Flavobacteriaceae; genus Winogradskyella. Next base: position 21,113 of record NZ_JANQOM010000036.1, on the reverse strand, counting down.
TGTACCAAGTGCAGGTATGGTAATGTTAGTAATCGTTTTAGAATCTATAGGATTCCCTGCTGAGCTATTGCCTATTGGGTTAGCACTAATATTTGCGGTAGATCGACCATTGGATATGTGCAGAACGGTAGTTAACGTTACTGGTGATGCTACAGTTTCAATGATGGTTGCCAAATCTTTAGGCAAACTACATGACGATCCAAAGCCTAAAGAATGGAACGATAACTATGAAGCTGTAAAATAATTTTTCATAATATTTAAATTCATTATTTTTAAACAAGTCATTTAATCAACCAAAATTATATTGAGATGAATGTTTGCTTTATTATGTATCCTTGGGAAAACATCGACCCAGAAAATGATACCAGTTTGGCTTTAATAAAAGAATGTGCAAAACGTGGACACGGAGTGGCCATGTGTACACCTGCCAATCTTACGATAAGGGATAGTGTTACCAATGCGTTTTGTAATGTTTTAGGACGAATGGACAAAGTGCCTTCGACTTTAAAATCATTTTATAATAAGGTAAAGTTAAGAGAAGAGATGTTACCATTAGCCGGATTTGATGCAATCTTCTTCAGGGCAAATCCACCCTTGGATCCGTTGATGCTTAACTTCTTGGATTCTGTGAAGGACGATGTGTTTATTGTTAATTCTTTGCAAGGTATGCGCGAAGCAAATAATAAGCTCTACACAGCCGCATTTGGAGATGCGCACAGTAATATTATACCAAATACGCATGTATCTAAAAATAAAAAATATTTGATTCAACAGATCAAGGAGTCAAAATCGGATAAGATGATACTTAAACCTTTAAATGGGTTTGGTGGTTCTGGTGTAATTTTAATTGAGAAGTCTGCCATGAGTAATATCAATTCCCTGTTGGATTTTTATATTACGAATTCGGATGGCACCTCTAATTATGTCATTCTGCAAGATTATATAGAAGGTGCAGATCAAGGGGATGTTAGAATATTATTGTTAAATGGCGAACCTGTAGGTGCCATGAAGCGCGTACCAGGTTCTGATGATCATCGATCAAATGTCTCTGCTGGTGGTAGTGTTCAGAAACATAATTTGACTAAGGCAGAAAAAGCACTTTGTAAACAGATTGGTCCAAAATTGGTAAAAGATGGTTTATACTTTGTTGGCATTGATGTTATTGGTGGAAAATTAGTTGAGGTTAACGTCATGTCTCCTGGTGGAATTACCTATATAAACAAAGTCTACAAAGCGAAAATAAAGGTCGAAGAAAAAGTAATTGACTTTTTAGAAAGTAAGGTTATGGATCAATTACAAGCGTTTGACCGACGTACACGTCTGCGTAAAGCGGTAGATGAAGCCTAAACTATAACTATATTTCTTCGCATAATAATGAAACACACATTATTTCTTTATAATCACAAAGAGAACTATTAATATGGGTGTTCCATGTGACAATTAAAAAATATATATGTGCACATGAAAACAATTGATTGGACTAGGGATGAGCTTGTAGCTTATATTTTATTGTTTGCAGCCCATGCTGATTTCAAAGAAAATAATCGCGAACGCGATGTGATTATTTCTAAAGTAGATTTGAATACCTTTCAGGAAATTCATAATGAATTTGATAATGATAATGATTATCAGGGGATTCAGAAAATCATAACCAGCTTAAGACAGCACAATTATGATAAAGACGATGTTGAAATTCTTTTGGCTGATATTAAGACTCTATTCTTTTCGGATGGAGAATTCGACATTAACGAACGTAACATGCTAAAGTCCTTAGGACGGTTATTTAAATCTTTATGATGCAGCGACTTTCAATAGAATCGATTATTTCTAAAATCGAAAATGAAGAAATTTTCCATGCGGTTTCAGAGGATTATTCGTTTACCTTGAAAATCGATGACTATGTACCCTATATATGCGGTGCTGTGCATGACGGCCATCAATTCAGAAAGGATTTATGGGATAATTGTTTGCATACAGCCTATGAGCGCTGGTATGAAGAAGACCCAGAAACTAAAAATATGGTGATTTCGCACCCTATTCTTATTGCTGGTTGCGATTCGCGTTTTGAATACGATTTAAATCGACCACCAGAAGAAGCCGTGTTCGATACTGCTTGGGGAAAACAACTTTGGAAAAATCCTTTGTCAGAGGCAGAAAAGCAAAAGAGCCTTCAAAAACATTCGAATTTTTACAAAGTTGTACATGCCTTAGTTTCTAAATTAGAAAAGAAATTTGGAATTTGTGTTGTTTATGACATGCATAGTTATAATTGGCAACGTTGGGATAGGGAAGTACCAACTTGGAATTTGGGGACTTCTAACATCGATAACGATCGTTTTGGAGACGAGGTAGAGTCGTGGCGACAAATGTTGGCTAGTATAGAACTACCAAACGACATCAAACAAACTGCAAAAATCAATAACACTTTTTACGGCAATGGGTATTTCTTAAAGTATATTACCAAGAACTTTAAAAACACTTTAGTTTTGGCGACCGAAATAGCCAAGGTGTATTGCGATGAATATAAGCAAATTATTTACCCAGAAGTTGTCGCTGCCGTAGCGCAACAATTACAATCACTCCTTCCAAAACATGCTAATGAATTTTATAACAGGTTTAAGAATTAATGGCTCAAATTAGAACAACAGCAGAATTTCAAGACCTATTCGATATTGATGCCAATCTTAATCGATTGGTAAAAAATATTGAACTCCTCAATTATATCAATCCACTTAACATAGCTGCAGAAAAGAAAAAGTTCTTTTCGGCGAAGTACAACTATGAGCCAGAATTTAAGTATCCCAAAATGCGATTTAATGGCTATAAATTGCACCGTTTATTTTTTTCCCAACGTTTGGAGCGCATTGAAGATGAAGACATAAGACAATTATATGAAGATATAATCTATGAGTATTCCGGATTGATTGAGTGTATTGAGATGATTGGGCAAGGCCGAAAGTTCTTCTTTAATAGCCTAAAAAGCTTTGGCACACCAACAGAAAAAGATATAGAAAATGCCAAGTTCATCCTTCGTTTTGACAATTCAGGGTTTGATGAAGAAATGCTTCCGATGTATAATGCTACCGAAGCTAAAGACTATTTTATAGCATTTTCAAAACGTTATGATTTTAAGTATAACATAAAAATTTCCAATAATCTCTCTGCGGCAGCCATGGTTTTGAACAATACTCAAACTTTGGTGCTTAGAAGAAGCCATAAGTATAGTTTAAATCAACTTAAGGTCTTAACTAACCATGAGATCGGTGTTCATATGGTTACGACATTTAATGGTTTGGATCAACCGCTTAAGATTTTTTCTAATGGGTTTCCTAATAATGTTGAAACCCAAGAAGGTTTGGCTGTATATTCTGAGTTCATGAGCGGTTGTCTTACTATAGAACGGTTAAAAGAATTAGCTTTTAGAGTCATTGCCGTAAATAGTTTAAACAAAGGATATAGTTTTTCTGACACGTTTCATCTATTGCACAACCAACATAAGCTTAATAGGGATAAAGCATTTGCCATTACGCTTCGTGTGCATAGAGGAGGAGGTTTTACCAAAGACCACTTATACCTTAAGGGGATTAGAAATATCTATAAATATGCAAAGACTAAAAATGATCTAGGTATTTTGTTAACAGGTAAGGTAAGTCAGGAGTATATACCAACCATGGAAAAGCTCATGGAGTTGGGATTGGCATTGAAACCCAAATACATCACTGATTCTTATATAGTGAACGATAATACCAATCCGAATTTAGATTTTATTTTGAGTAGTTTGAAGTAAAAAGGGCTATTATGTTGGTTAGGTGTGTTTTTGTTTTCCTATGTTTTTTTAATTTAAGTTACACACAAGATATTTCTGGTCTATGGGTGCATGATGTTGATGGAACAAATCCGACTGGTTTTGATGCCATCTATGCTATTATGTATTTACGTATGGATGAATCTGGGAAGGTAATAGGTTACACTTATGATTATCACGCTGGTGGAACTTGTAATTTTTATTTAGAAGGCGAATATGACATCGAAAAAAACCGGTTGATAGCAGCTAATACGAAAAAAATTAATAAAGCATTTTTTCATGCACGTTCCAGGTTTAAATTGTTTTATGAGGAAATTGGCGATGAAGCGTTTTTAGTTGGAAAAGCAAGACAAAAAGGCGTTCATGGTCTTGTCTTTTCGTTCGGTGGATTATTTAGCATACCTCTTAGTTATAGAAAAATAAAGTCGGAAGATTTTGAAGCCATAAAAGGTTATGATGTATTAAAACCATACATTGACGCTTTAGAGATTGATCTTAAAGAAGAAAAAGAAGCAGGCCCTACATTGGAAGAGCGTCCTATTACTGAAGTAACTCAACCAGATGAGGACATTGAATTTAAAGAACATACAATCCTAGAAGTAGAAGAAACGTTGACTGAACTAGTTGAGACTAACGATAAGAAAAAAGAGATTGAGGCTTTTACAAAAAGTAAGGACAATAGAAAAAATGAGTTGATAATTTCTCATAATGTTACATCTAGAAAAATAATCCTTGAGATTTTTGACAATAGCAGGCAAGATGAAGACAGGATTAGTATCTATGTCAACGATAGTTTGGTTACGTATAATCTGGAGGTAACAAAAGACCCAAAAATGATTGCATTGAGCCTATCTGAAGACAAAAACACACATCAAGTTTTATTTGTCGCTAATAATATGGGTAGCGTTCCACCCAATACAGCCACAATCAAGTATACCGTGGATGGGATTACTTATGAGGAAGAATTATTTACAAACTTAAGACTGAGTAAATATTTAGAATTCATCATTGATTAAGTTTATATTCACAAAAAGGTTAATCTGAAAATTTACTTTTTTAAGATATAAATAGAGTAAAACCTCAAAGTCAAATGTATCCGTCTATCATTATCACTGACACCATAAAAGAGTTAGACATGTTCCTTTATGGAATTCGACTCGTTCCTAACTAACAGAAGTTAGGGTCGAACCAACACCATTCTACTTTGAGGTTTGTTGAATTACCAAGCTTAAAAACCATTAACAAAAAAATAAGCTCATATTCAAAAGTAGATAAGGCACTTTAACCAAACAACCAATACTAGGTGTATTGGTTGTTTTGGTGAGTAAATGTGGTTTTTGAACGAGTTTACAGGTTAATACGTTTTCCTTTAGGATATTTAATGGCATAGGAGTGATTTACTTTATCGGTCTCACCAGGTCTTAAATCAATAGTCCATTTTAATATGCCTTTTTCTTTGTCGTAGTCAGAAGTTCCAGTATCAATGTCGTCAAGCTTTATAGCCCTGTTTTGGGTTATTGGTATTCGGTCTAAAAGTGTCAATTGAATTTCTAGGGTTTTATTATTTCTTACTTCTATTTCAAAAGCTTTATACACCACTTTATTACTGCCAATAAATGTGGTTTTTTTAAAATCATTTCGCTGTGTTCGCTTTACAATAATGTTTGGGTCAACACCTAAGGAAATAGTTAGACTATCAGTAGTAGCACTAGGATTGATATTGGTCTTCCCGGAATAACTACCTTCAAAATAGACATTGGCTTCTGCAGGCAATAGATTGTAGCGTTCCCAGTTCCCAATTTTGGCAGTTAAAAATACATTTTCGTTGAGAAGAGGTGCAGCAAAATAATCGTACTTAGCAGGGACATCGAAGCGATCTATTTCTATGACCGTTATATCACCATCTGATGGAATGGAGTAGGTTTTGTCGATTTCAAAACGTATGTTAGTGATTCCTGTATCTATTCTTACGCCTAAGTCATTAACTTTTTTTGTTGAATGATTCTTGGTGTTAATTATAACAACTCCATTAGATGCTCTGCTACCATAAATTGATGTTGCCTCATTATCTTTAAGTATTTCTATTGATTCTACACTATCTGGGTCAATATTTTTCACGGCTTTTTCCTTTACGGGAATACCATCTACAATAAATAGTAAATTGTTTTTACTTGGAAGAGAGCTTGCTCCTCTAATGCGAATACCAGATACACTTCCATAAAGTCCATTTACTAAGTCTTTGGAAGCAATAGATGAAGTAGTATAAGACCCGGAACTTCCAGGAGAAGAACTATAACCCATTACCACAACTTCATCAAGTTGGGCACCTTCATTTAAAGTTACATTCATTATACTTGAATGTATAGGCAATTCCTCCGTATCAAAACCTATATAAGAATACACCAACTTATTACCCGTTGTTGTTTTTAAAGAATACCTACCATCAAAATCAGTTTGCACACCATTTGAAGTGCCTTTTTCAATAACATTAGCTCCTGGTAAAGGCAAACCATCTGAGTTGCTTGTTACTACACCTGAAACCGTTTTCACTGAAGGGTTGTATTTATAATTATAACTTTTAGTGGCGCGTTGCGACGTGTAATTGCTATATGGACTTATAAAGTTGAGGTACTTAGGATTCACTATTGGTCTTTCATTATTTGTATTTGGATCGCTAGTGGATAAAACCAATTTTACATCTGTCCAATCACATCCAGAATTTTGATAAACATGTGCCTTATACTCAAGATTTATAGGACTATTGATTTTTTCAGCTTTTAGGTCATACATAGGAAACCATCCTGCATCTTTGATATTATATGTGATTATTAAATCTAACTTTTCAGATTTCACCGTGTTTAGCTTAAGTTTTATTTCACCGGTTTGCACCTTTTCATCCACATTAAACTCTGCTAATTGTCTTGAAACATCTAATTTAGAGGATTCATAATCTTTTATTTTTTGATTGGATACATCGATATCGGACTTTAAGTCAGTGATTCTTTCCCTGTAGTAGCTTGCAAAGGATTTCAATTGCTCTAGATTAACAACCTCATTTTCATTTCCTAAACGTTTATTACTTTGAATCAAGCTGATTTCTTCATTATACCCAGCGATTAGGTTATAATGCGCTCGAATTTTTTTATCCATGTCTTCTAATTCATTTTGCAAAGCTGTAATAGAATCCTTTTGCTTTTGTTTGGATAAATAGTTAATGCCATAATTTATTGATAGAATAGATGCGCCTTTAAGTCCAGAAATTTGAATGCTACTTTCTTCAATATCTGGTGATAGGTTATTAAAGATAATTTCGGTAGTACCTGATTTTAGATTTACAGTAGCCTTACGGTTAATTTCCGCACCATCAAGATAAACAGTAACTGCTGTTATAGTACTCGATTCTTGGCTATATAAAATTGAAGTAAATAAAAAAATGAGTAAAATTTGAGAGATAGTTTTCATACGAGTTGGTATTTTGTTTATCTCAAAATTATTACTGGTGGATTACTCCCAAAAGATGAATTGAGCAAGAAGATTATTACAATTAGTAAAATCTTAACTAAAATTAGTTAAGGGGTAGTTTGCACCTCATAGACATTATTTACATTTTTAACATTTAAAACAATTAAAATGGACTTATATCGAGTTTTTTCATTCTTGATATAAGCGTTATGTTATTTTTGATTAAGCAAAATAAATGCTATTAAGCAATTCAGTATTCCCTCATAGTGAATTGAATTTTGTTTAGGTTAAATTAGTTTTAAGTAAGTTGTTAATTTAGAAAGGCCTTTTAGAGTGTTACTAAAAGGCTTTTTTACGCCATGAATTTTGCCTGTAGTTCTGGTGTGGGAATCATGCAACTATCCTTTCTTCCAAACCATTTGTAGCGGTTTCTGGCCACAAAATCATAAACCAAATTTCTTAAGAATGTTGGTATGATAAAAAACACTACTAATAAATTAGTGGGAAAACCAAGTAACTTGGCTATACGCAATGCTGCAGATGATTTATGATAGATCTTACGCTCTTTAGGATTAAAAAGAATTATGGAATCTGTTTCTTCTGTGTCAATATTAAACGCATTGATTATTTCCGTTCCAATTTTGCTTTGTAAAGGGGCAAACAAAAATGTATTGCTTTTATCTCTCCTTATAACGTATAGCACACTACTATTACAGAGGTTGCATACACCATCAAATAGGATAAGCTGCTTGTTTTTTGGAATGTCTTTTATCACATTGCAAAGATATTGAATAGAATTAAAAATGATTCTTTGGTTTTTATTCAGATAATTTATAGCTTTATTCAAAACACATATTATGAATACATTAGAAGATTTCAAACAATTTGAATTACTAAAACCTATTACTATTGTTGGTGGTGATAATAACTCCTCCGATCCCGAAGTTGATGAAAGAAAAACAAATAAGCATCAGATAAAACTTTGACAAGTAACTTAACTTATAAGTAAACTATAAAGTATTTAAAAATTGCGTTAAATCGTCTTCTTTATTAAGTGCTAGCTTCTTCTTTAATCGATATTTAGATTTTAGAACACTATCGGGTAATACATTTAACATAGAGGCAATTTCTTTGGTGGATAAGTTCATTCTCAAAAAGGAAGCCAATCGAATTTCTTTTTCGGTAATGTCTTTAGCTATGGCCTTGATTTTGTTGTCGAAATTGTTATGCACTTCGGAGAAATACGATTTAAACACCTCCCAGTCTTTATCTTCAGCACTTTCTTTCTTTAGCAACATAACTAAGCGTCTAAACTCAACTTTGAATAATTCTGGTGATTTTTTAATCTTTTCTAAATTCTCTTTCAACTCTTGAATAAATGTGTTTTTCTGAACGAGATGAAGTGTTTGAGAGGCTAATTCTTTCTTTTTAAAGGCAATTTCTTGTTTGTAAATTTCTTCTTGCTTCTCGCGTTCTACTTTATTCTTCTTAAGACGCTGTCTAAATCCAAAATAGAATAGGCCAGCTATCGCTATGAATGAAAACATTCCTATTCCATATAGTGTTTTGGTAAGTTTATCATTTTCAGCTTGTGCATTTAATGTTTTTATTTCTTCATTTTGCAAAGCAATTTCTGTTTCCTTTTTTTGGGTGTCAAATTGTACTTGTAATTCATCAAATCGTATTGATTTTTCTTGATTGTAAAGACTGTCAGATAATTCTTTATACAAAATATGCTGGTTTAACGCAGACTTGAAATTACCCATAGTCTTATAAATCTCATAAAGTTGTTCGTGAGATGCAAGTTGGCCAGCTAGTAGACCTATATCCTTCTTTAATTTTAGTGCCTTATATGTGTGTCGCAATGCTAAATCGTAATTCCCATCATTCAATTCTATGTTGCCTTGTGCTAATTTAATTCTGGATAAGCTATAATTATCATTTAAACGACTTGTAATTTTAGAACTCTTATAAAATATACGTTTTGCATTATTATAATTTTCAACTTTAACTAAATATTCACCGTACTCGTTTAATGCTTGCATTTGTAGTAGTGGGATATCAATTTTATTAGCGAGATTTATTGCGGTTTTTAAATAGAATTCTGCGCTATCTTTTTCTATTGGAACTAAGTCAGCATATAATTCACCAATAGACCTGGTAGTTTGGCACTCGTAATAGGTATCCTCTAAAGACTTATATATTGTTAAGCTTTCCTTTAAATAGCTTATAGCTTCTTTATTATTATTTAGGGCTCGGTTATTATCGCCAACGATTGCTAAGTTATCTGCATATTGTATGCTATCATTAATCATTTTTGATAAACGTGTAGCTTCTATAGCATTATCTAATGACAATAGATACTTGCCTTGTTCAACATAAATTTGAGCCTTAATACTATTATAATTAATTAAAAGTAAGGAATCGTCTATACAGCAGCTTGCTTCTAAATCCATATATTTCTTGGATTTTTCCATGTAATGCAGAGCACTGTCGTATTTAGAATTATCCTTGAAATTAATAGCTTGGTTCATTAGTAATCCACTTACAAAACGAGGCTTGTTCGCTTTCTTATGTAATTCTATAGCTTTTAAGTACGCAATATTAGACTTATCATATTTAGAAATATTTGAATAAGCAATTCCTAGGCGCTCATATGCTCTAGCTAGTTTAGTATCTAGCTTTTCTCTTTCAGCAATTTCAATGGCTTCTTCAGCATAATTAATGGCATTTTTGGCATCATCATAGACTGTTATCTTCCAAAGCTCCTCTAAAATATTGAGTTGATGTAATGGGTCGCTACTTTTTTTAAACTCAATTTCTAAAGTATTTAATCTTTCTGCTTCTTGAGAAATAATTGATAAAGGATATAGTAATACTGATATTAAAATAATACGATAAGTCATGATTAATTTATGAATTAATTGATGTTAACGAAGTTAAATAATTTTGATATGCTCTTGACGGATTAATGTAAAGTTGTCTAACGCTAAGTAGTAACCTGTCCATCTAATGTCCATAAAAATTATTGATTTTATTTAACACAAATACTTGATATACAAACACATATGTCTTTTAGATTTTATCTCAATTTAGTTTAGATATATACTTTTTTTCTTCTCTTGTCCATACTTTGTCCATGTCCAAAATTAGATTTCGCAGCTATTCATAGATAGATTTGAACTGTCGATTAGCGACAAAACAATTTTGTGGTGTCTTATTTTGGATAAGGCTGCAGACTTACCAATTTAAGATTACTACAAAAACAAAAACCACAAAATCTTTAATACAATGAAAACACATTTAATTTATCTATTGTGCCTTTGTTTTGGAGCTACATTTCTTCTAGGATGTAGTTCTGAAGACGATGGTGATTCTAATAATAATCCTAATGATGCTATTATTACGGTTAATATTGCTGAGTACCCTAACAGTGGTAATTTAATTACTACTATTAACTCTAGCTTAGGCGGAGAGCTATCTTATACCATTACTTCGCAAACTGTTTCACAAGCGGCAATTATTAGCGGGAATGAACTACGAGTAGGTGACTGGTTAGCCTTTGACTTTGAAACTAATGAAAACTTATTTGTTACCGTAAATGTCAGTAATCAGAATGAAACAGAAACTCTAGACTATAAAATTGCAATTCAAAATGTAGACGACATTTGGGCATTTTTAAATACATCTAGATCAGACTATGAAAGTGCTAATGATGGAGATTGGATACAAATTACCGAAAGTGAATATAATGACCTTTATAATTACCTGTCTGAAACAACAAAAACAGGTGCTTCTGATAGCCAAATTTTTAACAATACGGCGATAGAGAATTACTCAGGCAATCGAACTATATCAAATAATAATAGTAGTACTATGCCATTAAACAGTTACCTATTTGCCTTTAAATACTACTCTTGGATCAATAATGTATCCTCAAACAAAGTAAAACTGTCTCTAGAGGATGCTAGTGGTCCATATATGGATTTTGGCAACACTTTGCCTACTCATAACGATGAGTATAATCATTTTGTGTTAAAAGGATCTAATACGCCCACAAGTTCCGAAGGATATATTGGGATGTATACTGCAGGAGCAATCGGCGTTAAGGATAGTAATGGAAATAGCTATAAATGGAGGAATGGAGATGTCGAAAACTTAGATAATACAGCCTCAGGGATCGTCTTTCTTCATCAAAGTTTAAGTACAACTTTAAAACAATGGGATTAACATTCAACCAAAATCAAAAGATTATGAAATTTTCAACACAAGATAATAGACTCCAACTTTTAAAAGCATTGCTTTGTATCATTTTAATAACAGTATTTTGCTGTAGTGAGAATGAAGATTTTAATGAGCCAATCAACCCTGATGCTGAAAGTATTAATGAATACATTTTTGGATTAAATTATGACCCTGAGGCTATGCTCAACGTTCAGGATACAGGCGGAAGTGCTACACAACGTACATTGAATGGGCAAACCAATAGCAATAATGCATCTCAAGGTATTATAACGGGTTGTGTAATAAAGGATTATACTTTAGAATCCAATTTTGATGATGTTGCCATTTTAAGGCCTGTTGCTGGTGTTATTTACCCAGGTGCTTTATTGGTTGGCAATCAGGATATGTTAGATGGCTCTCCAAATCCCTTGGCAATAGATAGAGCACCTGTTATACTAACAGTAGATTTGCCGGGTATAGGATCTAACGGCGTAATTGAAATCGATAATCCAAACAATGCTACGGTACAAGTAGGAATTGATGAAGCTTTGGATTGGTGGAATAATAATGCTTACCAGGACGGTTATGTTAATGCTTCTAACTCTTCATATCAAGCAGCGATGTCTTATTCATCTACACAACTGAGTATGGATATTGGTTTAAATACAGCCTGGGCAACAGGTTCTATAGCGTCTCAAATGGAACTTGAAACAAATTCAGAACGTCGTGTAGCGTCTATGGTTTTTAAGCAAGTGTTCTACACAGTTACAATGAATACACCAGAGAGTATTAATCCAGCAGGTGTATTTGGGCCTAATGTAAGCTTGGAAAACATACAGACAGTTATAAACGAAAATAATCCAGCGGCTTATGTGAGTTCGGTAAATTATGGTCGCATCATTATGCTGCGTATGGAAACCACTAACATGAATACCGAAATAAACTTAGAAGCAGTAATGCAATATACTACAGGTGTGAATGAAACAGATGTAGATATCAATTCACAATTTGAGGAAGTCTTAGAAGAATCAATTATAAACATAATAACTATTGGTGGTAACGCTGAAGTCAGCTCAAGCGCAGTAGATGCAGCCAACATGGCTGAAGGACCAGGAGCGCTAAATTATATAATTACTGGAGAAAACGCCGTTTACAGCGCTAACAACCCTGGGGTCCCCATTGCATATACTATTAGATATCTAGATGACAACTCTATAGCAAGAATGGGGTATACAACGGATTATACAGTTGAAGAGTGCGGCAGTAATCCTTATGAGCATGCTTCTATAAAAGTAATTAATGATTTTGAGGTAAGGAATATGAGAGTTAGATTGTCTTACAAGTATAGAGATGACACAGACAGTATTGTTCAATTTCAAAGTGATTGGGTTACCGTTACTGATGAAGATCAAGATTTCTTTAATGCACCTGATGGCTCTTGGAACGTGGAAATTGAAATAGAATACTTCACAACATTTGGAGGGTTTTGGGAACCCCTGGTATCAGAAACGATTGGATATATCTCATCACAAAGGTGTTACAGGGGTTACAATCCAGCCGGATTTGAAAATATAGCTTGGGATAATAGCTGTAATTAATTCTTTAATCATAAAAATCAAACATCATGAAAACAATAAAGTATATTATAAATAGACTAGCGATAATTACACTATTAATGAGTTCAACTGTATTTTTAGGTTGTAGCAAGGATGATGAAGTAGAAGAACCACCAATAGATCAAACGATTAGCTTTAAGGTAGATTTAATAAAGTTAACGGGTATAGCTACATCTGGTGATGGTAACAGCGAACTAGAAGTATATGGAAATATAAGTACTCGATTAAATGTGGGGTCTCTTTATAATGAAGAAACATTATGGAATAAAGAACAACAAGACTATGTAAGTATTACGGAGGCCGACTTTCCTATTTCTACATCCAAAACATTTAATGTCCTAGAGAGTCAACTTTCTGAAGTTTCAATTGATTTAACAGCAAACCTAATGGAATATGATAGTAATGTCAATAATGAAGATGATCCCATAGGTAATGAAACTTTAACGACATTGTTAAGCGGTCTTAGTTCTACAACTACTTATGAAATCCTATTGGACGACACTGAAAATCAAGAAGTTCAAGTAACATATTCTATTACGAGACTTTAATTAGCCTTACTATAGATTTAGCAGCCTTAACGATAAATTAAGGCTGTTATTTTTTAGCTTCCACCAACTCCAATAAGTCTAAATTAATGTTAGTCGTGAAGATGCCGTAGTTTACTGTAGCTTTTCCTTTTTCTATCTCATCAATACTTCCGACGGCTTTTCCGTCGTGCATACGTACACGATCACCTATTTTTAAAATAGGCTTTGGTTTTTCAACAACAACTTCTTTTTGTTTTGCTGCTTTTTTCTTCTTACGTATGGCTTCGACTTTTTTCTCAGCTTCCTGTTTTATTTGTTTTTCTTTAGCTTTTTCTGCTCGTTTTTGTTTGGCTGATACTTTTTTGCGCTTAGCATTTTCAATTTGCACCAATCTAAAAAGTTCAGCCATTAGCTCTCGCTTACGTTTATTATCAAAATATTTTTCGGCAAGATCATTAACTTTTTGTCCCAAATAAATTAAGCGTTGGTTACTGTCATAAAGCTCTTGGAAGCTTTCTAACTTTTTCTGAATTTTAGCATTGGTTTCTTCGAGTTTTTCGGCCTCGGACAATTTTTTCTTTTCATTGGCTTTCAAAGATCGCTCTGTTCGCTCTAGTTTACTGCGTTCTTTTTGTAGTTTGGCTATAGTAGCATCAAATCGTACTTTACCACGTTCGATTTTTTTCTTCGATTTATTAATAAGACTATAAGGGATGCCATTTTTCTGAGCAACTTCAAAAGTAAATGAGCTTCCAGCTTGTCCAGTTACCAATTTGTACATAGGCTCTAGACTCTTTTCATTGAAGAGCATATTTGCATTTTGCATATAGGGCAACTCATTGGCAAGTAATTTTAAATTAGAGTAGTGGGTGGTTATAATTCCGAATGCTTCTCGTTCATAAAAAACTTCAAGAAATGTTTCTGCCAACGCTCCTCCTAATTCAGGATCACTACCTGTACCAAATTCGTCAATGAGAAAAAGGGTCTTGTTATTGACTTTCTTTAAGAAGTAATTCATCTGTTTCAGACGATAACTGTAAGTACTGAGATGGTTTTCTATAGATTGATTATCGCCAATATCGCTCACTATACGGTCAAATAAACAAACAGTACTGCGCTCGTGTACTGGTATTAGTATTGCACTTTGCAGCATTACTTGTAATAAGCCTACGGTTTTCAGAGTAATACTTTTTCCGCCAGCATTTGGACCAGAAATAACTATAATTCTATTATCATTGCTTAACTCTATGGTTTGTGGAAATGTTTTCTCTCCTTTTTCATTATTATTTAAATAGAGTAGAGGGTGATAGGCATCTCTAATATATAATTTTCGGTCGTTGGTCAATTCTGGCAAAATAGCATTGATACTTCTAGCGTACTTTGCTTTTGCCGAAATAACATCCATTTTGGTTAAAAAAGCTTGGTAATCAGTTAACAACGGAAGGAAAAGGCGTATGTAATCCGTTAGTTCCTTAAGGATTCTAATTATTTCCTCTTTTTCTTCATATTGAAGATTGTTAAGTTCTCTAGTATACTGTAATGTGGTTTCAGGTTCTATATATACAATACTTCCTGTTTTGCTGCCACCCATTATAGCACCTTTTACTTTTCTTCGGTACATAGCTTTTACAGCCAGTACGCGCCTATTATCAACAACGGATTCCCTAATATCATCTAGATAATCAAGCCCAAGGTATCGGTTTAGGGCTGAAGCAAAACTACTGTTGATTTTCCCTTTGAGCTTATTAATATCTTGGCGTAATTCTGCCAATTGTGGTGAAGCATCATCCTTTATATCTCCAAAACGGTCTATGACGGCATCTACTTGTTCTATTATTGCAGATGTTACTTCTATATGTTGACTGTATTGACATAGCTTTGGATAATACTCCTTAAAATTTTCCAAGAACTTTACTATGCTGTTAGAAGTAAGCGAAATGCTAACAAGTTTTTGTAAACTGGTAACTTCTAGATACGTGTTTTCAATACTGAGAAGCTTTAGTTCTTTTGATATGGTATCAAAGCCATGATTAGGAATCCTATTGTCGTTATCGAATGATGAAAGGTACTCATTAACATAATCTAATTCACGAATTAATTGAGCCTCAACCGCAATAGGATGTATAGCCATAACAGCTTCTTTTCCTAAAGCTGTAAGTGTATGTTCTCCAATTTGTTGTAAAACCGTAAAAAACTCTAAGTCTTTTAGGGTTTTTTCATGAATTCGTATCATGTTTAGTGTGAATTATAGAACTGCAAATTTAGTTTAAATGTTGTGACAAGCCTAACGTCTCTAGTTACGTTCCTTATTCTTATTTTTGAATAAATTTTTATTTATGAATGTAGACATTCATCCAAGTTGGCAATCCCATTTACAACCAGAGTTTAATAAGCCGTATTTTAAGGATCTGGTAGACTTTGTAAAAGCTGAATATAGCACTCATAAATGCTTTCCTAAAGGTTCAGAAATTTTTAATGCTTTTAATCATTGTACATTTGAAGATGTTAAGGTAGTTATAATTGGTCAAGACCCTTATCATGGTATCGGACAAGCTAATGGCCTTTGTTTTTCGGTGAATAAGGGCATTCCTCATCCACCTTCTTTAATAAACATTTTTAGGGAAATAGAACAAGATTTGGGTTTTCCCTATCCTAAGACAGGTAATTTAATGCCATGGGCAGAGCAAGGGGTCCTATTATTAAATGCTACACTTACGGTTCGGGCTCATCAAGCTGGAAGCCACCAGAATAAAGGCTGGGAGCAGTTTACCAATGCAGTAATTCAACTCATAAGCGAAAGAAAGCAAAATATAGTGTTTTTACTTTGGGGTGGATTTGCAAAAAAGAAAAAACAAATAATTAACACTGCTTCTAATTCTGTTTTAGAAACAGGACACCCATCACCACTAAGTGCAAACAGAGGTTATTGGTTTGGAAATAAGCACTTCAGTAAAACTAACTACCTGTTGCAGCAAGCCGGTTTGCCGGCAATTGATTGGAAACTAGAGTAGGTGTAGGCTTTTCAGTGCGAATAATACGTGGTTTATTGCTTTCCTTTTTCTTAGGTGTTTTATTACAACTAAATATCAATAGTAGAAAGTTAACAGCAACTAAAAAAGATAGAATCAGAGTAATTGTTAAAATCATATTAGTCTTTTTCTGATGGTAATAGCATCGATTTGGTTTAAACAAAAGTAACTAAAAATTTGAAATACCGAAAGTTATCAACAAAAAATGTAGGATTTAACTTAAAAATATTTAACAGAATTTAACGTCTTTTATCGATGTTTACTGATGTTTAAGCGATTTTTAGAAATCAAAAAAATAATTTAAAAAAGACCCTAAAAATCCTTTTAAACGCCATATTTTTAATAGAATAGACGCCTAAAGCTTAAGAATTAAGTCCGAATAGTCAACAATCTTAGGTATAATATCTAGCTGGTGAAGTTGTTTTTGAACGTTATGTATGGTCTTTTCATCAATCAAATCTTGAGACCATTCAGTTAATGAAAGCCATTCTTGCACATCTTTTAGTTCTTGTTCATAACGATTGGCAATGGTTCTATCAATACTTGGAATGGATTTAAATTCTGAAGTAGTTGTATTAATAATATCTAATATTATTTTTAAATCCTTGTGGTGATTCTCAATGAACTCGTTTCTAACCGCAATAACAAAGCAGGGCCAAGGTGAGGGGCAATCACCTATTCTTCTAAAGACTCCATCATCAACTAAAGGTTTAGTAGTAAACTTTTCCCACATAAAATAATCAGCCTCACCATTTGTTAGGCCTTCAATGGCGCCATTTAAGTCATTTACGACTTCAAAATGAAGATCGGTATCTAAATCCCATTCATTATTGGTCGCATTGACATAAGCCATTAAATGTGATCCTGATCCATATCGGCTTATGGCTGCTTTAGTCCCTTTGATGTCATCAATAGTTTCAAGTTTAGATGCATCAGCCACATGGATTCCCCAAATTAAAGGGGTTCTGACAAAGGTTTGAACTATCTTTGAAGGATTACCGTCTATAATATCCTTAATAATCCCTTCGGTAAGAATAACAGCAATATCAATATCTCCTGAGCGTAGACCTTTGCACATGGCTCCAGTACCACCAAAATAATCGTGCCACCTCAGATTAATGCCTTCTGCTTTATATTCACCATTTTTTAAAGTTAAGTACCAAGCTAAATTAAAATGTTCAGGAACACCTCCTATATTTACTTTTCTCATTTTCTGTGCACTAATCTCAGTATTTGCTAAATATTAACAATACGCTCTAAGGCGTATAGAATTAATTCTTCAACGGTTTTCTTTGGGTCTTTACTGAATCCACCAGTAGCTCTATTGGCGATAATGGCATTTAACGAAAGAGCTTCGTGACCTAACAATTTAGATAAACCATAAATCACAGAGGTTTCCATTTCAAAATTAGTAATCCGATAAGCCTTATAGTTAAAACTATCAAGTTTCGAATTTAGATTCGCATCGTGCAAGGGCAATCGTAAGACCCGACCTTGAGGACCATAGAATCCTCCAGCAGTACCTGTCATGCCTTGAAAGATATGGTCACTTTCAAAATATTTTTGCAGATACTTACTGTTATTTATAATGATAGGTCGTGCTTTATTTTTATCCCAATTGGTATGTTGAATGAAGGCATCTTCTACTTCCGGATTACTGATACCATCGATTTGGTAAAAATGAAGCATCCCATTGACATCCAAACCATGAGTACTCATCACAAAGGCATCTACTGGGATGTCAGCTTGAAGAGAACCTGAGGTACCAATTCTTATAATATTTAGACTTGTTAATTCTGTTTTGGGTTGACGAGTATTTAGGTCAATATTAACCAAGGCATCAAGCTCATTGAGAACAATATCGATATTATCTGGGCCAATTCCTGTTGAAATAACAGTTATTCTTCGGTCTTTATAGTAGCCCGTTTGAGTTTTAAACTCTCGTTTCTGCGTACTAAATTCAATGCTTTCAAAGTGTTTGGTAATTTTCTCAACACGGTCTTGATCACCAACAAAAATAATCGTATCCGAGATGTCCTCGGGTTTT
The DNA here is from genome assembly GCF_028289625.1 of Winogradskyella sp. Taxonomy (GTDB): domain Bacteria; phylum Bacteroidota; class Bacteroidia; order Flavobacteriales; family Flavobacteriaceae; genus Winogradskyella. The sequence continues at coordinate 2,403 of NZ_JANQOM010000036.1, read as the reverse complement.
AAGTTAAGATGATAGACACTACCATCAGGATTTAAAATGAGCTCAGAATTTTTAATCGACATGGAGCACTGTTTTTATAAGTTTGTTTTGCTCTACACTAAACTGAAACCCTAAGCGCTCAACACCACCATAAACCATATCATTATTGATCTCTGAGGCAAAATTATACGTTCTAACTAGGGCTTCGTGTCCCTTTCTGTTAAGCTTTAGGCTATCTTCATCTTCATCAAAAAAGATACTCAGTTTTTCTATGAGTCTTCTGTGTTGGGTATCCCCAAAGCCATAATAACCTTGGTAGTTAAGGCTATAGCCCAATAGATGGTGTTTTGATTTTATTTCATTGTCTCTAACAAGTCTTAGTATATTATCTTCAAGAACACTCAAACCACTCTTTTGATGAGGAAAACGCTTAAGATGGGCCTTTAAGCAATTACTCATATACTTAAAGCTAGATTCTGTTACAATATAAGGTTTAAGAATATTATGATCTTTGCCACAATAGGTGCGCCATAAGGTAATGGTTAATTCCTTGTCTTCATTAGTAAGTAAAACACGATTGTTGTAATGATCAATTAGCTGCTCTGGTGTCAATTCACCCAAGCCTTTGAGGCTTTTTTCACCTTCAACACGTCCACTGCAAATGAAATAAAGTGGTTTGTCAATTTCTTTTTGGTGTAGTAAATTGATAATACCAAGTAGGTTGATGTGGCAAAAGAGATCGTATTCAAACCATAAATGAATTTCATCATAGTTTTCAACATTATCTAGTTTAGAAAGCTCTGCTTTGAGCTCATTAGTATCTACTTCGATATCGTAATATTCCTTTAAAAATCGACTTCGTATTTCGAAAAATTCATCAGATGCTATAGCTGGAATTGTCGGACCTTCACATAGCATTTCTTGCCATGTTAAAATATCGTCTTTAAAATCGAGCTCTCTTAAATAATCAGTTAGTGCATTACCATTGGTAATATGAAGAATCTGTTTTGTCATAAATTAGCCTCCGACACGTTTTACATTAAAACCTTTATCTCTGAGTATTGTCATAATTTTATCACGATAATCGCCCTGAATAATAATTTTATCATCTTTAAAGCTACCACCAACACTGAGCTTGGTTTTCAGTTCTTTTGTTAGTTTTTTGAAATCGCCCATAGCACCATTATAGCCTTCTAAAATGGTAATCGGTTTGCCTTTACGTTTTTCGTATTTGCAAATAATGGGTTCATCCTGAAGCCAGATATCACCTTTTGCATCTTGAGAATCATCAGTAGGTTCATCAGATACATGGTCTGGAAATAATTTCTTTAGTTGATCTTGTAAATCCATCTATTTTTTTACCAATCCCAGTTCAACCAAACGTTCATTTAAAAATTCCCCAGCTGTGATATCTTCAAATTGCTTTGGGTTATCCTTGTCAACGCAACTATCTAGGACATCTAATTTCATTTCGCTTATAGGATGCATAAAGAAAGGAATAGAGTAGCGGGAAGTTCCCCAAAGCTCGCGAGGTGGATTAACAACACGGTGTATTGTAGACTTTAGTTTATTGTTTGTATGTCTCGATAACATATCGCCAACATTAATCATTAACTCATCGGGTTCTGCAATGGCATCCAACCATTCCCCATCATGGCGTTGAACCTGTAAACCACGCCCTTGTGCTCCCATTAATAAAGTTATAAGGTTAATATCACCATGAGCAGCGGCACGCACTGCATTTTTTGGTTCTTCTTTTATTGGCGGATAGTGAATTGGTCTTAAAATTGAATTGCCATTATGGATATAGGCATCAAAATAAGTCTCTTCCAAATCCAAGTGTAATGCCAAAGCTCTTAACACATATTTTGCTGTTTTTTCTAGCATTTGATAAGCCTCTTTTCCTACATTGTTGAATTCAGGAAGTTCCTCGACTTCTACATTAGCGGGATATTCCTTTTTTCGTTCCTCATCATCTTCTACATATTGTCCAAAATGCCAAAACTCTTTAAGGTCACCTTCCTTTTTGCCTTTGGCACTTTCTTTGCCAAAAGACACATAGCCACGCTGACCACCAATGCCCGGAATTTCATAACTTTCTTTTGTCTCTATTGGTAAATCGAAAAAATTCTTTACCTCACCATATAATCGGTCTACTAATTCATCTTCTAGAAAGTGCCCTTTTAATGCCACAAAGCCAATCTCCTGATAAGCCTTGCCAATTTCATCTATAAATTTTTGCTTTCGTTTTGGGTCGTCAGATAAGAAATCTTTTAAATCGACACTTGGTATTCTATCCATTGTGAAGTGTACTTTAAATTTTTGTCAATATACAAATCTAACGAAAATAGTGTTAAAAAATTGAATTTGTAGTTGAGACAATTTACCACTCAATTCTACAATATTGACGCATTTTAGTTACAT